>CBDFJO010000005.1:0-927939 GCA_965248525.1 Urechidicola sp. | reverse complement strand
GCAATCTACAACGCTTTCTGGAGGAGAAGCACAACGAATAAAATTGGCTTCTGAACTCTCAAAAAGAGATACAGGAAATACATTTTATATTCTTGACGAACCAACAACAGGACTTCATTTTGAAGATATTAGAGTTTTAATGGAAGTGCTCAACAAACTTACTGACAAAGGAAATACAGTCTTGGTGATTGAGCATAATATGGATGTAATCAAACTTGCAGATCACATTATTGACATAGGAAAAGAAGGTGGAAAAAATGGAGGAAGAATTCTTTGTGAAGGCACTCCTGAAAAAATTATGGATAGCAAAGAAAGTTATACCGCTCACTTCTTAAAAAAGAGCTAATTTAGCACCTTGTCTTAATTATTTTTTAAGGCGCAATTATCAAAAAAATAAAAATCGAAACGATTATGACTGAAGATAGAAAAATTAAAGCAAAATTAAAGCAAAAAACTTGGAATGAAATAAAAACCAATGATTCTTGGGCGATATTTAAAATTATGGCTGAGTTTGTTGATGGATATGAAAAACTAAGTAAAATTGGACCTTGCGTGAGTATTTTTGGTTCGGCAAGAACAAATACAGAGCATAAATATTACAAGCTTGCAGAAGAAATTGCTTTTGATTTAACACAGCATGGTTATGGAGTTGTAACTGGAGGAGGTCCTGGAATTATGGAAGCAGGGAACAAAGGAGCGCATCGTGGAAAAGGAGTTTCTGTAGGACTGAATATCGAATTACCTTTCGAGCAACACGACAATCAGTTTATAGATAAAGGGAAAAATTTAGATTTCGATTACTTTTTTGTTCGTAAAGTTATGTTTGTAAAATATTCTCAAGGATTTGTTGTAATGCCTGGAGGTTTTGGAACACTTGACGAAATGTTTGAGGCAATTACACTTATTCAAACAAAAAAAATAGGCGCTTTCCCAATTATATTGGTTGGTACAGATTTTTGGAGTGGCTTAATTTATTGGGTGAAAAACACACTTTTAGAAAAATTTGGAAATATTAGTCCAAAAGATTTGGATTTATTCTCAATTGTTGATAATTCAGATGAAGTGATTGATGTGATTAATAATTTTTATAAGAAATATGAATTAAGCCCAAATTTCTAATAATGAAAAGTCTGATATTTTTACCGTTTGCGAACTGGAAACAGAAGCAGGAGCTGATGAAATATTAACACAATCTATACAAATTTCGATAGATGTGAGTAATTTTTCAACAAGTGCTTACGTTATTACATTAGCAAAGAATAAATTTATTAATCCTATTAATTCGTAAAAAATCAATTGAAAAAATTTCTGAGTTTCACTTTCCTTTTTTCTTTTCTATTTATTGATACTTCATTTGCACAAAATAATGAGGTAACAATAAATGCAACTTTAGATACTGAAACTCATGAATTAAAAATTCAACAAGAAATAGTTTTTTACAATAATACAAATACAACTTTAGACACTATTTACTTGCATAATTGGGCGAATGGCTATAAAAACAAAAAAACACCTTTATCAAAACGCTTAATTGAAAATTACAATAAAAATTTACACTTTTCGAAAGAAAAATTTCGAGGGTATTCTGATGTAAAAAATATTTCTGTAAATTATTCTTCAGCAACTTGGAGAACAACAAAAAACGCTATTGATATTATAGAACTACCGCTTAAAAAAATCTTGAATCCAAAAGATTCTATTGTAATTAGTGCAACATATACAGTTAAAATTCCTTCAGACAGATTTACCAAATATGGCAGGAGTAAAAATGCTTACGATTTAAGGTATTGGCACTTAGTTCCAACATTTTATGACCAAGACTGGAAGTTGATGAGTAATTTAGATATGGATGATTTATTGATGGAGTTAAGCAATTACGACATCACTTTTACAGTTCCAAACAACTACAATTTAAATACAGGTTTATCAACTACAATCACAAATAATGGTAACGAAAAAATATATCATTTAAGTGGTAAAAAACAGAATTGATATTGAATTGAATATCAATAAAAAAATGATTTTGAAGTTTTTAATACTGATAACATTTCTATTGAAACAAATTTAAATTCTGATAAGTTAAGCGTTGGAGTCAAAACTGATATATTAAATAGAGAAATTGCTTTTATTGAAAAATATTTAGGAAAATATCCTCATAAAAGGTTATTGATAAATAAAATAACTTATTCTAAAAATCCTGTTTACGGCTTCAATCAATTACCTTCTTTTTTACGTTCATTTTCTGATGTTTTTGAATGGGATATTAAAATGTTTAAAGCATTGACTGAAAAATATCTCAACAATGTAATAGTCGTAAACAAACGTCAAGATTCTTGGCTTTTAGATGGATTACAATCTTATTTAATGATGGAATATGTTGAAGAAAATTATCCTGAAATGAAAGCGACAGGAAATATTTCTAAGATTTGGGGATTACGTAAATTTAATCTTACGCAACTAAAGTTTAATGATAAATACCCTCTAATTTATCAATTTGCAGCGCGTAAAAATGTAGATCAACCATTGAATATGAGAGCCGATTCGCTATCAAATTTTAATAGAAAGATAGTCAACAAATACAAAGCAGGATTAGGACTTCGATATTTAAATGAATTTCTAAAAGATGATATTGTATCATCAATATTAAAGCAATTTTACAAAGAAAGCACGCTAAAGTTTACACACAGTGACCGTTTTAAAGAATTAGTTCTTAACAAAACCAACAAAGATTTATCTTGGTTTTTTGGCGATTATATCAAATCAAAAAAGAAAATAGATTATACTATTAGTAATGTTGAAATACTCAAAGATTCTGTTGCCGTAACTATAAAAAACAAACGAGATATTTCTGCTCCTATTGCTTTGTATGGCATAAAGAATAAAGACATTCACTTTAAAAAATGGATTTCAGGCATTGATTCTATAAAAACAATTATCATCCCTAAAAACGGATTTGACAAATTATCTCTTAATTATGAATATTTATATCCTGAACTAAACCTACGTGATAACTGGAAAAATTTAGATAAAAAATTATTCAACAGACCTCTACAACTTAAATTTTTACGAGATATTGAAGATCCTTATTACAATCAATTGTACTACAGTCCTATTTATAAATACAATTTCTATGATGGCTTACAACTTGGTGTTTCACTGAGCAATAAAACTATTTTAAATAAGAATTTTACATATAAAATCAGCCCTTACTACGGAACAAAGTCTAAAAGTTTAGTTGGTTCTTTTTCAGCACTCTATAAACATATTCCGAAAAAAGAAAAATCAAAAATAGATAAAACCTTTTTTGGAATCGCAGGGAGTTCATTCAATTATGCTCCAGAATTAGCGTATCGCTCAATTTCTCCTTATATGTCTATACAATTTAAACGAAAAAATTTACGTGATGTTGGTGGAAGTGCTATTTTCGCAAATTATGTAAATATAAAACGAGATGCTAATCCGAATGCAATAAATCAGAATCCTGAATCAAATAAATACAGTGTTTTCAATATTGGATATTCCTACTCAAAGCCAAATATTATTGAAGATTTAAGATATACCACAAATCTTGAACTTGCCAATAAATTTAGCAAGATATCTGTAGATTTTCGGTATCGAAAACTAACAGATAAGAATCGTCAATTTGATTTTCGTTTTTATGCAGGAGCATTTATAGACAACAAAACAACTTCAGATTTTTTTGACTTTGGATTGACTCGACAGAATGACTATTTGTTTAGATTAGATTATTTAGGGCGATCTGAAAGTAGTGGTTTTTTTAGTCAGCAGTATATAACCAACGAAGGAGGGTTTAAGTCCTTTTTACCTCAAAATTTTGCAAATCAATGGCTCGCAACTATAAATGCTAGTATTGGATTGTGGCGTTGGACAGAAATTATAATGATGTTGGATTCTTAAAAAACAAAGACGAATCTGTTTATTTTGCGTATGAAAATGGTGTTAGACTTAACTTCATTCACGAAATATTAGAAGTTTATTTCCCTCTCTATTCAAATAATGGTTGGGAAGTTGGACAGCCAAATTACAGTTCAAAAATCAGATTTTCATTAAGCATAAATCCTGTAAAAATTATTAATTTCGCTAGAAGAGGCTTCTATTGATGAGAATATGATAATTATTTATAATTATTTTCATAATTCATTATAAAAACTTAAATTTGCAAAAAGTTTCAAAATTCCATCTATGATCTCTGAGATAACTTCAAAAAGCACAAACCAATTATCATTCGAAGAGTTTAAAAACGTAATTTTAAGCGATTATAAACTTGCCGTAGTAAGTAGAGAATGTAGTTTGTTAGGTCGTAGAGAAGTACTTTCTGGAAAAGGGAAATTTGGTATTTTTGGTGACGGTAAAGAAGTGCCTCAACTTGCGATGGCAAAAGCATTTAAAAAAGGAGATTTTCGATCAGGATATTACCGTGATCAGACCTTTATGATGGCTATTGGAGAATTAACTCCTCAACAATTTTTTGCAGGTATATATGCACATCCAGATATAAAAGCAGAGCCTTTTTCTGCTGGTCGTCAGATGGGAGGACATTTTGCAACACACAGCATCAATAAAGATGGCTCTTGGAAAAACTTAACTAAACAATATAATAGTTCTGCTGATATTTCTTCAACTGCATCACAAATGCCTCGTCTTTTAGGATTAGCACAAACATCAAAAATATATAAGAGTTTAGATTCTTTAGACAATCATAGCAAAAAATTCTCTAATAAAGGAAATGAAATTGCTTGGGGAACAATAGGAAATGCAAGTACGAGTGAAGGCTTATTTTTTGAAACAATCAATGCTGCAGGAGTGCTACAAGTACCAATGCTAGTCAGTGTTTGGGACGATGCTTATGGAATATCTGTTCCTGCAAAACATCACACTACAAAAGAGAGTATTTCTGAAGCCTTAAAAGGTTTTCAGCGTGATAAAAATAGTGATGGATATGAAATCGTTACTGTAAATGGTTGGGATTATGTACAGCTAACAGACACTTATAATAAAATTTCTAAACTTGTTCGTACAAAACATATTCCAGCAATAGTACATGTAAAAGAATTGACACAACCTCAAGGGCATTCTACTTCAGGTTCTCATGAACGTTACAAATCTAAAGAACGTTTAAAATGGGAAAAAGAGTTTGATTGTAACACAAAAATGCGTGAATGGATTTTAAATTTCGAATTAGATAGTAATGGTGAAACGCTACGTTTTGTAAACAGTGAAGATGAATTAATCACACTTGAAAAATCAGCAAAAAAAGAGGTGAGTCAAGCAAAAAGAGATGCTTGGAAAGCATTTGTTGATCCTATCAAAAAAGACTTAACTATTTTTGTTTCTTTAATTAAAAAAGTTGCACTAATAAGTTCTAATAAAAATTTTATTGCAAAAATTATAAACGAACTTCATTCTTTGGTCGATCCTTCACGAAAAGAATTTTTTACACTTGTAAGAAAAGTATTACCATATATCATTCATGATAATTCTGAAGCTAAAGATAAATTACTTGTATGGCTTGAAGAAACACGATTAGATAATAATGTAAAATACAGCTCAGACTTGTATGACGAATCTGAAAACGCTGCAACAAATATCAAAGAAATTTTACCAATCTACAGTCAAGAATCTACACAAGTTGATGGTAGAGTTGTACTAAAAGATAATTTTGACTCGATTTTTAGTGATTATCCAGAAACATTGATTTTTGGAGAAGATGTTGGTCGTATTGGAGATGTTAATCAAGGACTCGAAGGGCTTCAAGAAAAATTTGGAAAAATAAGAATTGCTGATACAGGAATACGTGAAGCAACCATTATAGGACAAGCGATCGGAATGGCAATGAGAGGGTTACGTCCTATTGCAGAAATTCAATATTTAGATTATTTAATCTATGCTTTACAATTGATGAGTGATGATATTGCAACGCTTCGCTACAGAACGATGGGAAAACAAATTGCACCTGTAATTGTACGTACTCGTGGACATAGACTTGAAGGAATTTGGCATTCAGGTTCGCCTATGGGATTATTACTTGGCGGATTGAGAGGAATGTATATTTTGGTGCCAAGAAATATGACAAAAGCAGCAGGATTTTATAACACCCTATTAAAAGCCAACGAACCTGCACTTATCATTGAGTGTTTAAATGGCTATCGATTAAAAGAAGAACTACCTACTAATTTAGGCAAATTCACTACACCAATTGGTGTTGTAGAAACACTTAAAGAAGGTACAGATATTACAATTGTATCTTATGGCTCAACCTTAATAATTGTAGAAAAAGTAGCCAAAGATTTATTACAAGTTGATATTGATGTAGAAGTGATTGACGCACAAAGTTTATTACCTTTTGATATCAATCATGATATTGTAAAAAGTTTACAAAAAACAAATCGTTTGATGATTGTTGATGAAGATGTTCCTGGAGGAGGCTCTGCATATATTATGCAAGAAATTCTTGAAGAACAAAACGGTTATCAATATTTAGATAGCAAGCCTATAACTGTAACTTCGTATGCGCATCGTCCTGCATATGGAACTGATGGAGATTATTTCTCAAAACCAAACGAGAATGATATTTTTGAATCTGCCTATAAAATAATGCATGAAGTAAATCCAACGAAGTATCCAAAACTTGTTTAGTTAAAATTATTCTTTTCATTTACTACTGTTCAAGATCGTACTTTTGAAGCAGATTCTGTAATTATTGTAACAAAACACCAAACAACTGTTAGAGGAGTAACTTTTACGTACACAGCAAGCACTGGAACACTTCCTCTTTGGGAAGATGAAAAAGCAATTACATCACTATTTTATACGTATTATACCATGGTTATAGAAATGGACATATGATGTACCTTCGCAATGAAGATTTAAAATCTTTAAACCTATATATTCGTTATTTCATTAAAAAAGCTACACCAAAAAAAGGTCAATCTGCGAAGTATTAAACTAACCTTTCAACAAACTATTTCCAATAGCGCACTGCAAACATTTTTGCTGTGTGCAATATTCGTTTTTCAATTGTAGTAATGCTTGTGATTCAAACGCATTATTCGATTTGATTTTGAGTAAATTAAACGTATCAATAATACTGTTCTTTTCAGGTTTTAGTTGCTGAATTAAACTCAAAATAACAGATTCATCTAATTTTCCAATATGTTTTAAATATACAAACTTCAATGGAATTATCGTATTTATCAAAAGTAAATCAATAAAAGATTTTGTGAGTTTCTTCATTCTTTTTGGAGATTCTTTTTCAAATGTATAATGTGTTTCCCAAAATTCAGAAGTTGTTATTTCAAACAAATCGTAAATTTCTGATATCGTTTCTAAAAACATTAATTTTGAAAACACATTTTGATGTATAGTATACAAACTTGCAAGTTGTGAGATTCTAATTGTAGGAAAATTCATCGGACGCAATCTAAAATACTGTACAGAATTCCGAAGAACCATATCCAATTTATATTTTTTCTTCTGATAATTATACTCTTTATTTAATTCATTAAAATACTGGTTGTCAGTTGACTTATTAAATATTCCTAATTGACCAAAAAATAGACTTTCTAAATTTAGTTGGTTATTCCACTCTTTTCTAACAACCGAAAAATCTATTGAAGTTGCCATTTCAAAAAATGGATCAGCATTCACTTTTAACCCAAAATTACGAGCCAATAATCGAAATAAAATGGCTTCCCAATCAAAATTTGTTTTTTCTAATAATTGTGTAATCAAAACTGATTTTCGCTCCAATCGTTCAAAATACAACCGTTCCAACCAATTGGAAATAACAAAACTATCAACAGAAGAAATGTCTTGTTCGCAATTAATCCATTTATGAGGTTTTGAGAATAATTTTTGATACTTCTGAAGTAATTTTTTTGAAACAAACTCTTTTAACTCCAATGTTGGAATTGCGATATTCTCACTGCTATGCACTTCAACATCATGCTCCCAAACAACATGTAAAATCACATTGTCATAATTACTATCATTCTCATGGTTATGAACATACCAATCAGATGATTTAATATGAATTTCAACATTTCCTGCCCATAATTGAGTTCCAATTTTCAATTGCGCATTAAAAAAATCTGGACCAGTATTATGATTATGAGTTCCTATAGAAATTATAGTTATCACTTCTCCTTCTGATGTTTTTATAGCATCCGAAAAAAATAGTTTATGCTTCCATAAATAATGTAGTAAATCTTCTTTCATAGCATTTTGAAGAGTTAAATATACATCATTTAAATTTTATAAAAAATTACAATCGCATAAAAAATGGCATTGCTATTTATTTTCCGTTGTTTACAATTCAAAACAGAATACCTAAGAAAATCGGTTATTGAAATTTAATATTTAAACTTTAAATTTTGAATTACGTTTCTGTATCTTTGTTCAACATAATTTAACACTAAAAAAAATGAATACAGCCATAAGAAACCTTGAACCAAACAGAGTATGGAATAATTTTGCAGATTTAAATGCAGTGCCTCGTGCATCAAAAAAAGAAGAGCGAGTAATTGACTTTATGGTTGCTTTTGGGAAAAAATTAGGATTGGATACGATTATTGATCCTATCCAAAATGTAATCATCAAGAAACCTGCAACTAAAGGGATGGAAAATCGCAAAACAATTGTGATGCAAAGCCATTTAGATATGGTACACCAAAAAAATAACGATACCGTTTTTGATTTTGATACTGAAGGAATTAAAATGTATGTTGATAAAGATTGGGTACGTGCAGATGGTACAACTCTTGGTGCTGATAACGGTCTTGGAGTTGCATCTATTATGAGTATTCTAGAGTCTACCTATATTCCTCATCCTGCAATAGAAGCTTTATTTACTATTGATGAAGAAACAGGAATGACTGGAGCAATAGGTTTACAAGCAGGATATTTAACTGGAGAAATTCTATTAAATTTAGATACTGAAGATGATGATGAAATTGGCGTTGGATGTGCTGGAGGTGTTGACGTAACTGCTACTAAAAAATATACAGGAGAGCGTATTTCTGCAAACTCTACGGCTTATAAGGTTACTGTAAAAGGTTTGCAAGGAGGACATTCTGGAATGGATATCATAAAAGGTCTTGGAAATGCAAACAAAATGATGAATAGAGTTTTGCATGCTTTAGAGTCTCAACTTCAAATTGCTGAAATTGACGGCGGAAGTTTGCGAAATGCAATTCCGAGAGAAAGCAATGCAATTGTAACAACTCAAAATACGAGTAATTTTAAAAACGCTTTTAACAAAATTTCTGCTGAAATTCATAACGAATATGACACTACAGAAAAAGATTTAGAAATTTTATTTACTGACATTGACAAACCTAAATCTGTTCTTTCAAATGCTGATCAAATAGCATTAATAAACGCTATTTATTCAGCACATAACGGAGTTTTTAGAATGAGTCCAGATATTGAAGATTTAGTAGAAACTTCTAATAATATTGCGCGAGTTATTGTAAAAGATGGAAACATTAAAGTTGGATGCTTAACGCGTTCATCAGTAGAATCAGGAAAATGGGATATGGCATATACACTTCAATCTACTTTTAAATTAGGCGGATTTGATGTTGAGTTTGGTGGATCTTATCCTGGATGGAAGCCAAATCCAAGTTCAGAAATCTTAAAAGTGATGCGTAAATTATATGAAGATATGTTTGATGAAAAACCAAACATTTTAGCCTGTCATGCTGGACTTGAATGTGGAATTCTAGGAACTCACTATCCAGAAATGGATATGATTTCTTTTGGACCAACTATCAAAGGAGCACACTCTCCTGACGAAAGAGCAAGTATCAGTTCAACTCAAAAATATTGGAAGTATTTATTAGAAATATTAGCAAATATTCCTAAAAAAACATAATTAATTACTGCGATTTAACTTCTCAAGTAGTTTAAAGTAGGAGATGTGCCTAATTCTAACAAATTATTAACATCTTCTACTTTCAAAACTCATAAATAATCGTATTTTTACGTCTTAATACCTCACAATCTATATGGGAAAAATAATTGCAATTGCAAATCAAAAAGGCGGTGTTGGTAAAACAACAACTGCTGTAAATTTAGCAGCTTCTTTAGGTGTACTTGAACAAAAAATATTATTAATTGATGCTGATCCTCAAGCAAATGCCTCATCAAGTTTAGGAATTGATGCTAACCAAGTAATTAAAGGAACGTATCAACTCTTAGAACATACAGTCTCTGCTAAAGAAGTAATTATAAAAACGGAGTCTCCAAATGTAGATGTCATCCCTTCACATATTGATTTAGTTGCTATTGAAATAGAATTAGTAGATAAAAAACAACGTGAATATATGCTTCAAAAAGCATTAGAAGAAGTGAAAAACGATTATGATTATATCTTAATTGATTGTGCTCCTTCGCTTGGCTTGATAACTTTAAACTCTTTAGTTGCTGCTGATGCTGTTATTATTCCAATACAGTGTGAATATTTTGCACTTGAAGGCTTAGGAAAGCTACTAAATACTATCAAAGGTGTACAAAACATCCATAATAAAGAGTTGAATATCGAAGGCTTATTACTAACAATGCACGACTCACGCTTACGACTTTCTAATCAAGTTGTTGATGAAGTAAAAAAACACTTTGATAATATGGTTTTTAAAACAATCATTCAACGAAATGTACGTTTAAGTGAAGCGCCAAGTTATGGTGAAAGTATTATAAAATATGATGCAACAAGTAAAGGTGCAGAAAATTATCTTAGTTTAGCAAACGAAGTTCTTAAAAAGAATAGTAAATAATGGCAAAAGCAACAAAAAAACAAGCTTTAGGAAGAGGCTTGTCTGCATTATTAAAAGATTCAACTACCGATAAACTTATCGGAAGTATTGTTGAGATAAATCTTGATTCGATTGAAGTAAATCCGTATCAACCAAGATTTCACTTTGATAGCGAAGCTTTGCAAGAATTAGCAAATTCAATCAAAGAATTAGGTATTGTTCAACCTATTACTGTTCGAAAATTAGAAGAAAATAAATATCAATTAGTTTCTGGAGAACGTCGTTTTAGAGCTTCAAAATTAATCGAAAATAAAACAATTCCAGCATATATTCGTACTGCAAATGACCAAGAAATGCTCGAAATGGCGTTGGTTGAAAACATACAGCGTAAAGACCTTGATCCAATCGAAGTTGCGCTATCTTATCAACGTTTGATTGATGAAATCAATTTAACACAAGAAGAAATGAGTAAGCGTGTTGGTAAAAAACGTTCTACTATTTCTAACTACTTAAGATTGTTAAAATTAGACCCTATAATTCAAACAGGAATTAGAGACAAATTTATTTCTATGGGTCATGGTCGCGCAATTATAAATATTGACAGTCAAGACCAACAACTAACTATTTACGAGAAAATATTAAAAGGAAAATTATCTGTACGACAAACAGAAAATTTGGTTAAAACCATAAAAAGCGGGATTCCAGATACAAATCACACAAAAACACCTCAAGTTCCATTTTATGTGAAAAATAGTTTAGGCGAACTTCAGGAGCATTTTAATTGTAATATAAGAGTTAAAATGATGAAAAATAATAATGGTAAGATTGTAATACCTTTTACTTCTGAAAAAGATTTTATTCGCATTAAAAAATTATTACAATAATCGTGAATTATAAAGCATTCTATATCCTTATTATGTGTGTTATTTTTAACATCAATTTCTCTTTTTCTCAAAAGAATGATATATACATTAGCGATACAATTCTGACAGTAAATGAAGGAATTAATCCTCTTACCCCATCAACAGCAGCATTTTATTCTGCCATTCTTCCAGGACTTGGACAAGCATATAACAAGAAATACTGGAAAATTCCAATTGTATATGCAGCACTTGGAACTTCAACATACTTCTATATTGGGAATAACAGGCAATACAATCGAACTCGAACTGCATTTAAATTATTAAAAGCAGGAAAACCACATGAATTTGATGGTTTAAACGGTAATAATTTATTGAGTGAAGCAGCGCTTGTAAGAGCTCAAAAACGATTTAAAGAAGGTCGAGATTTATCATTATTTATAACTATTGGACTTTATATTCTTAATATCGTTGAGGCAAGTGTAGATGCGCATTTAATGCAATTAAATACAGATAGTAACCTTTCTTTCAACCCTAATTTATTAATAGATCCCATAACAAATCAAATTGCTGCAGGAGTTTCTGTTTCTTATAGTTTTAACTAATGAAGATTGTACTTTTAGGATATGGAAAAATGGGAAAAGCAATTGAAAAAATTGCTTTAAATCGTGGACATGAAATCGTTTTAAAAGTTGATGTTAACACTCATTCTTATGATATTTCGATTGCTGATATTGCCATTGATTTTAGCACACCAACAGCAGCATTTAAAAATATTAGTAATTGCATTAATAATAATGTTCCCATTATTTCTGGCACAACTGGATGGCATAAAGATTTTAATAAAACTGTTAAACTTTGCAAAGAAAAAAACGGCGCATTTATTTCAGCAACTAATTTTAGTTTAGGAGTCAATATTTTCTTTGAACTCAACGAAAAATTAGCCAAAATGATGGCAAATTTAACAGCATACAATTGTACTATTGAAGAAATTCATCACACAGAAAAAATAGATGCTCCAAGCGGAACAGCAATTACAATTGCTGAAGGTATACTCAAAAATACTGATAAAAAAGATTGGAAATTAAATGTGACAAATAGTAAAGATTCACTACCAATAATATCAAAAAGAATTCCTAACGTTTCAGGAACTCATTCCATAAGGTACACATCACCTATAGATACTTTAGAAATCAAACACACAGCTCACAATCGAGAAGGTTTTGCATTAGGAGCAGTTATTGCCGCTGAATGGTTGCTTGACAAAAAAGGAGTTTATACTATGAAAGATGTTTTAGGAATCAAAAAATAAAAATTATGACAGCAACACAGTGGTTTATGTTCATATTAATTATACAAGTAATTCATTTTTTAGGAACTTGGAAACTCTATGTAAAAGCAGGAAGACAAGGATGGGAAGCAGCAATTCCAGTTTATAATGCCATAGTTTTAATGCAAATAATCAATCGTCCAAAATGGTGGGTGATTCTCCTTTTTATTCCAATTGTAAATCTATTTATGTTTCCAGTTGTATGGATTGAAACCATTCGAAGTTTTGGTAAAAAATCTCGATTAGATAGCACTTTGGTTATTCTTACTCTTGGTTTTTATATCTATTACATTAATTATTTTACTGATGTTGAGTACATTAAAGATCGAAGCCTCAAACCAAATAGTACTTTAGGAGATTGGATAAGTTCTATTGCTTTTGCCATTATCGCTGCAACAACAGTACATACATATATTATGCAACCTTATGTCATACCTTCATCGTCATTAGAAAAATCATTATTGATTGGCGATTTCTTATTTGTTAGCAAGTTTCATTATGGTGCACGAGTTCCTATGACAACAGTTGCATTGCCAATGGTACATGATACAATTTTTCTATTAAATAAAAAATCGTACCTATTTAGTGATAATTTTGAGAAAAAAGAAACTTCATTATTGAATAAATTACAGTTGCCGTATATGAGAATTCCAGGTTTTCAAAAAATAAAACGAAACGAAATTGTCGTTTTTAATCAGCCTGCAGATACGTTGCTCGATATGAATGATTTTCAACCAGATAGAAATTATTACAAACCGATAGACAAAAAAACCAATTTGGTAAAACGTTGTGTAGGCATTGCAGGAGATTCTCTGTCTATTGTAAATGGATATGTATATATCAATGGTAAACGCACAGAATTACCTGACAGAGCAAAACCTCAATGGTATTTTGATATAAATACTGGAGGAAAACCATTAAGTAAAAACATGCTTTTAAACAGATTAAAAGTGAGAGAAGGTGGACAAACTCGTGATGGAAATTATGTCTTGAATCTAACAGACGAAGATGCTGCAAGACTATCTAAAAATCCATTAGTAAAAAAAATAAAGAAACGAATTACTCCAAAAGGTCAAGGAGAAGCTGCTTTATTCCCTCACGTATCAAGTTTAAATTGGAATGGAGATAATTATGGTCCTCTATATATTCCTAAGAAAGGCGCAACAGTAAAATTAGACCAAGAATCATTACCGTTTTATAAACGTGTGATTTCAGAATATGAAAGAAACAATTTAACTGTTAATGGTGATGAAATTTATATCAATGGGCAATTAGCAACAGATTACACATTCAAACAAGATTATTACTGGATGATGGGCGATAATCGTCAAAACTCTTTAGACGCTCGTTATTGGGGCTTTGTTCCTTTTGATCATGTTGTTGGAAAACCTGTGCTGATTTGGATGAGTTATGATGGCGGTATTTTTAGAAATCCTCGTTGGGAACGCTTCTTTACAACTGTGCATGGAGAAGGAAAAGCAACATCTTTTCGTTATTTAATCTTTGGAATCATTATTGGCTGGATTGTGTATAGTAATTTTAGAAAGAAAAAGAAAAAAGCGTAAATGCTATTTTTACCAACATACTTCGCTCCTATTTCTCAATACGCTGCTATTTTTAAAAATAAGAAAATTATTTTTGAAGTTGAAGATAATTTCCAGAAACAAACCTATCGAAATCGATGTAATATATATGGCACAAATGGTAAATTAACGCTTAATATTCCGATCATTCACAACGGAAAACAAAAAACAAAAGATATTCGTATCGATAATAGTGTTAAATGGCAACGTAACCATTTTCGATCTTTGGCATCAGCATATAATTCTTCGCCATTCTTTGAATTTTACGAAGATGATTTACGTCCGTTATATGAGCAAAAACAAGCGTTTCTTCTCGATTTTAACTTAAAATGTCATATGTTTATAATCAATGCTTTGCAAAGTGAAATCACCTATTCAAAAACTGATACTTATCAAGTTAAGCTGAAGATAAAAGACTTTCGGAGTCTTGCTATTGCAAAAAAAGAACCGAAATACTCATTCGATTCTTATTTTCAAATTTTTAATGATACCCACGGTTTTATTTCCAACTTAAGTATTTTAGACCTCCTTTTTATGGAAGGACTAAATGCAGAAACTTATTTGAAAAGTTCTGAATTATCTTGTTAACTTCTTATATTTAATACGCTTCGGCATTAAATCTCCTCCAAGTCGTTTCTTTTTATTCTCTTCATATTCTGAGAAAGAACCTTCAAAATAATATACTTGAGAATCACCTTCAAAAGCAAGAATATGTGTACAAATACGATCTAAAAACCATCTATCATGCGAAATAACAACTGCACAACCTGCAAAGTTTTCTAAACCTTCTTCCAAGGCTCTCAACGTATTTACATCCAAGTCATTTGTTGGCTCATCAAGTAGTAAAACATTCCCTTCTTCTTTTAAAGTCATTGCGAGATGCAATCTATTTCGTTCTCCACCAGAAAGTGTACTCACTTTTTTATTTTGCTCAGAGCCTGCAAAATTAAAACGGCTCAAATATGCTCTTGAATTCACCATTTTTCCTCCCATCATAACCAAATCTTGTCCGTCAGAAAAATTTTCCCAAATAGATTTATCAGCATCAATATTAGAATGTGACTGATCTACATAGGCAATCTTAGTAGTATCACCGACTTTAAACTCTCCTTTATCAGGAGTTTCTTGCTTCATAATCATCTTAAAAATAGTAGTTTTTCCGGCACCATTTGGTCCAATAATTCCAACTATGCCGTTTGGAGGCAAACTAAAATTCAAATCTTCATATAATAACTTGTCACCAAATGCTTTTGAAACACCCTTCGCATCAATCACATTAGTTCCCAAACGTGGACCATTCGGAATATAAATTTCTAGTTTTTCTTCCAATTGTTTTTGATCTTGGCTCATCAATTTATCATAATTCGCCAAACGTGCTTTCGATTTTGACTGGCGTCCTTTTGCTCCTTGACGTACCCATTCTAATTCTCGTTCTAAAGTTTTTTGTCTTTTTGAAGCAATTTTTTCTTCTTGCTTAAGTCTATTCCCTTTTTGCTCTAACCAAGATGAGTAATTCCCTTTCCAAGGAATACCTTCACCTCTATCCAACTCCAAAATCCATCCTGCAACATTGTCTAAGAAATATCTATCGTGCGTTACTGCAATGACAGTTCCTTTATATTGCGATAAGTGATGCTCTAACCAATGTACTGATTCAGCATCGAGGTGATTTGTTGGCTCGTCGAGCAATAAAACATCAGGTTGTTGCAATAACAATCTACATAAAGCAACTCTACGCCTTTCTCCTCCAGATAATACGCTTATTGGTGTGTCGCCTTCTGGTGTTCGTAAAGCATCCATTGCGATCTCTAATTTCGTATCTAATTCCCAAGCGTCTAATGCATCTATTTTATCTTGCAATACTGCTTGTTGATTCATCAACTTTTCCATCTTGTCGGCATCGGAATAGACTTCATCTAACCCAAACATGTCGTTAATTTTATTATACTCTTCGAGTACAGCAACAGTTTCTGCAACGCCTTCTCTTACAATATCAATTACCGTTTTTGTTTCGTCTAATTTTGGTTCTTGCGAGAGATAACCAACTGTTAGCCCTTGATTAAAGTTTATATCTCCTTGATAATTTTTCTCAATTCCAGCAATAATTTTCATCAAAGTTGATTTTCCAGAACCATTGAGGCCTAAAATTCCAATTTTTGCTCCATAGAAAAAACTTAAATGTATATTTTTTAAGACAGGCTTATTTGCTCCAGCATACGTCTTACTGACTCTGGTCATCGAAAATATTATCTTCTTGTCGTCACTCATTACAATCGTTTATAAGTTTATTTGTTTCTCGTTTAGGTGCCTTCTCTTTTCATCAAAACCTTTGACCCTTTGCCCCTTATACTCTTCCCTTGAGCGCGTTAAATACCCAAGCAATTGCAAAAAATCCTACACCAACAGCAGCAAATCCCCAACCTGCAACATCTTCGTATCTATATGCTCCCATTAATATTAATGCAACTCCAACAAAAATCATTATAAAAGTTGCCCAAGCGAGTACTGTATTTTTATTCATTGCCATATATCAGTAATTTTGTAGTTTGAAATACAAATATCGTCATTTATTTTGTTATTTCTTATAGTTCAGCTGCCAATCTACATCCTTGATTAATTGCGCGTTTTGCATCTAATTCTGTCGCAACATCTGCACCACCAATCACATGGACTTTTATTCCTTTTTCTTTTAATGGAGTAACTAATTCTTTTAACGGAGTTTGACCTGCGCAGATAATTACATTATCAACTTTTAATATCTTTTGTTCTTCATTTTGAGTGTAATGCAAACCTTCATCGTCAATTTTTGTATATTGAACTTCGTTAATAAACCGCACGTTTTTCTTTTTTAATGTCGAACGATGAATCCACCCTGTAGTTTTACCTAATTTCCCTCCAAATTTACCTTTGCTACGTTTGAACATAAAAATATCTCTTGGAGAAGGTTCTATTTCTGATACAACGCCTTCAATACCACTTCTTGATTTTAAGGTTTTATCAATTCCCCATTCTTTGAGCCAAGCATCAATATTTTGAGAAGTACTTTCACCTTCGTGAGCCAAGTATTCTGATACATCAAAACCAATTCCTCCAGCACCAATAACAGCAACACGTTTTCCAACTGGTTTTTTAAATTTCAAAACATCTAAATAATTTAGCACTTTAGTATGTTCAATTCCTTCAATTTTTGGCATTCTTGGTTTTATTCCTGTTGCAATAATTACTTCATCAAAACTACCGCCAACTAATTCATCCGAAGATACTCTTATATTTAATTTTACAGTAACATTATGAAGCTCTAATTGCTTTTTGAAATAACGAATCGTTTCATAAAATTCTTCTTTTCCCGGAATTTGTTTTGCAATATTAAACTGTCCTCCAATTTCTTTATCAGCATCAAATAACGTAACATTATGTCCTCGTTCTCCTAAAATAGATGCTGCTGACATTCCTGCAGGACCAGCACCAACAACTGCAATTTTTTTCTTTTTATCAGTTTTATTGTAGTTTAATTCAGTCTCATGACAGGCTCTCGGATTTACCAAACAACTCGCTACTTTATGCTGAAAAACATGATCTAAACACGCTTGATTACAACCAATACACGTATTAATTTCATCATCTTTTTCGGCTTTGGCTTTATTTACCCATTCTGGATCTGCTAAGAAGGGTCTTGCCATAGAAATCATATCTGCATGACCGTCTGCCAATACTTTTTCAGCAGTTTCTGGCATATTAATTCTATTGGAAGTAATTAATGGAATTTTAATTTCTGATTTCATTTTTTTTGTAACCCATGTAAAAGCAGCTCTTGGAACTGATGTTGCTATGGTTGGAATTCTTGATTCGTGCCATCCTATTCCAGTATTAATAATTGTTGCTCCTGCTTTTTCAATTTCTTTTCCTAATTGAACTACTTCTTCCCACGTGCTTCCTTTTTCAACCAAATCAAGCATTGATAATCTATAAATGATAATAAATTCATTACCAACAGCTTCACGTGTTTGTTTTACCAATTCAATAGGCAAACGCATACGATTCTCATAACTTCCTCCATAATTATCGGTACGTTTATTTGTTCTTTCAGCAATAAATTGGTTGATTAAATATCCTTCGGAACCCATTATTTCTACACCATCATAACCTGCCAATTTTGATAATTTAGCAGAATTTACAAAATCACGAATGGTTCTTTTAATTCCAGACTGATTGAGTTTAAAAGGCTTGAAAGGTGTTATTGGTGATTTAATTTTGGAAGGAGCAACATTAAATGGATGATAACCATAACGTCCTGCATGTAAAATTTGTATACATATTTTCCCTCCTTCTTTATGCACAGCATCAGTAATTACTTTATGATGACGTGCATGTTTTTTTGAACTCATTCTTGCAGAAAATAATCCTGTCCAACCTTGAATGTTTGGAGCAATTCCTCCTGTAACAATTAGTCCAACACCTCCTTTTGCCCGCTCAGCATAATAACGTGCTATTTTTTCTAATCCGTTTTTTTCTTCTTCAAGACCAGTATGCATAGAACCCATTAAAATTCTATTTTTTAAGGTTGTGAAACCTAAATCTAATGGTTCAAAAATATGTTTGTATTTCATGTGCTTGTATCTCTTGTTTTTTTAACTGTTACATGGTGCCTGCCTGTCGCAGGCAGGTTCGCTATTAATTATTCCCTTGGGAGATAATACTTTTAACATACTCATTTCATAAATAATAAAGCTAGTTATTATGCGCGCATAATATATTGCAAGATACACTATTTTAGAAAATAAAAAACTCAAGATAAATCTTGAATTTTTTTCAAATAAGCAACTTTAAACCAGTTAAAAATTTAGAATTTGTATGAATTTTAAAATAGGGTTTCTCTAAAAAATCGCTTAGGTCAACTTTTTTGGATTGATTTTATATTCTTGTGCAACGATTACCTTTGTTCTACACCGTTTTCACTTTCAAACGGTATGTTTTTCTCTTTGCAATATTTTTCAATTTCAGAGTCAGTCTTGAAATATTCATCACAAAATTCCTCAAACTCTTTTCTTGTTCCTTTTATATATCTGTCCGTTGCAATTAGCATTGTTTCTGTTTGTTCGATAAACCTCTCAAAGTCCTTGTTTATTCCACAGAGTTTATCGATTGTCTTAAAATCCAAGTCTTTATATTTAGATGGAAATAAAACCTCACTTTCATAAGGATTTCCTTTCAGTTCAATTATTCCAATTCCGAAAGATTGGTTTAACCGTTCCATTTCTTCCTTTAGGTTACTACTAATTTCAAAAGCAACTAAATACCCATAATTCGCCCAACTTGAATTTGAAACAGCCTGAAAATAACATTTTTTTAGGTCGTAATCAGATTTGATTTCTCGTTTTACTTCATAAGAAATTAATTCAAACGCATCTGCTTTGTTAATTACTTTAAGTAATGCTTGACTTGATTTATTCTGTAAGTTCAAAAATTTAATTCCAATCATATCTGGATGTATCCATTTTTGATGATTGTCCTTACTATTTGCTGATTTTTCGTGAAATATTGTTTTTGAGTAAGTATTTTTATTTTTTAAATAACTACTTAACAATTTGTGCAAATCTCGTTCTTGATATATTTTTGATTTAGTTACTTTCTCTTTTGGACTGTTTTCTACAATTTCAGATAAGTTTAGTTCATCCTCAAATTTTGATAAATAATACTCAAATCCTTTTTTTCCTTTAATTCGTTTAACTCTTGTGTCGTTTTTTCTTATAAAATGACCTAATTGAGCACCAATAGTATCAGATGGAGTTTTAGAGTTCCCCCAATCCACATAATTTTTCTCGTCAATTTTTTCAAGAACTGTTAAGTAGGTCAAAGAGGATTTTTGTTCTTCTAATACTTTTAAAATTGCTTCTTTTATTGTCATTGTTGAGTTTGACTTTAATGGTGTAGAACGGTTTGTATAAACGGTCGTTTTAATGCCGTTTATATATTGTTGTGTGTAGTTTTTATTCATCATAAATTTTCAATCTTGGTTTCAATTCAGATATTTCTTTAGCAATCTGTTTTTCTTTTGTTACCAATTTTAAATATCCTGTAATCGAATCATCATTTTTTATCAAAAAACAAAGATTATCTATTCTCTTGAAAAAAATAGCAGAATCGTATTGTACTTCTTCGGTTTCCCCTTTTTCAATTCTTTCGTAAACTATAATTTCTTTTAGTTTGGAACTAGCTCCTAAAAGAATAGAACTAAAGTTAGGGTAATGCACAAGAGAATTTTTGAGATTTGGGTCTTTTGACGTTTTAATGTCAGCAGGTTCTTTCTCAATTCTTACATTAAGAATATAATAATCAATTGCTTCTTTTTGTGTATCTGCCCAATCATTTGAAATTATCAAATATTCCTCACGACTTACATTAATTGAAATTGTAGTGGTGAGAATATAATCTGTTCGGACATCTAATTCAAAATTTCCAGACTTAATAGACTGAACGGATTTATTAATCATATAATTCAAAGCCGATTCACTTTCTGAGTCTAATTTTTCAATGGTTTTGTTCATTCAATTAAGGTCACTTTAAATTACACACAACATATGGATAAGTGCAGTAATTTTTCTGAAGGAAAAATTATTGTCATTTATCTGATGTTGTGTTTAGTCTTTCTATTTTGCTTTTCTTATTATTTTCAAATATAAGCAAAATAGAAAGACGTAGTCCAAAAAATGAAGCAATAGTATCAAAGGAATTAACTATAAATTTGTTTGTAAATAAGATAGGTCATTATATTTGTATAATTAATGTCTTATTTGCAAAATTATAGAAAATTTAAATCGATTATTTTATTTTTTGCTTTAAAACTTGATTTTCTCAAAAAAAATCAGTTTCTTTACTTAAGTTTTATAACATTCACAATGTTTGAAAGAGCAATCTTTCACAGTGTAACTGTCAAACTTAATGTAGAATTTGTTTCTAAAAATTCTAAAGCAAAAAATAAAATTTTCCTGCTATAATTAAAATTTGTAGTTGGTTTCAAACTTCATTTTTGGATTAAATCACAACATATGTATAACCCTATTGTGGTTATATCTTATATGTCTGCAAGTTACTATTTTTTAATAATTTGTCCAAAGGACTGCTAATATTTTTATTATTAATTTGAATGGTTTTGGTGTAGAGTTCAGTTGTTTTAGGCGAATTATGCCCTAGCATATTTTGTAAATGCCTTAAATTTACATTATTTTCAATACAATGTGTTGCAAATGAATGTCGCAAGGTATGTACTGTTGCCCACGGATTTGAATTTGTGCCATCAACAGCCTTTCTAAAAATAGCTCTGATACTGCTTGCACTATACTTACCGCCAGTTTGTCCTTCAAACAACCAATATGATGGTTTATAAAGTTTATAGTATTTTCTCAATAAATCAACTAGATGATTTGATAAAATTGTTTTATGGTCTTTTTTGCCTTTGCTGTCTTTTATAAATAAATAGCCTTTATCAGAGTGCACATCAACTATTCTTAAATTTAGAATTCACATAAATTTTAAAATAGGTTTTCTCTAAAAAAAAATAGCTTATGTCAACTTTTTTGGATTGATTTTATATTCTTGTGCAACGATTAAGTATTTTTATTTTTCCATTTTCGGCGTTGCGATTCCGAAATCAAAGTTATCATTGTTCCTAATAAATAAAATCCTATTGCAGTAAGGTCTTTCCAGTCAAGTTGGGAATTAAACTTTTTATTCACATAGGCTAAAGTAATAGGTAATGCACAAAATAAAAATAGTCCAACAATAGTATCGATAAGAATTGGATTTTTTTTGTCTTTCAATAAGTTGAAATGTTACTGTCTGCTTTTTTACAAATTTAATCAGATAGAAATATCTTATTTGATAGACAAATAATACTAAGTAAAAAAGAATTTTTACAAAAAAATTGTTTGTCAACCATTGGGCTTTGTAAAAAGAGAATATAAAAACTTCCAACTAAGGAAAAAACTATTCCTAGGCTTATTCGATATTTTGATTGTCGAATTTTCATTCACGTTATTTTTTTTCAAGTATTGTCATTAGTCTGTGATTAAGGTAAAGTTTTTCTTTTCCCAATTTCACAGATTTCAGAAAACCTTTTTCCTCTAATGCTATCAAATAATTTCCTACAGTTTTTGCTGTACCTAAACCTGCGTCAATTAAATGCTGTCTTTTTGTATAAGGAAGTTTGTATAGTATTTCTATTAAGTCTTTAGAATACGCTTTTGGTAGTTCTTTTTTAATTTCTTCTGAAGTTGTTTTCATTGAATTTAAAATATCTTCTAATCTCGTTACTCCCTTTCTAGAAGTCCATTCAACCATATCTAAGATGTACATTATCCAGCTTTCCCAATCTTCCTTTTCTGTTACCTGTCTTAGCCTTTTATAATATTCAAACTTATTTTGAATAATATATTCACTCAAATAAATTGCAGGAATATCAAGTAGTTTTTCAATTTTAAGATAAAGTAAAAGAAGTATTCGTCCTGTTCTTCCATTTCCGTCCGAGAACGGGTGTATTGCTTCAAATTGATAATGTAGCAAAGCCAGTTTTATTAAAGGGTCTAATGAGTTATCTTCATTTATAAACTTTTCAATATTTCTTAATTTTTCTCGAATTACAGATTCTCCTGATGGAGGTGTATAAATAACTTCTCCTTTGGTGTTGGAAAGTGTAGTTCCAGGTGTAGTTCTAATATTAGATGTGTTTTGTCGGATGCGTTGCATTATTTCGACACAGAGATTTGTAGTAATGAAAGGTCTTGATTCTAATTGTTCGAGTCCGTGCCAAAGAGCATCTTTGTAACTTATAACCTCTTTTGCTGTTGGGTTCTCAAATTTTTTGTCTGCAATTACAGATTTGTACAATTCATCATTAGTAGTAATGATATTTTCGATTTCAGAACTGGCTTTTGCTTCTTGTAGATGAATTGTATCTAAAAACAATCTCGGATTTGGTAGGTTTGTTATTGCTCCATTTAATTGGGCTAACGCTCTACTTGCAGTAATAGTCTTGCGTAATATTTCTGTGGTTTCCAAGTCTATATTTGGAGGTAGAATAGGCAAACTATTATAAGGCTTGTCTTTTTTAAAATCTCTCATATGATACGAAGGTAAGTTTTACTCTCTTTTGTTTAACGAGTGTAAATGTAGTGAAAAATTACACTCGTTTGTAATTAGAGTGTAATTTTTACCTCTATTTTTATAGATTGACTAGCTATTATTGGATATTGGTCAATTCCTGTTCTAATTCCTTCAAACGAAGTTCTACTTTTTTAAAAATTTTAACTTTTTCATTAATAGTAAAAAGAAGGTTTTGATTATTGGTCAGTTTGTGAGTTGCATAAAGTCGTCTTTCTTTCTCTTTTATTACTCCATTTCGCTACGCTTCATTACGTAATAAAAGAGAAAATTTAAAACAACAACCTGGTGAAATTAAACACGTATCTGTTAGGATATAAAAAATATAGAGAAACACAAAAATCATCTTTTAATAAAATCTAAAATAAAGCCACTTACTTCAATTGGTTTTTCCTCTTGTATAAAATGCTTAGCATCGAGAATATGGATGTCTTCTTTTTGTATGTTCAACGTTTTTATCACTTGTTCTTTTTGAGGTTCCCATTGTAACATGCCATCATGTGCTCCCCAAATTACAGCTACAGGAATATTGATACTCTCTATAACTTTACTATTGTCAGGAAACACGTTACAAGTTTGGCTAAAGAAATAATACATTGCATTTATTTTTCCTTCCCTCAATGGTCTTTTATATCCTTCTATATCAGTTTTGGTTAGATTATTTTCCATTAATCCGTTTTTAAACAATCCTTTTAAAAGGAGGTTAGTCGTCATACCATTTTTATACATCCACATACTGAATTTGGCAAAAACACCTTTTTTCATTCTCATAGGAGGATGAAATCCTTCTTTATAGATGATCGTATTCAGTAACACTAATTTTTTAATTCTTTCTTTACTAGTCTTTAAGATTTTCCAAGTCCATAAACCTCCTGCATCATGTGTGACATGATTCCATTGATCTATTTGTAAACCATCCATTAACTCTATGATTCTTTTTCCATGCTGTTCAGCATTATAAATTTCATATCCTTTAGGATTATCACTATTCCCAAATCCTAGCATATCAGGAGCAATTACTCTATAATTTACACTGAGAGAATCAATCATTTTTCTATACAACCAAGAAGAAGCAGGAATACCATGTAATAATAAAATGACATCTCCTTGTCCTTGATCTACATATTTGATGTTGCCATCAGAAGTAGCAAATGTTTTTTGAGAATTTCTGAAAGTTTGGTAATTCATAGAGCTATTATTTGAAGGTTGTTTTTTTACGCCACAACTAAAAAGCAATGAAGAGACAATATATAATAAAAGAATATTCCTAAATTTCATTGTAGTACTTTAATACCAACGTTTTTTATTTTTCTTAGAAGCTACAGATTTACGACCCTTTCTGTATTTACTTCCTTGTTTTTTATGTACTTGTGGTTTTGCCCTTGGATCTAATGGGTATGGATGATCATCTTCAATAGTAATCTGTGTATTTATCAATTTTTGAATAGCCGCAAGATACAATTTTTCATCAGCAGAACAAAAAGAATAAGCAGTTCCTATCTTTCCTGCACGTCCAGTTCTACCAATCCTATGTACATAAGTTTCTGGAATATTTGGCAAGTCAAAATTGATAACTGCATCAAGATCATTGATGTCAATTCCACGAGCAGCAACATCAGTAGCAATAAGAATATTTACCTCGTTGTTTTTAAACTGTTTTAAGGCTTCTTGACGTAAACTCTGCGATTTATCACCATGAAGGCTTGTCACTTTGTACTTATTGCGAAGCAATGTTTCTTCAAGTTTATCAACACCATATTTTGTACGTCTAAAAATAAGAATACTGCCTATTATAGAATTTCGCAATAAATGTAGGCACAATTCTATTTTTTTTGGTTTAGGCACATAATAGAGCACTTGACTCACATCTTTGGCTACAGATGATGTTGGAGAAATTTCTATGCGCTCAGGATTATTTAGCATCGTTTTTGACAATTCAACAACTTTGTGAGGCATTGTCGCAGAGAACAATAGCGTTTGTTTTTTTTCGGGGCATAGATGTTCGATTTTATTAACATCATCAATAAAACCCATGTCGAGCATTAAATCTGCTTCGTCTAGCACAAAAGTTTCTATATAATCAAGGTTTAATTCATCTTGCTTGTGAAGATCGAGGAGACGTCCAGGAGTTGCAATCAAAATATCGACACCTTTTCGTAATATATCTTTTTGTGGTTCTATAGATGCGCCACCATATACAACAGCTGTTCGCAAATTGGTGTATTTGCTATATGTTTTAAAATTTTCTTCTATTTGAATTGCCAATTCTCTTGTAGGACTGATAATCAACGCTCTAATTTTCTTCCCTTTTTTTACGGATGCATTTTGTCTGTCATACAACATTTGGAGGATAGGCAATGCAAAAGCAGCAGTTTTTCCTGTTCCAGTTTGTGCAGATACAATGACATCTCTTTTTGCCAATATTACGGGAATACTACGCTCTTGAACAAGTGTTGGCATATCATAACTATTTTCTGATACAGCTTTTAGAATTGGTTTATTTAGATGTAATTCTTTGAATTGCATTTTTATATTTTTCTCAAAATTAAAGCATTGAATTGATATAACTGATTATTTCTTTTGAATCTTCTACAAAGTCAAACCATTTGATTGTTTGATTTTTTTTAAACCAAGTGTTTTGACGTTTAGCAAATCTTCTGGTATTTTTCTTAATTTCTGATATTGCAAAATCTAAAGTTATCTCGTTATCCAAAAATTGAAAGAGTTCTCTATAACCTACAGTTTGTAAAGCGTTTAAGGCTTTGTGTTTATGTAATTCTTTCACTTCATTGAGCAATCCTTTTTGCATCATAATATCGACACGCTGATTGATGCTATTGTAAATTAGTTCTCTCTCTGCAGTAATTCCGATGTTGATAGGAGTGAAGTTACGTTTTTTCTTTGGCTTCTTTTTATAATACGAATATGGTTTTTCTGCACCAATACATATTTCGAGCGCTCTAATTATTCTATGTGGATTTTCTATTTCTATCGAGTTATAACTCTCAACATCCAATTCTTTAAGTTGTTTTTGCAAAGAATCTAATCCGTTTTCTTTTAATTGCTGATTCAGTTTTTCACGAATTTCTGGAGTCACATCAGGAAAATAATCCAATCCTTTTAGAACAGCGTCAACGTATAAGCCACTTCCGCCAACCATAATTACAATGTTGTTTTCTTGAAATAACGTCTCTAATTTTTCCAGCGCATCTCTTTCAAATTGCCCAACATTATAAGCATCAAAAATAGAACGGTTTTGGACAAAATGATGTGTTGCACTTGCAAGCTCATCGGCAGAAGGAACAGCAGTTCCAATGGTCATTTCTTTATAAAATTGACGAGAATCACATGAAATTATTTCGGTATTGAAGTGTTCAGCCAGTTTAATACTCAATGCAGTTTTTCCAATAGCAGTAGCACCAACAATGGTGATTAAATGTTTTTCACTTTGCATTAGTGATTTAATTTATCACCGCAATCGTAGCAAAATTCTGCATTATCATGATGATTTGATTTTGAGCAATTTGGACAAGACTGTGTGTTTACATCAATGTGATCTTCCTTTCCTTGATTTACATATTCTGCACTTACAATTCCTGTAGGAATAGCAATGATTCCATAACCTAAAATCATGATAATTGATGCAATTAACTGACCTAAAGCCGTTACTGGAGCAATATCACCATATCCAACTGTTGTAAGTGTTACAATGGTCCAATAGATACTTGTTGGTATACTAGTAAATCCACTATCACTATTTCCTTCTACTAAATACATTACTGTACCAAGAATAACAGCCAAAATAACAACCACAAATAGAAATACTGAAATTTTGGCCCTACTTGCTTTTAATGCTTTCACCAAATTATTTGATGCGCCAAGGAATTGAACAAGTTTTAATATTCTAAAAATTCTTAATAACCGTAAAGCTCTAAGTGCAACTAAAGCATGAGTACCGGCAAAGATTATAGCAAGGTATTTAGGTATTGTAGATAATAAATCTATAACTCCATAAAAACTAAAAATATATTGTGAAGGTTTTTTAACGCTTATAATTCTTGCTATATATTCTAATGAAAATAATATTGTAACTACCCATTCAACAGAATCCAAAACAGCATGATATTTATTATCAATTTCTCCAATGCTTTCAAGCATTACTGCAATTATACTAACGAGAATTAAAATAAGTAACAATACGTCAAACAGTTTTCCTACAGGTGTATCAGCTTCATAAATAACTTCATGAAGTTTGGTTTTCCAATTTTTGTGTGTTGGTTTTTGAGACATACTTATTTTTTAAAACCGAATAATCTTCTCAACTTTATGTTTCTGCAAATGATTTTTTACAAAAAACCTATTTTGTAGACTATTCTCTAATGTAACTATTAATGATTTTAATACTTCAATAGTGCTAATTTGATATTCCAAATCTACAAAACAAAACCCTAAAAGTATATCGTTTTCAATCAATATTATTGATTTTTCTCCAATAATCCTTCCTTTATCTACAATGATGAGATTGCTATTGCTAAATACTATACTTGTTGATTCCTTAGGGTAATAAAGGTTAAATTTGGGTTTGTTTGCAATAACTTCCTTATGAAACTTTAATTGGCTAATTAATTCATTTCCAGAAAGTTCGTATGAAATTGAAACTAATAAGTTCTGTAGTATTTTTGCTTTTTTTGATGTTTTTAAAAAGATCTTATTAACACTGCTCTTGATGTTTTTTCCTTTACCAATATATAAAATTTCATCATCTTTTTTATGAAGGTAAAATATGCCAGTTTTTGAAGGTAAATCATCTAAAATCACTTGAAATTTTGAAGATAATTCCTTTGATATTCCTTGTTTAATTGAATTTTTAATAATTGTTTTTTCAGTGTCTTTATCTATCAATAATTTGAATAATTTGACTGTTGCCAACGCATCTCCTTCAGCACGATGTCTGTTTGAAACAGGTATGCATAATGTTTTGCAAAGTTTTCCTAAACTGTATGAATCTAAATCTGGAATTAATTTTTTGGTTAATTCAACTGTACAAAGTGTTTCTCGTTGAAAATCAAATCCCAATCTTCTAAATTCGGTTTTTAAAATACGGTAATCAAAACTTGAGTTGTGAGCAACTATGATACAACCTTCGGTTATTTTAATAATACGCTTTGCTATTTCATAGAATTTTGGCGCATTGCGGAGCATTCTACTATTGATTCCGGTTAATTGTACTACAAAGGGTTGGATGTTTCGTTTAGGATTTATAAGTGTAATTAGTTGATCTACAACTTTATGTCCGTCATATTTATAGATGGCAATTTCAGTAATACCCTCTTCATTAAGTTTTCCTCCAGTAGTTTCTATGTCAAGTATTGCGTACAAAAACGTTTATGAGTTTAGTTGTTTAATGGTTTCTTTTTTCCTGTTTTTTATTTTGCTTACAGCCTCTGCCTCTTCGTCCCTCTGAACCTTTGTTTCTCATTTTACCTACTCCCAAAAATAGCACTTCCAACACGTATCATTGTGCTTCCTTCTTCTATTGCAATATTATAATCGCCACTCATTCCCATTGAAAGAATTTTGAATTTTGAATTTTGAGTTTTGAGTTTTTCAAAAATCATTTTTAATCCTCTAAATTCTACTCTTATCTGAGTTTTATCACTTGTAAAACTTGCCATTCCCATTAAGCCAACTATAGAAATGTTTTTTAATTCTTTAAATTCATTATCAATTAAAATAGCTTTAATTTCTGATGCTTCTATACCAAATTTAGTTTCTTCTTGTGCTATTTTTACTTGCAATAAACAGTTGATAATTCTATTGTGTTTTTTTGCTTGTTTGTTTATTTCTTTTAATGTTTTAAAGCTGTCAACACCATGAATCAAATCAACAAAATGAGCCATATACTTGACCTTATTCCTTTGTAAATGACCAATCATGTGCCATTGAATATCTTTTGGTAGTTCATCATACTTCTCAACCATTTCTTGGATTTTATTCTCTCCAAAACTTCGCTGTCCGCTATTATAAGCATCTAAAATTGAAGTAATTGATTTAGTTTTAGAAACTGCAACAAGTGTAACAGAATTAGGAAGTTGAGTTGTTATTTTTTGCAGATTATCAGCAATAGACATATATGGTTGATTAAAATTCGTACAAAGTTAAACCACTTCGTAATTTAGGTTCAATATACGTACTTTTTGGTGGCATTTTTAGGTTTGCATCAGCAATTGCTTTTAATTGCGCTACAGTTGCTGGATATAAGCCAAAAGATACTTCAAATTTTCCAGAATCGACTTCAGTTTTTAAATCTATTTCAGCATTTTTTGCTGGTTTGTATTTTAATTTATCGCTATTTCGTAAATCATCAATACCTAAGATTGGATGTAATACGGTATCATATAATAACTGTGCATCTAAATCACTTAGCGGATTTTCGATTTTATAGATGGTTTTCCGAAGATAAAGAGAATAAAACTCACCATCTAAATACATGGTAAAATGGTGTTTCTTTGAAGGATTGTATAATTGTTGACCAAGATTTGTAACACGAAACCACTCGTCAAGTTTACCTAAAAATTGTTCTTTAGAAAGTCCATTTAGATCTTTTACAAACCTATTAAAAGAGGAGATTTTTAAATTTGATTCAGGAATTAAATAACTCATAAAATAATTATAATCTTCTGAACCATTGTGATTTATATTCACTGACTTTAAGTATTCAGTTAATAGAGCAGATGAAGCAGAACGATGATGACCATCAGCAATATAGATGGCATTCATCTTTTTAAATTCATTAGAAATAGTTAAAATATCATTGACATCTGTCACCAACCAAACATAATGAGACTTCATATCACGTGATGTAAACTCAAACTCTGCACGTTGCTCTTGATATTTAATTAGTACATTTTCAATAATACTATTGTCAGGATAAGTGAGTAGTACAGGCTCAGCATTAAAACCAACTGTTTTTAGATACTTTTCAAATAAAACTTCTCGGCTATGAATTGTTTCTTCATGTTTTTTGATAACATCATTTTGATAATCATCAGATGAAGTTGCAGCAATAATTCCACAAAAAGTAGTTTCTTTTGTTACTTTCTTATAAATATAAAATGTAGGTTTTTCATCTTTTATTAAGAGATTATTGTCTTTAAACTCCATATAGCGACTCCGAATCATAGAAAAACGGTCATCTGCCGAAGTTTCGTGTTGAGACTTGTAACTTGGACTTATAATATGTAGAAAAGACAAAGGATTGAACTCTAACTGAGCGCCTAATTCAGCATCAGTATAAGATTCGTATGAACGCGAAGAAACCAAAGCGATTTTATCTCTTTTGGCTCGTACTGCCCTAAATGGTTTTACGGTAGCCATTAAGTTATCCTAAAATTGAGATAATTTGTTCTGCCAATTCTGTTCCTATTCTGTCTTGTGCTTCACCAGTTGCAGCACCAATATGTGGAGATAGCGACAATGCAGGATTCATCAATAATTGCATTTCAGGAGTTGGTTCGTTCTCAAAAACGTCTAATGCAGCGTTTGAAACTTTTCCTTTTTCTATTGCGGTTACCAGTGCAACTTCGTCCACAACTCCTCCACGAGCAGCATTTACAAGGATTACACCTTCTTTCATTAGGTCAAAATCTTCTTTTCCTATTACATATTCTTTTTGTGCAGGCACGTGAAGTGTAATAAAATCTGCTTGTTTTAAGACTTCTTCTTTTGAAATGGTTTTGATGTCAAAATTTACTGTCTGACCATCAAAAAATGCTAATTCTAAATTTACATCTTCTATAAACGGATCAAAAGCGACAACTTTCATTCCGTTTCCAAGAGCTACTTTTGCAGTTGCTTGACCAATTCTACCAATGCCAAGAACTCCCAATGTTTTCCCTTTCAATTCTACACCTTTGGCAGATGCTTTTTTCAATCCTTTAAAGTTGGTATCTCCTTCTAAAGGCATATTTCTATTGTTGTTATGAAGAAAACGTGCCATTCCAAAAAGGTGACCAAAAACCAATTCTGCAACAGAATGTGATGATGCTGCAGGCGTATTTATAACCTTTAATCCTTTTTCACGAGCGTATGCTACATCAATATTGTCCATTCCAACGCCTCCACGACCAATGATTTTTAATGACTTGCAACCATCAATAATATCGGTTCTTACTGTTGTTGCACTTCTTACTAAAAGAACATTTATTTCGTTTTTATTGATATAATCTACCAATTGATTTTGTGCTACAGTTGTTAGAATTACTTCATAACCTGCATTTTCTAATGCTGTAACTCCACTTTGTGCGATACCGTCGTTTGCTAATACTTTCATGTGTTTATTTAATAATTTAAAAAAATTAAAAGATTCTTAAATCATTGATTTTTTTAATGAGTTATATTTCTTTCATCACATTTACCAATGTTTGTACACTCTCAAGAGGTAATGCATTGTACATACTTGCTCTATATCCTCCAACAGAACGATGCCCTTTTAATCCGTTGATTCCTGCTTCATTCCAGAGTTTGTCAAATTTTTCTTGATTGTTTTGATCAGTCAAATTAAAAGTGACATTCATAGATGATCTATCTTCTTTTGCTGCAAAACCTACAAATGCAGGATTGCTATCAATTTCGGTATATAATAATGCCGCTTTTTCTTCATTTATTTTTTCAATTGCTGCGATTCCTCCTAAATCTTTTAACCATTGCAATGTCAACATAGAAGTATATACAGCAAATACTGGAGGTGTATTGAACATACTGTCTTTACCAATATGAACTTGATAATCAAGCATTGAAGGAATTTGTCGTCCTGTTTTTCCTAATATTTCATCTTTTACGATTACTAATGTTGCTCCTGCAGGTCCCATATTTTTTTGTGCTCCAGCATAGATCAAATCAAACTGCGTGAAATCTATTTGACGCGAAAAAATATCAGAACTCATATCACAAACTAACAATTCGGCTGTTTTTGGAAAACCTTTTAATTGTGTTCCATAAATAGTATTATTACTTGTTAAATGTAGATAATCTGCATCCGAAGGTATCGTATAATTTTTTGGAATATAATTGTATCCTTTATCTTTTGATGATGCTACAACGTCAACTTCTCCAAACAATTTTGCTTCTTTTAATGCTTTCGAACTCCATGTTCCTGTGTCTAAATATGCTGCTTTTCCATCCACTTTCATTAGATTATAAGAAGTCATCAAGAATTGCATACTAGCACCTCCTTGCAAGAACATAACAGAATATCCTTTTGGCAAATTAAGTAATTCTTTTACAAGATTGATTGCTTTATCCATTACTGCTGCAAAAGGTTTACTTCTGTGCGAAATTTCAATTAACGAAAGATTATCATTATTAAAATTAAGAATAGCATCTGATGCTTGTTTTAAAACTTCTTGAGGCAAAATACATGGTCCTGCACTAAAATTATGCTTTTTCATTTTTTCAGATAAAATTTAAACGCAAATTTCAATAAAAAAACGCAATTATTTACTAGAAAACGAATAAATTATTTGCGATCTTTTCAATACTTTTTATAGATTGTTTATAAAGTTAATTGTATCAATGTCATCTGCATAGTCCCATAATTTTGGTGTCTGCGTTTCCCCAAAATTGACTCCGTTTTTGATGTTGCTATTTCCAACAATACATTGGATTTTATCAGTATCTTCCTTTAATTTTTGGAGTAATTTTTCTTCTGAATTGTAGTATTCATAGAATAACGTAGCAATAGGAGAGGAGTAACTAACATCTTCTTTAAGCATCAAAAATCCATTTTCTTGAAGTTTAAAAAGACTCATTAAATAAACAGCTTTGTTATAATCATAATTATTTTGATATTTATTATAATTGATAATATCGCCATATTTAAAAAAGGCTTTAAATAATTTGTCAAAATCATAATCATTAGGAGTAAATATTTTAGAAACATTTCTACACCCTAAACCAAAATATCTAAAAACATCTTCGCCAAAAACATCTAATTCTTCTTCAGTTTCATTTCCTGTTAAGATTGCTACAGAATTTCTGTTTTTCCTGATAATACTTGGATATTTTCCAAAATAATACTCAAAATAACGCGCTGTATTATCACTTCCTGTTGCAATAACAGCATCGAAATCTTTTAATTCCTTATCACTAAAGGAAATTGTACCTTTAAAATTAGGTTCTACATGTTCTAAATATTTTGCAATCAAAGGAAGAAAATGGTTATCATTTGATGATAATTTTGCAAGTACATTATTTCCAGAAATTAAAACAGATAAGAAATCATGGAAGCCAACTAAAGGGATATTTCCTGCCATAATGATGGCAATTGTTTTCGCTGTTTTTTCTGGAAATGTATATGTAGAAATCCATTTTTCCAGCGTTGCTTTTGAGAGTAACTTTCCCCAATTTTCAAGAGAAAAAAGGATGTTTTCGTCAGTAAACCAACCATTATATTCTTTAGCACGCTTAATTTGCGTTTTAAATATATCAAAAAATACATCATTATATAGGATATTCTCTTTCTTTTCAATGCCTTCCACAGAAAATTGACTTAAAAAGTCACCTAATTTTATAAATGCGGATATTCTATTTTCTAATGTCATTTTTTAAAACTTTTGCCGTATTTTTGCAGGCAAATTTAATGCAATAAAAAACAATGGCAATAATAATAACTGATGAATGCATAAATTGTGGCGCTTGTGAACCTGAATGCCCAAACACTGCAATTTATGAAGGTGCTGAAGATTGGAAATACTCTGAAGGTACAACACTGAAAGGTAAGGTTGTCTTACCAAGCGGAAAAGAGGTGAATGCTGATGATGCTCAAGAGCCTATAGATGATGAAGTGTATTTTATTGCACCTGATAAATGTACAGAGTGTAAAGGTTTTCACGAAGAGCCTCAATGTCAAGAATTTCCAAAAACAGTGCCTGTGTTTGTATTGTATTTCTTTTATTGATTCTACTCCTGTCCTGTAGATTGTTGTATTCCTGACGAAGATGTTGTAGGTCTGTAGACCGAAGAGGAATTGCTAGAAAAACAGGCGTTTATGCATAAAGAGTAAATTACTTTTTTGCAAATAGATAAAAAGGCAAGCACAAGTCAATACATAATTCTGCGTATTTTTAGTTTAATAGTTTGTAGAGTCTTTCCATCCCTTTTGTTGCCGTTTTTGCAATAATAGTTAAGTTTTCAAACTGATTTTTAGAAATAGTTGGCTTGGGATCAATAAAATAAATAGGAGTTCCACTTTTGATAGCATAAATTAAATTTGCTGCAGGATATACTTGCATAGAAGTTCCAATAATTATAAGAATATCAGCAGTTTGAGTTATTTTTTCTGCTAAACTTAATTTTGGCACATCCTCACCAAACCATACAATATGTGGTCGTAATTGTGAACCTTTTTCGCACATATCTCCAAGTTTCAAATCTACATTCCAATTATAAATCAAGGTTTTGTCAATAGTACTTCTCACTTTTCGTAACTCTCCATGTAAATGAATAACGTTACTACTTCTTGAGCGTTCATGTAAATCATCAACATTTTGTGTGATGATATGAACATCATAATTGTCTTCTAATAAAAAGAGCAATTCATGTGCCTTATTTGGTTGAACAGTTAACAGTTGTCTTCTCCGTTGATTGTAAAAATCAAGCACTAAAGAAGTGTTTCGCTGCCAACCTTCAGGTGTTGCAACTTCCATCACATCATGACCTTCCCACAATCCATCAGCATCTCTAAAGGTCTTGATTCCAGATTCTGCGCTTATTCCGGCACCAGTAAGTACAACAATTCTTTTTTTATTCATAGTAAAATTATTTACTCTTTAAATATAGAATTAAATTTAAAACGATGTACTATATTTGCACCTCAAAAATTTATCAATAATGAAGGCAGGAATTGTAGGATTACCAAACGTAGGGAAATCAACCTTATTTAATTGTTTATCAAACGCAAAAGCACAAAGTGCAAACTTTCCGTTTTGTACTATCGAGCCAAATATTGGCGTTGTAAATGTTCCAGATGCACGAATACAAAAATTAGAAGAATTGGTAAATCCAGAGCGTGTAATGCCTGCAACTGTTGAGATTGTAGATATTGCAGGATTGGTGAAGGGAGCTAGTAAAGGAGAAGGACTTGGAAATAAATTTTTAGGAAATATTCGGGAGACAGATGCTATTATTCACGTGTTACGTTGTTTTGATGATGATAACATTGTACATGTTGATGAAGGAATTGATCCCGTAAGAGATAAAGAAACTATTGATGTAGAATTGCAATTAAAAGATTTAGAGGCTGTTGAAAAACGTCTTGAAAAAGCAAAAAAAGCTGCAAGGACTGGAGATAAATCAGCACAAAAAGAATTTGATACGTTAACAAAAGTTGCGCAAGGATTAGAAGGATTTAATTCCGTTAGAGCAATAGATTTAACTGAAGATGAACGTGTCTTTTTGAAACCAATGCAATTACTGACAGATAAGCCTATTTTATATGTCTGTAATGTTGATGAAGCATCGGCAGTAAATGGAAATGTGTATGTAGCTGCCGTAGAAGAAGCCGTGAAAGATGAAGGAGCAGAAGTAATTATTTTAGCAGTTGCTATGGAAGCTGATATTACTGAATTGGAAGAATATGAAGAACGCCAACTATTTCTTGAAGATTTAGGTCTTGAAGAACCTGGAGCATCAAAATTGATTCGCGCAGCATATAAATTATTAAACTTGCAAACATATTTTACTGCAGGAGTCAAAGAAGTTCGTGCTTGGACAATACATGTTGGAGATACTGCACCACAAGCAGCAGGAGTCATCCATACCGATTTTGAAAAAGGATTTATTCGTGCTGAAGTGATTAAATATCAGGATTTTGTTCACTTCGGAAGCGAAGCCAAAGTACGTGAAGCAGGAAAGTTAAAAATTGAGGGAAAAGAATATCTCGTGCAAGATGGTGATATGATGAATTTCCGTTTTAATGTGTAAAATCTTTAAAGAAAAACTACTTCAATTCTTGTTAATAACTAATTAAAAAGAGTATTTCTTTTTTTATATCTAAATAGTACTTTAGCGTTCCTACAATACCTACTTAGATAGATGGCGCAAGAAACAAAATATACCGAAGATAATATACGCTCACTCGATTGGAAGGAACATATCCGTATGCGTCCAGGAATGTATATTGGTAAATTAGGAGACGGTTCTTCTCCTGATGATGGAATCTACATTTTGATTAAAGAAGTTCTTGATAACTCTATTGATGAGTATGTGATGGGAGCAGGAAAAACGATTGAAATTTCTGTAAAAGAAACTTCTGTTACTATTCGTGATTATGGTCGTGGAATTCCACTTGGAAAAGTTGTTGATGTTGTTTCTAAGATGAATACAGGAGGAAAATATGACTCTAAAGCCTTTAAGAAGTCTGTTGGACTAAATGGAGTTGGAACAAAAGCTGTAAACGCACTTTCATCTTTTTTTAAAGTACAATCCGTAAGAGATAACAAAACATCTATTGCAGAATTTGAACGTGGAAATCTTACTAACATTCCTGAAATTGAAGAGTCAGCCCTCAGAAAAGGAACAAAGGTAACCTTTACTCCAGATACTGAAATCTTTGTAAAGTATAAATTTAGAAGTGAATATATCATTAAAATGATTAAAAATTATGTGTATCTAAACACAGGATTGACAATTATTTTTAATGGAGAAAAATATTTTTCAGAAGACGGATTGAAAGATTTATTGGATGAAAATATTGCTGATGAATCTAAACTTTTTTCAACAATTCATTTGATGGAAGAAGATATTGAAATCGCATTAACCTACAGTAAAGCACAATATAGTGAAGAGTATCATTCGTTTGTAAATGGTCAACATACAACACAAGGAGGAACACATCAAAATGCTTATAGAGAATCAATTGTAAAGACAATTCGAGAATTTTTTGGAAAGAATTACGATGCTTCGGATATTCGAAAATCTATTGTTACCGCTATAAGTATCAAAGTGATGGAACCTATTTTTGAAAGTCAAACCAAAACAAAATTGGGTTCTACAGAAATGGGTGGTAAGTTGCCAACCGTTCGTACATTTATCAATGATTTTGTAAAGCGTAGACTTGATAATTATTTACATAGAAACCCTGATGTTGCAGATAAGATTCAGAAAAAAATTGTTCAAGCAGAAAAAGAGCGTAAAGAATTATCTGGGATACGAAAATTAGCACGAGATAGAGCAAAAAAAGCAAGTCTTCACAATAAGAAATTGCGTGATTGTAGAGTTCATCTTGGCGATATGAAGAAAGACAATCGTCTAGACACAACCCTGTTTATTACAGAGGGAGATTCAGCAAGTGGATCAATTACGAAATCGAGAAATGTAAATACGCAAGCAGTTTTCAGTCTGAAAGGAAAACCTTTAAATTCTTATGGATTGAGTAAGAAAATAGTATATGAAAACGAAGAATTTAACCTCTTGCAATCAGCATTAAATATTGAAGATGGAATTGAAAATTTGCGTTATAATAATATTGTAATTGCAACAGATGCAGATGTTGATGGTATGCACATTAGACTATTATTGATTACCTTTTTCTTGCAATTTTTTCCAGAATTGATAAAAGAGGGACATTTATATATACTTGAAACTCCTTTATTTAGAGTACGTGATAAAAAAGAAACGCTCTATTGTTATTCTGAGCAAGAGCGAAGAGACGCTATAGAAAAGTTACGAGGAAAACCAGAGATTACACGATTTAAAGGATTAGGAGAAATTAGTCCAGATGAGTTTGTGCATTTTATAGGAAAAGACATTCGCTTAGATCCTGTAATGCTTGATAAAGAAATGTCTATTTCTGATATGTTATCTTTCTATATGGGAAAAAATACACCTGACAGACAAAAATTTATCATAGAAAACCTTAAAGTTGAACAAGATTTAGTTGAAGAAGATGTTTAATAATTATGAGTTTTAAATTATGAATTTTTTTACAAAGATATTTTACGACTATAAAAAAAATGAAAAATGAAACTTTTACAGAACTTAAATCAATATATGATTTTTTAGAAATAAGAAAGAAAATTTATCATGAAAATCCAGAAGGACTTGATAAAAACGAGATTCACAATATAATTAACATGCAAAAAGTTCTTTATTTAGAGTTAAGTGATAGAATAAATAATATTGATTAATTTAAGTGATATTCTAATAGAAATTAGCAAAAGTGATTGAAGATAACAACGAAGAAATACAACATCAAGACGATTCGTCGCAAGAAACCATTACGCGTGTTACAGGAATGTACAAAGAATGGTTTTTAGATTACGCATCTTATGTAATTTTGGAGCGTGCAGTTCCTGCGATTGATGATGGTTTTAAACCAGTACAACGTAGAATTATGCATTCTATGAAAGACTTGGATGATGGTCGTTATAATAAAGTGGCAAATATTGTAGGTCATACGATGCAATATCATCCGCATGGTGATGCAAGTATTGGTGATGCTATGGTGCAACTTGGGCAAAAAGAATTGCTTATAGACATGCAAGGGAATTGGGGAAATACACTCACAGGAGATCGTGCAGCTGCATCGAGATATATTGAAGCACGTTTGTCAAAATTTGCATTGGAAGTTGTTTTTAACCCGAAGACAACAGAATGGAAGATGTCTTATGATGGACGTAGAAAAGAACCTGTAGATTTACCAGTAAAATTCCCGTTATTATTAGCACAAGGTGCTGAAGGTATTGCAGTCGGACTTTCAACTAAAATTTTACCACACAATTTTAACGAACTGATTGATGCATCAATCAAAATATTAAAAGGGCGTAGTTTTACAATTGTTCCAGACTTTTTAAACGGGGGAATTGCGGATGTTTCTAATTATAATGATGGAAAACGTGGAGGGAAAATACGTGTTCGTGCAAAAATTTCACAATACGATAAAAAAACGTTGGTTATTACTGAAATTCCGTTTGGTACAACTACAACTTCGTTGATAGATTCTATCTTAAAAGCGAATGATAAAGGGAAAATTAGAATTAAAAAAATCGAAGACAATACTGCTTCAACTGTAGAAATACTAGTTCATTTACCTCCAGGAATTTCTCCTGACAAGAGTATTGATGCCTTATATGCGTTTACAAATTGTGAGAATTCGATATCGCCTTTAGGTTGTATTATAGAAGATAATAAACCTATTTTTATAGGTGTTTCTGATATGCTAAAACATTCAACGCAACACACTGTTGATTTGTTGAAACAAGAATTGGAAATTCAACTAGATGAATTAGAAAACCAATGGCATTTTGCATCTTTGGAACGAATTTTTATCGAAAATAGAATTTATCGTGACATTGAAGAAGTTGCAACTTGGGAAGGTGTTATTAAAGCGATTGATGATGGTTTAAAGCCACACATTAAGCATTTAAAACGCGCTATAGTTGAAGAAGATATTGTTAGATTGACAGAGATTCGCATTAAGAAAATATCAAAGTTTGATATTGATAAAGCCAAACAGCATATTGAAGCAATTGAAGATAAAATTGTAACTGTAAAAGATCATTTGAATAATTTAATTGAATTTGCAATTGATTATTTTAAGAATTTAAAAAGGAAATACGGCAAAGGAAAAAAACGAAAAACAGAACTCAGAATTTTTGATGACATTGTTGCAACAAAAGTTGTAATGCGTAATACAAAACTATATGTAAATAGAGAAGAGGGATTTGTTGGGACTTCATTAAAAAGAGATGAATATGTAACTGATTGTGCTGATATAGACAGCGTAATAGTTTTTAGAAAAGATGGTAAAATGTTGATTACCAAAGTTGATTCTAAAACATTTGTCGGAAAAGATATCATTCACCTTGCTGTTTTCAAAAAAGGAGATAAGCGTACGGTTTACAACATGATATATCGTGATGGAAAAGGTGGAAATTCACTTATGAAACGTTTTAATGTTACAGCAGTTACACGTGATAAAGAATATGATTTGACGGCAGGAAACAAAGGTTCTGTTGTACATTATTTCACAGCAAACCCAAATGGCGAAGCAGAAATAGTAACTGTTTATCTTCGTGCTGTCAGAAGTATTAAAAAATTAAAATGGGATTTAGATTTTTCTAAATTACTGATAAAAGGAAGAAGTTCTAAAGGGAATAGACTGACTAAATATTCAGTAAAAAAAATAGAATTAAAAGAAAAAGGAATCTCAACCTTAAAACCTCGTAAAATCTGGTTTGATGATACTGTACAACGTCTTAATGTTGATAGCCGTGGAGAATTGCTTGGAGAATTCACGGCAGAAGACAGATTGTTGATTATCAATCAAAAAGGAATTGTGAGAACAATTTCTCCTAAATTGGCAACACATTTTGAAGATGATATGATTGTCCTTGAAAAATGGATTCCTAACAAACCAATTTCTGCTATTTATTTTGATGGAGAAAAAGAGCGTTATTATATAAAACGCTTTATGATTGATAATCCCAATAAAGAAGAATTATTTATTTCAGGGCATCCAAAATCGCAATTAGAATTGGTTGCAACAGATTTTAGACCAATGGCTGAAGTGGTATTTTCTAAACGTAGTTTAGATAAAATGCAACTAAACTTAGAAGAGTTTATCGCTATTAAAGGAATTAAATCTCTTGGTAATCAATTAACTATAGAGAAAATAAAACAAGTTAATTTATTAGATTCATTGCCCTATGAAGCGCCTGAAATTGAAAAATTTGAGGTTGTAGAAGAGGAAGTTATAGAGAGTACTAAAGAAGAATTGGAATTGGAAATTCCTGAAGTAATAAAAGAAGAAGTTCCTAAAGAAAAGAAGATTCCAATAATTGATGAGTATAAAAAAGTACCAAATCTAAAGCAAAAAAAGAAGGCAGATAATGAAGATTCTGATCAGATAACACTATTTTAAGATATAAAAGAATGAACGATTTTTTTGACAACTTTTTTGAATTAGATCAATTTTGGAATATATCCTTATATATCATCAGTATTATTTTTGTTGCATGGATGCTCTCAAGAATTATCAGGTTTATTATTCGTAAGATTATAAGTAGGCGAAATCATAGGCGTAAAAGAGATTATAGCACAACGAGTCTTAAATTTTTGATGAATTCAGTAAAGTTTTTTGCAGGAGTCATAGGCATACTCATTATTATTTTTACGATTCCTACCCTTCGTGCAAAAGCAGCATTCATATTTTCTGGAGCAGGAATTTTAGCCGCTATTATTGGTTTTGCTGCACAGGCTGCAATATCAAATTTAATTGCTGGAGCATTTATAGTGATTTTTAAACCTTTTAGAGTTGGAGACTTTATAAGACTTGATGAGAGTAGATTAGGAATTGTTGAAGATATTACGTTACGACACACAGTCATCAACAATTTTGAAAATAAACGCTTGATTATTCCAAATTCGGTAATCAGTACAGAATCTGTGCTAAATCATACAATAGAAGATCATAAAGTGTTGAGTTTTAATGATTTTAATATTGGTCTGTATGCTGATGTTGATTTGGCTCGAAAAATAATTCAAGAAGAAATACAAAAACTAGATTTCATTATCGACAATCCTGATAGTAAAATATCAAAAAATAAGAACAATTCAGATGTGCGATTTATTTCTGCTGATGATAGTAAAGTCCTTTTACGCGCTTATGTTTGGACGAGTGAACCTTTTGAAGAATATAGAAATAGAGCCATCCTTTTTGAAAGCGTTCACAAACGATTTATTGCAGAAGGAATTGAATTGCCGAAGTTAATGCATAAAGTATATAAATAACCCAAGAATGTCATTCTGAACGAAGTGAAGAATCTAACACAAACAGATAATGTTCAATAATACTAATAAAGAAAATAAAACATGAAAAAATATATTTCCCCTTTACTATTAATATTTACAATATCAGCTTTTTCGCAAGTGAATAATAAATCAGATTTGACAATAGATCAAATCATGCAAGCAGAAAAATTTGTTGGTTATTCTCCAACAAATATTTTTTGGAGTGACGATAGTAAAACCATTTATTTTGATTGGAATCCTAAATTAAAACCAATTCGCTCTTTGTATAAATATGTTATTGGTAATAAGAAGGTTACACTTGTTACTGCAAGTGAAGAAATGAGCTTAAATCAAAGTTATGATGAGGATGTCTCTAATGATAAATCTAAAAAAGTATTTATCAAAAACGGAGATATTTATTTGCATAATTATACTACAAATAGAACAAAGAACCTAATTACAACTTTTAATGAACAAGAATCAAATGTTTCATTTTCTGCTGATGCTCAAAAGATACTATTTGAAAAAGATAAAAATTTATTTTCATTAAGTTTAAATAACGTACAAATCAAGCAAATAACAAATATCAAATCTGGAATTGACAGTTCTTCATCAAGAAATGATGATAACAAACAAAATGCTTGGTTGAGACAACAGCAATTAGATTTGTTTGAAGTATTGAGAGATAGAAAAGAGCGTAAAGATTTACAAAAGGAGCATTCTGATAATTTGAAAGTTAAGAAACCAAAAACGATATTTTTAGAAGGAAAAACACTTTCAAATCTTACATTAAGCAAAAATGACAGATTTCTAAGTTATAAGTTATCTTCATCTGTAACAAATAAACGAGCTATTGTACCTCATTTTGTTACAGAATCTGGTTATACTGGAAACCAAAAAACAAATGCTAAAGTAGGAGAGAAGCAAGACAGTCATGAATTATGGATTTTTGATTTTAAACGCGATTCATCTTATCAGGTTGATGTAACAGGTTTAAATGGAATTTACAATAAACCACTATATTTAAAGGATTATGATAAAGATTTTACTCCTAAGTATAAGAAACCAAAAGAGGTGAATTTCTTTAGTGTAATTAACAATGAATCTGATACAAATGCTGTTTTAGAAATCCACTCTAACGATAATAAAGATCGTTGGATTGCAAAAATAGATTTTGAAAACGGAAAACTAATAGAAGTAAATCACCAACATGATGAAGCGTGGATTGGTGGTCCTGGAATTCCTTGGTGGAACGGTGGCGCAAACTATGGTTGGCTTGACAATGGCAATATTTGGTATCATTCTGAAAAAACAGGTTTTTCACATATTTATAAAACCAATGTAAATTCTGGAAAAGAAAAAGCCTTAACAAAAGGAAATTGGGAAGTACATGACGCAGTTTTATCAACCGATAAAAATTTGTTATTTCTTACAACCAATCAAGATAATACAGGTGAACGCCAGTTATATAAACTGAATTTAAGGAGTTTAAAGAAAACGAAGTTGACAAGTCAAGTTGGAAATAATGAGATTTTAATTTCTCCAAATGAAAAATATTTTGCAATTAGTCATTCGTTTAGTAATAAGCCTTGGGAACTGTATTTATTAGAAAATAAAAAAGGAGCAAAAGAAACGCAAATTACACATTCTACAACAGAAGCGTTCAAAAAGTACGATTGGAAAATTCCTCAAAACATAACATTTAAAGCATCTGATGGAGTAGATGTTGCTGCTCGTTTATACACACCAGAAGGTGGCTCAAACGGGAAACCAGCAGTTGTGTTTGTGCATGGTGCAGGATACTTGCAGAATGCTCATAAATGGTGGAGCGGTTATTACAGAGAGTATATGTTTAATAATTTTTTGGTTGATAATGGTTACACAGTTTTTGACATCGATTATAGAGCTAGTAAAGGTTACGGACGTGATTATAGAACCGCAATTTACCGTCATATGGGCGGAAAAGATTTATCTGATCAAGTAGATGGCGTAAATTATTTAGTGAATGAATTAGGGATTGATAAAGATAATGTTGGAATTTATGGAGGTTCTTATGGTGGCTTTATCTCTATCATGGCATTGTTTAACGCTCCAGAAACCTTTAAAAGTGGTGCTGCAGTTCGTTCTGTAACAGATTGGGCGCATTATAACCACGAGTATACATCCAATATTCTAAATACCCCTGTGACGGATTCTATTGCATTTCAAAAGAGTTCGCCGATAAACTTTGCTGAAGGTTTGGAAGGAAATTTATTAATGCTTCACGGAATGGTTGATGATAATGTGCATTTTCAAGATGTTGTACGATTGACGCAGAAATTGATTGAACTAAAGAAAGAAAATTGGGAAATGGCATTGTATCCTGTGGAAAGACATGGTTTTATTGAGCCTAGCTCTTGGGCAGATGAATACAAGCGTATTTTTAAATTGTTTGAGAGTACGTTGAAGGAGTAATTATTATTTGCAAATAAAAAATGACAGAAAATTTTAGACCGCCAATTGAAGAAAGAACGAATAATCAATTATTTGAAATTGTTGGTTCTCCTAATAAATGGAATCCAAATGCTGTTATACTAGCCAATAAAGAACTCAAATATAGAAAAGTTGGAAAAGAAAAAATAAAGACGGCAAAATATCTTTCAAAGAAAAGGGATAGAGTTGATAAGAGGATAAAAGCGAATGAGAGTTATCACATTTGTGATTTTCGTTTTAATATTAGTAATAATAGGATAGTACAAACTCCACAAACCAAAAAGCCAACAAATAGTGGTAAGGCAGTAGTTTTAACGAAACTCCCAATGTAAGTAGCAATTGGTACCGCCATAATAGTTGAGAAAAAACCATTTATTGCAGCCCCTATTCCTGCAATATGACCAATTGGTTGCATGGCTAATGCACGTGTATTACCAAAAATAAAGCCTAACGAAAAGAATTGCAATCCAAAGAAAATTAACAATACTGTGACGCTTGGATTTGGAGCTCCATAAAACAAGAAGATATATACTAAGGGAGTTAAAGTGAACAACAGCGTTGAAACTGTGACTAGTTTCAACATTCCATATTTCAATACCAATGTTCCGTTTAAAAAAGTTGCAAAACCAACAGAAATTGCCAATCCTGCAAAAATATATGGAAACTGTTCTGATAAATTATATTGCTCTCTAAAAATAGATTCTGAAGCACTTAAATAGACCATAAAAGATCCCATAATAAAACCTGAAATAAGTGTAAATACAATTGCTTGCTTGTATTTTAGAAATTCTTTTGTTCCGGTTACAAATAGGCTTAATGTAAATTTCTTTTTGTTTTCTGGTTTTAATGTTTCAGCTTGTCGTTTCCATAACCAAAGCATTACAAAGCCTCCAAAAAATAGTTGGCTATAGAAGATTGATTTCCATCCATAATAATCTAGGATTATCTTACCAATTGCAGGAGCAACTACAGGAACTAAAATAAAAATCACCACTATAAATGACATGATTCTTGCCATATAATCTCCACTAAAAGTATCTCTAACCATTGCAATGCTAATCGTTCTTGGAGCAGACAGTCCTATTCCTTGCAATATTCTTCCAAAAACCATTATTTCGATACTTGTTGCAGCAACACAAATAAAACTCGCAATAACAAATAAACCAAAACCAAAATAAACCATTGGTTTACGACCAAAACTATCAGATAAAGGCCCAAACAGTAATTGCCCAAAGCCTAAACCCAAGAAAATCATTGTTATTAATAACTGATTGTCAGTAGAATTCTGAATACCAATCGAAAATCCAATTTGCTCTAATGCAGGAAGTAATGCATCTATAGATAACGCAACTAACGACATTAAAGATGCCATTAATGTAATAAATTCTAGTTGTGATTTCTTTCCTTTTTGTTTGATATTCATTTATTATCAGTTATATAATAATTTAAAGTCACTTGAATTGACGTATTTTTAGTTCACTCCATCTTTTCAAAAAATGCCAACTTGTACTCTTTTAACAATTCTGGATGCGTAATTTTTATAATATCTTTTAAAACTAAATCTGGTCGAGTAGGAGCCAATTCATAGTAGATTACGCCTCCAGTTTCTCCTTTTTTATTGGCAAATGTATAGACTTCTCCGCTGTTAAAAGCGTCAAACTGCTTATAATGTTCACTCGAATTAATTAACTGCTCTTTGGTCGAAAAATACCCTGGAGCAAGCCATAAATCAGCATTTTGAGCCTTGTCGAGTACGTTTTCAAAATTCAATTGCAAACTTCCTTTTCCTTTACTACCTTTCCATAAATAGTTTGTATTTGCATCGTTTAAGAATTTCGCAACAAAACTTTCTCCTGCAGGAAGATTCCAAACATCTTTAAATAATGCTCCTGATAAAATTGAAGGTTGATTGTCTGCCTTTTGAGCAATTTGTTTAGCAGTATTGTATTGGTTTTCAATATGTTTAAAAATTGAATCTGCTTTTTTTTCTTTGTTAAATAGTACTCCAAAAAAACGAACCCATTCTGCTCTCCCTAATGGTGTTTCTTCTAGCCAATCTCCATTATAAATTACAGGAATTCCAGTATTTTCAATAGTTGTGAGCGATTTATTACTTCCATCAACAGAAAAACCAATAACAACTGAAGGGTTTAGGTCAATTAAAACTTCGGTGTTTAAATTAGTATCCATTCCTAATTCTTTGATTTTTCCAGCATCGATAAGCGTACGTGTTTTTTCAGAAGAAACATATTTTGTATTCGGAAATCCAATCAATGTATGCTCAACTTCAAGTAATTCTAACATAGGAATGTGAGTAGTGCTTGTTACAACGATATTTTTAATTGGAATTTGAATAATTTTAGCTACTGATGAAAACGGTGAAACATCAGTATTTTTAGTGATAAGAATATATTCTAACGACTGTTTTGAATCTTTATAAGGTGAACTTATAACTAACTTTTTATAATCTATAAACTCTTTAATTTCAAATCCTTGTGCATATTTAATTGAAGTGTTAGATTTAGTCATTAAAATTTCTTTTTTGACATTATTCTTGCACGACATCAGCAATAAAAAAGCACTAAAAAAGAGGATGTATTTTGTTATTTTCATAATTGATTTAATAGAAGTTTCGAAGGTATTAAAATTCTTGACTATTTATTTGATTGATGACAAAAGATGTATACATTTGTCACGAATTTGGTTTTCAATTCTATAATACTAGAAGATAAATTAAAAGGGAACTTGGTGAGAATCCAAGACTGTTCCCGCAACTGTAAGTTTAGTTTCGATTTTCGGAACGCTTGTTACCAATCTAAAAACCACTGTTAAAACGGGAAGGTTAAGTAACAAGACACAAGTCAGGAGACCTGCCATAATCATTAAATAATTAACAAGCTTTCGGGAAGAAAGGTTTGGTTATAGATTTTCTATTTCTCAAATTTTTACCTGATTTTAAATCATAAGGCAATAGCCTTAAAAATAGTAATAATGAATAAAATCAGTATTATATTGTGTGCTTTATCACTCTTATTAACTGCAAACATTGCATTTTCACAAGAAAACAACGAAGATATTGAACAACTTAATGAAGTTGTGCTTTCTGACACAAGATTTGAATTAAAAAAAGAGCATTCAGGTAAAATAATCTACAAAATCACAAAAAAAGACATCGAACAAAACCCTGGAAAAACAGTAATTGATTTACTAGATAATATTGCAGGAGTTGAAGTTAGTGGTAATAACAACACTAAAGGAACAAATCTAGGATTGTACTTTAGAGGCGGACGCACACGGCAAGTTGCTGTATTGATTGATGGTGTTTTGGTGAGCGATCCTACAGGAATTGCATCTGCATATAATTTAAACTTGCTTAATATCAATCAAATAGAATCAATCGAGATTTTAAAAGGATCTTCAAGTACTTTATATGGTTCTGGTGCAGCGACAGGAGTTATTAGTATAAAATTAAAAAAAGCGTCAAAAGCGCCTATTTCATTTGGGTATTCAATGAGTGTTGGTACAAATGACACACAAAGAAATCGCAAATCAAATTTTGATGAGATATACCAAAATATAGGTATTAGAGGAACTTTAAATAAGTTCAATTATATCGCAAACTATAGCATGGCAACATCAGATGGAATGTCGGCTGCAAGTGACGTGAATGCTGTGAATCCATTTGAAAAAGATGGTTTTAATAGTGATAACGGTTTGTTGAAATTAGGCTACGAAATAAATGATAAATTGTCTTTTGAACTCTTTGGAAACTACAACAAATATGATTATGATTATGATGATGGTGCGTATGCAGATTCTAACATCAATAATGGATATGAGAAAGAATTGAAAGAAGGATTAAAAGCAAACTATTCTTACGACAAAGGAGAACTAGTTATCATAGGTTCTGCAAGTAATCTAAAAAGAGGTTTTGATAGTTTCAATAGTTTTGGTGGCACAACTGATAGTTATGAATATATAGGGAAAAGCCTTTCCGTAGAATTGGTAAATAAATATACTTTTAATGATGAGTTTCACGCAATTTTAGGTGTTAATTATCAGGATTTTGATAACCAAACCAACACTCCTTTTGGAAATATCAATAGCAATATTGCAAAATATACGACAACAGATCCTTATGCAAGTGTTGTGTATACTGGAAAAAGTGGATTGAATGTAAATGTTGGATTACGATTAAACAATCATTCTGAATACGGAAATCATTTTGTATATCATTTCAACCCTTCATACAATATTTTAAGAACTGATGTTGCCAAAGCAAAATTATTGGCATCGTATTCAACGGCTTTTATAGCACCAAGTACTTATCAATTATTCTCAAGTTTTGGTAATTTAGATTTAAATCCTGAAGAAAATACAACAATCGAATTTGGTTTTGACGCTTCTTATAAAAAATGGTTGAAAGTAAGTTCAGTATTCTTTTATAGAGATGAAGAAAATAAAGTAATTTTTATTTCTAATCAATATGATAATGCAGTTGCTTCAACCAATGCAAAAGGAGTAGAAACAGTAATCCGTTTAAAACCAATAGCTAAAATCAATGTCAACTTGGCACATACATATACAAACAAGAGTGACGATTTTACTTATATACCTAAGAATAAGATTACCGCAACTATCGTTGCAACTACATTTAAAAACACAATATTATCAGTTAACTTTAAAAATGTAAGCGATAGAGATATCTCTTACTATGATGCATCAATATTTTCGGTAGTTGATACAACACTAAAATCATATAGTTTAGTAGATTTCTCTGCAAGCCGTAAATTAGTGCAACATTTAACAATTTTTGGAGCATTAGATAATGCTTTTAATGAAGATTATGAAGATATTTATGGATTTTCGACAAGAGGGAGAAACATAAAATTAGGTTTAAAACTTAATTTTTAAAAGGAATCAAAACTAGAATAGTATGTATACTAAAACAACTTTTTAACTTCTTCTTTAATAAACGTCAAACCAGTTGTAGAAGGCGGATTTCCATCAATCATGCGTTGTAAAATAGCCTCTCTCAAATCTTGCGCAGAATTTATAGTTGTATTTTCTGCTGTTTTTTTGATGATATGTGTCGTTGCATTTTTTGCTGTGATTAGCACACTCCAACATTTTTCAGATATATAAATTTGTTGTGCTAAATTATGCTCAAATTCTTGTTCTACGCTTTGCACTAATTTATGCATATATAGTTCTTTATTAGCATCAGTAGGAGTAACACGAACTAATAACTTAGCAGGATTTATACGTTCCATAAACAATGTCATGCGTTCATATGCTTGCAATCTAACTTCGAGTAGTTGCTTTTTATCTTCTCTCAATAATTTAAAATTCTTGCGATTCACTTCTTCTTTAAATTGTAATGAAAAGAAGTAATAGGCTACTGCTCCAGTTATGATTGATGGAATAGTATAAGATAGTATCTCTATAATTTTTGTAATATTCATCTGTATTTTTAATTAGATGTTCCAAAATTAACTATTGTTATGAATTACACATAATTTATTTTAATATAAATGATAATTATCATTGTTTGAATGCTTTAATGCGTTTAATTTTGTCAGGAATTTTTAGGTAAATATATAGAAACTCTTGTGTAACATTTGTTACCAAATTATATTAAATGTTTACTAATTTTATGAACATCAAACTAAAATAAATAACATTATGAAACACATTTTTAGATTATTAGTTTTATTTTTTACAACTACACTATTTGCACAGGCAGGACATCTCATACAAGGAATTGGTGCAGTAAATATGTCTATGGGAGGAGCCTCAACAGCACAACCAATAGATATTTCAGGAGCATTACAATGGAATCCAGCGTCTATTTCCACATTTGACAATAAAATTATGAAATTGGATATTGGCTTATTCTTTTCATCTCCAACATTATCTTCATCTTTGCCCGCAGGTATGTTAGGTCCTGGTGCCGTAAGTGGGACTACAGAAGATGATAGAGGTACTTCTCCAATGCCTGCATTTGCTATAGTTTGGGGAAAAGAAGATAGTAAACATACATTTGGTGCATCTGCATTTGGAATTAGCGGTTTTGGAGTTACTTTTCCAGAAGAGACTAATAATCCATTTAGCACAACTTTTAATCCAACAACAAATTCTAATTCAATAAATTACCCTCAAGCAGCAAACGGATTTGGTCATATAGAGTCAGATTATATGTTATTGCAAGTAGGTTTTACTTGGGCGTATGAAGTGTCTGATAAGTTTTCTATAGGTATAGAGCCAACATTTAATTATGCAGCGTTAGAATTAGCACCAAATCCAACAGCAAATCCAAATGCAGCAGGATATCCAAACTCTGACAAAGCATCAGCGACAGGTTTTGGAGCGCAAATTGGTTTATTCTATGATTCTGGAAATGGATTTAAAGCAGGAGCATCTTATAAAACACCACAAGCGTTTAGTGATTTTGGATTTGAAAACACATATTTAGATGCATCTAAATCTACAAATGATTTTAATATGGATTATCCAGCAATAGTCTCATTTGGATTAGGATACTCTAAAAAAGATTTTGATTTAGCATTGGATTATAGAATCGTAGATTATGAAAATACAGATGGATTTGCTGAATCAGGTTGGACACCAACGGCTTCAGTTGCAGGATTTGGATGGGAAAATATGAATATTTTATCTGCAGGAGTTCAATACAAAGGAATTGACAAACTACCTCTAAGAATAGGATATACGCATAGTACAAATCCTGTCAAAGATGAGTTAGCATTTTTTAGTGTTCCAGCAACAGCAATCATTGAGAATGCATATCAATTTGGTCTTAGTTATGAGTTTTCTGACAACTTTACTTTAGATGCGGTATATCATCATGGTACTAGTGATGGTGCTACCACAGGACAATTATTAAACCCTTTAGCTATCACACCAAGTAATCCTTTAGGTGCTTTGCCAGGAACGTCAGTTTCTTATGACATGACTACAGATTTAATCATGTTTGGTGCTAGTTATACTTTTAATAAAACCAAAAAAGAAGAATAATTAATTTTTTTCTTACTAAAATAAAAAGCGATTTCTTTAATTAGAATCTGCTTTTTATTTGTGAATAAATAATATAACTTTTGTTGTTTCACAATCATTGACATTGTATTTTTGATATCTAATAAACAATACAAATTGTCAAATTATTTAAACGAACTTAACGAAGCTCAAAAACAAGCCGTTTTACATAGAGACGGACCAATGATTATCATTGCAGGAGCTGGTTCTGGAAAGACACGAGTACTTACTTATAGAATTGCTCATTTGATGAATCAAGGTGTTGATCCGTTCAATATTCTTTCGCTCACTTTTACCAATAAGGCTGCACGAGAAATGAAAAATCGTATTGCAACTGTTGTTGGTAGCACTGAAGCAAAAAACTTATGGATGGGAACTTTTCATTCAGTTTTTGCAAGAATTTTGCGTTCCGAAGGATATCACTTAGGTTTCCCTTCTAATTTTACAATTTATGATACCCAAGATTCTGTGCGATTGCTTTCGTCAATAATTAAAGAAATGCAACTTGATAAAGAAAAGTACAAACCAAAACGTGTTCTTGGACGTATTTCTCAGTTTAAAAACAGTTTAATAACTGTAAAAGCATACTATAGTAATACTGATTTAATAGAAGCCGACAAAATAGCAAATCGCCCAAAAATGGGAGATATATATAAGCAATATGTAGATCGTTGTTTTAAAGCAGGAGCGATGGATTTTGATGATTTACTATTGAGAACCAATGAATTATTAACTCGTTTTCCTGAAGTGCTGGCAAAATACCAAGACCGTTTTAGATATATTTTGGTTGATGAGTATCAAGATACAAATCACTCACAATATTTGATTGTACGTGCGTTGGCAGATCGCTTTCAAAATATTTGTGTTGTTGGTGATGATTCTCAAAGTATCTATGCTTTTCGTGGAGCAAATATTCAAAATATCTTGAGTTTTCAGAAGGATTATGACGCAGTAAAAACATTCAAATTAGAACAAAATTACCGTTCGTCAAGCAATATCGTAAAAGCGGCAAATAGCATTATTGAGAAGAATAAAACGAAACTTGACAAAGAGATTTGGACGGCAAATGAAGATGGTTCAAAAATAAAAGTAATGCAAACTTTTTCTGATGGAGAAGAAGGACGTTTTGTTGCTGATTCAATTTTTGAAAATAAAATGAACAAGCAATTAACCAACGATAATTTTGCTGTCTTATACCGTACAAATGCACAATCAAGAGCCATTGAAGATGCATTGCGTAAAAAAGATATTAAATATAGAATGTATGGCGGACTTTCGTTTTATCAACGAAAAGAAATAAAAGATATATTAGGTTATTTACGTCTGTTAATCAATCCAAATGATGAAGAAGCATTAAAGCGTGTGATAAATTATCCTGCAAGAGGTATTGGCGCAACTACGATTGACAAATTAGTTGTTGCTGCAAATCATTACGGAAAATCTATTTTTGAAATTGTTCAAAATTTAGATAAAGTTGATATTAAAATTAATTCTGGAACGAAGTTAAAACTGAATAATTTCGCAACAATGATACAGCGTTTTCAGATTGACGCAGAAAAACAAGATGCGTTTGAAGTTGCAAATTTGGTTATTCGTCAGACAAGAATTATTAAAGATTTAGAAGGTGATGGAACTCCTGAAGCCATAAGTAGAGTTGAAAATATTCAAGAATTGATGAACGGAATTAAAGATTTTATTATCAATCAAAAAGAAAAAGAAGAAGATGCTTCGTTGGCATTTTTCTTAGAAGATGTTGCGCTTGCTACAGATTTTGATAGCGATAAAAAAGATGATGAACTAAGAGTTTCTTTGATGACAATTCACCTATCAAAAGGATTAGAGTTTCCGTATGTCTATATTGTTGGTTTAGAAGAAACGCTATTTCCATCAGCCATGAGTATGAATACACGCAGTGAATTGGAAGAAGAACGTCGTTTATTTTATGTTGCATTAACACGCGCAAAGAAAGAAGCGTATTTAAGTTATGCAGAATCTCGCTATCGTTGGGGAAAATTAATTGATTGTGAGCCAAGCCGTTTCTTGGAAGAAATTGATGAGCAGTATTTAGAATATTTGAGAAGAAAGCCAACAGCACAACAAAATAAATTTATTTCTGAAGATATTTTTAGTGATGTTCCGCAAAGTACCATTCGATTTAAAAAACCGATTTCGAGAAGTAATTTTCCAAAACCAAAGCAAAGTCCGAAGAAAATTCAATTAAAATTTACTGCTCCAAAGAATTTAAAAAAAGTTTCAAATACAGTAAATTCCGCAAGTACAAACCTATTTGATAACAAGATAACTGTTGGTGATATTGTTGAGCATCAGCGCTTTGGAAAGGGAGAAGTACTATCTTTAGAAGGAATTGGAGCGAACAAAAAAGCATTAATTAAATTTTTAGAACATGGAACAAAAAAGTTATTACTTCAATTTGCAAAACTTGAAATTATAGGCTGATTTTTAGCACTTTTATTTCTGATAAATTTTAATTGTAAAATAAGAGGATTTGACGTAATTTGCACACATAAATACTTCATTTAAAATAAAATAAAATTTCAATAATATATATATGGATTTTGAATTAGAATATAACTCAGAAAGAAGCAATTTAATCATTCCAGAATATGGGCGGCACTTGCAAAAAATGGTAAATCATTGTGTGAGTCTTGAAGATGCTGAAGAGCGAAATAAAATGGCAAAAGCAATTGTAAACGTTATGGGAAACCTACAACCTCACTTGCGTGACGTTCCAGACTTTAAACATAAACTTTGGGATCAACTGTTTATAATTTCTGATTTTAAATTAGAAGCAGAATCTCCATATCCACAGCCTTCAAGAGAAGAGTTACAAGCAAAACCTGAACCGTTGCTATATCCAAAAACAGCATCAAAATTTCGTTTTTATGGTAATAATATTCAAACAATGATTGATGTTGCGAATAGTTGGGAAGATGGTGACGCAAGAGAAGGACTGCTGTATGTGATTGCCAATCATATGAAAAAATGTTACCTAAATTGGAATAAAGATACTGTTGACGACGAAGTAATTTTTAATCATTTAAATGAATTGTCAAATGGTAAAATTGATTTAAGAACTTCAGGAGAAAAATTAGCAGAAAGTCATAAGTTACTTAGAAAAAGAACAAATAAGAATAAGAAGCAGCAGAAAACACATCAAAAGAATCATAAAAGTAATAATTACCGCAGAAAGACAAGATAATTTATGGCTACATTTAAAATAGAAGGAGGGCATAAACTTAAAGGAAATATTACTCCACAAGGTGCAAAAAATGAAGCCTTGCAAATAATTTGTGCAACGCTTCTAACTCCTGAAAAAGTTACTGTTAGTAATATTCCAGATATAATTGATGTAAAGAAACTTATTTTTATTCTAGGAGAATTAGGTGTTAAGATTGAGAAAATTGCAAACGAAACATATGCTTTTCAAGCAGATGATATAAATTTAAAATATCTTGAATCAGCAGAATTTAGAAAAGACGGAAGCTCTTTGAGAGGTTCTATAATGATTGTTGGTCCGTTATTGGCAAGATTTGGAAAAGGATATATTCCACGTCCAGGAGGCGATAAAATTGGTCGCCGTCGATTAGATACACACTTTGAAGGATTTATGAGTTTAGGTGCAAAATTCCGTTATAAAAAAGAAGAATCTTTTTATGGTGTAGAAGCACCAAACGGTTTACAAGGTACTGATATGCTACTCGATGAAGCTTCTGTTACAGGAACAGCCAATATTGTGATGTCTGCCGTTTTAGCCAAAGGAAAAACTACAATTTATAACGCTGCATGTGAGCCATATTTACAAGAATTGTGCAAAATGCTAAATTCTATGGGAGCCAAAATTAGTGGTATTGGTTCAAACTTATTAACTGTTGATGGCGTTACTTTTTTAGGAGGATGTGAACTACGAATACTCCCTGATATGATAGAAATAGGAAGTTGGATTGGTATGGCAGCAATGACAAAATCTGAATTGACAATAAAAGATGTAAGTTGGAAAAACTTGGGTGTGATTCCGAGAATATTCCGAAAATTAGGAATAAAATTAGAAAAAAGAGGTGATGACATTTATATTCCAGCACAAGAATCATATGAAATACAAAATTATATTGACGGTTCTATTTTAACCATTTCTGATGCTCCTTGGCCTGGATTTACACCAGATTTATTGAGTATAGTGTTGGTTGTAGCAACACAAGCAAAAGGAAGTGTATTGATACATCAAAAAATGTTTGAGAGTCGTTTATTTTTCGTTGATAAGTTAATTGATATGGGGGCACAAGTCATCTTGTGTGATCCACATAGAGCAACTGTTATTGGAATGAATCATCAGTCAAATTTAAAAGCAACAACAATGGTTTCTCCTGATATTAGAGCGGGAATTTCATTATTAATTGCTGCTTTATCTGCAGAAGGTACAAGTACAATTCATAATATAGAACAAATAGATAGAGGTTACCAAAATATTGATATGCGTTTACGTGCAATTGGTGCAAAGATTGAGCGTATAGATTGATTTTTGTCATTCCTGTGAATGCAGAAACCTTTTAAAATTTCAAATTCCAAAATATCTCTTTTGAATTTGGAATTTCTTTTTTGGATATTTTTTGTCTGACAACATGTCATTTTTATAGAAATGGCAGTACTTTTGCAAATAGTTTTAGTATTATAAAATAAATTATGAGCGACACAAAAGAAAATATAGAGGATAAAGAAATTCAATCAGAAGAAAAACAAGAAGAAATAGTTCAAGAAGTTACTGCTGAAGAGCAAATAGCAAAAGAAAAAGATAAGTTTTTACGTTTGTTTGCTGAATTTGAAAATTATAAAAAGCGTACATCTAAAGAACGTATAGAATTGTTTACAACTGCCAATCAAGAATTAATGACAGTTTTATTACCAATTCTTGATGATTTTGAGCGTGCTTTGACACATATTGAAGATGACGAAGAAGCCGAAGAATTGCGTAAAGGAGTACTACTAATTTATAAAAAATTAGTTGCAACTCTTGAGCAAAAAGGACTTGCTATTTCAGAAGTAAAAGCAGGCGATACCTTTGATGCAGAAATTCATGAAGCAATTACTCAAATCCCTGCACCATCAAAAAAGATGAAAGGAAAGATTGTGGATGTTATTGAAAAAGGATATAAACTTGGAGATAGAATTATTCGTTTCCCTAAAGTTGTCATAGGGCAATAATTAAGATTCTTGAGCCTTTGCAGGAAATTGCAGATTCAACGGAGTTAATACCAAAAAAGAATAAATGAAAACAGATTATTACGAAATATTAGGCGTAAATAAAGGAGCAACTGCTGCTGAAATAAAAAAAGGGTATCGTAAGCAAGCCATAAAATACCATCCAGACAAAAATCCAGGAGATAAAAGTTCTGAAGATAAGTTTAAAAAAGCAGCCGAAGCGTATGAAGTTTTAAGTGATGATAATAAGCGTGCACGCTATGATCAATATGGGCATACAGCTTTTGAAAATGGAGGTGCAGGTGCAGGAGGCTTTGGTGGTTTTGGCCGCGGCGGAATGAATATGAAGGACATAATCAGTCAATTTGAAGATATTTTTGGTGGCGGATTTGGTGGAAGTAGGGGAGGTTCTCAAACTGCTCGTGTAAAAGGAAGTAATATACCACCAATTCTAGTGAAAATAACACTTGAGGATATTGCAAATGGAGTTGAAAAGAAAGTGAAAATTTGCCGTAAAGTAAAAGCAGAAGGTGTAACTTTTAAAACATGTGCTACTTGTAAAGGTCAAGGGCAAGTAATGGAAGTGACCAATACTATTTTGAGTAGAATGCATGCAACAACATGCCCTACGTGTCATGGCGCAGGCCAATCGATTGATAATCGTCCTAAAGGTTCTGATAGTAATGGAATGATTCAGAAAGAAGAAATGGTTTCTATAAAAATTCCTGCAGGAGTTTCAGATGGAGTTCAGTTAAAAGTTGCAGGAAAAGGGAATGAGGCACCTGGGAATAATTCTATTTCAGGAGATTTGCTAGTCCTTATTGAAGAATTAGCACACAAATCATTGTCAAGAGAAGGGATGAATTTGCATTACGATTTATATGTAAACTTATCTGAAGTTGCACTTGGAGTTAGTAAAGAAATAGAAACTGTAACAGGAAAAGTAAAAATTAAGATTGATGCAGGAACTCAATCAGGAAAAACATTGCGATTGAGAGGTAAAGGATTACCAAGTATAGAGCGATATGGAACAGGTGATTTGTTAGTTCATATTAATGTTTGGACACCTCAAAATCTTTCAAAAGAGCAAAAACAGTTTTTTGAGGAAAATATTTCTGATGAAAATTTCACTCCAAGCCCATCAAAAACAGACAAATCTTTTTTGAAAAAGTAAAAGACATGTTTTCTTAAAAAAATCATTTTGCTAAATATTATCATTAGTGTCCGATAAAACATTTTAAAAGTGGGATTTCCTATATAGGATCCCCCACTTTTTTATACCTTTATTTTTCTCATCAAAACTAAGATATGAACAAAAGTACAAACTTTAGCGGAACTCCAGTAATTAAGCAAATTTTACAATATATTTTACCCTCCGATGTTTCTCGGACAGCAGAAAAGTATGCTAGCGATAAGTATTCTTAAGTTCAATTAGTAAATGCTAAATCATACTAAAAAATAGAGTTATTAACAGTATTTTGTTAGAAAAGGAAGATTTATATGAATTTCTGCGTAACGTCAGTAAGTAAGCCCAATTGTATTTTTATAATATTCATCGTTATTAGTTAAATAAAGAGCATTGGTGGTCTTACGCTTTTTTCTCCCTAGGTATTCCACTTGTTCTCCTCCTCTTATTGCAGGAGTATGACTACCGTCTAAATCTACACTTGAAAGATCTAATTTAGATTTGTGCTTTTCCAAAAGACCTATCCAACAATTCTTCCAAACTCCATTGACACACCATTTCCGATAATGATAATAAACTGATTCCCAACACAATGATTTCTCTTTGAAAAATACCTGTATAGGTAATTGATGCATTGCACACCTGTTTTTAACTTGTAAAGAATTGTATTAACAATCTCTACTAATGGAACTGTGGGTGGAAAACCTCGTTTTGGCAATGGTATGTGTGGTATAATTTCCATTTCTATTGTATCTTTGTCGAGTACTGTGTACATAATGGGTTGCTTTTAATATTTTACGTATCGTAACGCAAATATCGGCAACCCTTTTATTAATCTTATAAAAAGTTTAAATCACTTCTTCTAATTAAATATAATTATATTGCAGATTGTGAATTTAAAAAAACAAATGCTGTATAATAGTGGCAAAAAATAGATATAAAAGACATCATTCAAGATTCTTTTGGATAAATTAGAAAGTTAATGACAATATAATAAAAAGTAAAATTAAGTAATATGAAACTAAAAGTAGGAGTACTTGGAGGAGGTTCTTGGGGAACGACATTAGCCTCATTGACAGCAAGAAATAGTCCAACAACAATATGGGCAAGAAATAGTGATACTGTTAATGAAATCAATGAGCATCATACCAATTCAAAATACTTGCCAAGTGCATTGTTACATAGGTCTTTAAAAGCATCTGCCTCAATAGAAGAAACAGTAGAAGAAGCAGATGTAATTGTTATGGGAATTCCTTCTCAGAATTTTAGAAAAGTATTGCAAGAAGCAAAAAAATATATAAGACCTTGGGTTCCTATTATCAGTTTGGCAAAAGGATTGGAAATGGAAACCAGTATGCGGATGACAGAGATTATTAAAGAAGAAATGCCTGGACATCCGGCAGGAGTTTTAACAGGACCAAATCTTGCAAAGGAAATACATTCAGGGAAGGCAGCAGCAGCAGTAATTGCAATGGTTGATAAGACAATTGCTAAAAAATTACAAACCGTGTTTAATTCAGGTTTATTTAGAGTGTATACCAATAATGATGTTATTGGATGTGAACTTGGAGGTGCCTTAAAAAATATTATGGCAATTGCAGCAGGAATGGGAGATGGAGCAGATGCAGGAGACAATACACGATCAGCATTAATTACTCGAGGATTGTCAGAACTAACAAGATTGGGAGTTGCAATGGGAGGAAAACGACGAACATTTGCTGGATTGACTGGAATGGGAGATTTAGTTGCAACTTGTTCAAGTTCAAAAAGTAGAAATCATCATGTTGGCTTTCAATTAGGAACAGGAAAAACGCTTGATAAAATTATTGAAGAGATGAACGAAGTTGCAGAAGGAGTAAAGACAGCAAAAGTAGTAATGAAACTTTCAAAAGAATATGATGTTGATATGCCGATTTCAAGAGAAGTTTATAAAGTACTTTATGAAGGGAGCACTGTTGCAAATGCCTTTAGAGATCTTATAAATATTGATATTGGTTCGGAAGAAGAACCAGGATAAATAAAAAAAATACGTCAATTAGAGTGGTTTTTCGGAGAGAAATGAAGAAAAATCATATCGAGAATATTTGAGCAAATAAAAAAGCCAAACTTTAATTAGTTTGGCTTTTTTTATAAATTTCAATTAAGAATGTAATGGTAACATTCACTTTTGGTTAATCCATTTGCCGTTTAGATAAGAATTAATCATTTAAATTGTCTTAATAAAATAACGCTTGAAGAATAAATCATTTCGTAAAATAAAAATAATTTAAAATAAAAATAGCTACTATTTTCAGTATATTTGACACGTAAAAAAAATGCTATAAAGAACAGTCTATCAATATTGACTTAAAAAGTATCGATAAAAAATGGTAAAAGAGATAATTATACAGGAAGGATTTAGTGTTTTGAAAATTGAAAACACCACAAATAAAATTCTGAAGTATGTAAAAGATGTAAGTAGTAACTTTATTCAGATACATTTTTGCTTAAATGCTGATGCAGAATTGCATTACGGTCCATATTACAGTCAAGATGTGAAGTCTCAAAAATCTATGTTGCTATACAATCCAATTCAGGATTTACAAATCAATTTGAGTTTAGGCGCAAAGGGAAAATATTTAGCATTTGTGGTGAGTATTAAAATGTTTCACTCATTTTTTTCTCAAGTATCAGATTTAATTCCGTTTTTAAATGATGATAATAAAGATAAAAAATACTATCTAAAAAAGGATTTATCTCCTTCGGAAGTATTGGTTATTAATCAATTTTTTGACAAACATAATGCTCTGCAAGATCTTTATCTAAGGGGAAAAACATATGAAGTTCTGAGTTTGTATTTTAAGCAAAATAACAAAGATGCACAAGGTTGCCCGTTTTTAGAAAACGAAGACAATGTAGAGAAAATAAAGAATGCCAAACAAATTATTATTAATAATATGGCAGAACCGCCGTCTATGCAAGAATTGGCTGACGAAATAGGCTTATCTCTATCTAAACTTAAAGAAGGATTTAAACACATTTACGGAGAATCTGTATTTAATTTCTTATTTGATTATAAACTAGAATTTGCAAGAAAGCAATTGCTTTCAAAGAAGTACAATGTATCGGAAATAAGTCTTCAAGTTGGTTATAGTACTGCAAGTCATTTTATAGCTGCTTTTAAAAAGAAATACGGAACTACTCCCAAGCAGTACATCATGAGTGTTTTTTAATATGAATTTAAAAGTAAGTCTGTTAAAATTAACCAGCTCCCCATAAAATTATTAGAGTATTTATAAAAGTATTATATTTGGCAAGAAATTAATTAAAAATTTAATATTAAAATGAAAATCATTAGCCTAATTAAATACAAAACACTATTATTTTTATTTCTTATAAGTATATGTAATGTACAAGCTCAAGAAAGCAATATTAAAGATAATGATGACAAAACTCCCGTTAAAATTGGTGCCAAAATTGGCTATAGTTTGGGAAACCTTTCAAGTAAGAATGATAACATCTACACTCAAGATTATGAATCAACAAGTGGTATTGATTTTGGATTGACTTTTGAATTTGAAATTACTGATTTAATTTCTATTCAGCCAGAAATTAACTATACACAACGTGGAGGGAAAAGAGTTGGATTACAGCCAATTATAGGAAATGAATTAAGCGATCAATTAAATCAATTTTTGCCATTCATAGGTATGCCTTTAATTACTGATATCAATCCATTATATGCAACTTATGACTCTGAATCTGATTTGAAGTATTTAGAAATTCCGGTGTTAACAAAGTTTGGTTGGGGAAATGATTTCCGTTTTTATGCGGAAGTTGGACCATATTTAGGTATTTTATTGTCGGCTGAACAAATAACTAGTGGAAATAGTCAATTTTATTTTGATTCTCAAGGTACAAACCCTACAATCGTTCCAAACCCAAGTGGAAATCCGCCATTTGTACAATTACCTGCTCAATCATTAAATGCAAATACTAATACTAAAGATGATTTGCGTACCGTAAATTTTGGAGGAATTGTAGGTTTAGGTATGAGCAAAAAAATTAATGATAAAAGTGAAATTTTTATTGATGCAAGAGCAGCATATGGTTTCAACGCTATTCAATTCAATGAAGTGTTTGGAGAAAGCCATATTGGTGGAGTTGTATTTTCTTTAGGATACGCATTCAAATTGGATAAAACTTAAGACTCTTATTGAAACTAATAAAAAAGAAATACAAAACAAAAATTGTATAAGATTAATTATTTTCTTTTCAATAATATGAACTTAATTTAAAGTAAGTACATAAATTTTATAGTAGTACTTTTGTCAAATGACAAACCCAATAAAAGAGCAACAAGATATCTTGAATAAATTCAATATTCAAGAATTAAATCCTATGCAAGAAGAAGCTATTTCTGTAATAGGAATAACAGCAAATACGATTATACTTTCTCCAACAGGAACAGGAAAAACTTTAGCATTTTTATTGCCATTAATTAAATTGTTAGATGCTGAATGTAAAGAGATCCAAGCATTGATTTTAGTTCCATCACGTGAATTGGCTATACAAATTGAGCAAGTAATCCGTAATATGGGTTCTGGCTATAAAGTTAATGCTGTGTATGGTGGAAGAGCCATGAGTAAAGATAAAATTGAATTAAAGCATGAGCCTGCAATTTTAATTGGAACTCCAGGAAGAATAGCAGATCACTTCAGTAACAATCGTTTTTCTAAAGACAGTATCAAAACCTTAATTTTAGATGAGTTTGACAAGTCGTTAGAAGTTGGTTTTGAATATGATATGACAGGTATTATCAACGATTTGCCAAATATTGAAAAACGCATTTTAACATCTGCAACTCAAGGTGTTGAAATTCCTGATTTTGTAAAAATGAGCAATCCAACAACACTCAATTATTTAAGCCATAGAACTGCTAAATTGACCATTCAGACAGTTATATCTCCTTCAAAAAATAAATTAAATACCTTACTTCATTTACTCAATCATATTGGAAATCAGCCAGGAATTATCTTTTGTAACTTAAAAAACTCTATACAAGGTGTTAGTGATTTTTTAGAAAGAAAAAATATTTCTCATGGTTGTTTTTATGGCGGAATGGAACAACAGGATAGAGAACGTTCTTTAATTAAATTTAGAAATGGAACCAATCAAGTAATTGTGGCTACAGACTTAGCTGCTAGAGGAATTGACATTCCAGAAATGAAGTTTATTATTCATTATGAATTACCATTGCATCAAGAAGAATTTACACATAGAAACGGTAGAACTGCACGTGTGAATGCTAAAGGGACTGCATATGTTTTGAAATGGAAAGATGAAAGTGTTCCAAGCTTCATCAAAAAAAATGCACCTTCAGTAGATATTTCTATACAAGCCGAGCGTAAACCAAGACATTGGGAAACATTATTTATTTCAGGGGGTAGAAAAGACAAAATATCTAAAGGAGACATCGCAGGATTGTTCTTTAAACAAGGTAAAATTAACAAAGACCAATTAGGCGTTATAGAATTAAAACGAGATTGTACATTTGTTGCTGTTCCAGTTTCTATTGCGGAAAGATTGGTTGAAAAATTAAATAATTCTCGATTAAAAAAGAAGAAAGTTAGAATTCACATTATTTAAGACTAGCAAACAACAAAAAACTTTTGAATTTTTCCGTTTAGAAATTTAATCCAACATAATGGAGGTTTTCTCATTTGTAATGGATTTAACTTTTTCTGAAAACAAATTGTAGGTCAACCATTTTACCTAAGTTTGAACTTCTAACAGTCAATTTATTTTTGAGGGAATATAAAATTTGCAGCCTGTAAATTGCTTTATATCATAAAATTGAGCTTTAAAACAAACTTCTTGTTGTAATTTTTCTGCTTTTAAATCTAAACTGTCTAATAGTTATTTTTTCGTTTTGAACTTGTGCGTTTTCTAATAATACTGTAACACTACTGTTTTGCTGTAATTCTGAACTTAAAAATCGTTCTACACGCTTTCCTATCGTAAATTTTTAGGAATAGATTCATTAAAAACTGTCTCTCTTTCTGTAGAAAATTCAAACTTTTTTAAACCAAGCACACTGTTTTTCAAAAATAATGAGTGTTGTTATAAGTATAGTCGAAATTATTTGAACGTAACACTTTGGATTCAAAGAACTTAGAAGAAAAACATGAAATTTAAATGCACATCTAAGACTAGATTTATAATAAATTGAAAATAAGTTAATTAAAGTGTTGTATATCATAAAATAATCGCATCTTTGCAAAAGAAATATATATTATAAATTAAATTACATTACAATGAGTAAAGGAACAGTAAAATTTTTCAACCAATCTAAAGGATTCGGTTTTATCACAGAAGAAGGAGTTGAAAAAGACCACTTTGTACACATTTCAGGATTAATTGACGAAATTAATGAAGGTGACCAAGTTGAATTTGAACTACAAGAAGGTAACAAAGGATTAAATGCGGTAAACGTAAAAGTTATCTAGGACATACACTTTAAGTTATTAAAAGCCCATCAAAATTTGATGGGCTTTTTTTATGCGAAAAAGTAGGAGAGGAGTTAAGTAAAATAGTGTAATGAGAAAGTATAGATTTGTTATCAATTTTTTTTTGTACTAAATTTAGTTGTTTTTTGATAATTCTTCTGCCATTATGATGGCATTATAATATTCAAGAATAAATAGCTACGATAAGGCTTAAGCCTAAAATAGAAAAATTTGGTGCGACTTATGTGAGTGTCAAAATTCAAATGCTCAATAGAAGCAGGATAAAATTTAAACTCTTATGGAAAGTTTACGAGAATCGAGTAGAAAAAAAAATAATGCACAATTATACTAATGGAAACAAATGCTTCTAGGATATTTTACATAATACTATATTATAGCCATCAAATGGATAAACCACTCTTATAAACAAAACAATGCATTTGTCTTATAATGTCCTGCATTATATTACTTTACTTTGATTTAAGAATTTCTTTTTTTTCTTTTAGGGAGGGAATTTTATTTCAATTAAAGCGTAAGTGTTGAAAATTTACGCTTCACTTTAAGTAAACTTTTTAACTCTTACATACCGATTTCTTTTAGCAATAAATGGGTAAAGATTTTTTTGCTTTACTTATTTTGAAGCTGCGTGAGGGATAGAAGTGGCATCCTTTCTGTTTTTCACAGAAAGATATAGCGAATAGCCCGACCTTTAGGACACGCCCAACAAAAACAAATTTGCCTTAATAAATATAACTTCAAATCATATCTGTTTCAGTGAATAATTCTTAAATTGCTTGTCTTAAAACAGTTGAAAATTAAATGGCATTATTTCAAAACTCAGTACTCAATAAATACCTAAAACAACAGGATAGTGATGTTGTGGCGAAAGCCTATAAGAAATTTGCTAAATACTTTCATAATCCTACTATTCAGCAGAATATTAGAGAACGGAAAGAAGAGCAATTTCAAGAGGGATTTTTGATTGAGTTATTCGTAAATGTGTTTGACTATACCTTAGCTCCAAATCCTAAATTCAATTTAACTACTGAGTTAAAAAACGAAAAAGGAGCAAAGAAAGCAGATGGTGCAATTCTGAAAGATGGCAATGCTTTGGGCGTTATTGAACTGAAAAGCACCAAAACCAAAGACTTAGAAAAAGTAAGGCAACAAGCCTTTGACTACAAAGCCAACCAAACAGGTTGTGTGTATGTAATTACTTCCAATTTTGAAAAGATTCGTTTTTACATTAACAATGCAGTTGATTTTGAAGAGTTTGATTTGTTTAACTTAAACCAAGAACGCTTTGAACTGCTTTACTTGTGTTTAGCTCAAGAGAATCTTCTAAATAACATTCCATTAAAGATAAAAGAAGCTTCTGTACAAGAAGAAGAAGCCATTACCAAAAAGTTTTACAAAGACTACTCAACATTTAAAAGAGAGTTATTTAGAGACTTGGTAAAGCTCAATATGAAAAACGATGTATTTCGTGCTGAATTGAATATTGAAGATACTGAAAAAGCGAACAAGAATATAAAGCATAACCTTTTTAAGAAGTCGCAAAAACTGATTGACCGTTTTCTATTTATCTTTTTTGCAGAAGATAGAGGCTTGTTGCCTCCTAATTCTACGTTAAAGATATTGGAACAATGGGATAAGTTAAAAGATTTAGATGCTTATGCTCCGTTGTATGATAGGTACAAGTTGTATTTTAATTATTTAGATACTGGCAGAAAAGGCACAGATAAAAGTGCTGAAATATTTGCCTACAATGGTGGTTTGTTTAAGCCTGATGCTGTTTTGGATAGTTTGATTATTAGTGATGATTTACTCTTTAAACACACCAAAGACCTTTCGAATTACGATTTTGAAAGCCAAGTAGATGTAAATATACTCGGACATATTTTTGAAAACTCACTCAATGAGATTGAAAGCGTAAATGCTGAAATTGAAGGAACAGATTTTGACAAACAGAAAACGAAGCGTAAGAAAGACGGTGTTTTTTACACGCCAAAATACATTACCAAATACATAGTTGACAATACGGTTGGAAAGCTCTGTAATGAAAAGAAAGAGGAGTTAAAGATAGTAGAGGAGGAGTTTCACCCTAAACGCCAAAAGGAAACCAAAAAGAAGTTATTAGCTGCTTTAGAGAAATATAGACAATGGTTGTTGCAACTCACCATTCTTGACCCTGCTTGTGGCTCTGGTGCTTTCTTAAATCAAGCCTTGGATTTTTTAATAAAAGAACACGGTTACATTGATGAATTGCAAACCAATTTATTAGGTGGTGGTTTGGTGTTTCCAAACATTGAGAATACGGTATTAGAAAATAACATTTTTGGCGTTGACCTAAACGAAGAATCCGTAGATATTGCTCGATTGTCTTTATGGTTACGAACTGCACAACCAAGGCGAAAACTTAATAATTTAAGCGATAATATTAAATGTGGTAACTCTTTAATTGACGACCCTAAAGTAGCTGGAGATAAGGCTTTTAAATGGGAAAAAGAGTTCCCGCATATTTTTAAAGAAAAAGAGAAAAAAGCGTGGCATATTACCACTGCGACCCATAATTCAAGGTATTCGCAAAGAATGTATGATAATCATGTGAAAATGGGAAAAGCAGTATGGCTAAATGAAGATGATGAAATACTAATAACTAAGACGATTGCAGAAATAGTAAAAAAAGATAAGCTAAATGTTATCGAGTATAATATATGTGGTGATCACATGCATATTCTACTGGTATGTGATGAAAATGAGCTAACGAGTATGGTAGGGAAACTGAAAGCAATGAGTTCTCGTGCAGTAAACATAGCTTCGGGAAAGACGGAAGTAGCGAATCACGTAACAAAGGGGCATGCCCCTTTGTCCGCCCCAATGGCGAATAATGTGAAAACAAGAGGAGAAACGCAAACGAAACTATGGACGCAGAAATTCGGGAAGAGCGAAATAAAAGATGACAACTACCTAAGCAATACCATAGATTACATCCAAAACAACCGTATAAAACACGAGCTTCCGAAAAGTAAAGAAATTGAAAAATTAAAAGAAGAATTTTTATGCTCATACGACCACGCTTTCCGTGCAGAGAATAAAGGTGGTTTTGATGTGGTGATTGGGAATCCGCCTTATGTGAGTCACGATAGAGTTGACAATAAGAAGTATTTATCAGCAACTTATGAAAGTCATCAAGGATTTGCAGATTTGTTTTGCTACTTCTATGAACTTGGAGTTAAGCTGTTAAAAAAGGATGGAGTTTTATCATTTATAACTTCTAATTCTTTTTTAAAGGCTGAATATGGAGCGCCTTTGAGAAAAATTTTATTAAATAACTCTACTTTATTGGAAATAATAAATGTAGAAGATGCACAGATATTTTCAGATGCTATTGTAAACTCTTCAATTCTTTCATTACAGAAAAATTCTAACAAAAACCATAAGTGCTTAATAGTAAATAAAAAATATGATTTGGCAATTGATTTTTGGTCGTACATAGAGAGTAATAAGTTTTACTATCAACAACTTGATTTTGATGAATTACCTTGGAATTTAATAAGACCTGAAATACTTAAGTTAAGGAATAAAATTAAAGGGAAAAACTCAACCCTTGAAGAATTAGATACAAAAATCAGATTAGGATTAGCAACTGGTTCTAATGAAGCCTTTATCGTGACAGAGGAAATAAAACGAGAATTAATAACACAAGACAAAAATAGCATTGAACTTATAAAACCGATGCTTAGAGGTAAAGATATTGAGCAATATTATTATAATTTACCACCGCTATACTTATTGTTAACAAAAAACGGAATAGATGTACAGAAAGATTATCCTGCAATATATAATCATTTAGATTCTTTTGGAGACTCTTTCAAAAATAGAGGTGCTAAGGGGCAACATTGGACAAACTTAAGAGCTTGCTCATTTTTTGATGACTTTAAAAAAGATAAAATTGTTTGGATTGAGTTAACAGATAAAGGTCGGTTTAGTAAATGCTCAGATGAAATATACCTATTAAATAGTGCTTACTTTTTATTACCACCAAAGGGTTATTCTATTGGTTATTTAATAACTCTACTTAACTCTAAACTAATTAAATTCTACCTAAAACAAATAGCAAATACAAGTGGAGTAGGTACTGCTCGTTGGATAAACATATATGTTAAGGAGTTTCCAATTTACGAAGCCAGTATAGAAATTCAAACAGAGTGTGATAATTTAGAAAAAACAATTACGAACAAATTAATTAGTCACAAAAACATAAGCAAAACATTTACTAAATACATTCAAACCCAGATTAAACTTGAAAAAACAAGTAGGAAACTCCAAAAATGGCACGAGTTAGAGTTTGGAGATTTTATAAAAGAACTCCACAAAGCCATTAAAAAAGTAGGAGGGGAGAAGCTTAGCAAAATGGATGAAATGGAGTGGATGGAAGTTTTTGAAACCAAAAAAGCAGAAGCCCAAACTCTAAAAACTGAGATTGATAAAACGGATGCTGAAATCGACCGTATGGTGTATGACTTATATAATCTTACAGAAGAAGAAATACAAATTGTAGAACAATCTTAATTTGAAACTATGAACAAGGGAGATTCGCAAATACCATTAAAAATAAACAAGAATGAGCAAATTGATACTATGGTTTATGAATTGTATGGGTTGAGTGAGGAAGAAATTAAAATTGTTGAACAGAATTAAATTTTAAAAATATGAATATCTCAAGGGGATCAGTATGGAGGAAATGGGATTTACAAGTACAAACAATAGTTGATGATGGGTATACATCACTTCGAGAATACTATGTAAAAATCAAAGAAGAATTTCCAGATAAATGGCAAGAATATATTGATAAAGTAGGAGGAGAGGAAAATGCACTTTTATTCGATAGTAAAGATTATTTCAATGACACAAAAATTGATATAAAAACAAGATGCATTGATTATGTAAGAAATTTATTTACATACGTTAGTATTTTTAACGAAGATGTTGGAGTCATTGGTATTGCAGACCATAATTATCATCACGATAATTTAATTGATGAATTTATAAATTATTCTGAAAAATCGAATTTAAAGGCACTTGCAGGGGTTGAAATAAATGCGTCAGGAGTTCATATGCTTGTTTATTTTGAAAACCCTCCATATTCGAAAGATACTTTTTCTGAAGGTATTAAAACATTCCTTTCAAGTATTGATGTACACCAACCTAAAAACAATGGAGTTCTATCTGTTTCTGGAAAATCAGTGAATGATGTTATAAAGGAAATAACTAAAGAAAAAGGAATTTATATATTCCCTCATTGCAATTCGAATAATGGATTATTTCAAGAAAGAGGAAAAACTGATAGAACGCATTTAGCGGATATTTTTAATCTTAAAAAAAGAATTTTTCTACAATCCAATAATAAAGAAAATGCTGAAAAGACTCTAAACTATATAACAGGCTCTCCTATTTTAAATAGTGAGCCAATTTTTTCAACATCACAGGATAGTAGATGCTTGAATGATATAGCTAAACCTGATGATAAAGCACATTACACTTGGATAAAAGCTGACCCAACATTTGAAGGCTTACGACAAGTTTTATATGAACCAGTTGAAAAAATTTGTATAGAACAAAAAAGCCCTTATCTCGATGTTGACAAAAAATACTTTTCACAAATATCAATAGAGAACGATATTAGTTTGTTTGAAGATGATGTAGATTTAAAGTTTACTAAATATGAAATTCCCTTAAATCAAGGATTAGTTAGCATAATTGGGGGAAGGGGAGAAGGAAAAAGTATGTTGATAGATTATTTATCAGCTATATTCAAGAAAAGTACTAAACAAAGCTTTAAATCAAATAATGATTTTAAAATCAATTATGTCAAATCAAGTTTATCGAATGAGAAAATAAGATATTCAGCTAATACATTGGATGAGAATCTTGATTATTTATATGTACCTCAAAATGAGCTAAAACAAGTTACAAACCCTGAAACTCCTGAAAAATTAAAAGAGCATTTATTTAAACTTTTGGGAATTGAAGAAGTTAGTTTTAGTCCGCAATTAGAAACAAAAATAATAGATTCTCTAAAATTTATTTTAGGTTTTAAAAATTGGTTGTTGGAGAAAAACGATAAAAATATTTATATCAATTCTAAAGGTAGAATAAATGAGGAATTGAAAAATATTAATGAACTTTTAGAGAATCTATCTACAGCCAAAACAAAATCTAAATTAGAAAATTACACAAATAATCTTTCAAAAGTTCAGGAAAACTTGTCTGAGATTGAAAAAATAGACCATCTTAAAAGTGTGTTAAATTCATTTGAAGAAACTTATACTGATAAAAATAAGAAGTTAAAAAGACCAATCCGTAATATTGAATTTACTAATTTATTAAATGACTTAAAAAGTAGAGAAAGATTCTACACTGCAACAATAAATAAATCTAAAAAGAATAATTTTAGTATTAGCCAAGCAATAAGGTCTTTTTACAAAGGAGATATAGAAAGTTTATTACAAGATTCAGAATCATACCAAATAAAAAAATCATCTCTTGAAACTCAATTACAAGCTCATAAAGATAGAATTATAGGTGCTTTTAATGAAAAGAAACAATTACTTAACCATATTAAGGAAATTAAAGAAGAATATAATATTCAGTCAATAGAAATAGACCAGAAATGGAAAAATTTTGAATCTTCAAAATTTAATACTCAAGAAAAAAAGCAGATATTTTCAGATTTAATAAGTTCTTGTGGTATAGCTATTAAGGGCGAAATTCTTTTTAATAAAACTAAATTTTACAAAGGGTTAAGAGAACAAATAAATGGAACAAAATGGAGGTCTAAAAACTCTGTTGGAGAAGTAGAAAATCATTTTAAAATTAAAGATTTTGATACATTTTATAACTTTATTAAAAATAAATTATTGAAAGAATTTAAAGATAAAAACGACTATTATTATGATAGTTTTTTAGAATATTTTCTTTCAAATAAGAATAGAATGAATTATTTAAAAGTAATCCCTGTCGTCTACTATAAGGAAAAAACTTTGGATAAACTGTCAGGAGGAGAAAAAGGAACTCTACATTTGAGAATCAAGTTTGCAACGGGTCTTTTTAATACTCCTTTAATCATTGACCAACCTGAAGATGAACTTGATAATATGTTCATAACGAAAGAATTAGTTATGCTTCTTAAAAGGATAAGAAAATATAGACAAATCATACTGGTAACACATAATGCTAATATTGTTGTAAATTCAGATAGTGACCAAGTAATAGTTGCAAATAATGTCGAGGGAAAGATTTCTTATATTTCTGGTTCTTTAGAGAATCCAAAGATTAATAGTAAAATATGTGAAATATTAGAAGGTGGAACAACTGCATTTAAGAAAAGGAGGAATAAATACTCAGAAATAGATTAATTCAATTTTTATTATTAATGGATAAACTCGTTAAATACGCCCAACACTTTACCAAGCTTGAATTAATGAGAAATAAATGAATACAGAAATACTAATATACCAAACTGAAGATGGTCAAACCAAAGTTCAAACTCGTTTAGAAAACGAAACTGTTTGGTTAAGCATTGAGCAAATAGAAATATAATGAAAAATGAAACCCAAATAAAATGCCCCAATTGTGGTAAATCAATAGAATAAGAAACATGAGTACAGAAATAAACAAACCCAATAATTTTTTATTATACACTTCTAGTGAGGGAGCTGTAAAAGTAGATGTTTTATTAAAAGATGAAACCATTTGGTTAACCATTAATCAACTAGCAGTACTTTTTGATATTGATAAAAGTGGAATTTCGAGACACATTAAAAATATTTTTGAAACAGGGGAATTACAAGAAAAAGCAACTGTTGCAAAAATTGCAACAGTTCAAACAGAAGGAAGCAGAAATGTAAGTAGAGATTTAGATTTTTACAATCTCGATATGATAATTTCTGTTGGTTATCGGGTAAATTCCATTAGAGGTACTCATTTTCGTATTTGGGCAACGAAGCAACTAAAAGAATTGATTGTTAAAGGTTTTGTATTGGATAATGAAAAACTAAAAAATCCTGACAATCCTTTTGGTAAGGATTATTTTGATGAGTTACTCGAAGAGATTAGAGACATCCGTTCGAGTGAAAAACGTTTTTACCGAAAAATTACAGACATCTACACGTTGGCAATAGATTACAATCCAAAAGCAGAAGAAACCACTGAGTTTTTTAAAATAGTACAAAACAAACTATTGTTTGCAGCTTCAGGGAATACTGCTGCCGAAATTATTCAGGAAAGGAGTGATACCTCAAAAGCCAATATGGGGCTTACTACTTGGAAAGGAAGTAAAGTTAGAAAAGGAGATGTTACCATCTCTAAAAATTACTTAAATAAAGAAGAGTTGGATGTTTTTAAATAGAATAGTAACAATGTATCTCGATTATGCAGAATTACAAGCTATGAATCATCGACAAATGTTTACAAAAGATTGGCGAGAAAAATTGGATTCATTTTTACAGTTTAATAATCAGGAAATATTAACAAATGCAGGTAGTGTAACAAAAGAAATAGCTGATAATTTGTCAATTGAGAAATACGAGCAATACAATAAAGCGAGATTAATAGAGGCTAGTACAAAAGACAATGACTTTGATAAAGCGATTAAAAAAATAAAGAAATAGAATGGAAAATCAATCTCAAATTAAATGTCCGAATTGCGGAACAGATATAGATGTACAAGATATTCTTTCGCACCAATTAGAGGATGAGATAAAACAAAAATATCAATCTCAAATAGCTGAGGATAAAAAGAAATATGAGGCAGAACAGGAAAAACTAAAACAAGATAAATTGGCTTTTGAGCAAAAGAAGAAACAAGAAAACGAATTATTTCAAGAACGTTTAGAATCTCAGCTTAAAGAAGAAAAGAAAGCTATTGAGGAAAAGTTAAAATCAAAGTTAAAAGAGGAGCAATCTGAGCAGTTTGAAGCTTTACAAAAGGAGTTAAACGAAAAGTCTGAGCAAGTAAAAGAGCTAAATCGTTCTAAAGCTGAAATTGAAAAACTAAAACGTGAGAAAGGAGAATTAAAAGAAGCTGCTGAAGCGGATGCTCAGAAAAAATTAAACGAAACATTAACTACCGAGAAAGAGAAAATTAGAAAATCGGAAGAGGAAAAGAACGAGTTGCGTTTTAAAGAAATGCAAAAGCAGTTAGAAGACCAAAAGAAGCTAACCGAAGAAATGAAACGTAAGCAAGAACAAGGTTCTATGCAAATGCAAGGCGAAGTGCAGGAGTTAGCAATTGAAGAATGGTTGGCTGTTCAATTTCCATTAGATACAATAGAAGAAATAAAAAAGGGAGCAAGAGGTGGAGATTGTTTACAACATGTAAATACTCGTTCAACTCAAAATTGTGGTACAATTTATTATGAGAGTAAACGAACTAAAGACTTTCAGCCAAGTTGGATAGAAAAATTCAAAGCAGACATTAGAGATAAAGGAGCAACTATTGGAGTGTTGGTTACAGAAGTAATGCCTTCTGATATGGATAGAATGGGCTTAAAAGATGGGATTTGGATCTGTAACTACGAAGAGTTTAAAGGTCTTTGTGCTGTATTAAGAGAATCTATTGTACAGTTGAGTACAGCAATCAGTTCTCAAGAAAACAAAGGGGACAAAATGGAAATGCTCTATACTTTTCTTACAGGAAATACCTTTAGAATGCAAGTAGAAGCAATTGTTGAGGGCTTTACACAAATGAAATCTGATTTAGAAAGTGAAAAACGTTCTATGCAACGGATTTGGAAACAAAGAGACAAACAAATTGAAAAAGTAATTACCAATACAATTGATATGTATGGTTCAATTAGAGGCATTGCAGGGAATGCTGTACAGTCAGTAAAAGCGTTAGAGTTGCCTGGTGCAGATGAGGATGAGAACGAAGAAAATCAATTAGAGTTAGAATAGATTTAAAATGGAAAAATCAGAAATATTATTATACCAAACTGAAGATGGTCAAACCAAAGTCCAAGCACGTTTAGAAAACGAAACGGTGTGGTTAACCATTGAGCAAATGAGCGAGTTATTTCAAAAATCACGTTCTACCATTAATGAACATATTCTCAATATTTATAAAGAAGGAGAACTTGAAAAAGATGATTCTATGAGAAAAATCGGAAATTCCGATTTTTCTACTAAGCCTACCAATTACTACAATTTAGATGTTATCATATCAGTTGGTTATCGGGTAAAAAGTATTCAAGGAACAAAGTTCAGACAATGGGCTACTGCTCGTTTACGAGAGTACATTGTAAAAGGCTTTACAATGAATGATGATTTGCTAAAAGAAGCAGGAGGAGGTAATTATTTTGATGAGTTACTTGCTCGGATTAGAGATATACGCTCGTCAGAAAAAGTATTTTGGCGAAAAGTATTAGACATCTATGCCACAAGTGTAGATTATGACAAAAAAGCAGAAATATCATTACTGTTTTTTAAAACCATTCAAAACAAAATGCACTGGGCAGCTCACGGAAGTACCGCAGCAGAAATTGTTTATCAAAGAGCAAATGCAAATCAACCATTTTTAGGCTTAACGAATTTTAAAGGAGATAAGCCGACAAAAAAAGAAACCGAAATAGCCAAAAACTATTTGCAGCAAGATGAATTAGACATTTTAAACAGAATGGTAACAGCATATTTAGAAGTAGCTGAATTACAAGCATTAAGCCGTAAGGCAATGTATATGAATGATTGGTCTGGTCGTTTAGATGATTTTTTAACAATGACTGGAAATAACATTTTGGAAAACGCAGGTAAAGTCAGTCATCAAAAAGCATTAGATAAAGCACATACAGAATACGGTAAATACAAAGAGCAAATTAAAAATGAATTGTCTAACATAGAAAAAGACTTCATTGAGCAAATTGATACTACAACTAAAAAGCTTAAAAAGAAGAAATAGAATTAATGCAAACACTCCGTAAATATGCACAGCATTTTACCAAGCTTGAATTAATGAAAGCTCGGCTAGAAGTATTCCAAAATGAAAGTGGGAGAGAGGGAGTAGATTTTATAATCAAGACCAATACGGGTAATTATCACGAATTGTATTTACAAACGGTCAATTTAGAAAAGGATAGAAGTGTAAAAATCTCCAAAGCAGTATTATGTCTCGTCCTAAAATAAGTTTACAGTTTTAATAATTAATCCTGTAATAAGTTTACAGTTTGATTTACGTCCTGTTCTTGCTTTACAATAGTACTATTTTTCTTGTAATAGTTTTTCCATAATTTGTTTAATTTTAGTTTTTCAGTTGATTGATGAACTTGATAACGACTAAATACCCTTATATAAAAACTCATATCGTTTTGTACTATAATTTATATTATGTTAAATAGAAAATTACTCTATGCCTCTTATGCTACACATTTGTTTTGTTGATGTAGAAGATCTAAAAATTTATTTACAAGCTATACCAATTAATTTTTCTTTACAAATTGTAATAGTTTTTCCAAACCAATAGTCGTGTTTTTTCGGAACATTCTTTTAATAAATAAGAAAATCATCATTTTCTTTATGGGAGATTTAGCCTTAAAGTATATTTCTAAATCTAGCTTACACGTATTATGAATTAAAGGAGTTATAATAAAAAATTGATACATCTCGTCTACTGGCAACAGATTTGTTGTAAACTCACCATATATTAATTGATCTAGTTCACCATCTTTAGTTACGGCAATAAAATTGAGGTGTTTCCCATTTATTACACAAACGTGGTCAGAGCCAATTCTGGTTACCTCCTTTTCATTAACCCTCTAAATCGTGAATAACCAATATCTGACACATTTGACGAAATATAAGTATAATCAATTTTTGCAAGATCGCTTAATTGTGCAAAATTGAAGTTTGTAATAAATACAGTAATTATAAAATATAAGAGCTTTAAGTTTTTCATTTTTTTTGCATCGTCTATTTGTATATTTTTTTAACAAAACTTCCTATACTTAACCCTTGTACAATAATTGAAAATAATACAATAATATAAGTTATATGAAGTATTAAATCTCCTGAAAGTTCTTTACTCAAACTTAATGCTAATGCAATGGAAATACCACCACGTAATCCTCCCCAAGTTAAAATAGCAATCGTTTTAATAGGTTTTTTTTCTTCGTGTTTTAATAATGAATATGGCAAAAATACAGAGATAAATCTTGCTAAAAGTACAATTAAAATTGCAAGAATTCCCAATAAAATATAACTCATATTAAAATCGAGTAAGTGAATGGCGAGACCAATGAGTACAAATAAAATACCATTAAAAACATCATCTAAAATTTCCCAAAAGGAATTGATTGCTTTTTGTACAGGATTTTTATCTTCATTTACGTGTACTTTGTTTCCTATTAATAATCCCGCAACGACCATCGCTAATGGTGCTGATATATGTAACATAAATGCACCAGCTGTTCCCCCCATAACTATAGCAAGGGTAATCATTACAGCTAGTTGTGGATTTTCTTTTAAAGATTGAATATATTTTAATCCTAGAAAACCAATCGCCAATCCATAAAGTAATCCGCCTACGGCTTCTTCTAGAAATAGTGTTCCTATCTCTGCTCCTATCTCTGCTGTACTGTGTTCTCCTGTTGCAGTAGCAATTAATAATATTCCAGAAAAAACAACAACACCAATACCATCATTAAACAACGATTCGCCTTCAATCTTAATGCCGAGGCTTTTAGCAATATTCGCCTTTTTCAATATGGCTATAACCGCTATTGGATCGGTAGGCGAAATTAATGCCCCAAATAATAGAGCGTGTAGAAAAGGTAATTCTAAACCAATAAGTTGTGCTCCAAAAAAGATTAAGCCACCAACTAAAAATGTAGATATGAGTACACCTAAAGTTGCAAATAATAAAATTGATTTTTTTTCTTTTGCTAGTGCTCCGAGGTTAACATGCAATGCTCCTGCGAACAATAAAAAACTTAGAATACCATCAAGTAACAGGGTTTTAAAATCAGCGTTAATGATAATGTCACAAAAGAATGTATAAAACCATGGAAATGCTGTTTTACTTAATGTAATTGGAATAATTAAGATTAAACTTAAAATCATTAACCCAATAGTCGTTGGCAATTTTAACCACTTGTAATTGATATAATTAAAAAGTGCTGCGATTGTGAATATAATACTAAAAGATTCGAACATAATTATTTAGATTTTACGTTAATATATTTGCCTACAAAAACACCAATAACAATTGCCAAATAAAATTGTCCTATAATGTTCATAATAAGTGTTAATGACTGTGCTGGTGCTGTTAATGGCGTTATATCGCCATAACCTACAGAGGTAATACTAATAAAGCTGAAATAGTAAAAACTGTATCCAGAGTAGCCTTCTTGAAATGAATTTGCATCTAAAAAATAAATAGACTCAAAAAGGACACCTCCAATAATACCAAAATAAAGAAAACCCAAAATAGGTCCTAAAATAAACTGGAGGTTAATCTCTTTAATTTTTAGTAACTGCCTAATTAAGATTATACAAAAGAAAGCAAACAATAAAAAAGAAAGTAACAACCTACAAATTAAAATAGAGTTGGAATTGGCATCAGAAAATTCTAACCAAATTGCCAAAAGCGTTAAAAAGCCAAGAATGTATGTAATAAGTTTTGCCCTTTTTATCGAGGCAATTAGTGCGCTACTTAAAATAACCAGCGTATAATTTATAACTATAATATAAGCTGGACTAAAACCACTCATTGCAATATGAACAGGTGTTAATAGAAAATTAAAGACACTTAAAAGTGCAATTAAGTATTTATAATTTTCTAATATTTTCCTCACTTTTTTAATCATTCAAAAAACAGAATATTTTTTACTGATAATCTTTATAAGCCTTTGTAACCGCCTCTGCAACTTTTGATGCAATTTCCTTATTCAAACTTTTTGGGATAATATATTCCTTGTTAGGTTGCATCACACAATCTGCAATTGCATGAGCTGCAGCTATTTTCATTTTTGGGGTAATACGTTTAGCTCTACAATCTAATGCGCCTCGAAAAATACCGGGGAAAGCAAGCACGTTATTTACTTGATTAGGGTAGTCACTTCGTCCAGTGGCAATAATAGCAGCACCACCTTTTAACGCTTCTTCTGGCATAATTTCTGGGTTGGGATTTGCCAATGCAAAAATTACTGGGTCTTTAGCCATTGTTTTAATATCCTCTGCTGTTAAAATATTAGCAACACTTACACCAATAAAAACATCTGTACCCTTAATGGCGTCTTTTAGAGGGCCTTCAATATTTTCTGGATTTGAATAATTTAATAATTCAATTTTTACAGGATTCAAATCTGCTCTGTTTTTATGAATTATTCCTTTACTATCACAGACTAATATTTGTTTTACAGGAATACAAACATTTGGATCTATACTAATACAACGTAGTAATCGTGAAATAGCAATACCCGCTGCTCCAGCTCCATTTATTACAATTTTTAAATCTGAAATATTTTTACCTAAGACCTTACAACTATTTAATATACCTGCAAGTGCAACAATAGCTGTTCCGTGTTGATCGTCATGAAATACAGGAATTCCTATATCTTGCAAAGCACTTTCAATTTCAAAACTACGAGGAGCAGAAATATCTTCAAGATTGATACCTCCAAATACTGGGGCAATGCGTTTAACAGTTTCAATAATTTCTGAAGATACTGTTGTATTTAAGCAAATGGGAAAAGCATCAACATTAGCAAATTTTTTAAAAAGCATAGCTTTGCCTTCCATTACAGGAATAGCTGCTTCAGGACCAATATTACCTAAACCTAGCACTGCAGTTCCATCTGAAACCACAGCAATGGTGTTCCCTTTTATAGTAAGGTCATAGGCGCTATTAATGTCCTCCGCAATAGCTAGGCAAGGCGCAGCAACTCCAGGAGAATATACTCTTGAAAGGTCATCTGAAGTATTGACTTCAATTTTAGACATTATTTCAATCTTTCCTTTATGTTTCCGATGAAGGTCTAAGGACTCCTTATTAAAATCGTGTTGAGCCATTATACATTCATTTTTTGCCAAGCTACGTCTGCTAATGTTCTTAAGTCTTCAGGTTTTTTTACCCATTGTCTTTTTGCATCAATAATTCCGAAAAGCATTCTAGTGAAAAAATATAATTTTCCGTCACGAACTTCCCAACTTTTAGGGTTTGGAATCACTTCTTTATCTTCTGACATAGCTATTGCACAGAAACCGCCATATTCTGGTGCATAGGATTCAGGAGACTTTTCAAACTTTTCTTTGTCTTCTAGTGATACAAAAAGATATTTTGCACCAGTGTAATTTGAAGCATACGCTTCGTTTCCTTTTTTAGGGCTTCCGTTAAAGAACGATACTACATCAAATCCTTGTGCAGCAACGCCATTTTTTAAATTTTGCAACATTTTATTTAGTATTAAATTAAGTTTACATCTGTAATTATTTCTAATAATGCTGGCCCATTATGAGCCTTAAGCTTTTCTAAAGCAGGAATTAATTCTTCTTTTTTAGTAACTCTAATTCCTAAGGCACCACAATTTTCTGCATATTTGGCAAAATTTACATTATGCAAAGAGGTTTTCCAAACATCTAATTCAGCGGCTTTCTGTTCTTTAGAAATTTTCCCAATTTCCGAGTTATTTAAAAGGACATGCTTGATGTTCATATTATACTTTACAAGTGTCATCATTTCGCCTATATATTGTCCAAAACCACCATCGCCAGAAACTGACCAAATAGGCCTGTCTTTGCCTTGTGCAGCCCAAGCTCCCATTGCTGCTGGTAATGAAAAACCTATTGACCCTAAATATCCTGACATTAAAACAGATTGATTTTTAGGTTCAAAATAACGCCCGAAAGAATAGGTATTGTTTCCAACATCTACAGCAATAACAGCATTATCAGGAACTACTTTATTCATTGCCTCAAAAACTACAATGGAACTTAAACCAATCTCACTTTCGTCTTTTAATCGACTTGCTTTTTCTCCTCTCCAAATTGCCCATCGTTCTGCAATTTCTGGACGTCTGTCTACGGTATTAAGTTTTTCTTTAGTTTGTTCTTCTATAATAGATAAGGTTTCAGAAACCTCTCCCCAAAGTGCTACATCTACTTTATGAAACTTGCTTAAAGCTGTAGGGTCATAATCTACTTGAATGATTGGTTTTTTAGGTGTAATACCTGTATGATTAGAGAACGACGCTCCAAATACAATCAGCAAATCGCTTTCGTTCATAAACCAAGAAGCAATTGGTGTTCCGCTCCTTCCCAATACACCACAGCCTAAATCATGGTGGTCAGAAATTTGTCCTTTTGCCTTAAACGTAGTAATTACAGGACAGTTTAATTTTTCTGCAAATGCAGTAATCGCTTTCATATGAAAGCGTGCACCGTGACCAACAATAATAGCAGGCATTTTAGAGCGTTCTAACATGTCTACTGCTTTTACAACCATTTGTCTTGGTGGCGAAATATTCATCGGTGTAATTCTACCTTCTGGTGTTTGTGCCTCTTCTCCTACTGGTTTAGGCATAAAAGCCACTTCATCAGGAAACGTTATATGTGATACATCTCTATTTAATAAAGCACTTTTTATAGCCAAGCTCATTAACTCACTATGCTTTGAGTTTTGTTGTACAGAGTGGTTAAAGTTGGCAACAGTTTGAAAAGCACCTACTAAATCTACTTCTTGAAACGCGCCTGTTCCCATTACTTGGGTATTTACTTGACCTGAAAGGGTTAACATGGGTGAACGGTCTACTTTAGCATCCCACATTCCTGTAAACATATTGGTAGAACCTGGACCAGCAATACCAAAACATACGGCAGGTTTTCCTGTTAGCTTTCCATAGGCTGAAGTGGCAAATGCCGCAGCACCTTCGTGACGAATACCAAAAAATTGAAATTTACCTTGTTCTTCTAAACGCCTCATCGCATCTGCAACACCTAAATTTGAATGTCCAACCATACCAAAGCCAATATCTACACCCCAATTTACCATGGTTTGCATCATCACATCAGATATGGTATCTTGATGTGTTTCTTCAGCTTCAATACCGACAAAAATTTCATCTCCTTCTTCTTTTACTTCAAAGGTATTTACGCCATCGTCAAAACCTCCAGGAGGCAAACCTGTACAAGGGTGAAAATCCCAGCCGTGCCAAGGGCAACGCAACATTCCGTTTTCAATAGAGCCTTCGCCTAAAGGACCACCTTGGTGTGGGCATCTATTATCTAAAGCGGAAAATTTACCATCATAATGTGTTAAACAAATACCTTGATGACCAGCAGTAACTGTTTGAACCCTACCTTCTGGTAATGTTTTTTTATTGTTGAGTACCTTGTACCATTTTGTTGTTTTCTTCATATTATTTTAGACTTAATCTACCTTATTTTAAATTGATTTTGACATATTGTTACGGCTCTAAATGAATAAATAACCAAGAATAAAAGTCCTATGAGTGCCAAAATAATTGCCAAAACGCTTATATATAATGACATTTTTTTGTAGTATATAAACCGTTGATTACCGCAGAAATTAGTAAGAGTGCTACAGCAACATAGAAAAATACCATTGCCATATTAAGCAGCTTCAATTGTGTTAATTTTCGAGTGATGATTGTTTTCTCTTGAGAGTATTCAATCATTGCGCTTATTTCATTACTCAAAGTTACCATTAGGTTAGAGGTAGAAAGAATGAGCAAGCCTAAACCAGGAACTATTGTAATTGGTAAATACCAGTAGTTTTCCATATTCTTATTTAAAATGATTTCTAACACCATAACTAGCTAATACGCCTTCGCCTGTCGCAGCTGCAACTTGAGCAATAGCACCTTCTCTACAATCTCCTGCTGCAAATATCCCTTTTACATTGGTTTCTCCTAACCCTGTTGTAGTAATAAAACCGCTTTCATTTAATGTAATAATATCTTTTACAATAGTTGTATTTGGAATTAATCCTATAAAGATGAAAGCTCCATCTGCGGTTAACTCTTCGGTTTCTCCAGTAATTTTATCTTTTATTTCTAAACCTCTAAAATTGTTATTTTCATCTTTGGTAAATGTTAAAGATTCTTTGTTAAGATATGTTTCAATATTATTTATAGATAATAGTTTTTCGGTATATGTTTCTGAAGCTGAAAATACTGCACCACGATTTACAATCGTTACTTTTTTACAGAAACTTGATAGAAAGATACCTTCTTCTAAAGCACTGTTTCCCCCTCCAATTACAAGAATCTCTTTATCTCTATAGAATGCTCCATCACAAGTCGCACAAAAATGGATGCCAGCACCTATTAAATCTTCTTCATTAGTAATACCCAATTTTCGGTAAGTAGAACCTAAAGCCAATACCACAGATTTACTTTGGTATTCACCCATATTGGTATCTATCTGAAATAAGTTTCCGTTTTTTTGAATTGACTTTACATTCACTCCCGTTTCAATCTTTGCTCCATATACTTTGGCTTGTTCTGCCATTCGTTGCATTAATTTTGGACCAGAAATATCTGTAAAGCCAGGATAGTTTTCAATCTTTTGAGTTAAAAATGCATTACCTCCTATATTCTTTTTTTCAAGAATTAAAGAACTAAATCGGTCACGTTGAATATAAATTGATGCGGTGAGTCCAGCAGCACCAGCTCCAACAACAATCGAATCATAAATTGTTTTCTCAGCTTCTTTCCCAATGTTTAAAAGATTCTTTAAAATAGCATTATCAGGGTTGGTGTAACTTTTATCGCCAATAAAAATAGTAGGGATAATACGTTTTCCATTATTGATTTCTTCTATTTTTTGGGCTGCCCAAGTATATTTATCTACTTCTATATATTGAAAGTTGATATGATTGTCTTGTAGGTAACTTTTTGCGCGCTGGCAATCTGGACACCAATCTGCTCCGTATAAAATAACTCTTCCTTGAGAATTGATACCTAGTACGTCTGCCAATACACCATTATCTGGATTAGTATATGGTTTTTCATTAATAATAATGGTTGGGATAATACGCTTACCATTATTAATGCTTTCTACACGTGCTGTTGCTTCTTTATCTAAATCGACATCAATGAAATTGAAATCAATTCCGTTGTTTTTTAAATATGCTTTGGCTCTTTGACAATCTGGACACCAATCTGCACCATATAAATCTATTCTATTCATCTTTATTATTTTATTAAGTTCGTAAACTATAATTGATTAATAATCCAACATAGGTTACTAGTAACGATTCTTTTTACAAGCAATTCTATTTAAGTGATTATTGCTTGTAAAAAGGATAGCTACTCTTTGAACAATATTTTGTTCAGAAATAGTAAATTTAAATTAGTATTAAATAGAGATGATTATGCGTGGTAATAACGCTCGTTAATTATTTTACCATCTTTCCATTGTGAGCGAACTGCTTGCTCAAATTTATGAGCAGTACCATCATTAGTTTTAAACTCCATTACAGCTTCATAAAACGTAGTATCTCCTTTTACAGCCGGTCCACTAATTACATTATAACCGCCAAACTCAACTACAGTGCTTAATAATTTTTCTTCTTCAACGAGACACAGTTCTTTTCCAACTTTAGGTGGATTATTACCTTCAAAAAGCTGAACGCCATCTGCTAAATACTCAGTCATTGCCTTAATAAACTGACCTTTAGCTAATAAATCCAACACTTCATTAACTTTTCCTAAAATTTCGGTTTCTTGTTTTGATAAATTCATTTTTCGTGTTTTTAATTTTAAATTATTTTTTCTTAAAAAGGTTTCATTCTTTGTCGTTATCATATAATCATAATTACAAATTATATAATTCAAAAAGACTTTCTTTTAAATACCTGCGTAATTAATTCCTGTTAAATAATGCATATCTCTATCAAACGTTGAAAGGTCATCAGGATTAAATTTGGTAACATCATCATATCCACAAGATCTTGCAACGACTTTAATTAAATCGTTTGTTGCTTCAAAGAAATTTTGCAATTGCTTTGCCGAAGAGTCTATAATTAATCTATTACGTAATGATTCTTTTTGAGTAGCGATTCCTACAGGACAGTTGTTACTTCCACAAGCGCGCATTCCTAAACAACCAATAGCTTGTAATGCAGAATTAGAAACTGCAATAGCGTCGGCTCCAAGCATCATAGCTTTTGCAAAATCTTCTGCAACTCTTAAACCTCCTGTAATAACTAAAGTTATATTGGTAGCTCCAACTTTGTCCATATATTTTCTTGCTCTTGCTAAAGCAGGAATGGTTGGTACATTAATATGATCTCTTAAAATAGTAGGTGCGGAACCTGTTCCTCCGCCACGACCATCAAGAATGATGTAATCTACACCAACATCAAGAGCAAATTGGATGTCTTTTTCTATATGGCTTGCTGCAATTTTAAAACCGATTGGAATCCCTCCTGTTCTCTCACGTACTTTGTCAGCGAATACTCTAAAGTCTTCAACGGTATGAAAGTTTGGGTTTGCTGCTGGTGAAATAGCTGTTTCTCCTTCTTTTAATCCTCTAACCTCAGCAATTTCTTTACTTACTTTATTGCCAGGTAAATGTCCGCCAGTTCCAGTTTTTGCACCTTGACCTCCTTTAAAATGAAAGGCTTGTACATTGTCTAATTTGTCCCAAGAGAAACCAAATTGAGCAGAAGCTAATTCATAAAAATATTTTGAGTTATTCGCTTGTTCTTCTGGTAGCATGCCACCTTCGCCAGAACAAATTCCTGTACCTGCTAATTGTGCGCCTTTTGATAAAGCTATTTTGGCTTCACGAGATAAAGCTCCAAAACTCATATCACTTACAAAAAGTGGCATATCTAATTCTAATGGTTTTTTAGCATTAAGACCAATAATCACTTTAGTTGCTACATCTTCGTGGTCTAATAAAGGTCTTGATGCTAATTGCGCTGGTAAAAATTGAATGTCATTCCATTTAGGTAAGGTGTTTCGGTCGACTCCCATTGAAGCAGAAAACCCGTGATGTCCTATGTTTTTTAATCCATTTTGCGCTAATTTTTTTATATAACCAGTATAAGGCTCTGTATCTTCAGGATGTGTGTCTGCATAAGCACCTAAGTATTTGTCGCGGTTAAATGGTTGTGGGCTGTTAACTAAATAAGCATCAATTTCGAATGCATCTATTATTAAATCATCGCCTTCAATTTTCGTGGAAAACTTATGTAGTACTTCTTTGTTATTATATTCTGAAACACCTGAGTCTACTCTGTAATCCCAACCATGAACTCCGCAAATAAGATTATGCCCTTTAACATGTCCATCGGCCATTAATGCGCCTCTATGTAAGCATCTTCCATACAGTACCGAAATATCATCATCAAATTTTACAATAACCAAATCGAGACCATTTACAAGAGCATGTTCTGGTTTTTTGTTTTCTAATTTGCTAACTTGAGCAATTATGATTGGTTTCTTCATAAATATTTAAAATTTTTGATTATTAATTTTTTGCAATGATGTTTTTAAAAAGCAAAGCCTAATACGAAAACTATTTGTCCGCCATCGGTACTTCCATAATATCCAATATTAGCGGTAAAGGAATTTAAGCCATTAATCCATAATGATGCGCCTGGACTGTTTGATGCAATGCTACAAGAATTATCTTACCACGATCTTTCTTAATTCTATTTTCAAACTCTAAAAAGAATAAAGTTCTATTTTTAATTTCACTATTGTCATTTATATAAGTATCCTTGTTCCAATCTTCTAAAAACCATTGAGTATCTACCGTAATAAGGACAATGTTTTCTGAAATATTCTTATGTTTTATTGCTTCGCCATCGTCTGGGTAAAATTTTGAAGCACTATTTTTTTGAATATAGTCTTCTACAGACTGAACCCCTTTATGCCCATTAATTGACCATTCGGTTTTCCCTGGTATAAAAAATGTCTTACTAGCAAATGAAGATAATTTATCAAGTTGTGGAGTAATACTGTTCTTAAAATCTTTGCTTGGATTATCAGTATTTACCGAGTTACCTAAGAATAGTAACATTGGGTTTTCTGCTTTTTTAGAATCATTAATGATTTCTGATAATACTTCCGGATTATCTATTGTACCTGTATTACCAATTAAATAAATTGATTTCTCAATGTTTTGACTAAAGCTTTCTTGGATTATCAACAATAATACGATGATAGCTAGCGTGATTCTAAATTTAGTTGACTTCATAAGTTGACTTTATTTAGTTTTTGGTCAATAAATTTTAATAATATTAGTGATGAAAAAAGTAGTAAAGAGTAATAACACATCGGTGTACCCGAAGCCGTTTTGGGGCATTCAGCATGTCCTGTAAATTGCATAATCGAAGCAACTAAAGCGATGCTACCTGCTAATCCTGTAAATAAAAAATACAACACATTCCATTTTTTTAAGAGATGCGCAATAAGTGGAATAATAAAACAGATTAGAATAACGAGACACATGGGTATGTGCATTATTTTGGGACAACCTTCTCCTGTTTTAAATTCTTCAATTACTAATCCTCCAGCACCAAATAATCCTATAATTAGGATAATAAGAATGCTATAATATGTGATTTTTTTTTGCATTAGTTTTTAAATTTATATATTACTTTTTTTAGTAAAAAGAATTCCCATCTTCAAAATAGTATAAACACTGTTCGAAGTCATTACTAGTTATATTAATAGGCAAGTTAGATATTTCTACCTTTCAGAAAAAGTTTAAATATTCAATAGTTACTTTAGATGACATTTTATACATTTTTTGCACAAAAAACCGTACCTTAAAGTGCTCGTATTTTTTAATTTTTAGAAATATTGCAGTTATAACTTTTACTTTTGTTGGTCGCTTTCTTCAGAAGTTTTCACAACCACTTTGTATTTCTCAACTTCTGCTTTTAAATCAATAATAGTATTGATTTTTGGATTATCTATGTTTATTTCTTTATCGTTTGCTAACCAGATTTTAATGTTTGAAACTTTAGATTCTTCGCCTAATCCAAATTGAAGCAATGCGGTTTGATCACTGGCTAAACCTTCTCCAGTTACTAACCATTCCGTTAGTGTTTTTGTGGGTGTTGTAACTGCTACCTTTGCCCCTTGTACATTTACCGATTCTCCTAAATCTACTTGCAAATAGTTGTTAGTTCCTCCTTTATTAATATACGCTAGTGATGGTGTGTTTATATTTACCCAAATCATATCTAAATAACCATCTTTATTAAAATCGCTTACCAATGAAGTAATTGCAAAATATTTATTTACAACACCACTTTTTTCTTCGGTTGGTGCAAAAGTTCCGTCTTCTTTTTGAACTAAGAACCTACTTTTTAATCGAAACAATTTATTTGGTGCTAAGTCCACATAATTCTCGGCTACCATTAAATCTTGCAAACCATCATTGTTCATGTCAGCAAAAGTACAACCCCAAGAAAATTCGTAATCTGCAATTTTCACTTCTGCAGCAGTATCTGTAAACTTAAAGTTCCCATCATTTCTAAATAGAATCCATTTTTCATTAAATAAAGATGCGTCTTTTATATCACCTTTTGCTAAAGCTCTTGGTAGTGTGCTTCCTGTATTAGAAAACATAAAATCCACCAAACCATCATTATTATAATCACCAACTGCTAATCCCATCGGATATGCAAATTTTTTGGTTAATGGGTTTGGCCTCATTGTATAGGTTAAGTCACCATTATTCTTATAGGTTCTAGCTTCTCCTGTATCATGAACAACCACTAAATCCAACCAAGAATCATTATCAATATCGACAAACACTCCTTGAAACGTATTGTGAACATAATCCAGTCCTGCTTGTTTTGTAATACTTACATAATTTTCATTTCCAGTATTTAAAAGTAATTCGCTTGTAGAACCATAATTGTAATCTTCAAAAATGGTTTGACCTTCCATGAGTTCTTTTTTCAAATAGGTAGCAAGGAAAATATCTAAATCACCATCTTTATCTATATCGCCAACTGTAATTCCTGCAGGTGTTGATTTTTCGTTTATAGGTGTGTCAATTTTTTTAGCTGTAAATTTCCCATCGGTATTATAATAGATAGTTAATCCATCTTCTCTACCTAAAATAATATCTGTAAATCCGTTATTATCAAAATCGGCAGAAACTACACCGACGGTAGTTACTGTATTTCCTTTTTTAGGCAAATTGACTTCCGAAGAAATATCAACAAATTTATTACCTCTATAGGCAAAAATAGCATCCTCTTGATGCATTCCTCCTCCAAAAAACACTTCATCTATATTATCATTATTAATATCGATTAATGCTGATGGTGCAATGGGTAATGATTTTTCGCCATTATATTGATGTTTAAAATCGAGGGCAACTTCTTCAAATAAGGGAATTTTACTATCATCTATAGTGATGTCGTATTTTTCTGAAGTAGCATCGTTCCAGAAAAACCAAACAACCAATGCTATTAAAGCGACTATTATTAATCCTAAAATAATAAAGGTTTTTTTGAATATGCTTAATAGGTTTCGCGTGTTTTTACTTAGCATTATTGTTGATTTTAGTTAGTTTGTTTAGTTGATATAGTGATAATGCAAAAAGGATAAAGTGGGTTACATTCATTAAAATTGGTAACATGTGTTTTCCTATAGAAGGTATTAGTTTACCTATAACGACTAGTAAAATGAGTATGACTATTGGATTAAAAATAGCCATCCATTTTTTATAATAGGTACCTCCTTTTAAAATGGCAATAGCAAATACTACAGATAGTGTTGCAATAATAATACGTAATGCTTGTACTAATACTTCCATATGATTTGTATAGTGCGCCAATAGGTTTTGATAGGTTGACGCATCCACGGTGTCCTTTAAATGAACAATGTTTCCTATGGAAGCTCGTGAGCCAATCCAAATACCTCCAACTGCAAAGGCAATAAAACCGATTGCTAATACAATTCTTGCCAAGGTTTCGTTACCAAATTTTAGCATTCTGTAAATATGAATATATCCAGCAAAGTAAAAAGGTAACCCAATAACTGCCAAAAAATGTCCAGCAGTAAGGTTATTTAATGATACAAATTTGAAAAATTCATAATCTTTAGGATGTTCTAAAATGCTTGGAGAATAATGCAAGAAGTATTCACCTACTCCTACGAGAATGGAGGCTATAAGACCTAAATAGCCTAAAGTTTTAGTTAGTTTCATTTGTTGTTAATCGGTTAGTTTTGAGTTTGTCGAAATATGTTAGAATAGCTTTCAATAAAAAGTAAAATACTATTCCTAAGGGGATTGCTATTAGAATCCAACCTACAGTACCACAAAGTAATTCGTAAGATAATGTTTTAGCAGTATCAAAAAAACTAGCTTTATAACTTGCTTTTATAGTTTCAAAAGAGAGTAAAGTATGCTCTGTACCTAAAATATTTGCACCTAAGTTTATAAATGGAATCAAGACTATAAATTTTAGAGGACCAACAATATAACTAAAAGTGATCATAATTGGCAAGTTAAGTCTAAATGGTAATGCTATACAAGTTAAAGCTATGGTACTTATTCCAAATATTGGGAAAACAGAAACCAAAGCCGAAACCACTAAACTAATTGCAAGTTGCTTAGGTGTTAAACCTTGTTTTAGTAATGCTTTAAATTTTTTCCAAATTTTAACAAGTTTAGATTTCATTTGTTATAACTATTTAGTGCCTGAAATAAATTGAACATTATAATCTATTACTCCTTCTTTTCTCATCAAACTTAATACATTACTCACAGTTTGTCTAGAAGTATTGGTAAGATTTGCAATTTCTTTATGAGATAAAAGGTTTTTTGCGACTAATTTTCCTGCTTCATTGGTCTCACCAAACTCTTCTAAATAATCGGTAATAAATTCTTTAATCCTTGTTGAACTGTCTTTATATAATAAATCGTGAAGTCTTCGCTCTAGTTTTTGAATACGCAATCCATAAATTTTAAGCACTCCGTTTTTGAGCGATTTATGTTTTTCCAATAGTTGCTCCATCTGTTCTGATTCTATGTAACAGACTATACAATCTTCTAGAGCATACGCAATTTCTTCGGTTGCAACTTTCTTGTCGTAAAGAGCAAGTTCTCCAAAAATATTACCACGTTTTACAACATATTTTACTGTACCATTTGTGGTATTTACAATTTTTACGCTACCTTTTTTTAGGAAGAAAACACTATTCTTACGCTCATCATTAAGCTCAATAGAATCTCCTTTTTCAATATTATCCATTTCCAGAATCTCGCAGATCTTCATCATATTGGGCATTCCGAGCTTTTTAAAAAGGTTAAAGCCTTCTAAAAACCAGTATTTTGTAATTGCTTTCAATAGTGTTATTGGGTAAGTATTATTATAAAATCAAAAGTATGATATTTAAAGTTTGAATGGTTAAGTTAAATTTTTAATAGTTACTTTAAGCGACAGTTTGGATTTTTTATTGAGTGATAAACACTGAATCACTATTACCTAGTACCCGGTCGAGTGGTTGCTCCAAATTATTTATTCTTCCGTTGACTTACTACTGGCTATTTTTTACTCAGGAATAAATCAATTTACGACCAAAATATAGTTCTTAATTTAAGATTAATAAATTATGCACAAACGACAGTAAATACTTGTTAAATAGAGTTTTTCAGAACTCCTCTATGGACTTCCTACGCTTTAGTGGCACACAATCAGCAATAAATTTGGATGGAATTTATCATAAAACCTATTTTAGAACTAAACGTTCTCGGTCAACCAATCCCCTACTTCATTGGTTCCGTAAGCTTTCTTGTTTTCAGATAAATCTTCAGTAACAATACCTTCTACCAATGATTTGTTCACAACATCACGTATTGCTTTTGCTTCTTCGGTAAGTCCAAATGCATCTTCAAATAGCATAGCAGCAGATAATATGGTCGCCAACGGATTTGCAATATTCTTTCCTGCCGCTTGTGGATATGAACCATGAATTGGCTCAAATAAAGAAATCTTTTCTCCTAATGATGCTGATGGCATTAACCCCATAGAACCTGAAATTACAGAGGCTTCATCTGTCAAAATATCTCCAAATAAGTTTTCGGTAATCAATACATCATATGCACTTGGCCATTGTACCAATCGCATCGCTACTGCATCAACAAATTCATAAGAGACGGTTACTTTAGGATAGTCTTTTTCCATGCTTTGCACGGTTTCTCTCCATAATCTTGAAGTTTCTAGCACATTTGCTTTATCTACACAACATAACTTTTTAGAGCGATTCATTGCCAATTCAAACCCCTTTTTAGCCAAGCGTTGTACTTCTTTTCGTGTGTAAACACAATTGTCATAAGCAGTTTCACCATTATCTCTCCTACCCTTTTCTCCGAAGTAAATTCCGCCAGTTAATTCTCTTAAAAACACCAAATCCGTCCCTTTGATTCGTTCTCTTTTTAAAGGAGATTTATCTATCAAAGAAGGAAAAGTAAACGTTGGTCTTACGTTGGCAAACAGCCCTAATTCCTTACGCATCTTTAATAGTCCTTGTTCTGGACGCACCTTTGCACTAGGATCATTATCATACTTTGGATGACCAATTGCTCCGAATAAAATAGCATCAGTATTCAAGCATATTTCATGTGTTTGATCAGGATATGGTTCTCCCGTTTCATCAATAGCAATAGCGCCAATTAAGGCAGGTTTCCACTCAATAGTATGGTTAAATTTCTGAGCAATAGCATCACTTACTTTTACTGCTTGTGCAATAACTTCAGGTCCTATACCATCTCCAGCCAATAGGGCGATTTTTAAATTCATGATAGTTATTATTTTTATAACGGAAGTTTCTTAGCAAATGCTGTAATCTCGGTTTTAATATTTTGCAAATAATCGATATCGTCAAATCCGTTGAGCATATTATTCTTTTTATATCCGTTGATGTCAAAAGTTTCCTTTTCTCCTGTTGATACTATTGTTACTGTTTGATTTAAAAGGTTTACTTCAAATTTTGTTGTTGAATCTTCATAAATAGCGTCAAATATTTTTTGAGAAAATTCTGAACTCACTTGCACAGGCAATACACCTATATTCAGGCAATTATTTTTAAAAATATCAGCAAAAAAAGAAGATATAACACATCTAAAACCATAATCATACACCGACCAAGCTGCATGTTCTCTTGATGATCCAGAACCAAAGTTCTTTCCTCCTACCAATATTTTACCTTTATATATAGGATTGTTTAGTACAAAATCCTTTTTGATACTATTATCAGCATTGTATCTCCAATCTCTAAAAAGATTATCGCCAAAACCTTTGCGTTCTGTCGCTTTTAAGAATCGAGCAGGAATAATCTGATCTGTATCTACATTTTCTATTGGCAGCGGAACTGCTGTAGATGTTAATGTTGTAAACGTGTCGTAAGCCATATTTTTACTTGCTTTATAGGCTCTTTGTTTTTCGCTATAAGCCAATCATTTCTATTTTTTCACCCCTCTATCTATAATTATAGTTCCCTCGGATCTGTAACAACTCCTGTAATTGCTACTGCTGCTGCAACGATTGGGCTTGCCAATAGTGTTCGTGAACCTTGTCCTTGTCGTCCTTCAAAATTCCTGTTTGATGTACTCACAGCATATTTTCCTGTAGGAACTTTATCATCATTCATTGCCAAACAAGCCGAACATCCAGGCTGACGTAAGTCAAAACCTGCATCATTTAAAATCGTTAAAATTCCTTCTTCTTTGATTTGATTTTCTACAATATGGGAACCTGGAACAAGCCAAACGGTAACATTATCTGCCTTTTTCTTTCCTTTTACAATTGATGAAAATGCTCTAAAATCTTCAATTCTACCATTGGTACAACTTCCAACAAAAACATAATCAACTTTTTTACCAATCATAGCATCGTTTTCATCAAATCCCATATAAGCCAAAGACTTTTCGTAGGTTGCCTTCCCTCCTTTTTTATTATCAAAAACAGGAATTTCTTTTGAGATTCCTATTCCCATTCCAGGATTTGTACCAAATGTTATCATTGGTTCTATATGAGAGGCTTTAAAAGAAAATTCTTTATCAAATACAGCATTTGCATTAGTCTTTAAAGTTTTCCAATAGGTCATTGCAGTATTCCAATCATCTCCTGTTGGTGTAAATTCCCTATCTTTTATATACTCAAATGTTTTATTGTCTGGAGCAATCATTCCACCTCTTGCTCCCATTTCAATACTTAAATTGCAAACAGTCATACGTCCTTCCATAGACATATTTTCAAATACTTCTCCTGCATATTCAATAAAGTATCCTGTAGCGCCTGAAGTTGTTAATTGAGATATAATGTACAACCCAACATCTTTTGGAGTTACACATTCTCCTAATTTTCCATAAACATTAATGCGCATTTTCTTAGGTTTTGTTTGCATAATACACTGTGTAGATAGTACCATTTCTACTTCTGAAGTGCCTATACCAAAGGCAATTGCGCCAAAAGCACCATGCGTAGAAGTATGTGAATCTCCACAAACGATTGTTGCTCCTGGAAGTGTAATTCCATGTTCTGGACCTACAACATGTACAATTCCGTTATTTTTATGCCCAAGCCCCCAATGAATGATGCCATATTGATTAGAATTATCTTTCAACGCCTTTAATTGATTGGCAGACAAAGGATCATTTATTGGTAAATGCTGGTTAATTGTTGGTGTATTATGATCGGCAGTTGCAAAAGTGCGTTCAGGATATAAAACACTAAGTCCTCTACTTTTCATTCCAAGAAAAGCAACAGGACTTGTTACTTCGTGTATCAAATGCCTATCAATAAAGAACACATTTGGACCGTCATCAATCTTTTGAATAACGTGTAAATCCCAGACTTTATCAAACAAGGTTTTACTCATAATTATAATTCATATTATAATAAAACACAAACTTAAGAAGAATAAATTCTAAACACTAAAATTCCTGATTGAGATACGATATTCAGTGTGTTTTAGTACCCAAAATTTGAAATGAAGAGTATTTATTTAATACACAATCAAGAAGTTACAAATTTGGAGTTGCATTTTTTTTACGAAGTTCAAACACTTTATAAGTTTATCTCGATGAAAGCTACAATTCAAGTTACTTAATTATTTTTTTTGTAACTTTATACAACCTAACTTAAATCTTATACTATTATGAATTCAAAAGTTTTATTAATTTTAAGAATCCTTTTCGGAGTGTTTTTAGTGTTTTTTGGTGCAAACAAGTTTGGGCATTGGATGACTCCTCCAGGAGAAATGACTGCAGATATGCAAAATTATTTTGGAGCATTGGCGTCAACTAAAACAATAGCCTTAGTTGCAATTGTTGAAATTGTTGCTGGACTTTCTTTATTACTTAACATACGCCTCTTTAATGATGGTTATTTTGATGAGTGTATCAATTAATGCAGTAATGTATCACCTTGCCTTAGATGTTGGAAACACTATGATGGCTGCAGTAATGTTGATCCTAAACATAGTCATGCTTTATGCATATAAAGACAATTATAAAGGGCTCTTGAGTTAAAGCTTAATTTTAATGATTATAGAAAAGATGTGATAATTTCGCATCTTTTTTTTTGTACTTTTATCAACTAAAACTATATAATAAGATGAGTTCCATTTCAAAATCAACACTTTCTTTTTTAAAATCACTCAAAAAGAATAACAATCGTGAGTGGTTTACAGAAAACAAGCCGATTTTTCAAACAGAAAACGAGCGCTTTATTTCATTTGCTGATGATATTTTGTTTGAAATGAACAAAATAGATGCTATTGAAACTCAAACGGGAAAGAAAAGCGTGTTTAGAATTTACCGAGATGTGCGATTTTCAAAAGATAAAACACCTTATAAAACTCATTTCAGTGGTTCTTTAAAAAGGGCAACAAAATTACTCAGAGGAGGTTATTATTTTCATATAGAGCCAAATAATTCATTTATTGGAGGCGGATTTTGGAATCCAAACCCAAAGGATTTGTTACGTATTAGAAAAGAGATTGCTGTTGATGCATCAGAATTGAGAGAAATTATTAATGATAAAGGGTTTATTAAAGTTTTTGGAAAATTACAAGGTGATAAAGTAAAAACTGCACCAAGAGGATTTGATAAAAACCATACAGATTTAGATTTATTACAGTTTAAACAGTATGTAATTAGTAAGAAATTTAGCGATAAAGAAATTTTAGATAAAAATTTTCACTTAAAAGTCGTTGAAACATTTAAGGCAATGCGTCCTTTTTTTGATTATATGAGTACAGTTCTTACAACTGATGAAAATGGAATTCCATTGTTTGAAAATTAAAAACAAAACTGTTTGAATGTAATTTTCGCGATACTACTTTACTTTAGGTAGTACTCAAATAAGGTTGGAATATAACTCATAAATAGATTGTTTACAACGTGTTATTAACTTCAAAAATATTTTTGAACAGCTATTGCATTTCTGAAGTATATTCATTATTTTTGTCAAAAAAAATAAATACCCCATTATTTACTGAAAATTTATTTCATTACTATAGTATACACTACTATTTTATAAAGAATAAAAAAACAGTCGTATTATTAACTTAAGTAGATACTACCGTTGTGGGGACGACATTAAAACCTATTTAAGCGATACGACTGTTCCTTTTTTTTAATGCAAATCATGCAGATTATTACTGAATTTATCTACACTCTCATTGTGTGTGTGGGCACTTTATGTTTTAAAAACAACTGCAACTGACATTAATTTCGTGTTAGATGCTACAATTACAGTTGCAAATTGGGGTTATTATTTTTATTAGTAGGTGGTTATTTAAAAAAGGCATGCATTAAAAGAATTAAATCTTCTTAATTTTCGGATTGCTTCTCATTTTCAATAATGAACGACAACTTTCAATACATGCCAAGACTTACTTACTACTAACTACTACTAACTATTATTACAATGATATTGAGGAATCTGCCTATATTTTTATCTTACTAAAATGTTTTAAAAGAAAAATCAAAATTAATTTTCGGATTGCTTCTCATTTTCTCTTTGGCATCTTCCCTATTATATCATTATACACTTGTGGGAAAACTTTATATTATTAATTATTTATAATAAACCAACCAATTCTAAATTTGTGGTTTAAGCTTATTTAATAATTTATTTAAGGTTAACAAATCACGTTTCGTCAAATTTTTAACAATTTCTTTTTCTTTTAGAACTTGAGAAGTTTCAATTTCATTTAATAGCAATATTCCCTTATCTGTAATATTAATTTCGACTTTCCTCCTATTCTCTTGAGATTGTTCTCTTGTTAAAAGACCCTTAAGTCTTAATTTTTCAACCAATCTTGTAGTATTACTCATTTTACTGATCATACTGTTTTGAATAGTACTCATGTTTGTGGTTGCTTCACCTAATTTTTTCAATATTAAAAGAACGTTGTACTGCTCAACTGATAAAGCAAATTGTTTTAAATGCTCAGCAGACTTTTCATAAACCCAATTTCCGGTAGACAATAAATTATTAATTATCTCAAAAGGTAAATTGGATTGTACTCCATTTTCTTTTTCATCATTCATTGTTGTGGGGACAATAATTGTATATACAACTATTGTTATGACAAATGTAAAAGATTAAATGGTTCTACCAAATAAAAAATGAAATTTTTATTTTTTTTATTTCAAACTCTAACTAAATAGTTATAGTTCTCGATTGTAAGAATATAGGTTGTGAATAAGAAGATAGAATATCAAAAAATAGATAACTAATTGATATATTGATATTTAAATATATTATAATAATAAATAATTAAAATTAATTACGGGTTGGCATAACCCTCTTTATTGCTTTCTTTTTCGCCTTTTCTTTTTACCCTCTTTATTGAGTATTATTATCATAAAATTATTTTAAAATATTTTTAAAAATCGGTAAAAGCTCATTAAATAAGTGCAATAATTGTATCAAATAATGTGCAATTTGTTGTAGAAATTCATCGATTACTGCCCTATTTGGTGAATGAAATACCTTAAATATGGCTCAAATTAGAAATTAATAGGTGAAAATATGCATGAATTAATGTATATAATTTATAAATATGATTGATTTTAACTCTCCCAAAAGCAATTTTAGCTCTCAATAAGTGTGTTAAACAAAAAAAACTCTCTGATTTAATCATAGAGTTTTATCTATTATATGCAGTGTTTCTTATTTAAAACTGATTTTACGCATACGTAAACTTGCTGGTGTAACTTCTAAATACTCATCTGTTTTGATATATTCCATACATTCTTCTAGTGAAAATTCTTTCTTTGGAACAATATTTACTGCAGTATCTGTTCCTGATTTACGGACATTGGTCAATTTCTTACCTTTTGTAAGGTTGATACCCATATCTTCTTGTCTATTATTTTCACCAACTACTTGACCTTTATAGATCTCTTGGTTAATATCAATAAAGAAAATTCCCCTATCTCCAAGTTTGTCAATTGCATATGCTGTTGCTTTTCCTGTTTCAGCAGATATTAGTGCACCATTTATCACTTCATTGAAATCACCTTTATAAGGTCCAAATTTTTCAAAAACGTGATTGATAATTGCGCTACCAAATGTTGCGGTCAATAATTTATTACGCAATCCTATCAATCCTCTTGATGGAATTATAAACTCTAAATGCTGTAAATCTCCTTTTGGTTCCATAATTAATAAGTCACCCTTTCTTAAAGAGACTAAGTTAATTACTTTACTTGAGTTTTCTTCTGGAACATCAATAACCAATGTTTCATATGGTTCTGATTTTATACCATCAATATCTTTGATAATTACTTGAGGTCTCCCTACTTGTAACTCATACCCTTCTCTACGCATTGTTTCAATTAATACTGATAAGTGAAGAACTCCACGACCGAATACAGTAAACTTGTCTTCTGAATTTGTAGTATCTACACGAAGTGCAAGATTCTTTTCTAATTCTTTAAATAAACGATCACGTAAATGACGAGAAGTAACAAATTTTCCTTCTTTTCCAAAAAATGGTGAATTATTAATTGTAAACAGCATACTCATTGTAGGTTGGTCAACTTTAATTCTTGGCAATGCTTCTGGATTTTCAATATCTGCAATAGTATCTCCAATTTCAAAGCCTTCAATTCCTGTAATCGCGCAAATATCTCCACTTCTTACTTTTGATACTTTGGCTTTGCCCATTCCTTCAAAAACCTGCAATTCTTTTATTCTTACTTTTTTAGTAGTTCCATCTGATTTACAAAGCATATAATCTTTATTTTCTTCTAAACCACCTCTAAATACACGTCCGATGGCGATTCTTCCTGTAAAAGAAGAAAAGTCTAATGACGTAATTTGCATTTGTGGTGATCCTTCTCTATAAGGTGCTTCAGGAATATGTTCTATTACAGCATCCAATAATGGGATGATATTATCTGTTGGTTTTTGCCAATCTGTATTCATCCAACCATTTTTAGCAGAACCATATATAGTTGCAAAATCCAATTGATCTTCTGTTGCTTCTAATGCAAACATTAAATCAAACACTTTTTCATGAACTATATCAGGAGTACAATTTTCTTTATCTACTTTGTTTACGACTACAATTGGAGTCAATCCTAATTCTAGTGCTTTCCCTAAAACAAATCTAGTTTGAGGCATAGGTCCTTCAAATGCATCTACTAATAATAATACACCATCAGCCATTTTTAATACTCGTTCAACCTCTCCACCAAAATCCGCGTGACCAGGAGTATCAATTACATTGATTTTTACACCTTTATAATTTATAGATACATTTTTAGATAATATGGTAATTCCACGCTCTCTTTCTAAATCATTGTTGTCCAATAATAAATCCGTACGAACTTTACGATCATCTAATATCTTGGCTTGGTCAATAATTTTATCAACCAACGTAGTTTTTCCGTGATCGACGTGTGCTATAATAGCGATGTTCCTAATAGATTGCATATTCATTTTTTGAAAGTGCGAAAGTAGTTGTTTTATTTTGATTAAATCCTTAAAATTCTAATTAAGTCATAGGACTTGATAGCGTAAGTAATTTAGTCACAGTTTGACCACTTACATTAATTCTTCGTAAAAGAGCAATATATTTATTCATCGGTTTTTTTAGTCTTTTTCTCTAAATGCGCTAGGCAAAAGGCTTGGAATTAATTTAATCAAAAGAGGTAATAAAAGGGCACCTCCAGGCAACATGAAAACTGCAAATGCTGGTATTCCTTTAAGTATATCAAACAACTGATTTTTTACTTTTAATTTTTCTTCATCATTTAATTTATGATGTGTAGATTTACTTAATAATCTTATAAGCTCTTTACTTTCGTTAAGTTCTTGAATCAATAATTGTTTGTTTTTATTGATTAATACGGTTAATTCTTCCTTTGTTTTCAATTATACTTTCCTTCTTTTTCGTTCTGCTTTCAACAATTTTAACTCTCTACTTGTTTGTCCAGCAACAGATGTGTTCTCCTCTGCACGCCTAATTAAATAAGGCATTACATCTCTAACTGGTCCAAAAGGTAGGTATTTTGCAACATTATATCCCTCATTGGCTAAATTAAAACTAATATGGTCACTCATTCCATACAATTGACCAAACCAAAGACGAGCATCTTCTTTTTTGACACCTTCTTTTTTCGCCAACTGCATCAATAAATAAGAACTTTTTTCATTATGTGTTCCTGCAAAAAGTGCCACATTTTTAGATTTTGACATAAATTTTAAAGCAGCATTATAATTTTTATCAGTAGTTTCTTTATCAATGCAAATTGGAGACTTATAACTTTTTTCTTCAGCTCTTTCACGCTCCTTCTCCATATATGCACCTCTAACAATCTTCATTCCTATGTGAAATCCTTGAGCCTGAGCTCTCTTATATAAAGCTTTTAAATAATCCATGCGATCCCAACGATACATTTGTAAAGTATTATAAACTATCGCTTTATCTTGATTATAAACAAGCATCATTTCTTCTATCAAATCATCAGCAGCGTCTTGCATCCAACTCTCTTCCGCATCAATTAACAAAGGAACATCTCTTTTATGTGCCAATTTGCATACCTTGTGAAAGCGCTTCACAACTTTTTCCCATTCCTTTTGCTCTTTAACCGTTAATGGTTGCTTCGCTCCTATTTTTTCATACAATGCCACCCTACCAAATCCTGTTGGTTTAAAAACGGCAAAAGGAACGTTCTCTTTTTCTTTTGCAAAATCAATAATCTTAAGAATTTTAGTTAAAGCTCTATCAAACTGTTTCTCGCTTTCCTTCCCTTCTACCGAATAATCTAAAACCGAATGGACATTTTTTGAGTACATTTTTTTAATCACATCTATACAATCATCTTCGGTAATTCCTCCACAAAAATGGTCAAAAACAGTTGAGCGAATTAGTCTTTCTACAGGAAGATGCGCATTTAGTGCAAAGTTAGTGACAGCAGTTCCAATACGAACTAAAGGCTCATTTTGAATCATCTTGAACAAAAAATAGGCTCTTTCGAGTTCAGAATCTGTTTTTATTGCAAATGCAACTTTGGTATTCCCAAAAAGTTTTTTCATTGTAAGTGTTTTAGCAAATATAGTTAGTATTTTTTCAATATTAAAGCGTAATTTGCAGTGTAATTTTTTAACTATGCAATCAATACAGTCAGACGGTTATTCTGTTCATTTTAATGAAAATTCTTATAAAGAGATAAATAGTTATTTGTCAAATAATATACCAACAATACTTTTTATTTTGGTTGATGAGAATACAAATGAACATTGTTATTCCAAATTTATACAAAACATTAAAACTACTGCTGCAATTGAGGTTATAGAGATTGAGGCTGGAGAAATTCATAAAAATATTGAAACTTGTATTGGTCTTTGGAACGCTTTAACTAAACTTGGTGCAGACAGAAAAAGTTTGATGATAAATCTTGGAGGAGGCGTTATTACTGATATGGGAGGATTTGTTGCTTCTACATTTAAGCGTGGAATCAAATTTATTAATGTGCCAACAACGCTACTAAGTATGGTTGATGCTTCTGTAGGCGGAAAAACAGGTATTGATTTAGGAGTTTTAAAAAATCAAGTCGGATTATTTTCTAATCCCGAAATGGTGTTGATTGATATACAATTTTTAGAAACAGTTTCGGCGCGTGAAATACGTTCTGGAATGGCAGAAATCATAAAATATGGCTTGACGTATGATTATAAATTATGGATTAAGGTAAAAGAGTTTAAATCATTAAAAACAAGTGATTTAAAAAATATTATTTATCGTTCTATTGAGATAAAAAACACTGTTGTTTTAGAAGATCCAAAAGAAAAAAAATTGCGTAAAATACTGAATTATGGTCACACACTTGGTCATGCAATAGAATCCTATTTTTTAGAATCTGAAAACAAAGAAAACTTAACGCATGGAGAAGCAATTGCAATAGGAATGATAACTGAAACGTATCTTTCGCATAAGTTATTTGATTTTCCAGAAGATACATTAGAAGAAGTAAAGGTAAAAATTACTACTATTTTTGGAAAAGTAGAAATTAAAACAGCAGACTACACTCCTATCATTGATTTGTTAGGACATGATAAAAAGAACACCAACGGAAATATAAATTTCATCTTATTATCTGATTTAGAAAAAGTTAACTATGATTGTATTGCTTCAAAAAAATTGATTGTAGAAAGTTTAAATTACTATCAATCTTAATTATAAACTTTTACAGCACGATATATATCTTCATATTGAGGCAATATTTGATCTATTGTAAAAGATTCAGCTTGATTAAAAGCATTTTTTTTAAACTGATTTAAAAGTTCATCATCTTTTAAAAGTTTAATTGCATTTTGTGCCATTTCATTAACATTTCCTAAATCACTCAAAAAACCAGTAACTCTATCAATATTTACTTCTGGCAATCCTCCTGTATTTGTAGAAATTACAGGTGTTTTTGCCGCCATTGCTTCGAGTGCTGCTAAACCAAAACTTTCAGTTTTTGAAGGGAGTAAAAATAAATCTGAATAGCATAACACTTTGTTTACATCATTACTGTTACCAAGAAAAATAACTTTGTCATAAATTCCCAATTCTTTTATACGATATTCAAGCATTTCTATTTCAGGACCTTCTCCAACTAATAACAATTTAGAAGGTATTTCTTGTTGAATTTTATAGAAAATTTCAATAACATCCATTGGTCTTTTTACAGGACGCATATTACTCACATGCGTAATTATTTTCTCATTTTCTGATGCTAAAGCAGTACGTTTACATTCTGCATCATCAATAGAAGGATATTTTGTAGTGTCAATAAAGTTATAAATAACATTAATATCTATAGAAACATTAAATAAACGCAATGTATCTTTCTTTAAACTGTTAGAAACCGTAGTAACGACATCAGAATTATTAATACTAAATTCTACTGCGGTTTTATATGTTGGATGACTTCCTACAAGCGTAATATCTGTACCATGTAAGGTTGTAACTACCTTAATATCAATTCCTTTTTGATGCAACATTTGCTTTGCCATATATGCAGCATAAGCATGTGGAATTGCATAGTGTACGTGCAGTATTTCTAAATTATACATCGATACGACTTCCACCAATTTGGTAGTCAGAGCAAGTTCATAAGGCTGAAAATGAAATAGTGGATATTCCTCTACAAAAACTTCATGAAAATGAATATTTTTTGCCAATAAATCTAAACGAACAGGTTGCTTATATGTAATAAAATGAACTTCATATCCTTTATCTGCAAGTGCCATTCCAAGTTCAGTTGCCACTACTCCACTCCCTCCAAATGTTGGATAGCATACAATTCCTATTTTCATATATAAAATTTGTTCTAATTCAATTTATTATCAGACGTAAATAGACAAGATAACTAACATTCAAATCATAAATCTTTCATAAAAAAATCCTGCAACTATAGGATTTAATAACTTGGTTAAGCTGGTTTTTAGTAATCTCCTAAAGTCACAGGATTTTGAGATAACGCGCTTTCAAGTTGTGCATCGTTTGGTGGTTTTCCGTGCCAAGCATGTGTTCCTGCCATAAAATCTACACCATTTCCCATATCAGTATATAATAAAATACATACAGGTTTTCCTTTTCCTGTACGTGATTTTGCCTCGTTTAATCCTGCAACAATACTTTCTATATCATTTCCTTTTTTCACTTCAAGTACATCCCAACCAAAAGCCTCAAACTTTGCTTTTATACTTCCCATAGGGAGTACAGTATCAGTTGAGCCGTCTATTTGCTGACCGTTTAAATCAATTGTAGAAATAAGGTTGTCAACATTTTTTCCTGCAGCATACATAATAGATTCCCAACATTGTCCTTCTTGTAATTCACCATCACCATGCAAAGAATAAATGATTTTATTATCATTATTTAGTTTCTTGGTTTGTGCTGCTCCTATTGCAACGCTCATTCCTTGACCTAAAGAACCAGAAGCAATACGAATTCCAGGTAAACCTTCATGCGTTGTTGGATGTCCTTGCAAACGTGTATTTAACAATCTAAAAGTTGCCAATTCAGACACAGGGAAAAATCCGCTATGTGCTAAAACACTATAATATACAGGAGAAATATGACCGTTTGACAAGAAGAATAAATCTTCCCCTTTTCCATCCATAGAAAAATTGATAGAATAATCCATTATTTCTTGATATAGTACTGTAAAAAATTCGGCGCATCCTAACGAACCTCCAGGATGTCCTGACTGTACTGCATGTACCATACGCACGATATCTCTTCGTACTTGTTGTGTAAAATCTTCTAATTGCTGTGTTGTTGGCATAGTATTGTTTTGTTTGTAACAAAAATAAACTATTTACAAAATAAGAAATCAAAAAAATTAGATACTTATGCACATGGTTTTAACATTTGTATGAGAAGTTACGGTTTTGGATTTATACACTTTGTCATATCCTTTGTTATTTCTTTCATTTAATAATAGCGCTGTGTATTGGTTATATAAATCAAATAAATATTCAATCCTTGTATTTTCATTCGTGAAAACTTGTGGTAAACTATTAAAACAGCCATTTTTATATTGTAAAAAATGAAAAACCTCCAAATGTGTCTACAATAGATTTTCCCATTCCATCTTCCTTTTTAGCTTTAGCAGAAAGAGCTATGATGCCTAAACTTGAAATCAATACAGAAACAGAACCTAAAGGGGAGTTCTAAAAATTGGTTTTTCATTTTTCTAAAAAAGATGAGAACCCTTTTTTATCTTTTTTAGAAAAAAGATTAACACTACAAAGGTAGTAATATTTTTTGATTTTGATACACAAAACATCAAATTTCATCTATCCATCTATCCATCTATCCATCTATCCATCTATCCATCTATCTATCTATCTATCTATCCGTCTATCAGTAAGTTATGTTTAATCTTTTGATTTGTTCATACCTAAATAAATTGTAGGTTAAGTTGATTAAACCAATTATTCCTGATGCTCTTATAATTCCTACTGATTTTAAAACTAAACCTTTCATACTTTGCTCCATAAAGCCAAATACATACTCTACTCTTGCTCTAATTTTTGATTTTTTAGTGTTGCTTGCTTTTTGTTTCTCTGTCAATGGTTTATTATGATAGCCTTTTTCGTGTACTTTATTTTTCATTTCATATTTTTTGATAATCTTATCTTGCTCTTTGCCTGTGTATGCACTATCTGCGTGTAAATCTTGGTTTTTATCTTTTTCGGTAAGCAAGTCATCCAAAGCTTGTGAGTCGTGAACCGAGGCGTCTGTTACTGTGTAAGTGTTAATGAATTTACTTTTAGTGCCTACCTTTGCGTGATTTTTATAACCAAAGAAAGTTTCACCATTTTTCTTTGTCCAACGTGCATCAATATCTTTATGTTTTTTCTTGTTGGGTTTGTCATTCCATAATTCATTACCCTTACCGTCTTTTATTTTCTTGTTTTCTTTCCTTGTGTTTCTTTGGCGTGGTGCTACTGTAAAACTGGCATCAATCAATTGTCCTTCATTAAATATGAGTTTTTTTTCTTCTAAAAAGAAAGTAAACTGCTCAAATAATTCTTCTACTAAACCTGTTTTTGTTACACGTTCTCTAAAACTCCATACGGTTTTTTCATCTGGTACTTTATCGCCAGTCTCTAATCCTAAAAATGTTTTAAAACTCATTCTATCTAATATTTGATATTCAACTTGACTATCTCCTAAACCATAATAACGTTGAAGTATCAATATTTTAAACATCATTACCAAGTCATAAGGTTTTGCTCCTGCATTGCTTTTTTTGTTAGTGTTGAGTAACTTATGCTCTAGCAATTCTCTAAATAATTCAAAATCAATAACTTTACTTATGTTTTCTAATGGATTGCCTATTGATGATAAGCGATCTTTTGTAAATTCTTCATCAAATAATCCTTTTTTCCCTCTGGGTTTATACATTTTATTACAGTTTTGATTATAGTACGAAAGATACATATAATTATCTGATTAACAATGAATTAAATTTTAGAAGTCCCCTAAAATTATTCCAAAAGTTTTGTTTGATTTTCTTTTTCTATCCAGTTTTAGAATTCTAGAAAAATCCGTTTGGATTTTATGGTTATTCAAATCAAAAGAAACCCCCTTTTTTACGTCTTCTGCTTCTTTTTCTTGGCTGCAGGAAACAATACATTGTTTAAAATCAAGCGATATCCTGGAGAATTGGGGTGTAAATCGAGTTCTGTTTTTGGGTCTCCCACTCTATGTCTATAATCTTCAGGGTCGTGTCCGCCATAAAAAGTAAACATCCCTTTGCCTTTTGTTCCGTGTATATAACGTGCTTCGCCGTTGCTTTTATTTTCTCCCATAACCAAGACTGTTGGTTTGACAGCACTTCTATCAAACGAAGTAGTTTGTCCCATAAATCCTTTTACAAGCATTGTATGGTTTTGACATAACATTGTAGGAACAGGATCCCATTTTGCTGAGAAATTCATCAATGAAAAATAATCAGATGTACGTGGTATTTTTCGTTTTTTAGTCATATCAATCGAAGAAAATTCGTAAACTACTGGGTTTCGTTCTAATTTAAAATCTCTAAATGCAAATGTTCTTGAATAATCTATTTTTGATTGATAATTTACTTCTGACGCATCTCCATCAAACATAGCTTCACAGATATCAACACCTTCTGCTACGAGTGCAATATCAAAACTATCGGTTGCAGAGCACATAGCAAACATAAAGCCGCCACCAATTACATAATCTCGGATTTTCTTTGTTACTGCTAATTTCTCTTGCGACACTTTATCATACCCTAATTTCGTTGCTAAACTCTCTAAATTTTTCTTTTCATCGATATACCAAGGAGCCGTTCTGTATGCTCCGTAGAACTTACCATACTGTCCAGTAAAATCTTCATGGTGCAAGTGCAACCATTCATATAGTAGTAATTTTTCGTCCAATACTTCCTCGTCATAAATCACATCAAATGGAATCTCTGCATAGGTTAAAACCATAGTTACTGCATCATCCCAAGGTAATTTACTTTTTGGCGAATACACTGCAATTTTTGGTGCTTTTTCTAATAAAACGGCTTCCATATTTTTTGAAGGACTGCTAATTTCTGCCAATATTGCTTCAGCTTTTGTATCCGAAATAATATGATAAGAAACGCCTCGTATCTTACATTCATTTTCAATTTCAGTAGTATGCTCTAATAAAAATGCGCCACCATCATAGTTGAGTAACCATTGTGCTTTCAGCCCTTTGTCTAGTGTCCAATATGTAATTCCGTACGCTTTTAGATGATTTTCCTGACCAGTATCACTCATCGGAATATAAATAAACGAGGCGAAAAGGGTATTTGAAAAAATAAAAAACAGTACTATTAAAAGAAGTTGCTTCACTTTTGAATTTCTATTTTTTTTTCAATTATTAAAATTTATATTTAAACCTCTAAAATAAGAAAACTTGCGTCAGTTCGAGTAAAATTCTAATAAGAATTTTGTATGGAGAACTTTTTTACACAAAAACTTGTTCTCAATACAATTTACCTTTGCTCCTCACACCTCTAACCCTTTGCACTTTTAATATTCTCTATGCCTTATTCATTCTTTAAAACGGTACATCCAAATCATCAAATGCATCATTAGGATTGACGTTTTGTGCACTTTCAGGAAGTTCGGTGTTCATTTTAGATTGAAATTCTGTGCCGAAACCTTCGTCTAAATCAGAAAATTCTGCTAAGTGACCTGTAAATTTCAACCGAATATTCTCCAATCCACCATTTCTGTGTTTTGCAACGATAAATTCTCCTTGACCCTCACAAGGTGTGCGTTCATCATCATCCCATTCTGTTTGCCCATAGTATTCTGGACGGAATATAAATGACACTATATCAGCATCTTGTTCAATTGCTCCAGATTCACGTAAATCAGACAATAAAGGTCTTTTGCTTCCTCCACGTGTTTCTACGGCGCGAGATAATTGTGAAAGTGCTACCACTGGAACAGCTAATTCTTTTGCCAATGCTTTTAAGTTTCGTGAAATCATCGAAATTTCTTGTTCACGGTTTCCTCCTCCTTTACTGTTTGTTCCAGCAGTCATCAATTGCAAATAATCAATAATAATAATTTTCACATCGTGCTGCGATACCAATCTTCGTGCTTTTGCACGTAAATCAAAAATAGAAAGTGATGGTGTATCGTCAATAAATATAGGTGCTTTAGAAAGATTTTTAACTTTTACGTTCAGTTGTTCCCATTCATGAGCTTGTAGATTTCCTTTTCTCAATTTTCCTGAAGGAATTCCTGTTTCACTCGATATCATACGTGTGATTAATTGTACCGAAGACATCTCCAACGAAAATATTGCAACTCCGTGATTAAAACCAATCGCTATATTTTTTGCCATCGACATTACAAATGCCGTTTTTCCCATTCCTGGACGTGCTGCAATAATAATTAAATCTGATGGCTGCCAACCAGAAGTTAGTTCATCTAATTTGGTAAAACCAGAAGCAATACCACTCATTCCTTCTTTATTAGAAATCTCTTGAATCTTATCTATTGCTTGTTGTACAAGGCTTTGCGAATCTTCTGATCCTTTTTTTAAGTTTCCCTGTGTTACCTCAAACAGTTTACTTTCTGCGGTATCTAATAAATCAAAAACATCAATTGTTTCGTCATAAGCTTCTCCTATTATTTCTGAAGAAATAGAAATTAACTTACGTTGAATATATTTTTGAAGGATAATTCTTGCATGAAATTCTATATGTGCAGTTGAGGCAACTTTTTGGGTCAAATTAATCAAATAAAAATCTCCTCCAACAAACTCTAACTTTGCATCTTTTCTCAATTGATTAGAAACAGTACGCAAATCAATTGGTTCAGAATTGTGAAAAAGCGTCAAAATTGCACGAAAAATTTCTTGATGAACTTCTCTATAAAAAGCGTCAGGATGCAAGATGTCAATAACATCATCAACCCCTTTTTTATCTATCATCATCGCTCCAAGAACTGCTGTCTCCAACTCTACTGCTTGCGGCGGCAATTTTCCTTTTTCAAGATTAATTACTGCGCTTTTTTTTGTGTTCTTTGATCCAATTGGTTGTGTGTTTGCCATAGTGACAAAAGTAATTTTAAAGTCGTTATGTTTTGATGTTTCAAAGATAATAATTTGTACACATCTTTTGTTAATAAGTCTATATTTTGTTAACAACTATTAAACGAAATTTATCCTTTTTTATTTCTTACTTTTGAGGAATGCACAATTCAAAAAAGTATAGAATTTTAGCTATTTTATTAATTGCACAATGGCTTTTCATCAAATTGATTTCAAGATTTCCAGAATTAGTAGAATCTTACTATTCTAAAGGGATTTATCCTGTTATTTCTCGATTTTTTAGAATTATTTTTGGATGGCTTCCATTTTCAATAGGTGATGTTTTATATATTATTCTTGGATTTGTTATCTTGAAAATAATCATAAAAATCATTAAAAGAAGAAAATTTAATTTCATCAAAATTTTAGCCTCAATTTCTGTAATTTATTTCTGTTTTCATTTTTTTTGGGGACTTAATTATTATCGAGAACCATTACACAAAACTTTAGCAATAAATGAGTTAAATTATTCTACTGACGAATTAGAAAGTTTTACAAATCAATTAATTGATAAGGCAAATCATCTGCAAATTAGCATCGCACAAAATGATACGGTAAAAGTTGCAATTCCTTTTTCGAAAAAAGAAACATATCAAAAAATAAAAAATGGGTACACTAATTTAAGCAAATCTTATCCGCAGTTTGAATATAAAAGTAGCTCAATAAAACATTCGCTTCTCAGTTTACCTTTAACTTATATGGGGTTTTCAGGCTATTTAAATCCGTTTACAGGAGAAGCACAAGTAAATAGTCTAAATCCTGCTGTTTCTTATGCGGTAACAAGCTGTCACGAAGTTGCACATCAATTAGGTTATGCTGCCGAGAATGAGGCGAATTTTATTGGTTTTCTATCAGCAATTAAAAATGATGATATTCATTTTCAATATTCAGGTTATTATATGACTTTGCGTTACGCATTGAATGATTTATATTATCACGATAAAGAGAAATATAAACTTGCAATAAACAGCGTAAATAAAGGAGTTTTGAAAAATATGCAGGAGTCACAAGATTTTTGGAATTCCTACCAAAGCCCTTTGGAAGTGTACTTTAAAAACATTTTTAATTTGTTTTTAAAAGCAAATAAACAAGCAAAAGGTATAAAAAGTTATAACGGAATGATTGGTATGCTTATCAATTATAATAAGCAAAATAAAGACGCTTTACAATTCTTAAAATAATATTAATTTTTGATTAATAAAGTTAAATTCTCTTGCTTAAATTTTATAGCAAATAATATAAACCAATCTTAACGAATGAAAAGAAATCTCATGCACAAATTTAATCAGATTTCTCGCCGCTCCTTAGTTGCACTGTAGAAATGACATTAGCAATAAATTCAAAGTAAATTTCATTAATCTTACTTATCATTTCCGTACTTTTGGCAGATGTTTAAACAGATTTCTAGCATACAGAATCCGTTGATAAAAGAGTTACATCAATTAAAAGAAAAGTCAAGGATTCGTAAGAAAACAGGGCGTTTTTTAATTGAAGGTCAGCGTGAAATAGCATTGGCAATCAAAGGGAATTATGAGATTGAAACACTCTTATTTTGTCAAGAAATAATTTCAGTAGTTAAATTAAACAAACTCATCAACGCATCAACATCCAAACCAAAAATCATAGAAATTTCTAAAGAAATCTTTGAAAAACTCGCTTATAGAACCACAACTGAAGGAGTTATTGCTATTGGAAAAAGCAAAGAATCAACGATGAATAATTTAAAATTCAACACTTCTACTCCACTTATTATCGTTGCTGAAGCACCTGAAAAACCTGGGAATATTGGTGCAATATTACGTACTGCAGACGCTGCAAATGTTGATGCAGTAATTATTGCCAATCCAAAAACAGACTTGTACAACCCAAATATAATTAGATCAAGTATTGGATGTGTATTTACCAATCAAGTAGCGATAGGAACAACCTCTAGAATTATTGAGTTTTTAGAATCAAAAAGTATCAATATTTATTGCGCAGCATTGTTAGATGGCACAGAAATTTATACGGATCAAAACTATAAAAGCGCTACAGCACTTGTTGTTGGTACAGAAGCCACAGGATTGTCAGAAGAATGGCTAAAAAAATCTACCAAAAATATTATGATTCCGATGCAAGGAGATATTGACTCTATGAATGTTTCGGTTGCTGCTGGAATTTTGATTTTTGAGGCAAAAAGACAACGAAAATTTAAATAATAATATGACTCCAACTGCACTCTTTTACACCATAATCGCTATCATAATAATCAACTTTATTATTGATAAAATCATAGACAACCTCAATGCAAAACACTTTGACGATACACTGCCAAGCGAAGTTGCAGATGTGTATGAAAAAGAAGCATATATAAAGTCACAAAAATATAAAAAGGAAAACTTTAGATTTTATAACTTAACTTCTTTATTTTCAATTAGTTTAACATTATTATTTTTCTTCTTTGATGGATTTAAATTAGTCGATAATTATGCAAGAAGTATTAGTGAGAATCCAATAATTATTGCACTTATTTTCTTTGGAATTATTATGCTTGCAAGTGATATTTTGACAACACCTTTTGCTTATTATAAAACGTTTGTGATTGAAGAAAAATTTGACTTTAATAAATCTACAAAAAAACTATTTTGGATTGATAAAGTAAAAGGTTGGTTAATGTCAATCATCATTGGCGGACTCATATTCTCGCTCATCATTTGGTTTTATCAAACCACAGGAAAAAACTTTTGGATATATGCTTGGGCATTGGTTGCAGTATTCACACTCTTTATGAATATGTTTTACTCAACGCTTATTGTGCCGCTATTTAACAAGCAAACACCTCTTGAATATGGAGAATTAAAGAGTGCAATAGAAAAATTCGCTAAAAAAGTAGGTTTCAAGCTCGATAAAATTTTTGTGATAGATGGTTCAAAACGCTCAACCAAAGCGAACGCCTATTTTGCAGGATTTGGAACAACAAAACGGATCGTTTTATATGACACGCTCATAAGTGATTTAACTACCGATGAAATTGTGGCTGTTTTGGCGCACGAAGTTGGTCATTACAAGCGCAAGCACATTATATTTAATTTGGGATCTTCTATTTTGCTTACAGGATTCGCCCTGTTTCTTTTATCTTTATTTATTGATAGCGAGTTGCTTTCACAAGCACTTGGTGTTTCAACACCGAGTTTTCATATAGGTATGATTGCCTTTGGAATTCTCTACACTCCTATTTCTGAGGTTACGAGTTTGTTTATGAACTACGTTTCTCGAAAATTTGAATACCAAGCAGATAATTATGCTAAAGAATATTTTGGAGCTGAGCCGTTAATTTCTTCACTTAAAAAGTTATCTAAGAATAGTTTAAGCAACCTAACACCTCATAAAATCTATGTCTTTATGCATTATTCACATCCAACGCTTAAAGAACGTATTGTAAATTTGAGGAAATAATTATTAACAAACTTAGAATACTACTTGCCTATTAAAATAATAAGTTTACTTTTATTCTATGGCTTATACAGCAACTATAGAAGAAGAAAATAAAGAAATAGCAAGTCGCTATAAAGACTTGCTAAAAGGCACGTATCAAACACTTACAACTACCGATAAAAAGGACATTCGTAAAGCGTTTGTCTTGACTGTAAAAGCACATAGCACTCAACGTAGAAAAACGGGAGAACCGTATATCTATCATTCTATTGCTGTTGCAAAAATTGTGGCTTATGAAATTGGTTTAGGACCAACATCAATCATTGCAGCACTCTTGCACGACGTTGTAGAAGATACACATTATACACTCGAAGATATTGAGCGAGAATTTGGAGAAACTATTGCAAGAATCGTAAATGGTCTCACAAAAATATCACGTTTAAATAAAGAACAGGACGCCTCCATACAAGCAGAGAACTTTCGTAAGATGTTACTGACTTTAAATGATGATGTGCGTGTAATTTTAATTAAAATTGCTGATAGACTACACAATATGCAAACGATGGACGCTATGCCTCTACACAAGCAATTAAAAATAGCCTCCGAGACTTTATATATCTACGCTCCTCTTGCACATAGATTGGGATTGTACAATATCAAGACTGAACTAGAGGATTTAGGTCTTAAATATACAGAACCAGAAGTTTTTAATGATATTCTTGCAAAAATTACGAATAGCAAAGAAGAACAAGGTAAGTATATCAAAGCGTTTAGTAAAATTATAAAAGACTCTTTAAATAAAGAAGGTTTTGAATACAATATAAAAGGGAGAAGTAAATCTATATTTTCTATTCGCCGTAAAATGCGTGCGCAAAATGTAACCTACGATGAAATCTATGACAAGTTTGCTATTCGTATAGTATATAAATCTGAAGAGAAGCAAGAAAAATTTGATGCTTGGAAGATATATTCGATAGTTACAGATCATTTTCAGCCAAATCCTACGCGACTCCGTGATTGGATATCGCAGCCAAAATCTACAGGTTACGAATCGCTACATATTACAGTTATGGGTCCAGACAGTAATTGGGTAGAAGTTCAAATTCGCTCTGAACGAATGGACGAAATTGCAGAAAAAGGATATGCTGCACACTATAAATATAAAAATTCTAAAGAAAAGGAAAGTGGTTTAGATAGTTGGCTAAACCGGCTAAAAGACACGTTAGAAAATCCTGATGGAAATGCTGTAGATTTTGTTGAGAACTTCAAATTAAACTTATATTCCAAAGAAATTTTTGTCTTTACTCCAAAAGGAGATATCAAAGCAATTCCGAAAGGTGCATCTGCATTAGATTTCGCTTTTTCTATACATACTGAAGTTGGTATGAAATGTCGTGGAGCGAAAGTAAATGGTAAACTAAAACCGATAAGCCATGTCTTAAAAAGTGGTGATCAAGTTGAGATTGTTACTGCAAATCAACAAAAACCAAATATTCGTTGGCTAGATTTTGTGGTTACCGCACGAGCAAGAAGCCGTATAAAATCTGCCCTTAAAGAAGAACAAAAAGAAATTGCCAAGGAAGGAAAAGAAATTCTTGCACGTAAGTTGCGCTCATTAAAACTAACTTATAATGAAAATACTATTCATGAACTGGCAAGTTATCTAAAGTTAAAAACAAGTTTTGATTTGTTTTATCGTATTGGAAATGGAGCAATTGAAAATAATCAGTTGAAAGATTTTGCAGCACAGAAAAATAATGCTTTTATAAGTTTCTTTAAAAACAGAATTAAGCGTACTACTTCTAATCCACAAAATGAAAAAGAAGAAATAAGTCATAAATATGATATGCTTGTTTTTGGTCAAGAAGAAGAACAGCTTGAATATAAATTTGCAAAGTGTTGTAATCCAATTCCTGGAGATAACGTTTTTGGCTTTTTAACAATCAATGAAGGTATAAAAGTTCATAAAAAAGACTGCCCAAATGCCGTTGGATTACAAGCTAAATACGCTTACAGAATTATGTCTGCAAAATGGATTGACTCTACACAGCAAGACTTTAGAGTATTTTTGCACGTAAGTGGTTCTGACAAATTTGGTCTTGTAAATCAATTAACAAAAGTGATTTCTAACAATATGCATGTAAACATCCATCAGTTAAATATCAATGGAAATGCAGGTGTTTTTGACGGGAGAATAACCATCAGTGTGAAAAATAACAAACAACTTACAAGACTTGTAAATAACATCAAGAAAATTGATGGAATTGAAAAAGTTAATCGAATTTACAAACAATAGTTTATCCACAATAAAACGTTAATAAGTTCTATTTTTTTACTCCTTTTTATTAAATTTTTAAATTAAATTTGTTTGAATTTAGTATCGATCACACTATGAGTAATACCAAAGATAATCAAAAGATTGTCAAAAATGTTTTTATCAAATATTTAGAGTCGAACAGCCACCGAAAGACGCCTGAACGCTTTGCTATACTCCAAGAAGTGTACAATCTAAAAGAACATTTTGATATAGAGTCACTCTACATTAGGATGAAAAATAAAAAATACCGTGTGTCAAGAGCAACACTTTATAATACCATTGAACTCTTATTAGAATGCGGTTTAGTGCGAAGACATCAATTTGGACAAAATCAAGCACATTACGAAAAATCATTTTTTGACAAGCAGCATGACCATGTTATTCTAACTGACTCTGGAGAAGTAATAGAATTTTGTGATCCTCGAATTCAGATTATAAAAAAGACAATAGAAGATACTTTTAATATAAATATTCATTCACATTCTCTGTACTTTTATGGTACTAAAAAAGAAGAAGATAACAAAAACAACATATAAGATAATGGCTGTAAATTTACTATTAGGTCTACAATGGGGAGACGAAGGAAAAGGAAAAATTGTAGATGTCCTAACTTCTAATTATGATATTATTGCACGTTTTCAAGGAGGTCCAAATGCAGGGCATACTTTAATTTTTGATGGATACAAGCATGTTTTACATACGATTCCGTCAGGAATATTTCATAAAACGGCTATCAATGTTGTTGGAAACGGAGTTGTAATAGATCCTGTAATTTTTAAACGAGAATTGGATAATCTTTCACAATTTGATATTGATTTTACTTCTAAGTTACTTATTTCAAGAAAAGCACATTTAATTTTACCAACGCATCGTTTGCTAGATGCTGCATCAGAAACTGCAAAAGGAAAAGCCAAAATAGGTTCTACTTTAAAAGGTATTGGACCTACATATATGGACAAAACTGGAAGAAACGGTTTACGTGTTGGAGATCTTGAAATGGAAGATTGGAATAAGCGTTATCATGCGTTGACAAAAAAGCATTTGCGAATGTTAGATTTTCATGGAATTGAGTTAGAATATGACTTAGATGAATTGCAAAAAGAGTTTAACGAAGGTGTAAAACGATTAAAAGAATTAACTTTTATAGATAGTGAAGAATATCTAAACAATGCCATGAAAAATGGCAAATCTATTCTTGCAGAAGGTGCTCAAGGCTCCTTACTTGATGTTGATTTTGGAACATATCCTTTTGTAACATCCTCAAACACAACTGCGGCAGGAGCATGTACAGGACTTGGAATTGCACCAAACAAAATTGGTGATGTATTCGGAATTTTTAAGGCGTATGTAACACGTGTTGGATCTGGTCCATTTCCAACAGAGTTATTTGACAAAGATGGTGCTAGAATGGCGAAAGTAGGTCACGAATTTGGAGCGACTACAGGACGTCCAAGACGTTGTGGTTGGTTAGATATTGTAGCTTTAAAATATGCTGTGCAAGTCAATGGTGTTACACAATTGATGATGATGAAAGGCGATGTTCTCTCGGGATTTGATACTCTAAAAATCTGTACGTCATACAACTATAAAGGTAAAGAGATTTTACACTTCCCATTTAATATTGAGCCTGAAAACGTTACTCCTGTTTATAACGAATTTAAAGGTTGGAGTGAAGACTTAACCAAAATGACAACCAAAGAAGAATTGCCTCAAAACTTATTGGATTATATCGCATTTATAGAAAAAGAAGTTGAAGTGCCAATTAAAATTGTTTCTGTAGGGCCTGATAGAAAACAGACAATACTTCGATAGTTTTTACACTGCGTTTTTTTATCAAAGCGTATTGATATATGAACGGAATTAGCACGTATTGTGTGATTTTATTCATTTTTAAAGATAATGTTCTGTTTTTAAATAAACTTTATCGCATGATAAACAAAGTTAGTTAAAATAATTGAGAAAGTCAAGTTTCATCAACCCTAAAATTGTTAGTAGATTCAACTAGAAAATGCATCTTTAATAACATATTAATAGTTAATTTTGTAATTGAATAAAATCAGTAAATGAAGAATTTAGTCTTACTCCTATTTATCAGTATTTCAACGGTTATTTTTTCACAACAAGGCAGAAAAATAAAAATCTTAAATGCTGATGTTACTGAAGTAAAAAGAGACAATCCTGATGTAACTATAGCTATAGGAAATGTATTTGTAGAGATTGATGGCGCTACAATTCGCTGTAAGCGAGTAGAAATGTATACAAAAGACAACTTTCTAAAGGCTATGGGAGACGTTGTGATGAATCAAGGTGATACTGTTATTCAAACAAGTAAATTCGCCAATTATGATGGTAATAAAAAGTTAGCAAAATCTTGGGGAAATGTTGTTTTGAAAGATCCAACGATGCTTTTGACAGCCGAAACACTATATTTTGATAGAACAAAACAACATCTATATTATAACACCAAAGGAAGTATAAAAGACAGTGTGAATGTTTTGAATAGTGATGTTGGTAATTTTTATTTAAAGACTAAAAAATTTCAAGCACTTAGTAAAGTTATCATTACAAATCTAGATCAAGTGATAGAAACAAATCATTTGGACTATTATACCAATTCTGGAAAGGCGTATTTGAAAGGAGCATCTACAATTACTGGAGATAAAAGTGTGATTTATACAGAAAATGGGTTTCATGATTCAAAAACAAAAATATCCCATTTATTAAAAAAATCTTGGATAAAATACAATGATAGACGTATTGAAGGAGATAGTTTATTTTATGATAAAAGTAGAAATTTTTCTTCAGCAACTGGAAATATAAAAGTTACCGACACCATTAATAATAGTACTTTAAAAGGGAATTATGGAGAGTTTTATCGTGCAAAAGACTCCGCATTTGTAACCAATCGTGCTGTTGCAATTTCATTGATAGAAAAAGATTCTATGTACATTCATGGTGATACTTTATTACTTACTGGAAAACCCGAAGATCGTATAATTCGTGCTTATAGTCATGTGAAATTTTTCAAGTCAGACCTACAAGGGAAATGTGATTCATTATACAGTAGTCAAGTTGCTGGATTTACAAAAATGTTCAGAAAACCTGTATTATGGTCTCAAGAAAATCAAATTACTGGCTATGTTATCCATTTTTTGCATAACAAAGAAACAGAGCAGTTAGACTCGTTGAAAGTCTTAGGAAATTCGTTTATGATTCAAAAAGATTCTATCGGATTTAATCAAACTAAAGGTAGAGACATTTTAGGGAAATTTGAAGATAATGATCTTAGAATAGTTGATGTTATTGGAAATAGTGAAATTATCAATTATGTAAGAAATGATGAACAAGAATTAATAGGAATTACAAAAATGAGATCAAGCAGTATCAACTTAACTATGGCAGATAAACAAGTCCAAACTATAAAGTTTCGTGTAAAACCAAAAGGAAAGACGTATCCTGAACTAGATTTACATATCAATGATAGGAGGTTAAAAGGTTTTATTTGGAGAGAAAACGAGCAACCAAAAAATAAAGAAGCCATTTTTATTCACGATAAAGGTGATGATGAACTCATACGACTAGAAAGAATTAGAGAAAAAGAAGTTATAGCACAAGCAAAAAAAGAAGTAGAAGAACAGAAAAAGCGTGATTTGGAGAGTAAAAAATTACAAGAAGAACAAGATAAGGTTTCTAGTGAGGTCAAAGCCATTAAGAAAGATAAAGATGCTGAAACTTCGAAAAAAACAGAAGAGAACGCAGCATCTGTTGAAAAGAAAAAAAGTGAATAAAAAAGACTTTTTTAAATACCAAGCACAAACTACTCCTCATCCTTTGGCAATTGAAATTTCATATGCCAAAGGCTCTTATATTTACGATACTAATCAAAATAAATACTTAGATTTTATTGCAGGTGTTTCTGCTAATAGCTTAGGACACAATCACCCAAAAGTATCACAAGCAATTAAAAATCAGTTAAGTAAATATACACATGTGATGGTGTATGGCGAATTTATTCAAAAACCACAACTTGAATTATCTAAAATTTTGGCAAAGCACTTGCCTAAACCTTTAGAAACAGTTTATCTCACAAATTCTGGGACAGAAGCAACAGAAGGTGCGCTAAAATTAGCAAAGCGATTTACAGGTCGTAGTGAAATAATCTCTTGCAAAAATGCCTATCATGGAAATACACAGGGCGCTATGAGTGTTTGTGGATCAGAGGAACAAAATCAAGCATTTAGACCTTTAATTACTGGAATAAAATTTATTGAATTTAATAGTAGTATTGACATTCAATCAATTACACCTAAAACTGCAGGAGTAATTATTGAAACTATTCAAGGAGGTGCAGGATTTATTGAGCCAAAAAACGATTATTTACGTAAGGTCCAAGAAAGATGTAACGAAGTTGGTGCTTTATTGATTTTAGACGAAATTCAAACAGGAATTGGAAGAACTGGGAAGTTTTGGGGTTTTGAAAATTATAATTGCATTCCTGATATTGTTATTACTGGAAAAGGTCTTGGAGGGGGAATGCCTATTGGTGCGTTTATTTCGTCAAATGAAATTATGAGTTGTTTGAAAGAACATCCAAAGCTAGGACATATTACTACTTTTGGTGGTCATCCATTAATTGCTGCAGCTGCTTTGGCAACGGTTACAGAAATTACTGAATCTAACTTAATGCAACAAGTATTAGAAAAAGCAACCTTATTCAAGCAACTACTAATTCATGATAAAATTCTTGAAATAAGAGGAAAAGGATTGATGTTAGCAATGATAGTAAAAAATGAAGAATTTGCTTCAAAAATCATCTTAAGATCTCTTGAAAAAGGGTTGCTCCTATTTTGGTTACTATTTGAAGGAAAAGCAATCAGAATAACTCCTCCACTCACCATTTCTAAAGAAGAAATTAAAAAGGGATGTGCTTTTATTTTAGAAGTAATTGAAGAACTAGTTTAAAGCTACCTTGGACAGCACATCGAAATTATGATTATTAATAATAGTAATTAAACTATATCTTTAAGAAGAACTGAGGTAAAAAACAACTAAATGCAACAAAACTACACACTCAAAGATCTTCCTGATATTGCAAAAAAAATCATTGAAACTGTCAATGGCAAAATTTTGCTGTTCAATGGAGAAATAGGTGCTGGAAAAACAACACTCATTAAAGAGGTTGTAAAACAACTTGGAGTTGAAGAAGGTGCAAACTCACCCACATTTTCATTAGTCAATGAATATCAGACAAGTAAGAAAGAAACTATCTATCATTTTGACTTTTATCGTATCAATTCTGAAGAAGAAGCTTTTGACATAGGAATTGAAGATTATTTTTATAGCGATGCTTGGTGTTTTATAGAATGGGGAAATAAAGTAGAAAATTTACTACCTTTAGGCATTATTAACATCAATATTAGTGTTAATAAAGACAATCAACGAACCATACAAATTGACCAATGAGTACTTCACCATTTAGCAAAGAACAATTAATGCCTCAAGTAGAAATGCTTGAAATAAAAAAACAAAAAGGGGAATTATTAATCGGGATTCCAAAAGAACTTTATGCACAAGAAAAACGTGTATGCCTTACTCCTGACGCTATTTCAGCTCTTGCTGTACATGGACATAGATTTGTCATAGAAACTGGTGCTGGACTTGGAGCAAACTATTCTGACAAGGATTATTCTGAGGCTGGAGCAAAAATTTCATATGATATTAAAGAAGCATTTGAGTGCAACATTGTATTAAAAGTTGAGCCACCAACTTATGATGAAATCGATATGATGCATCCTCAAAGTGTCTTATTTTCAGCATTACAACTTAAAATTCAGACAAAAAAATACTTTGTATCTCTTGCTAAAAAGAGAATTACTGCTGTTGCCTTTGATTTTATTAGAGATGAACAAGGCACATTTCCTATCGTAAAATCATTGAGCGAAATTGCGGGAACTGCTTCTATATTGATTGCAGGAGAAATTATGAGTTCTGATAAAAATGGAAATGGGTTATTACTTGGTAATATTAGTGGCGTCCCTCCTACTGATGTTGTCATTCTTGGTGCAGGAACAGTTGGAGAATTTGCAGCAAGATCGGCACTTGGAATGGGTGCAACTGTAAAAGTATTTGATAATTCGTTATCAAAATTACGTCATTTACAGCATAGTTTAGGTACTCCTATCTACACATCAACCATACAACCAAAAAATCTTCAAAAAGCATTAATGCGCTGTGATGTTGCTATTGGAGCAATACGAGGAAAAACAAGGTCGCCAATTATAGTTATAGAATCAATGATTGAAAAAATGAAAAACGGTGCTGTAATTGTTGATGTCAGTATAGATCGTGGAGGATGTTTTGAAACTTCAGAAGTTACTACACATAAAAAACCAACGTTTACAAAACATGGTGTGATACATTATTGTGTGCCAAATATTCCTTCTAAATACGCGCGAACTTCTTCAGTATCAATTAGTAATATATTTACGCCATACTTACTAAACATTGGTGAAGAAGGTGGTTTTGAAAATGCTGTTAGATTTGATAAAAGTCTGCAAAAAGGGATGTATTTTTACCACGGAATTTTAACGAACAAATCTGTTGCAGATTGGTTTGGGCTTCCGTTTAGAGATATTAACTTATTAATCTTATAATGAAACTTATACATAGATTTGCTTACTACGGATTCGGATTGCTAATCGGTATTATTTTCGTCTATTTTATTTGGGAGAAGAAAAATGTTGAGTTTGATTACATGCCAAATGCACGTGTTTTAAAAACCATCAGAACAGATGCTCGCCTTTTTTCTGATAATGCGACAGAAGCTATGATAAGCATTGGAATTGACACTGCAGATATTAATGCTATTTTAAAATATGGTGATGTAGATTTTAAAAAAAGTGACCAAAGAGGAGAACCATGTAAAACGTATGTTATTGACGGAAAACCTAAAGAGAAAGACATTACTATAGTTGTAAAAAAATGTGATGAAATTGCTACAATTGATAAAGTAATATTAAACTAATGAAGAAATATCTCTCTGAATTTATTGGAACTTACGCTTTGGTTTTCTTCGGAACTGGCGCAATGACCGTTGAATCTATACATCCAAATATTGGAGTGTTTGGAATTGCTACTGCATTTGGAATTGTGGTGATGACAATGATTTACACTTTTGGAGAAACTTCTGGAGCACATATAAATCCTGCAGTAACAATTGGTTTTGCCTTTGCTGGACGATTTGATAAAAAAGAAGTATTTCCATATATTTTATCGCAAATCTTAGGTGCAATTGCTGCAAGTTTTACATTAAAACTATTATTTCCTGCATTAACACTCTACGGAAATACAATTCCGTCTGATGGATGGTTACAAAGTTTTATCCTCGAGTTTATATTGACTTTCATTTTGATGCTCGTTATTATGAAAGTATCATCTGGGTCTAAAGAAACAGGAACAATGGCTGCAATTGCTATTGGCGGAACAGTTTTGATTGAAGCCTTAGTGTTTGGTCCAATTACTGGTGCGTCAATGAATCCTGCGAGAAGCATTGCTCCTGCCCTTGCTTCTGGAAATTATACTGATCTATGGCTCTATATTGTTGCTCCTATTTTAGGTGCGATTGCTGCAATATTAGTATGTCCGTTGACAAAGAATGAGAATAGTGAGTGTTGTTGAAATAATTTAGAAAACAAAACTGAAACAAGTGAAATCCAGCAAAATAATCTTAATTCTTATAATTCTAATATTTTTAAGTTGCATAAATGAAAGTCAATTGTGGAGAATACCAATTGGATATAAAAATTTTGAAATATCACTTGGCACAATTATAATGAAATAAATGAAAAATTAGGTGAACTAAAATGCAAACTGAAGACTAATTTACTGAAGACTATAACCTACTCACAAATAACACCATTAACCACATCCAACACTGGCGCAGGAGAAATATAAGGGATTCCAAGTCCTAATCCACGAAGGATAAACAGCACACCAATAAGTACCACAAAAACAGGTATTGCCTTTTGAATTCGTTGCCGTATAGTTGTGTTGAGAAATTTTCCTAAATAAATGGCAGTTGTCATTAACGGTATTGTTCCCAATCCGAAAACAAACATATACAAACTTCCTTGCAAGGTATTTCCTAAAGCTATTGAACCAAAGACAGCCATATACACCAAGCCACAAGGCAGAAATCCGTTTAAAAAACCTATGGTAAAAAACGTATCTAATCTTTTCTTTTTTAAGGCTTTTCCTAAAGAAGATTTTACTTTTGAAAGTACGCCAAACAGCGGTTTTGAAAAATTGTATTTATTGATTGTTTTATAAGGAAGTAAAATGGCTAGAATCATTACAATTCCAATAAATATTGATAATTGTTGCTGAAATCCGAAGATAGATAAACTTTTTCCTATCAATCCGAAAAAAAAACCAATGATACTATAGGTTACTAATCTTCCGAAATGATAAATTGTTATTTGGCTTACTTTCTTTAAAGAGTTTGTTCTATCAACAGGCAACATAAAAGCAATTGGACCACACATACCAACGCAGTGAAAACTCCCTAAAAGACCAAGTATGAGTGCTGATAATAGCATTTTTTAATAGGTTAACTCTTTTTTATATAAATACATCATTTTCTGATATTGCCAATCAACTTTAATGTTCCAACGACCATCTAACAAACTTTTATCAGGTATGAGTAAAGTGTGGTGTGACAAAGAAATTGGTACTTCAAAGTCAAACTTTTCATTAGATGGTCTGTAAAGGAACACTTTTCCAGTGATATTATTGATATCAAAATCTGCTGGGAATTCTATTGCCAAACCTTCGGCTGTTTTTGTCAAATTCAGATTTTGTTTTAATGTTTTTGAATTTTCTTCTTTATCGATCACTTCTTGGTATTCCAATTCTTGTTTGTAATAATCTTCTGTAACCAAATCATGATCGTATTTTTTGTTGGTACTCATAGTTATCACAAAATAAAGTATAAAGCTTATAAATGCAATAAATGCAAGTACGATTCCTGTTCCCCAATTAAATTTCATCTGTTTATATTAATAATTACATGATAAAAAACATCAAATACGTTTTTATTGTCTGGTCGAGCCTTTCGACTTCGCTCAAGAGAGGCTCTTTCGAGACCTTATTTTGTTAATGATTTCATTAAGAATAACTTCTAGACTACGCTCGAAGGGACATCATCATTATTTTAATTATAACTTCTTGGTCCTAAAAAATTGACCGTTGTTGTTTCAATGAGTTTACCATTGCTATAAACATCGATTGTTAATTTATTTTTATCGCCTTTTAAATCACTTTTATTTATTTCTATAAATAGTGTTCCTTCTGCAAGACCTTGTTCTTGAACTATAAAATTATCAGAAGTAGAAACTAACTTAATTTCTCCTTTTTGGTTTCTTAATTTAAAACTTACGCTACTTATTTCTTCAGATGTTTTATTGACCAATTTATATGTAAATACATTACTTATGACATTATTATCTTTATGCTCATACAATTGTCCTGGAAGTCTTAAAATTCTCGCTTCAACATCGTTTCTTAAAAAGAGCATTCCTATCAGCAGTCCAATTAAAATGACCAATACAGCAGTATACCCTTTTAATCTTGGTGTGAAAGAAAATTTCTCTTTTTTCTCTATTTCATTCTCACTTGCATAGCGTATCAATCCTTTCGGATAGCCAACCTTATCCATAATATCATCACACTCATCAATACAAGCAGTACAATTTACACATTCTAATTGTGTTCCATTTCTGATATCTATTCCTGTCGGACACACATGTACACATTGCAAACAGTCAATACAGTCTCCATGACCAAGTTCTTGACGATTTTCTTTTTTTCTAAATTTCTTTCTTCCATTATCTCCTTCTCCTCTCACATGATCATAGGCTACAATAATTGACTTATTGTCGAGTAAGACTCCTTGTAAACGTCCGTACGGACAAGCAATTATACATACTTGTTCTCTGAACCAAGCAAAAACAAAGTAAAATACTACTGTAAAAATCAACAACGGAAATAAGGTGTCTAAATGCTCTAATGGTCCATCTTTTATATGATGAATAAGTTTATCACTACCTATTAAAAACGCTAAAAAAGTGTTGGCTATAAAGAATGAAATCACTAAAAAAACAACCCATTTTAGCAAACGCTTTTTAATCTTTTCAGCATTCCATTCTTGTTTGTCTAATTTTTTTTGTTTATTTCTGTCGCCTTCAACCCAATATTCTATTCTACGGAAAACCATTTCTAGAAATATAGTTTGAGGACATATCCATCCACAAAAAATCCTTCCAAAACCAACAGTAAAAAATGTGATAAAAATCACACCAATAATCATAGAGACAACTAATAAATGGAAATCTTGTGGCCAAAAAGGAAATCCGAAGATATTAAAACGTCTTTCAAGAACGTTCATCATCATAAACTGATTCCCGTTTATCTTTAAGAACGGAGAGATAAACATGAACGCTAATAAGAAGTAACTGACTATTTTTCGCTTATCATAATATTTTCCTTTAGGTTTTTTAGGAAAAATCCATGCTCGATTTCCTTCTTTATCTATTGTACCAATAGAATCCCTAAATACTTCGTTTTCTGGAGTTTCCAATTAGTTTTTATTCGTTCTTATCTCCTTCCCAAACATCACCTTCTGGTGCTTTTGGTTCTGCAGAAGTTGTTCCTTGAAATTCTAATAAATAACTTGAAACTTGTGCTATTTCAACAGGTTTTAAACTTTGTTTCCAAGCAATCATTCCTTTACCATCACGTCCTCCTTCTAAAACTGTTTTGAACACGTTTTTAATTCCGCCACCCAAAATCCAGTTTTCGTCGGTTAGGTTTGGCCCTATTCCTCCTCCTCCATCTGCTTTATGACAAGCAACACAGTTCGTCTCATATAGTACCTTTCCTTTCTCTAAATCTGATGCGGCAGTCAATAACTCAACCGTATTAAAATCAACTAAGTTCTTTGCAGTTTTTTTATACTTTTCTATTGATATTTTTGCTTCTGCGTATTCTGTTGCTAATTCGTCATATTGATTATCTCCATCAAAAACTTCATATTTAAACAGATATATAACAGCAAAAATCATAGAAGCATAAAAACTATATATCCACCAAGGCGGAAGGTTATTATCTAACTCTTTGATACCGTCATAATTATGGTCAAGAATAATTTTATGTTCTTCTTCAATTGGTTTGCTTCCAAATGATTTTTTATACGTTCTTTCTAACCAATTATTTGAAATATTTTGTCTTGCTTTTTCTTCTTCTGATAATTTTCCATATTGAATATTATGAAGGCTCTTGACAACTTTTCCATTAAACAAAATTGCAATTAATAAAATAGCAAGTCCAAGTACAATTTCTGGTTTTTTAACAAAATCTAATGCGCTAATTGTACCTGACAAATACCAAAGAATAGCAAAAACTACAATAGCAAATAAAAATGTTCTTATATATGATTTCATTTATTTTAGATTTTAGTATTGGTTGATTCAAAAGGGATGTTACTTACTTTTTCTATATACTCTTTTTTGGAAGTAAAAACCCACCAAAATAAGACTACAAAAAAGGTGAAAAAGATAATTAATGATATTAAAGGATATATTTCAATTCCTGTAATACTTTCCATATGATTTTTTACAAATTTCAACATAATTCTTAATTTTTAGAGGCTTGCTCGTTTGTATCTTTTACTTTTATATCTGTTCCCAATCGTTGTAAATATGCAATCATTGCTACTATTTCACGATTACGCATTTCTACAAATTCTTCTCCTCCAGTCTTTTTATCTTCTTCGTACGTTTTTACAAAATCTGGATCTGTATATAGGTTTTTTTCTATTTTAGTTCCTTGTGCCAACATATTTTCTTGTGCATTCTCAATTTCTTCATCAGAATATGGAACACCAAGTTTTGCCATTACTCTCATTTTCTTTTCTGTATCAGACTTATCCAATTCATTTTTAACCAACCATTGATAACCAGGCATTATAGAACCTGACGAAGTACTTTGCGGGTCATACATATGATTTAAATGCCAGTTATCCGAGTATTTCCCACCAATACGGTGTAAATCTGGTCCTGTCCGTTTACTTCCCCAAAGAAAAGGGTGGTCATATACAAATTCTCCTGCTTTAGAGTATTCACCATAGCGCTCGACTTCACTTCTAAAAGGTCGTATCATTTGTGAGTGACAACCAACACATCCTTCGCGAATGTATAAATCTCTACCTTCTAATTCTAAAGGAGTATATGGTTTTATACTACTTATTGTTGGTATATTTGATTTTACCATAATAGTTGGTACAATCTGCACAATACCTCCTATCAAAATTGCAATGGTAGCATAGATTGTTAATTTAATTGGTTTACGCTCTAACCAAGTATGCCAAGTCTCACCTTTTGTTCTATGCTTAGAAACTTTTTTAAGTGCAGGTGACTCTGCCAATTCATCTTCTACATTACTTCCTTGTCTTATTGTTAAAATAACATTGTAAACTAAAATTAGCATACCTATAATAAAGAATGTCCCTCCAATTGCACGCATCCAATACATTGGTATAATTTCTGAAACTGTTTCTAAGAAATTTCCATAAGTCAATGTTCCGTCAGGATTAAATTGCTTCCACATACTTGCTTGTACAAAACCAGCAATGTACATCGGTAAAGCATATAATATAATCCCTAAAGTACCAATCCAAAAGTGCATATTGGCAAGTGCAACAGAATATAATTTTGTTTTAAATAAACGTGGAACTAACCAATATATCATTCCGAAGGTAAGGAAACCATTCCAAGCCAATGCGCCAACGTGTACGTGTGCTATAATCCAATCTGTAAAGTGTGCAATTGCATTTACTCCTTTTATTGATAATAATGGTCCTTCAAAAGTCGCCATACCATAACCTGTAATTGCAACTACCATAAACTTTAATACAGGATCTGTACGTACTTTATCCCAAGCACCACGAAGTGTTAACAATCCGTTTATCATTCCCCCCCAAGAAGGCATTAATAACATTACAGAAAATGCAACACCTAAGTTTTGTGCCCATTCTGGAAGTGCTGTGTATAAAAGATGATGAGGTCCTGCCCAAATATAAATAAAGATTAATGACCAAAAATGAACGATTGATAATCTATAAGAATATACTGGCCTATTTGCTGCTTTTGGAACAAAATAATACATCAACCCTAAAAATGGTGTCGTTAAGAAAAATGCCACAGCATTATGTCCGTACCACCATTGCACTAAAGCATCTTGAACTCCTGCGTATACAGAATAACTTTTTAATGCTGTTACTGGAAGTGCCAAACTATTAAAAATATGAAGCACTGCTACTGTCACAAAAGTGGCTAAATAAAACCAAATAGCAACATATAAATGGCGCTGTCTTCTTTTTATCATTGTGCCAATTAAGTTTACACCAAATGCAACCCAAATTAATGCAATGGCAATATCAAAAGGCCATTCTAATTCTGCATATTCTTTTGAAGTTGTATAGCCTAAAGGCAACGTAATAGCTGCACCAACAATTAAAAGTTGCCAAGCCCAAAAATTAAAATTACTCAAAAAATCGCTAAACATTCTTGCTTTTAATAGTCGCTGTGTAGAATAATAAACTCCAGCAAAAATGGCATTCCCAACAAATGCGAAAATTACAGCATTGGTATGTAAAGGTCTTAATCTACCAAAACTTAACCATGAAATACCATCCATATAGTTTGGAAAAACAAAAAGAAAGGCTAACATTAAGCCGACAGTCATTCCTACAACTCCCCAAAGTATTGTTGCGTAAATGAATTTTTTAACGATTTTATTATCGTAATAAAATTGTTGTACTTTCATAATTTATTAGTTGTTTTTTGTGATTAGTTTGGTTTTTTTGGTTTTTTTGGTTTCTCTTTTACAAGTTCATCTTCAAAAAGCATACGTACAGACGGCGTATAACTATCATCGTACTGTCCTTTTCTTACTACTACTATAAAGACAACAAAAAAACCAACAGCAATGATAATACTGATAATCAACATCATATATATAACACTCATACCTATTGAAGTTATGGTTCAAATTTAAGTTTCAAATTTACAAAAAAACATGATAAATATCATATTTTACTATTTTTAATCATTCTAATTTTTGTGCTAAAAAATTCGTAGTAAGGGTTGTAAAAATAACAATACTTATAGAACTCAAAGGCATTAAAATTGCAGCAATTACAGGAGATAATTGTCCTGTAACAGCAAAATAAAGTCCGATGATGTTATATGCAAATGACAATATAAAACTCCATTTGATGATTTTAATTGCGGCTTTTGATGCATTAATATAACTCCCTAACTGATTAAACTTTGAAGCATCTAAAATAGCATCACATGCAGGAGAAAACACATTTACGTTTTCTGAGATTGCAATACCAACATTACTTTGCGCCAACGCTCCTGCATCATTCAATCCATCACCTACCATTAAGATTTTTGCGCCTTCCGTTTGATGATACTTAATATAATCTAACTTGTCATCTGGTTTTTGATTAAAAATAAGTTTTGTTTTGCTTGGCAATAACTTCCTCAAATTTTCCTTTTCTCCTTCATTATCTCCAGAAAGTATAACAATGTCATAATTATCTTTTAGATTATTAAAGAGTTTTGAAACTCCTTTTCTATAACTATTATAAAAAGTGTATTTACCTTTATAAACATTATTTGTACTGATATGAACAGATGTATTTAATATCGAAGTCCCCTGTAGTTGCCCAACAAAACTTGCAGAACCAATTTTGATACTCTCATTATTATGAGATGCTTCAATTCCTTGACCTAAATGCTCTTCAAAATTATCAAGTGCAATAATATTATTCGCATCCAAAACCTCGTACAATGTTCTACTCAAAGGATGATTTGAACCTCTAAGCGTATTTTTAAGTAACACTTCTTCTGAAGTTGAAAGTGATTTTCCTTTATAAGTTGCTGTACTTTTTTCGTTTGAAGTTATTGTTCCTGTTTTGTCAAAAATAACCGTATTTATTGATGCTAATTGTTCGATAACATTCGCATTCTTTACATAGAATTTTAACTTTCCGAAGATACGTAACAAGTTGCCAAAGGTAAATGGTGCAGCTAACGCAATAGCACAAGGACACGCAATAATAAGTACTGCTGTAAACACATTCATCGCTTTTGAAATATCATAGAATAGCCAAAAAATTGTTGCAATTATAGCAATGCTCAATACATAAATCGTAAAATGCTTGCTGATTTTATTGGTAAGTGTTGTAAACGTCTCTTCTTTATTTTTATTGAAAATATCGTTACTCCAAAGTTGTGTCAAATAACTTTGCTCAACCGATTTTAATACTTCCATTTCTATAACTCCTGAAGTCTGTTTTCCTCCAGCAAAAAGTTTATCTCCAGAATACTTACTCACATTTTCAGATTCACCTGTAACAAAGCTATAATCTATTGATGCGTTGCCGTTTATCAGAATTCCATCAACAGGAATTAGTTCTTCATTTTTGATGAGTAATCTATCTCCTTTCTCAACATCATACACTTGAATTGGAATTTCATTTCCATCCGAAAAAATTTTAGTTACAGCAATTGGAAAGTATGATTTATAATCTCTTTCAAATGACAAGAAAGAATATGTTTTTTGCTGAAAAAACTTTCCTATCAATAAAAAGAAAACTAATCCTGAAAGGCTATCGAAAAATCCTGAACCTAAATCAAACATAATTTCGATAGCACTTCGTGTAAAAAGTACCGCAATTCCGAGCGCAATTGGCACATCAATATTTAATATTTTAGAACGCAAGCCTTTATATGCAGTTATAAAATAGTCATTTGCTGCATAAAAAACTACAGGAAGTGAGAAGAAAAACATCAACCAACGAAAGAATGGTTTGTATTTTTCTATCCAAAAACCATCAACCTGAAAATATTCTGGAAACGACAAAAACATAATGTTTCCAAATGCAAAACCTGCAATACCAAGCTTGTATATCAATGATCTATCAACATGCTGCTTTCCTGTTTTAAAGTCATCTAAACTAATATATGGTTCGTATCCAATTGAACTTAATAATAGCACTCCTTCTTTTAATGAATATTCCGCTATATTATATGTTATACGAACTGTTTTCTTTCCAAAATTTACTTGTGAAGATGAAATATGTGCACTGAGTTTATTTAGATTTTCAAGAATCCAAATACAAGAACTACAGTGAATATGCGGTATATATAGCGTAACGATTTGAGTAGTACCATCATTAAATTCAATTAACTTATCAATAATGTTTTGCTGTTGAAGAAAATCAAATTTTCCTTCAATCTCCTTTGGAATTGCTCCTGGAGAATTCTCTAAATCATAATAACACGTTAAATCATTTTCAGAAAAAATTTCAAAAACAGTCTTGCAACCATTGCAACAAAAAGATTTTTCTTGAATTGTTATTGTATTTTTACTACATTCGTCTCCGCAATGGAAACACAAATTATGCTTTATATCTGTTTTCATATAAACTCGCACAAAAATAAAATATTAATTAAATTAAATAGGTGATATTTATCAACTTTAATTAACTTTACTAAAACAATATTATATTAAATATGGGTAATTGTCAAAAATGTATTATTAAAGAGTTAAATTCATTAAAAACTTTAAGCGATGAGGAGCTTTCAAAAATGACAGATTGTAAAACTACTCTAAACTTTAAAAGAGGTGATGTTATTTTTGGTGAAAGTGAAAATATTAATGGTGTTTTCTGTATTCGCCAAGGTATTTGTAAGATTTCTAAAATGGGAGTCAATGGTAAGGATCAAATAATCAATTTTATAGGTAAAGGTAATTTATTGGGACAACGCAGTGTTATTTCTAATGAATCAACCAATCTTAAAGCAACATCAATGACAGATATGGGTGTATGTTTTATCCCAAAAAAGGAAATTTTAAATAGCCTTATTAGTAATTCAAAGTTCTCATTATCAGTATTAAAGAATATGTCAAATTCTCTTAAAGAAACAGATAATCATATTGTTGATTTGGCTCAAAAGCCTGTCAAAAAAAGAATGGCAGAAACGCTATTGTACATTTATGATAATTTTGGTGTTGATGAAAATGGAATGCTCAGCATTATTTTAACAAGAGACGATTATGCAAATATCGTTGGTACAGCAACAGAATCTGCAATTAGGGTTTTATCACAATTTAAAAAAGGTGGTTTGATTACTACTAATGGAAAGAAAATAAAGATTGTAGATAAACAAGGTTTACTAAATCAATAGTATTTGTTTTCCTCAAAGTACCGCTCCTTAACTTTCTTGATACTTTTAATAGTTTTTTCCATCCATTCAATTTTCTTAAAAAATTGTTCTTCTTTACTTAATTGCCATTGAATATCTGAACGTCTTAATTTATCAGTTACAGATTGTAATGTAATTGCTGCAGCAACAGAAACATTTAAACTTTCTGTAAAACCAACCATTGGTATCTTTAAAAAACAGTCTGCTTGACTCATCATAGTTTGAGAAACTCCTTCTTTTTCTACTCCAAATACAAAGGCTGATTTTTTAGTAATATCAAAATCTTGCACTAAACAAGAATCATTGTGTGGAGTTGTCACAATCAATTGATAACCATTATTTTTTATGGTATCTATACAATCTTGAGTATTGATTTGTTTTTCTTTATATCGATGAAAATCGAGCCATTTTTGAGAACCCTTACCTACTTGATTAGACATATAACTCTTGTATTTATTCTCAATGATATGTACATCTTGAATTCCAAAAACATCACAACTCCTAACGATAGCACTTGTATTGTGTTTTTGATATAAATCCTCTAAAATCACAGTAAAATGTCGCGTTCGTTGTGATAATATTACATCAAATAAGTCTTTTCGGCGATCACTCAACATCGGAGCGATGTGATTGTAATAGTCTAGAACTGCTTTTTTAATCATATTAATCTTGTAATGCGTTTATCTGTTGAATAGTTTATAAAACTAATTAATTTAGTTAACTAATCAATTTAAAAACTGCTTCGTATAGTTTTCCGTCAGAAACTACACTTCCTTTTTCAATCAAATCAAAAACTTCTAGATTCCGTTCTTTTGTGTATGGTTTTTGACCTTTAAAGTATTCTATTGATTTATCATTAGAGTTGTCATAAAACCAATTGTAACCATCTGGATTTAAAAGGTTTATTCCTTCTTTAGTTACTTTGACAACAATTCTATGGATTTGCTCAGCATCACATCTAAAAAGATTGATAGATTGTTTTGAAAAGTGCTCTAAATAATTTGTTTTTTGCAAAACTTTATCCCAAACAACGTCACTAAATAAATTCATCTCCTCTTCAGCAACTTTAGGATTACTTTCTTTTATTTCATTCCATTCTTTTACATCTATCTGCTGTGCTGCTAAAAAAGTAGCAAACTCTAAATGCAATTCTTCAAATTGTTCTTTGGTAAGTTGTCTGTATTTCATTTTCTTATATGCTGTTGCAAAAATAAAAAACCGTCCGCCAATGGCGAACGGTTTTGCTATAATTTTTAATTTTCTGTATTATTTTGCTTCTGCAACAACATCAAATTGTAAGTCAACTATAACTGCTCTGTGTAATCTTACTGCAGCATTATACTTTCCTAAACGTTTCACATTACCGCCTTCAACTTTGATAAATTTCTTTTCAATCTCATATCCTGCTTTTTCAAGAGCAGCAGCAATATTAATGTTATTTACCGATCCAAACAATTTAGATCCTTCTCCTGTTTTAGCAGGTATTTTAATCTCCAATTCTTTAATTGCATCAGCAATTTTAGTAGCATCTTTGATTAATTTATCTTCTTTAAATGCACGTTGCTTTAAAGTTTCAGCCAATACTTTTTTTGCTGATGAAGTAGCTAAAATAGCAACTCCTTGAGGAATTAAAAAATTACGTCCGTAACCATTTTTTACAGTCACTAAATCATCTTTAAATCCTACGTTTTCTACATCTTGTTTTAAAATAAGTTCCATATCTCTCCTCTTTATTATTTTAATAAATCGCCAACATATGGCATTAATGCTAAGTGACGTGCTCTTTTAATAGCAACAGATACTTTTCTTTGATATTTCAATGAAGTTCCTGTTAAACGTCTTGGTAAAATCTTACCTTGTTCGTTTACTAAATATAATAAGAAGTCTGCATCTTTATAATCGATGTATTTGATACCGTTTTTCTTAAAACGACAGTATTTTGCTACTTTTTTTGTGTCAATGTCTAACGGAGTTAGGTACCTAACATTACCTTGTTTTCCTCCTTTTGATTGCTGATCTAAACTTGCCATAACTTATTTTTTAGGAGTTTTAACGCGTGCTTTTCTCTTTTCTGCCCAAGCAACTGCGTGTTTATCTAATTTTACAGTTAAATAACGCATAACGCTATCATCTCTTCTGAATTCTAATTCAAACGGAGTAATTGCTGTACCGTCGATTTTGTATTCTAACAAGTGATAAAAACCACTTTTTTTGTGTTGGATTGGATAGGCTAATTTTTTTAAGCCCCAATCCTCTTTGTGCACTATTTTTGCACTTTTGGAAACAAGATAGTCCTCGAACTTCTTTACTGCTTCCTTTATCTGAGTTTCAGATAAAACGGGATTCAAAATGAAAACAGTTTCGTAATGATTCATATTTATTGATTTTAAGTTTTACTTTTAAAGGGTGCAAATATACAATTATTTACTTATTTGGCAAGGTGAGTATTGGTTATTTTTAATTAACACAAAAATCATTAACGAATCTGTTAGAGTAGTTTATGAAAAATAAAAAAATGTATAGAGAACATTCGAAGTGACGCTTTAAAAAACATTTAAAGCGCTATTATATGCCTTTTCAAAAAGTGAAGAGTCTAAGTGTGTATTAACTTCCATATCAACAAAGTAAGAAAAGAGTTTTTCTGTTGGCATATTGCCTGTCAATTCATCTTTTGCCATAGGACAGCCTCCATAACCTCTAATTGCACCATCAAAACGGTTACATCCTGCAGTAAAAGCAGCATCTACCTTTTCATGCCAAGTTGTTGGTGTAGTATGTAAATGTGCTCCAAATTCTATATTAGGATATTGAGGAATTAAATTGGAAAACAAATAGGATATTGTTTTCCCATCAGCAACTCCAATAGTATCTGATAATGACAAAATTTTTACACCCATTTTTGCGAGTTTTTCTGTCCAACTTGAAACTATTTCTACATTCCAAGGATCACCATAAGGGTTGCCAAAACCCATAGAAAGATAGGCAACAACTTCTTTGTTAGCCTTAGCAGCAATTGAAAGGATTTCTTCTAAAATAACAATAGATTGCTCAATGGTTTTACTTGTATTACGCATTTGAAAATTTTCTGAAATAGAAAATGGATAACCTAAATAATTGATTTCTTCAAATACACTTGCATCATTGGCTCCTCTAACATTGGCAACAATTGCCAATAATTTAGACTGTGTTTTTGACAATTCAAGTTTTGATAAAACGACAGCAGTATCTCGCATTTGAGGTATCGCTTTTGGTGAAACGAAACTGCCAAAATCAATCGTATCAAAACCAACTTTTAAAAGTGCGTTGATATACGCAGCCTTTGTTTCTGTAGGAATAAAGTGAGATTTAATGCCTTGCATGGCATCTCGTGGACATTCTATGATTTTGATGTTTTTCATTGGTCAAATATACAAAATTTAAGTATTTACAAATTGATAAAAGTTTAGAAAGGCTCTTGATTTTGTAATATCAAAACACTATCTTCGCATATTGAATGATTTATTAATCTAAAATCCAGAACGTAACTGCATTTAGTAGGTCGTTGAAGCAATTATGAAATTTAAAAGTTTAAAGATATTCCTGTGGAAATGTTTAGTTATCAATTTTTTCTTTCTGATTTTAGTGTCACTTGCGTTGTTTTTTGCAGACGAAATCTATGCTATACACAGTCGATGGTTTTTAGCTTCGAAGAAAGAATTTGTTACATATATTTATTACCTTATTGGTTTTTACAAGTTTGCTTGGATTTTCTTTAATGTTGTTCCATACCTTGCTCTTCGGATGATTGATACGAAAAAGATTGATTCATAATTAGTCCTGATTTTTCGATAGCAAAAAATTTAACTAAGAGCAAAACTAAAAGCCAAACCTCTTACCATACCTATGCGCTGCATTAACACATAAATATTACCTGTCCTGGAGAAAGTGTCAAGGCAACTGATGCTACTAAAAATGATATGATTACTTACAATTCCAATTAAGAAATTGCTGAAATTGCCTTATTAATCTTTTTAATAAGACTTGGACCTTCGTAAATAAATCCTGTATAAATTTGGACTAAATCTGCTCCTGCTTCAATTTTATCTAATGCGTCTTGCGCTGAGTGAATTCCGCCAATACCAATAATTGGAAATGATTTGTTTGATTTATCGGCAAGATATTTAATAACTCTTGTGCTTCTGCCAGCAATAGGTTTTCCGCTCAATCCACCATTTTTAATAACTTCTAATTGCTCTTTTGATGTTTTTAAACCTTTTCTACTTGTTGATGTGTTTGAAGCGATAACGCCATCAATTTTGGTTTCTGCAACAATCTCAATGATTTCATCTAATTGATTATTATTTAAATCTGGAGCGATTTTAAGAAGAATTGGTTTTTGAGTTTTAAACGCTTTATTTTCTGATTGAATGGCAATAATCAACTCTAACAAATAGTCTTTGTCTTGAAGTTTTGCCATACTTCCAACATTTGGGCAACTTACATTCAATACAAAATAATCAACATAAGGATGCAAAGCCTTGAAGCATTTTAGATAATCATCAGTATATTCTGCTGCTTTAGAAAGCGTGTTTTTACCAATATTACCACCAATAATTATGTTTTTGTTTCTATTTCTAAGTCTGTTTACAATAGCCTCTACTCCATCGTTATTAAAACCCATTCTGTTGATAATTCCCTCGTCTTCTGGCAGCCGAAATAACCGCTGCTTTGGGTTTCCAATTTGTGCTTTTGGAGTTACCGTTCCTATTTCTATAAAACCAAAGTCAAAATTAGACAATTCATTAAATAACAGCGCATTCTTGTCAAATCCTGCTCCTAAACCAATAGGATTTTTAAAAGTAAGTCCAAATAAATTACGCTCAAGTTTAGGGTTTTCTACAGTATAAATTTTCTTAACTATTGATGAAATAAACGGAATCTTAAACAGTGTTTTTAAAAACCAAAAAGTGAAATGATGCACCTTTTCTGGATCAAATAGGAATAATATTGGTCGGATTATCAGTTTGTACATTTTATCTTAATACAGCGTCTAATTTCTTCTCTAATGATTGCTGAATTTTACTCATTACTTTATCTATCTGTTTGTCATTTAATGTTTTATCAGTATCTTGTAATACAAAACTAACTGCATATGACTTCTTACCTTCTGGTAATTTATCGCCTTGAAATACATCAAACAAATCAACTTCTTTCAATAAATTCTTTTCTGATTGAAAAGCAGTCGTATAAACATCAGAAAATTTCACTTCTTCATTGAGCAACAATGCTAAATCACGTTTTACAGCAGGAAACTTAGGTAAATCTTGTACTTTTATATTCTTTTTACTTGCAACTTGTAAAATGTTATCCCAATTAAAATCAGCAAATAAAACTTCTTGTTTTATTCCAAATTCTTTTAAAATTGGCTTATTAATTACTCCAAAATCAACTAATTTAATCTTTTCTAAAGAGAGATTAATTCCTTCAGAAAACACGTCATTTTTCGTTGGATATGTTTTTATTTTAGATATTCCCAATCTTCCTAAAATAGCAAATACAACACCTTTTAAATAAAAAAAATCTGAAGACTTATTAGATGTAGTCCAACTATTTTTTACACGATTACCGCTTACAAATAATGTCAAATGCTTTTGCTCAGAATAGCCACTTTCAAACTTGTGATATGTTTTTCCTACCTCAAAGAAATTAAGTGAACTATTTTTACGGTTAATATTGTAAATTATTGACTCTAATCCGCTGAATAGTAATGATTGACGCATCACAACTAAATCGCTACTTAAAGGGTTTAGCATTGTCACATTATGCTCTTTCTTTAGATTTTTAGACAAAGAGATATAGGATGATTTTGTCAATGAGTTTGACATTATTTCGTTAAATCCTTGCGAAATTAATTGATTAGAAATAATATCTTCAATTTTAATTGCATCAAAATTATCAAACGAAATTGATGTATTTAACTTATGAGAATATTGCACGTTATTATAACCATATACTCGTAAAATTTCCTCAATCACATCAACTTCACGTTGTACATCTACTCTATACGCTGGAATTGTTAAGCCTAAACCAACTTCAGTTTCACTGTTTATTTTAATTTCAAGCGATGCAATAATATTTTTAATTGATTTTTTTGGTATCACATCGCCAATTAATTTATTAATATAATCATACGCTATAAATACTTGGAAATCCTCAATTTTTTCTGGATAAAAATCTGAAAAATCAGAAGCTATTTTTCCACCAGCAATTTCTATAATTAGCAATGCTGCTCTTCTAAGTGCGTAACTAACAAAATTTGGGTCGATACCTCTTTCAAATCTAAAAGAAGCACCCGTATTTAAAGTGTGTCTTTTTGCTGTTTTACGTACTGAGACTGGATTAAAACAGGCGCTTTCTAAAAATACACTTGAAGTGCTTTCTGTAACTCCTGAATTTATTCCGCCAAAAACACCTGCAATACACAATGGATTTGACTCTCCATCACATATCATAATGTCATCTTGGTGTAGCGTTCTTTCTACTTCGTCTAACGTTGTAAATTTTGTCCCTTTTTCTAATGTTTTTACAAGAATTTTATTTCCTTTAATTTTAGAAGCATCAAAAGCGTGTAATGGTTGCCCTAATTCATGCAATACATAGTTTGTTGCATCAACAATATTATTTTTTGGAGTTATTCCAATAGAATTCAATCTGTTTTGAACCCATTTTGGGGAATCTTTTACGGTAATGTCAGAAATAGTAACGCCACAATAACGAGGTGCTAATTCTTTGTTTTCAACTTCTACATCTATCCTTAATGTACGCTCATCTACGTGAAAATCAGATACTGAAGGAGAAATTAATTCTAATATTATTCCTTGCTGAATCATTCCTGCACGTAAATCTCTTGCAACGCCATAATGGCTCATTGCATCTGCTCTGTTTGGCGTTAATCCAATTTCAAAAATTTGATCAGACTCTATTTCAAAAACTTCAGCACATGGAGTTCCAACTTGTAGATTTTCATCTAAAACTAGTATTCCGTCATGACTTTTTCCAAGCCCTAATTCGTCTTCGGCGCAAATCATTCCAAAACTTTCTTCGCCTCTTATTTTTCCTTTTTTTATTTTAAAAGATTCTCCTTTATCATCATACAACAAAGTACCAATAGTAGCAACAGGAACTTTTTGTCCTACAGCAACATTTAGTGCTCCACAGACAATCTGAAGTGGAATAGCCTCACCAATAGCAACAGTTGTAACTTTTAATCTATCTGCATTTGGATGTTGTTCACAAGTCAAAACCTCACCAACAACAATTCCTTGTAAACTACCTTTTATAGATTCTATGGTTTCAATTCCTTCAACTTCAAGTCCTAAATCGGTTAACAATTCTCCTGTCCTTTCTGCTTCCCAATCAACCTGCAAAAATTGTTTTAACCAATTGTATGATATTTTCATGCTCGTTTTATCTATTTATCTTGGCAAAGGTAATATATTGTTAAATAATATCATAATCAGTTATATTTAAATAAAATTTACTATCTAAATATGTATTTATTAACATTTAACTTGTTGAAAATGAAAAAAATAATTGCCCGCTTAATTTTTGTATTTATTATTTCTATTGTTACTATTTCTTGTATAGATAAGAAAAAAGAAGAAGAAAAAACAAAAGCTGCCGTTGAAAAAATTGAAGCAGCAGAAAAAGAAGTAGAAACTATTTCTAACGAAATCGAAGAAAAAGTCAATACTGTTGAAAAAGATATTAACGAATTAGATAATCTATAAAATCCATACGATGAAAAAATTAATCATATTATTTTTTGCAATACTACTTGTAGCAGGAATTCAAACAGCATTTGCTCAAGGAAATTCTCAAAAAGGAAAACAAAAAGGCAAAAAAGAATTACATGAAAAAGGAAAAGACCTTAAAGAAAAAAGTGAAAAGAAAGTTCATGAAATGAAAGAAAAAAGCGAAGACGCAAAACAAAAACAGAAAGAGCGTAAAGACAAAGATAAAGAACGTGAACATGCTGAGGATGGTGATGAGGATGGTCACAGAAAAGATAAAGGTTATAAAAAAGAGAAGAAAGAAAAGGTTGAGAAAGAAAATAAAGGAAAAGGTAATGCTTATGGCAAAAACAAAGGAGGATTGACTGCTAGAGAATTTGGGCAAGCACGTGCATCTGAAGCTAAAAATAAGATTGAAGAAAGGGAAGTGAAAATAAAAAATAGTAAAGATACTGTTGAAAAAGGACGCCGAAAGGTAGAAGAAACTCGTGAACGTGTTAAAAAACAACACGAAAACAATGAAATAACTGATAAAGAGCTAGAAGAAAAAGAAGTGAAAATCAAAAAGGTAGAAGATCGTATAGACGACTTAGACGAGAATATACAAAAAGGAAAAGAAAAGGTTCTTCAAAAGAAAAAAGAGATTGAGGCAATTTTTGAATAATGACTAACTAATATTAGACCAAATCTCACCATTTTTATTTAACTTTTGGTAGGCTTTGTAGATATTTTTATTTTTAATCGTTTGTAAAGAAGAGTCATTTTGTAAGGTCTCAAAAGCAGTTGTTCTTGCCTTCACAAGTATATCTCCGTCCCTCACAATGTCTGCAATTTTAAGATTTAAAACGCCACTTTGCTGTTTTCCCATAATATTTCCAGGACCTCTTAATTTCAAATCAACATCTGCAATTTCAAAACCATCACTTGTTTTTACCATAGTTTCTAAACGTATCTTTGCATCTGCCGATAATTTAAAACTTGTCATCAGCACACAATAACTTTGGTCTGCTCCTCTCCCAACTCTCCCTCGTAATTGATGCAATTGTGATAAACCAAAACGTTCGGCACTCTCAATAACCATCACACTTGCGTTCGGAATATTAACACCGACTTCAATTACTGTTGTAGCAACCATAATTTGTGTTTTGCCCTTTAAAAACCGATTCATTTCAAATTCTTTATCCGCAGGTTTCATCTTACCATAAACTATTGAAATTTGATATTTTGGCACAGGAAATTCTCGAGAAATACTTTCATAACCATCCATCAAATCTTTATAATCCATCTTTTCTGATTCTTGAATTAATGGATATACAACATACACTTGCCTTCCTTTGGTAATTTCTTCCTTCATAAATTTAAATACGCTCAATCGATTACTGTCATAACGATGTGCTGTCACAATTTCTTTTCTTCTTGGAGGCAATTCATCAATAATAGAAATATCCAAATCACCATAAACACTCATTGCTAAGGTTCTCGGAATTGGCGTTGCAGTCATCACTAAAATATGTGGAGGCAATTCATTCTTTTTCCACAATTTTGAACGCTGCTCTACTCCAAAACGATGTTGCTCATCAATAATTGCCAAACCTAAATTCTTGAATTTTACCTTATCTTCTATGAGCGCATGCGTACCAATTAAAATATGCAAACTTCCATCTTCTAAGGCTTTGTGGATTACTCTTCTATCTTTTGTTTTTACTGATCCTGTTAGTAGTTCTACATTAATATCTAAGCCATTTAATAACTCTTTGATGGAATTATAATGTTGTGTTGCTAATATTTCGGTTGGAGCCATAATCGTAGCTTGAAAACCGTTATCAAGTGCAATAAGTATAGAAAGTAATGCAACGATTGTCTTTCCAGAGCCAACATCGCCTTGCAAAAGCCGATTCATTTGTGCATTTGAAGCTACATCTTTCCTTATTTCTTTCAAAACACGTTTTTGGGCATTTGTCAATTCGAAAGGGAGATTTTTTTTATAAAAAGTATTAAAGTAATCGCCAACTTTTTTAAATGGATATCCTTTTATTTTTGATTTTCTGATGAGTTTTTTTCTAATCAATCGCAACTGAATAAAAAATAGTTCTTCAAATTTTAATCTGAATTCGGCTTTGGTCAGTAATTCTTGACTTTTAGGGAAATGTATATTAAACAGTGCTTCGCTCTTTGAAATCAAAGAATGTTTCGCAATAATTTCTTTGGAGAGTGTCTCAATAAAATTAGTATTCAACTCTTCAAACAAACTTTGCATCATTTTTTGAATAACTCTGTTTGAAACACCCTTATTGGTTAGCATTTCTGTAGATGGATAAACAGGTTGCATCACTGTACGCAAACTTTTTTTATACTCACTTACCAATTCCATTTCTGGATGAGGCATCGAGAAAGAATGATTAAAGTAATTTGTCTTCCCAAAAATCACATAAGGCGTATTTATTTTTATTGAATCCTTTATCCATTTTACACCTCTAAACCATATCAACTCCATCGTTCCCGTTTCATCAACAAAAGTTGCCACTAACCTACTTCCTCGTTTTTGTTGCACCGTTTTAAGCGACGTAACTTTACCAACTAGCTGAATTTCAGCAATGTTTTGTTGTAATTGATTGATTTTAAAAAACTGTGTTCTATCAATATATCTATTTGGAAAAAAGTTTAATAAATCACCAATCGTACTAATTCCCAATTCTTTTTTTAACAAATCTGCACGCGAAGGACCAACACCTTTGAGATATGTAATAGCAGTTTGTGAATTGTATTGAGACATTAATATTTATTGATTGATGGGTTTAATCGTTTATTTGCTAAGTTTCGTTTCATAACGAGATTATTCTTTCATTATATCATTTATTTTAATGAATGCTAAAATACTAAATACCCTTTATTCTTTGTACTTTTGCACCCTAAAATTTATTCTAAATGCGATTACATAGAAACCTATGTTTTACAGTGATAGATTCATTAAATATGATTTTTAATGACGACGAATACGTTGGTAAAGTGGTAGAAAAAGCTTTAAAACGTGACAAACGTTGGGGCGCTCGTGATAGAAAGTTTGTTGCAGAAACCATCTATGATATTGTCCGTTGGAAACGATTGTACAACGAAATTGCAGGAACAAAAGATCATTATACACGAGATAATCTTTGGAAAATGTTAGCAGTTTGGGCAACGTTAAAAGGTATTGAACTTCCTGACTGGAAGTATTTTGAAGATACTCCTCTAAGACGCATCAAAGGGAAATTTGATGAATGTCAAAAAACAAGAAAAATAAAAGAATCTATTCCTGATTGGATGGATGAACTTGCGGTTAAAGAATTAGGTGAAGAGGTTTGGTCGCGAGAAATTGCAGCTATGAATCAAAAAGCCGAAGTAATTCTTCGAGTAAATACTTTAAAAATTGATATTGCTACATTGCAAAAATTTCTTAAAAAAGAGGAAGTAGAAACCGAAAAGATAAGAGATAATCCAACAGCTTTAAAACTTACAGAGCGTAAAAATGTATTTTTAACTGAAGCCTTCAAAAGAGGATACTTTGAAGTACAAGACGCTTCTTCTCAATTAGTTGCTCCATTCCTTGAAGTGAAACCTGGAATGAGAGTTGTAGATACATGTGCTGGTGCTGGAGGAAAAACCTTACATCTTGCTTCTATTATGGAAAACAAAGGGCAAATTATTGCTTTAGACATCTATGCAGGAAAATTGGCTCAGTTAAAAAAACGTGCAAAACGTGCAGGAGTTCATAATGTTGATATGCGAGTAATTGAAAATAGCAAAGTCATCAAGAAATTAAAAGACTCTGCTGATGCTGTTTTGATTGATGCTCCTTGCAGTGGAATTGGTGTATTGAGAAGAAATCCTGATTCTAAATGGAAATTACAACCAGAATTTATTGAAAATATCAAAAAAACGCAATCCGAAATTTTAGATAGTTATTCAAGAATGGTTAAAGTTGGAGGAAAATTAGTCTATGCAACTTGTTCTATTTTACCTTCAGAAAACCAAAATCAAGTTAAAAAATTTTTAGATTCACATAAAGAATTTAAATTTGTAAACGATAGGAAAGTGTCTCCTTCAAAATCGGGTTTTGATGGATTTTATATGGCCCTTTTAGAACGAGTAGAATAAGCCTAAATACTAAACTATCAGACATAAAAATCTATCCAAATCCAACATTTGGAAATGGTATAAGTTCATTAAATACAGGAATTCATCTTATTTGATTGTCATCTGAAGACGGCTCGATAACTCGAAAATTCATCAAGCAATAATCTAAATTGTGAATTAAATAGTGAATAACTCCTGAATTAAATGAAATGATAAAAGCAACTATAGAGAGTAAAAAAATTAAATTTGCAGTAATAAAAACTATTTTAAACCAACACCTATAATGATTCATTTCTTTGGAAACGTAAATAGCAAAGTCTTTGCTATTCAAACAACAAAAGAATTATCAGTCGAAACAATCTCAAAATTAACTTGGCTTTTTGGAAACCAACCAAAAATAGAAGGGTCTTCAATTGATGCTTTTTTTATTGGTCCAAGAGTAGCAATGATAACTCCTTGGAGTACAAATGCTGTTGAAATTACTCAAAATATGGGGATTTCTGATATCATAAGAATTGAAAATTTAGAACTGTTTCAGAAGATTTCTCTGATTTTGACCCAATGATTTCAGAAAAATTCAAAGGTTTACATCAAGAATTATTTACAATCGATATTCAGCCAGAAGCAATTTTAAATATTGATGATATTACTGCTTACAATCAACAAGAAGGATTGTCTTTGAGTGATGAAGAAGTTGGTTATTTAGAAAGTGTTGCAACAAAAATTGGAAGAAAATTAACAGATTCTGAAGTTTTCGGATTTTCTCAAGTAAACTCAGAACACTGTCGTCATAAAATATTTAACGGAACTTTTATTATTGATGGTGAAGTGCAACCTACTTCTCTATTCAAAATGATAAAAGAAACATCTAAACAATTTCCAAACAATATTGTTTCTGCATACAAAGATAATGTTGCTTTTATTAAAGGTCCAAAAGTGGAGCAGTTTGCACCTAAAACAGCTGATAAGCCAGATTTTTATCAAACAGAAAAATTTAATTCTGTAATTTCTATAAAAGCAGAAACTCATAATTTCCCAACTACTGTAGAGCCTTTTAATGGAGCTGCAACAGGTTCTGGAGGTGAAATTAGAGACAGACTTGCAGGAGGAAAAGGTTCTTTGCCTTTAGCAGGAACAGCAGTTTATATGACTTCATATTCTCGTTTGGAAGAAAATAGATGTTGGGAGAATAAATTTGAAGCAAGAGATTGGTTATACCAAACTCCTATGGATATCTTAATAAAAGCATCCAATGGAGCATCCGATTTTGGGAATAAATTTGGACAACCTTTAATAACTGGTTCTGTTCTAACTTTTGAACACGAAGAAAATGCTGCTTCAAGTACATCAAAAGCAAGAAAATTAGGGTATGATAAAGTAATTATGCAAGCTGGAGGAATTGGTTATGGAAAAGCAGAACAAGCATTAAAAGACACGCCAAAAGAAGGAGATAAAATTGTAATTCTTGGTGGTGAAAACTACAGAATTGGAATGGGTGGAGCAGCAGTTTCATCTTCAGATACAGGAGAGTTTGCATCTGGAATTGAATTAAATGCAGTACAACGCTCTAATCCAGAAATGCAAAAGCGTGCTGCAAATGCAGTTCGTGGAATGGTAGAAAGTGAAAAAAACTTTATTGTTTCTATTCATGATCACGGAGCTGGAGGACATTTAAATTGTTTATCAGAATTAGTAGAAGATACAGGTGGTAAAATAGATTTAGACAAATTACCTGTTGGAGATCCAACGTTATCTGCCAAAGAAATTATTGGCAACGAATCTCAAGAAAGAATGGGATTAATAATTGCCGAAAAACATATAGATACTTTACAAAGAATTGCTGAGCGTGAGCGTTCGCCAATGTATACTGTTGGTGAAGTTACAGGAAATGATAGATTTACTTTTGAATCTAAAACCAAAGGTGATAAACCAATGGATTTAGCCTTAGAAGATATGTTTGGTAGTTCTCCAAAAACAGTTCTTACGGACAAAACTATTGTTAGAAAATATAAGAACCCAAGATATAAAACCAAGAATTTACAAATCTATTTAAATCAAGTTTTGCAATTAGAAGCTGTAGCTTGTAAAGATTGGTTAACAAACAAAGTAGACAGATGTGTTGGCGGTAAAGTTGCCAAACAACAATGTGTTGGATCGCTACAAATTCCGTTAAATAATGTTGGTGTAATGGCACTAGATTATAATGGAAAAGAAGGGATTGCAACTTCTATTGGACACTCTCCAATCTCTGGATTAATTCATCCTGAAGCTGGAAGTAGAAATTCTATTACTGAATCTCTTACCAATATTATTTGGGCACCATTAAAAGATGGTTTACACTCTATTTCTTTATCAGCAAACTGGATGTGGCCTTGTAAAAATGAAGGTGAAGACGCACGTTTATACAAAGCTGTAAAAGCTATTTCAGAATTTGCAATTGATTTAGGTATCAATGTTCCAACAGGAAAAGATTCACTTTCTATGAAGCAAAAATATCCTGATGGAGAAGTAATTTCTCCTGGAACAGTTATTATTTCAGCTGCAGGAAATTGTAATGATATTTCTAAAGTTGTAGAACCTGTTTTACAAATTGATGGAGGAAATATTTATTATATTAATATTTCTCAAGACGATTTTAAACTAGGTGGAAGTTCTTTCAATCAAGTTTTAAATGCTATTGGAAATGAAGCACCTGATGTAAAAAATGCTAGTTATGTAAAAACAGTTTTTAATACAATTCAAGAATTAATTAAAGCTGATAAAATTGTTGCTGGACACGATGTTGCTTCTGGTGGATTGATTACAACTTTATTAGAAATGTGTTTTGCTAATGTTAATTTAGGAGCAGATTTCGACATCACTTCTTTAAATGAAGAAGATTCAATAAAAGTATTATTTGCTGAAAATTCAGGAATAGTATTTCAAGCTGATGCTTCAGTAGAAACAATTTTATCGAAAAATAATATTAAATTTTTCAATATTGGAACTGCAAATAATTCAGGAAAAGTTACCATCAAAAACAATGAAGACAATTTCACTTTTGATGTTACTAAAACTAGAGATACTTGGTATAAAACATCCTATTTATTAGACCAAAAACAAACGGCTAATAATTTAGCAAAAACTCGTTTTGACAATTATAAAAATCAGCCTTTAAAATATGTTTTTCCAAAACATTTTACAGGCAAATTAGAAGACATCATTGCGAGTAAAACGAAGCAATCTGCTCCTAATAAAAAGATTGCCACGTCGCATACTCCTCTCAATGGCGGTAAGCGTCCAAAAGCAGCCATCATCCGTGAAAAAGGATCTAATTCTGAACGTGAAATGGCAAATGCAATGTATTTAGCTGGTTTTGATGTAAAAGATGTGCACATGACAGACTTAATTTCTGGTCGTGAAACATTAGAAGGCATTCAGTTTATTGGAGCTGTAGGAGGTTTTTCTAATTCTGATGTTTTAGGTTCTGCAAAAGGTTGGGCTGGAGCATTTAAATACAATGAAAAAGCAAATACTGCATTAAAGGATTTCTTTGCAAGAGAAGATACGTTATCTGTTGGTATTTGCAATGGTGCTCAATTATGGATGGAATTAGACCTTATAAATCCAGAGCATAAAGTTCATGGAAAACTAACATATAATAATTCTCAAAAACATGAGAGTGCTTTTACATCAGTAAAAATTCAAGAAAATAATTCAGTAATGCTTTCAACTCTTAAAGACTGTGAATTAGGTATTTGGATTTCTCATGGTGAAGGAAAATTTGACTTACCATTATCCGAAGAAAATTATAATATCGTTGCAAAATATGGATATGAAGGCTATCCTAACAATCCAAATGACTCCGATTTTAACACAGCAATGCTATGCGATAAAACAGGAAGGCATTTGGTTACAATGCCGCACATAGAACGCTCTACTTTTCAGTGGAATTGGGCAAATTATCCGAAAGGAAGAAAAGATGAAGTTTCGCCTTGGTTAGAAGCGTTTGTAAATGCTCGAAAATGGATTGAGAATAGATAAAATTTGCTAAAGTTAATTTTTGGTTAAAACTAAAACCACTTGCAAAATCTTTTTAAGTTTTGTAATTTGCAATTTTATCAATTATTTTAATCATGCCTATAGAAATCACCCGTCTTTTTGACTTCCCATATTATCAATTAGAAAAACACAATCTTCAAAAAGCTTTTTCTACAAAATATAATGGGAAATGGATTTCTACTTCTACACAGGAATATATAGACAAAGCAAATGCGATTAGTAGAGGGTTATTACGTCTTGGTGTGCAACCAAATGACAAAATTGCAATAATTTCGACTACCAATAGAACCGAATGGAATATCTGTGATATTGGTGTTTTGCAAATAGGCGCACAAAACGTTCCTATTTACCCAACTATTTCTAAAGAAGATTATGAATATGTTTTAAATCACTCAGAGGCAATATATTGTTTTGTTTCTGATGATAGTATCTTAGAAAAGTTAAATCAGATAAAAGACAAAACAAAACTTAAAGGAATTTTTACTTTTGATACTATAGATGAAGAAAAAAATTGGAACAAAGTTTTAGAATTAGGAAAAGATAACAGTAATCAAAATGAAGTTGAAGCACGTAAAAATGGGGTAACGCCTGATACTTTAGCAACTATAATTTATACCTCTGGAACAACTGGCAGACCAAAAGGCGTTATGTTATCTCATGATAATATTGTATCAAATGTATTAGCAAGTAAAGAAAGAGTACCTTTTGATGGCGGAAGTAAAGCGTTGAGTTTTTTACCTGTTTGTCATGTATTTGAACGTGTAATATTATATCTCTACCAATATTGTGGTGTAGAAATTTATTTTGCTGAAGGAATTGATAAATTAACAGTAAATGCTCAAGAAATTAAACCAGCTGTAATGACTGCTGTTCCTCGACTATATGAAAAAATATATGATAAAATATATGCAAAAGGTGAAGAACTAACAGGGCTAAAAAAAAAGCTATTCTTTTGGGCTATTGATCTTGGGTTGAAATATGAACCTTATCAAGCAAACGGCTGGTGGTATGAGAAACAGTTGAAAATAGCTCGAAAATTAATTTTCACCAAATGGCAAGAAGCTCTTGGAGGAAAATTAAAATTAATGGTCTCAGGAAGCGCTACTTTACAACCAAGACTCACACGCGTTTTTTCTGCTGCAGGAATGCCAATTATGGAAGGTTATGGACTGACAGAAACTTCTCCTGTTGTATCAGTAAATGATGAACGAAATGGCGGTTTTAGAGTAGGGACTGTTGGTAAAATAATCGATGGTGTAGAAGTTAAAATTGCTAAGGATGGTGAAATATTAGTCAAAGGTCCAAACGTAATGCAAGGATACTATAAAGATCCTGAAAAAACAGCAGAAGTAATACAAAACAGTTACTTTTATACAGGTGATAAGGGTGTGATAGATGAAGATGGATTCTTAAAAATTACTGGACGTAAAAAAGAAATGTTTAAAACCTCTGGAGGAAAATATGTTATTCCTCCATTATTAGAAGGCGTTTTAAAACAATCATTCTTTATAGAGCAAATAATGGTTGTAGGAGAAGGAGAAAAAATGCCTGCAGCAATTATTCAGCCAAATTTTGAGTATTTGAAACAATGGGCTGAGAAAGAAAAAATAACATTTTCAAACAATAAAGAATTAATAGCCAATCAAAAAGTAATTAATCAAATTCAAGAAGAAATAAATACCTGTAATTGCAAATTTGCAAAATGGGAAACTATCAAACGCTTTGAATTAACTCCTGATCAATGGACTGTTGACGGCGGACACTTAACGCCAACAATGAAAATGAAACGAAAAATTATAAAAGAAATTTATCAAGATTTATACGATAAAATTTATCGTTAATATGTATTTTTGTTTTTAATAATTCACTATATTAATGGAACACTTTATTGTATCAGCACGTAAATATAGACCTCAAACATTTGACGATGTTATAGGTCAACAAGCGATTACAAATACGCTCGAAAATGCAATAAAAAACAATCATCTTGCTCAAGCATTATTATTTACAGGACCTCGAGGCGTTGGTAAAACAACATGCGCACGAATTCTTGCAAAAAAAATAAATCAAGATGGTCAAACAGAAATAAATCCTGATGAAGATTTTGCCTTTAATATTTTTGAATTAGATGCAGCATCAAATAACTCGGTTGACGATATTCGCAATTTAACTGATCAAGTCCGTATTCCACCGCAAGTAGGAAAATACAAAGTTTATATTATTGATGAGGTTCACATGTTATCGCAAGCGGCATTTAATGCATTCTTAAAGACATTAGAAGAACCACCAGCACATGCGATTTTCATATTAGCAACTACAGAAAAACACAAAATAATACCTACAATACTTTCTCGCTGCCAAATATTTGATTTTAAGAGAATTACCGTTATTGATGTAAAAAATTACCTAAAAGTAATCGCTCAAAAAGAAGGCGTTAATGCTGATGATGATGCACTTCATATTATTGCTCAAAAAGCAGATGGAGCAATGCGAGATGCCCTTTCTATCTTCGACAGAGTTATCAGTTTTTCTGGAAGTGAATTAACACGACAAGCAGTTACAGAGAACTTGAACGTTTTAGATTACGATGAGTATTTTAAAATGACTGATTTATTACTTGCCAATGATATTCCAAAAGCATTAATTCTATTCAACGAAATTCTTTCAAAAGGATTTGACGGACATCATTTTATAAGTGGTTTGGCTTCACATTTCAGAGATTTATTGGTCGCTAAAGATACAGCCACGGTTGCATTACTTGAGGTTGGTGACAACGCTAAAAAACGTTATCTTGAACAATCACAAAAAGCTTCTACGCAATTTTTACTTAAAGGGATTGAAAAGGCAAACGACTGCGATTTAAAATACAAAACCAGTAAAAATCAGCGATTACTTGTAGAATTAGCAATTATGCAAATTTCCTCTATCACTTTTGATGGAGAAAAAAAAAATGACAGTAACTACATAGTTCCTGCAAAATTCTTTGGACACGTTATTGTAGAAGAAAAAATTGATTCGGTACAAATTGCCAAACCAATTATCGCCAAAGAAAAACCAACAGCATACAAAAAATCTAAAATAGCAGTTCCGGAACCTGTAAAACTTGAAACTAAAAATTTAAAATCGGTTAGAAAACGTTCCTCCTCTCTTTCTTTAAAAAGTATAGATCGTCAAAAGGAAATTAATGACATTGAAGTGGAAATTGTGGATTATAGCAGTATGCCAAAGTCCGAATTTACTGATGTTCAAGTTTTAAAAGTATGGAAAGAATATATTGATAATCTTATAAAAAATGGTAAAAAAAGTATTGCATCTATTATGAACGCTGATACTCCAAAAATTGAAGACTCCAATATTCATATTACTTTACCAAACAAATTAATGCAATCTCAACTTAATAGTCAAAAACCAAGAATTTTAGGGGTTATTCGCGAAAAACTCAATAATTTTAGTATTGATTTAATTATTGATGTAAACGAAATTCAAGAAAAAAAATATGCATATACTCCACAAGAAAAATATGCTAAATTGAAAGAAAAGAATCCTTTTATCGCTGAGTTTCGAAAAAAATTAAACTTAGATATATAATAAATTATTCCTTCATCGTCAGTCTTAGTACAGAGCATGCAGAATTATATGCGAACTTATCTTTACCTGTCCCGAAAAGGACATTTTTCCAATTATCGTTTTCTGGAGTACCAATAACCAACAAATCATAGTATGCAGAAATTGTTGAAATTGAAGTAATTGAATCGTTTGATTTTATAATTTCCAATTCATTTGGCATAGAGGCAGTTTCCAATATAGCCATAGAATATTTTTTCATTTTTTCAATACGATCTTCATCAAAATCTTCAGGAACAACATGGAGTAAAGTAAAGGAAGCGTTATAAAATTTACATATCCTATCAACTACCTCAATAAAATTTTTATCTTTTCTTCCTGGACGCAAAGGCAACAAAACTCTACTAATGTTTCGTACCCCATTATCTTTAAATAGTGCAAAATCAGAATTGATATTTGAAATCAACCATCCAATAGGGTTTCCTATCAAAATACCATTATTGGCTCTTCCATTCCAACCCATAACAAGCCAATCACAATGAGTTTTATCACTCAATTCATGAATAGTATGAGATATTTCATGTGTTGCAACAGCTTCAAAATCAATATCAATATTTTTATCTCTTGCCAATCCTGACAATCGTCTTGCCAATGAGTTGATTCTAGGACTATCCTGTAAAACTGCGTCTAAAAAAGTTTGATTTGGAACTTCTTTAATATCTACAGTCAGTAATTTTTCTCTTTTATTTAAAGCAGCTCCAATTTCAACAAGCATTTCTGGAGAATTTTCATTTCCTAATAAAGGTACAACTACACCTTCATCAGTGTCAAATTCACCATCTAAAAACTGTGGGTTTATACTTTGTTTTTGTGTTCTTACTTTTCTTGATGCTTTTTTTCTTTTGTATAATAAATAAGACGCAGCAGGTCTATGTCCATATAATTTTAATACTCCTGTTCTTGCAGATTTTGTTCCATAAGCAAAATAGATTAATGTCCCTATTATTATCAATCCAAAAACTGCTAATAGAGGCATCATTCCCAAAAAGACTAAAAGTACAGCACCACTTATAACACCAAATAATTGAATAAATGGGTATAATGGCGATTTATATGTTGGGTTATACCATTGCACTGAAGTTTCTCTTAATACAATAACACATAGATTAACCAACATAAAAGACACAACCATAAATGCGCTAGCAAGTTTTGCAATCTTAACAACATCTAAAAATAAAATTGCTATAGCCATCAATAAACAAGTTAAAGCGATTGTAACTATGGGAGTCATTTTTGTTGGATGTATCTTACTCATAAACTCAGGAAACAACTTATCTCTTGACATAGCAAAAGGGAATCGAGAAGCTGCCAAAACACCTGAATTTGCCATAGAAACAAGTGTAATCACACCCAAAACTGCTACTGCATAACCTATATACTTTCCGCCAAGCAAAAATGCCAAAGAATAAATTGGTTTTAAATCTGTTCCTAAATCTTCGAGCGGAATATTACCTACCAGCATAAAGGCTATTGAAACATATAAAATTCCCATTATCACCAACGAAAGCAGCATAGCCAAAGGAATATTTTTACTCGGATTTTTAATTTCACCAGCAATCGCAGCAACTTTTGTAACTCCTGCATAAGAAATATAAACAAATGCAACAGTACTTATTAAACCATAACTACCCTCTTTAAATACAGGTTCTAATAAATTTGGATTAACATTTGGCAAGCCAAATATCAATAATAAAATTAATCCTATTAAACTAAAACTTACAATGATTAATTGCACTTTTCCAACTTTTTTAACACCATAAATGTTCAAAAGCATAATAAGACCTAAAAAGAATATTGATACATACTTTATATAGCCAAAGTCAATATCCATAAGTACAGCCAAATAGGCTCCAAAACCTACTAAAGCAAATGAGCTTTTTAGTAATAATGAAAACCAGAGACCTATTCCGGAGATAGTTCCTAAAACTGGACCAAAAGCTCTTTCAATATATACATATGTTCCTCCAGATGTAGGCATTGCAGTAGCTAATTCAGACTTTGATAATGCTGCTGGTAAAATACATATTGCAGCCAATAAATATGCTAACCAAACTGAAGAACCTGTTTTAATTGCTGCCAAACCGGGTAAAACAAAAATTCCGCTACCAAGCATACCACCAATACTAATGGCAATAACTGATGATAAATTTAAACTGCGCTGTAATTTTTTCAAATGCTAAAAATTTTCTTAAAAATAGTTTATTTTAAAGAACTACAGAGTGTGAATCTTAAAAGATATAAATAAAATGATAGATTTGCGCTATGTTATATATTGATTAGCCATCCCCCGAAAAACGAATTAAATACTTCGTTAAGTATTGAATTTATTGATAATTTCGGTTGATTTAAAATTGGAAAACTGTTTAAAAAGTTGTATTTTGTTCTTGTAAAAAAAGCAAAATCACCTTAAAAACAGTTCTATGAGCAAGATACTAACAAAAAAGATACAAACCCAATTAAGTGACTATTTTTTATCTAATTCAGAAATGACCAAACCAGAAACACGTTGTTTAAAAGAGATGGTTTTAGGAATTTTAAAGTCAAAATCTGTATTTGTAAATCAAATAGCAGCTAGTTTACGAGAGTCTATAAAATTGAAAGATGTTTGCAAGCGCCTTTCTGCTCAATACTTAAAGGGAGATTATGCAGAAAAAGTGATGACTACTCACCTTGAAACCGTTGGAAATAGTATTTCAAAAGATAATTTTATTCTTATGGACGGTACTGACATCAGCAAAAAATATGCTAAATATATGGAGGGCTTGGAGTTTGTAAAGGATGGTGATACTAGCAAAATCGGACTTGGTTATAATGTCTTAAACATAAATGTGATTAGCAATCATAAAGAAATAACACCTCTTTATAGCAAAGCTTATAGTTTTGAAATGGGGGCATTAAGCAGTAATAATGAAATAAAAAAAGCCGTAAGAGAAGTACAGAAATATGTAGCCCATAGAGGCTGTTGGGTTTTTGATAGAGGAGCAGATAGTGGTATTTTAAAAGATTTTTTTGTCAGTGAATGCTCACAAACAATCATTCGCTTGAAGAGAAACACAAAATTATACCATAAAGAGAATGAGTTACAAGTAAGCCAACTTCTTAAAAAAATAGATTTTTCAATAACACAAACAGTGACCAAGGTAAAGAAAAACAAACCTGTTTTAAAAGAGTATCAATTAGGAGCAATCCCAATAAATTACACCATAAAGGGAGTTACACTCTCATTGTGGTTAGTCGTTTCGAGAAATGTAAGACACGGAGGTCTCTGTTATTTACTTGTCAAAAGCAAACTTTCTACAGCTATAGAAGTTGCTAAATGGGCTTTTAAAGGGTATGGTTTACGATGGAAAATAGAAGAATATCACAGACATATAAAACAAGAATATAAATTGGAAGATATTCAACTAAAAACCTTTGATGGATTACAGTCAATGCTTGCTGTTTTGACTGTGGCAATGTATATGATTTACAAGAAAATACAAGCGTTACATTTTAACTTGTTGCTTAATGCAGGCTATAACTATCTAAACAGGCAGAGTGTGAGGGAACTAATCAATTTCATTTATTACAAAATATCAAAGGTGGTTTCCATACTACTAATGCCAACCAAAAGCAGATGGAATATAATAAAAATACCGCCTATAGAGAGTAGCGGACAACTTAATTTAGAATTTCTAAAAAAAACAGGGGATGGCTAATTATATATTGACAACCTTAAAAAGACTTCTTAATTATTACAAAATATGCTTGGACTAAAATTTGAAACAGCCACTTCATGGGTTGAAATTGCAAAAGATAATTTGGAACAAATACTTACAGATCATGCGTATGCTGAACAAAAAGCATCGTCAAATGCCATCGGAATTATTCTTAATTATTCTGAAGATACAGAATTGGTTAAAGAAATGATTGCCATTTCTATTGAAGAGTTAGAGCACTTTAAAATGGTACATAATATTATGACTAAAAGAGGAATGGTTTTAGGGCGTGCACGAAAAAATGATTATGCGCAATATATTCACAAATTTTTTACAAAGACTCCAAACAGAACGGATGCGCTCATTCAGCGTTTGCTCGTTGCAGCACTTATTGAAGCGAGAAGTTGCGAACGTTTTAAAGTGTTTTCTGAGAATTTAAAAGATAAAGAACTAGCTGATTTTTATAAAGAATTAATGATTTCGGAAGCTAATCATTATACTACTTTTTTAGGTTTTGCAAGAGCATATCAAGACCCTAAAGTTGTAAATAAAAAATGGAATGCTTTACTCAAATACGAAGCAGAATTTATGAAAAATAGAGGGAGTTCTGCATTTATACATGGTTAAAATAATAATATTTGTCATCTTGAGCGAAGTCGAAAGATCTAAAAAAATAAGATTCTTACAAATTTATAGAGCACAATAAATGTTTAACAAAGAAGAATCTGCAAAAATCCGAAAAGAATTTTGGATAAGTTTTGGAAAATCATTTCCGAAAAAATGGTTACTCTACGATACAAATATCAAAGGGTTTACGTTTAAATTTGTTGCTGACAGAAAAAAAGCACTTATTTGCTTAGATTTTGAACATCCAGATGAAATAGCCAATGAATTACTGTATGACAAATTGCTTGCTCTAAAAAACATTCTACTTACCGAGTATTTATCAAATGCTATTTATGATGATGCGTATGAGTTACAAGAGTCTGGAAAAATTATTCGTAGGATTTATATAGTACATCAAACAAAATTTAGTATTCATAATAAAAATACATGGAGAGATTGTTATGAATTTTTTATAGAAAATATGTCAAAGTTTGAGTCTTTTTTCTATAAATATGAAAATTTTATTAAAGAAACAATATAAAAAACTGCCAACACAGAATGAAGGCAATCTTAAATTCAAATAATTATTTTTAGTTTATTATTTAATGAATTCTATCGAAAAAGGATAATTTGGTTCTTCATCATTATTTACTTTGATAGCATTCAATATTGGAAATATAAAATAGAAAATTCCGATTACAAGAAACCCTAACAATCCTAATCCAAAGAATAAAATCATAGGTACACAAAGAATCAAATACAAAAACATAGAGATTCTAAAGTTTAATATCGATTTTCCTTGCTCATCCATCTCTTCTACTTTATCTCTATTTGTAAGCCAAATCACTAGCGGAACAATAAATCCTCCGATTACTGTGACGTAATCTAATAATTGGCTTAAGTGAGTAAGAACTAACAGTTGCTTGTTTTTTTTCATAATTAATAGTGTTTTTAGTTGGTTGTTATATATATGACGAATATATTAGCGTTTTGTTACAGAAATCCTAACCAAACCCATAAAAAACTGTGTCAATTACTATTGACGATACAATAATTGCACTTGCTACACCATCAGGAATAGGTGCAATTGCGGTTATACGCCTTTCTGGAGAAAATGCTATCAAACTTATAGCAAAACATTTTCAATCAAAATATGGCAATAAAGATCTAACCAACGTAAAGTCACATACCATTCATTTAGGTTCTATAATCGATAAGAATAGAGTAATAGATGAAGTTTTAGTGTCGGTTTTTAAAAATCCTAATTCATATACAGGAGAGAATGTTGTTGAAATTAATTGTCATGGCTCTATATATATTCAGCAAGAGATTATACAATTATTTCTACGAAATGGTTGCCGAACAGCAACAAATGGTGAATACACACTACGTGCATTTACCAACGGTAAATTAGACCTCACACAAGCAGAAGCAGTTGCTGACTTAATAGCATCTGACTCTAAAGCCTCACATCAAATTGCATTACAGCAAATGCGTGGAGGTTTTTCATCTGAAATTGAATTTTTGCGTCAAGAATTATTGAATTTTGCAAGTTTAATAGAGTTAGAACTTGATTTTTCTGAAGAAGATGTAGAATTTGCTGACAGAGCAGAATTTAAGCGATTAGTTGATAAATTATCTACTGTTTTAAAACAATTGATTGATTCTTTTGCTATTGGAAATGTATTTAAAAACGGTATTCCTGTTGCTATTGTTGGTGAGCCAAATGTTGGAAAATCTACTTTACTAAACGCATTGTTAAATGAAGAAAAAGCCATTGTTTCTGATATTGCAGGAACTACACGCGATGCAATAGAAGATGAAATTGTTATCAATGGTGTAACTTTTCGATTTATTGATACTGCAGGAATTAGAGACACCAAAGATATAATTGAAAACATCGGAATTAAAAAAACGTATGAAAATATAGAAAAGGCTCAATTAGTATTGTCTTTAATTGATAGTGAAGACTTTAAACTTGAAGAAAAAACGAATGCAGCTTTACAAAAAAAATATCCGAATAAAAAAATAGTAACCGTTATCAATAAAATTGATTTACTTACTGATGACCAAATTAAAAAAATAAAATATAAAACTCAAAATTCTATTTTCATTTCATCAAAAGAAAAATCAGGAATTACACTACTCAAACAACAACTTACAGATTTAGTAAATATTGGAGCGTTGAGTAACAATCAAAATATTGTGAGCAATAGTCGTCATTTTGAAGCATTGACAAATGCTTTAAATGCCATCAAAGAAGTTGAGAAAGGCATAGATTCAAATGTCAGCTCAGACCTTATTGCTATTGATATTCGTCAAGCATTATTTCATCTTGGAGAGATTACTGGAGAAGTAACAACTGATGATTTGTTAGGTAATATTTTTGCGAATTTTTGTATCGGAAAGTAAAATAACAAAAAAGGGAGATACAAAAAACAAAAAGAAGATAGTAAACCAAAAATAAATGCACAAAAATAATTTTCATATTGAAGAATATGATTTCCCTAAATTATGTAAAGTATATCCTCCATTAAAGGAGTTTATATTTATAAACGAACACAATATTCAAACAGTTAATTTTGGGTTTCCAAAAGCTGTTAAAGCTGTAAATACAGCTTTACTAATGGCATATTACAACATCAATTTTTGGCAATTTTCTGATTTAAATTTGTGCCCTCCAATTCCAAGTCGATCAGATTACATTCACTATTTGAATGACATATTAAATTATGACTTTATCACAAAAAATATCACAATTTTGGATATTGGCGTAGGAGCAACTTGTATCTACCCTATTCTCGGAAATGCTATAAATAATTGGAAATTTGTTGGTGTTGATGTTGATAATGATTCAATATATAGCGCGCAAAAAATTATCGATAAAAATAATTTAAAAGATGACATTAAGTTAAGAGTTCAACTAAATAAAAAAAATGTTTTACATGGTATCTTTAAAGAAGACGATTACTTTGATGCATGCATGTGTAATCCACCTTTTTATAGTTCGGAACTGGATGCTTCTGAAGCAAACAGTAGAAAACTAACAGGTTTAGGAATCAAAAACGAAGGTCGAAATTTTAGTGGAGTATCTAATGAATTGTGGTACGAAGGCGGTGAAAAAGCTTTTCTTCACAACTATTTATATCAAAGTTCTCAATATAAAACACAATGCTATTGGTTTACATCATTGGTTTCTAAAAAAGAAAACGTTCAAGGTATATACGACTCTCTAAATATGATGAATGCGACAGAAATTAAAACAATTGAGATGAGTCAAGGTCATAAGATAAGTAGGATTGTTGCTTGGACTTTCTTGACAAGCAAGGAACGTGAAAAATGGGCTTTAAAATCAATAAAGTAATTCCAACCGAGATTCTAGAGATCTAGTCCCTTTTTCAATTCTTATTTTCTTCATTTTACCTAAATTAAGATTCTTCGTTTCACTCAGAATGACATTTTATATTAAAATTATATTTTGACTATATTTGCAGTAAACCAACTAAATGATCAAACGTTTCTCTTTATTACTTTTCTTACTGTGTGTGTTTAAACTACAAGCACAATTTGAATTCTCAGGAACTGCAAGTGAAGAATTTATTGATTCATCTATATATCTTACTTCTATTGACGATTATAATAAAAGTACTTTATTTCTAACTGAACAAATCATACAGGAAAGTGAAATTGATAGTTCTGGTAATTTTGTTTTTAAAGGGAATTTCTTATCAGAAAAGAATAAATTTTATAAGATTTATATTGACAAATGCAATGAAAACGTGACTGATTACAATCATTTATTAAATCATTGTGATGACAGTAATTTCATCATTTTTATTGCCAATAATAATGATAAAATACATTTTCCGCTAAACAGTTTTTCACAAATGTTTTGTGATTTAAAATATAGCAGAAAACAAAATATTGCTATTCATAAAATAGATTCTATTCAAGAGTCTTTATTATTACCCATACACGACTCAAAAAGTGATGCACAACGCAAAATAATTTACAATAATTACTTTGAACAATTACAAAAATATAGTCAAACCTTCAATGAACCATTAGTTGAATTATATGCATATCATCTATACTCTGATACGAAATCGTTTAGTAGATCTTATTATTTAGATGATTTAGAAACGTCTGAGTATTATAGTAATTTACTCGGTAAATTAAAATCAGAATATCCAAAATCCCAATACACAAAGCAGTTTAAAGAAGATTTAAAAAGAGATTCTATAAATTTTAAAGATGATGCTTTTGATTTAAAAACAATCCTTTTAGCAGTTTTATTATTGCTTTCTTTACTTGCCAATTTTATATTAATTCGTAGAAAAAAGAAGAAAAAATCAATTGTAAATTATAAAACTGTATTGTCTCCTCAAGAGCAAAAAGTCTTTAAACTGATGAATGAAAATCATGCAAATAAAGAGATTGCAGAGCAATTATTTATCAGTTTGAGTACTGTAAAAACACATATAAATAATATCTATTCCAAACTTTCTATTTCTTCAAGAAAAGATATACATCATTACTTCTGATATACAGTATTTAATTGGATTGCAGTTGCAATTGAAATTGCACGTGTTTTAATTTTATTTGCCAATTCTCCTATAAACAATTCATCTACAGTACTTTTAAATAATAACAGCCAAGTATCAAAATTTTCACTTTTAAGTGGTGCAATTTTATGAAGGTTAACATGCTTTATCATTGGATTTCCTTTATAACCTGACTTATGAAACAAAATTGTTTCCCAAAAATCATACATTTTTGGTAAGTGCGCTTCCCAATCTAACTGAGCAATATCATTAAAAAAATAACTTAATTCTTTAGTATTCTGCACTTTATCATAAAAAGTATTAACCAATACTATTATATCTTCTCTATTTTCGATGTCTTTCATTACTAATTATTTATTAGTACAAAGATAGATTTATTTCCTATAAATACTCGATATTATTTCAATCACTTCTGCCCTTTTTCTTACAGAAACGGGAACATTAGATCCATTTTTTAAAATAATATATCCACCATCTGACTTGATAAACTCTTTGACATACTGCAAGCTTATCAAATGCCTTTATAGCATACTCGTCACTTGCGGTTACAAAGATGATTTTAGATTTTAAATCAGGAGTAATTTCGAGTAAATCAAAACCTGTTTCCTCACCAAGCATAATATCTAAAAACAAGATGTCTGGAGTTATATTTCGTAATATTTTTGCTGCTTCAACCACAGACTTTGCAGTTCCAATTATTTCAATATCAGTATGTTTTAATTCAATATATTGGTTGTAACAATTGCAATGCCGAAGGCATATCATCTACTAAAATTGCTGTCAATTTATTCATTTAATAATCGGTTAATAAAGGTATTTTAGAATTTCTTTTATTTTTTGATGATAACAAAGTGATTAACAAAAGAGATGGTAAAGAGAAGTGTTATTTACTCAAAACATCTTTCAATATAGCAATAACAGTATCTACTTCTTCTTTCGTATTGTGCTTAGAAAAAGAAAAACGAACAGATGTTTTAGTAGCCTCATCTTCAGATAAAATAGCATTCAAAACATGAGAACCTCCAAGGCTTCCACTTTGGCAAGCACTTCCACCAGAAGTCGCAATTCCTTTAATATCAAGGGTAAACAGTAGCATTGCACTCGTTTTTGAAAAACGAACATTTAGAATCGCATAACTGCTATTCATAGTATTTGTAGTACCGTTAAAAGCAATAGTTGGAAACGAAAATTGCAATTGCTCAATGAAATAATCTTTTAAATTTTGGATATTTTTAATATCATTATCTAAGTTTTGATATGCCAATTCTAAGGCTTTATCCATTCCTAAAATACTGTGAATATTCTCTGTTCCTGCTCTTGCGCCTCGTTCTTGATTTCCTCCTGTCAATATTGGTTTTATACCAAAACCTTTTTTGAAATAGGCAAATCCAACGCCTTTTGGTCCGTGGAATTTATGTGCACTCGCTACCATAAAATCAATCGGAATTTCTTGCAAATCTACATGGTAATGACCAATTGCTTGTACAGAATCTGAATGAAAAAGTGCGTTATTTTCTTGACATAATTGAGAAACTCGCATTACATCTAATATATTTCCAATTTCATTGTTTACATACATCAAACTGACCAATGTTTTGGAATCATCAGTAGTTAACAGTGTTTCAAGATGGTTTGTATCTATTGTTCCATCAGCAAGTAAATTTACATATTCGATTTTAATTGCATATTCATTTTCAAGACTTTCAACCGTATGCAAAACAGCATGATGCTCAATTTTAGAAGTAATAATCCTTTTGACTCCAAGATTTGTAACAGCATTGTACAAAATCAAATTGTCAGCCTCACTTCCACCTGCAGTAAAAACTAGCTCACTTGCAGTAACATTCAATCGTTTTGCAATATTTTTACGAACTTTTTCTACCATTGATTTTGCCGAACGTCCAAACTGATGCGTAGAAGATGGATTTCCATAAACTTCTCGCATAGAATTGGTTATAACATCAATAACTTCAGAATCTATCTGAGTTGTTGCAGCATTATCAAAGTAAATTTTATTCATACTGCAAAGTAACTGAAATTAATTTGAACTATTTGCGTTAATAAGTGCAAAACAATTATTTTTGCTTTATAAATTTATATCATGAAAAAAATATTTGTACTTCTTTTTTGTACCACTCTTTTATCTTGTGATGATGGAAATTTTGACGTTCCAGCATTTTCATTTGCAGAAACGGTGCATAATTGTGATGTAAACAATAATAGCTATACATTATATCGCTTGAGTGATACGGAAGCATTGATTGTTACTTTAACGACAACTCAAATACAAAATCAAGTTTCTACAAGTACTATTTCTGCTAATATTAGTGCTACAAATGTGATTTATAGAACATTTAATGATACTGTATCTCAAAGCTATTTTTGTGAAGATATTCCTCCTGTAAGTCCGACTGTACTTTCAAATTGGACAGGAGTTGCTGGAGCAAATAACAATATACTTATTGAAACTGTTGAAGAATTTGATGCTAGCACACTTATTGGTTACCGACATACCATTACTTTTCAAAATTTAACTTTAGAAAATGGTGGTAATTCTTTAACCTATTCTGAAACTGATTTTGGGAGTTTTGTGACTGATTTATAGTTCACTACTCTCTCTTATTCTGATAGATATATACTTCCGTCGCTCCCATTCCGTACTTTTGGTAAGATGCTTCACTTATTTTTACATTGTATCTATTAAATAAGTAATTGAGTTCCGTTTTTAAAACTCCTGCGCCAACACCGTGAATAAAAACAATTCTTGGAATTCTATTTCTAATTGCAAATTCTAATTTGTGCTTCGCAGTATCCATTTGTAAAGTGAGCATATCGTAATTGTCCATTCCACGAGAAGATTTTACTAATTTATCGATATGTAAATCTACTTCCATTGGTGGAATTTCTCCTTTATTCTTTTTGGCTTTCGTTAATTTTTGCCCTTTTTTATAATCTTCTTTATTTGATAGATGCGTAGACACAATAACTGTTTTTGCTAATTCTGACTGTTCTATATCAATTTTAACTAACTCATTTTTAGTAAATTTCATCACAAAATCATCTTTTGTGAGAATTGAAATCATTTGATTATCTATAGCAGTAACTTTACCTTTAATGGCATCATCTGTAACGGCAACTATATCTCCTATTTTAAATTTCATAACATTGTATTAATCTAATACTAAATAATCATTTGTAAATTTGCACAAAAATAATATGACTGACGAAACTAATCCTATAAAAACTAAACTTTTCTTTACTGATGGCTTAAAAAAAGTTACAATCAATAATAAACGTAAAGAATTATTAAGTTCTATTGCAGAATTTATTGCATTAGAAATAAAAGATTCTAACGCTGTAAATCTTAATTTTATTTGCACACACAATTCTCGTAGGAGTCAATTATCACAAGTTTGGGCACACTATGCGATTGAATATTACAATCTTAAAAATATTCAAAGCTTTTCTGGAGGAACGGAAGCAACAGCATTTCATAGAAATACAGTTAATACACTGCAAGAAGTTGGATTTGAATTTAGATTAACTGAAATTTCGCATACAAATCCTGTTTATGAGATTTCTTTTGATGGTGTACAGCAACCAATTATAGGCTTTTCAAAAATTTATGATGACAGCAGTACCAAAAAACCTTTTATTGCCATTACAACTTGCTCATCAGCAAATGAAAATTGCCCTTTTATTCCTGAGGCTTTACAACGTTTTCATATAGAGTATGAAGATCCAAAATCATCTGACAATACTAATTTTACCTCAAAAAGATACTTAGAAACAAATCAAAAGATTGCTGCAGAAATGAATTTTTTGTTCCAACATATCAGTAAAATAATATAATTTCTTACTTTCGTATCTTAATTGCATTATGGATATTGTTAAGTTTTTAGAAGAAAATATGCTTTCTTGCTCTTGGAAACAAGGACTTGGTGTAGATTGTATGGGTTGCGGAATGCAACGCTCTATCATTCATCTATTTAAAGGAGAATTTGTTGAAGCTATTAAAATGTATCCAGCAATTTATACACTTATCGTTATGTTTGTCTTTCTCGGATTTCACTTAAAATTTGATTTTAAAAAAGGAGGGGAAATCCTTATTTATTTATTTAGCATCAATGCACTAATTATATTAACTAACTTTTTATTAAAAATTACTCACTAAACTTTATTAAAATGGAAAAACAAAAATTACCAAATGCTAGTACATCCCTTATTATGGGAATCTTATCAATCGTAACTGCTTGTTGTTGTTACGGAGTTCCTGGACTTATCTTCGGATTTATTGGATTGAATATGGCAAAGAAAGCAAAAGCAGCTTATGATGAAAATCCTGAGCAATATAACGGATTAGGGAATGTTGAAGCAGGAAGAATTACATCAATCATAGGTTTAGTTCTTGGTGCTATATTTGTTATAATTCTAATTTATATGATTTCAACAGGTAAATTTTCCGAAATGATTGAACAACAAAAACAATTGATTGAGCAAATACAAAATCAATAATACAAATGAAACTTAAATATTTAGGATTGCTATTTGTCGGAATGACGATAGCAATCCTTTATTTTTATTTTAATCCGAATACAGCATTTTTTCCAAGATGTCCGCTATACACAACTACAGGAATCTATTGTCCTGGATGTGGAAGTCAACGTGCATTTCATGATTTATTACATCTTGATTTTAAGGGAGTTATTGGACATAATTTATTGTTTTTATTTGGGTTTACTATTTTGATTTATCATTTGATAATCTATGTTTTAAATACGTTTTATAAAAAGAGAATTAAAAATATTTTATATTATAAAAAAGCACCAATATTTATATTGGTGCTTGTTATTATTTTTTGGATCTTAAGAAATATTCCTCTTTATCCTTTTACGCTGTTGGCCCCAAAATAAATACTAAACCTCAATACTTTTATCATAAGGTATTGATTTTAAAATATGCTCTATAGCCTCAATACGCGCAGATGTTTTACGGTTTGCTCTAATTATTTTAAAAGGTCTATTACCTTCTTTTGCTTTTGCAAACATTTTCTTTTTATATAAGGTATAATTATTCCATAGTTCTTGTGCTTTTTCATCAACCTTTGTCATTTTCCATTGTTTTAATGGATTAGATTTAATATCCTCAAATCGTTTTGCTTGTTCTCGTTTAGAAATAGACATGTAAATCTTGACCAATCTCATTCCAGACTCTGTAACCATTTGTTCAAAAGCATTTACTTGATTCATAAACATCTCGTGCTCTACCTCAGTACAGAACCCATTTACAGGCTCTACAACTGCTCTATTATACCAACTTCTATCAAAAAATACGATTTCTCCTTCTTTTGGAAATTCAGAAACATATCGTTGTAAATACCATTGTGTACGCTCTTCATATGTTGGTTTAGAAAGTGCTACAATTCTGTAATTACGAGCGTTAATACGTTCTGTTAACCTTCTAATTGCGCCACCTTTTCCTGCAGCATCACGACCTTCAAATATTATAATAATGCGTTCGCTATTATTAATTGCCCAAGTTTGTAACTTTACCAATTCTATTTGCAGGTTCTCTAATTTTTTTTCATAATCTATATAACGAACTGCTTTTTCTACATTTATTTTATCTGAAGATAATAGCAACGTCAGCCCCTTTTTAGAATTCAGTTTCTGAAGATTTTTTTCTGTGTAATTAAATTCTTCCATTTTAGTCTATTTGTTTATTCGAACGATAATAGCGCATTATAATATTTGGGTCTGGATGTAATGTTGTCAGTGCTTCCTCCTTTCCGTCATAGTTAAACTGTGAAAGCACATATCTCATACTTTCTAATCGAGAGGCCTTTTTATCATTTGCCTTGACAATTATCCACGGACTATATGCTGTATGTGTCTTGCTAAACATTTGTTCTTTATAGGTTGTATAAGAACCCCAAAGTGTTTGTCCTTTCTTATCTACAGGACTAAACTTCCATCTTTTTAGAGGGTTTGCAATACGTGCATTAAAACGCTCTTCTTGAATATCTTTAGAAATAGAAAACCAAAACTTAATTATAGTAATACCGTCTTCATATAACATATGTTCAAATTCAGGCACTTGTACCATAAATTTCTCATACTGATTGTCTGTACAAAATCCCATAACTGGTTCAACTACGGCACGATTGTACCAACTACGGTCAAAAAAAACTATTTCCCCTGGATTTGGTAACTTCTTTATGTATCTTCTAAAATACCATTGCCCTTGTTCTGTTTCCGTAGGTTTAGTAAGTGCTACAGTTTTCATAGAACGAGGGTTTAAATGCTCAGAAAAACGTCTAATATTTCCTCCTTTTCCTGCGGCATCTCGACCTTCAAAAATAACGATTACTCGTTTTTTGTTTTTAGAAATCCATTGCTGCAGTTTCACCAACTCAATCTGAAGCTTTCTCAGTTCTTCATTGTATGTTAGTGTCTTTACAACTTTATTTATATTAATTTTTTTTTTCTTTATTACAGCCAACAATTCGTCTTTTGTTGCTGCATTCTCAAAGTCTTGTTGTGTAAGTTTTGGCTCTTGTATCTTTTCTTCTTGTACCATGCACAAAGATAATAATATCTAATAAAAAAACCTCTGAAAATCAGAGGTTTTAATACAATTTTATTTTGAATTTAAATTAGAGCATTTTTGCGCCAATGCGTTTATAAACTCCACTTTCTAACTTACTTCTGATTGCAGAAAATGCTGCAATTGTTTCATTAATATCTTCTTGTGTGTGTGATGCAGTAGGGATTAATCTTAAAACAATCAAACCTTTAGGAATTACTGGATACACAACAATAGAACAGAAAATACCATGATTTTCACGTAAGTCGTTTACCATTGCCATTGCTTCAGGAATATCTCCTTTTAAAAACACAGGTGTTATACATGTTTTTGTAGTTCCTAAATCAAAACCTTCTTTGCGCAATCCATTCTGTAACGCATTTGTAATTTCCCACAATTTATCTTTTAATTCTGGCATTGTACGAATCATATCTAAACGCTTTAATGCTCCTTTTACCATTGCCATTGGCAATGATTTTGCAAACATTTGTGAACGCATATTGTATTGCAAGAATTGTATTACATCTTTATCTCCTGCAAAGAAAGCTCCAATTCCTGCCATCGATTTTGCAAATGTTGCAAAATAAACATCAATTCCATCTTGTACTCCTTGCTCAAAACCTGTTCCTCTTCCTCCTTCACCAAGCGTTCCAAATCCGTGGGCATCATCAACCAATAAACGGAAGTTATATTTCTCTTTTAACGCTATTATTTCTGCTAAGCGACCTTGTTCTCCTCTCATTCCAAAAACACCTTCAGAAATCACCAAAATACCTCCTCTAGTTTTTTCAGCCATACGTGTAGCACGTTGCATATTTTTTTCAAAACTTTCTATATCATTATGACGATATACAAAGCGTTTTCCTGCGTGTAATCGCACTCCGTCAATAATACAAGCGTGTGTGTCCATATCATAAACAATCACATCATTTTTGGTTACCAAAGCATCAATTGCTGATACCATTCCTTGATAACCAAAATTTACCAAATACGCAGCATCTTTATCAACAAACTCTGCACATTCTTGTTCTAATTGCTCATGAAATTTTGTATGACCAGACATCATTCTCGCTCCCATAGGATACGCCATTCCGTGCTCCATTGCTGCTTCACCATCTGACTTTATAACTTCTGGATGATTTGCTAAACCTAAATAATCATTGATACTCCATATAACAACTTTCTTGCCGTTAAAAGACATTCTATTTGAAATTGGTCCTTCTAATTTTGGAAAAATATAATAGCCTTCTGCTTGTTTTGACCAATTTCCAAGAGGTCCTTTATCGCCTTTTATTCTATCAAATAAATCTTTCATGTATCCTTTCTTACTATTTAGTAAAATTCAAAAAAATTCAGATTACAAATTAACTGTTTTTTGAGGTCTTTTCAAATAAAAAAGGTGTTGAACTTCAACACCTTTTCCTAATTTATATTTTTTTAGTCATTATTTAATAAACTCTACCGTAGAATTTTCTTGTTTTTGACTGTCAAAAAACCCTTGTTCACGCATCCATATATCACTATAAATCTTACTCATATAACGCGAACCATGATCTGGAAAAATAATAACTACTTTACTATTTTTGTCAAATTCTCCTGCTTTTGCATATTGTTTTACCGCTTGCATTGCTGCTCCACTTGTGTATCCAGCAAAAATTGCCTCTTCCAACACAAGTTCTCTTGCTGTATGTGCGCTATCTTCATCTGTAACTTTTTCAAACTTATCAATAATATCAAAATCTGTTGCAGTTGGAATTAAATTTTTTCCAAGTCCTTCAATTCTATATGGATAAATTTCATTTCCGTCAAACTCTTTAGTTTCATGAAATTTCTTCAAAATAGAACCAAATGCGTCAACTCCTAGTATCTTAATGTTCGGATTTTGCTCTTTTAAGTAACGTGCTACTCCAGAAATTGTTCCTCCAGTTCCACTTGCTGCTACTAAATGAGTGACTTCACCTTCAGTTTGCTCCCAAATTTCTGGTCCTGTAGAATAATAGTGCGCATCAATATTTAATTGATTAAAATATTGATTGATATATACTGAATTTGCTGTTTCTGCATGCAATATCTTCGCTACTTGGTAATAAGATCGTGAATCGTCTGCACCAACGTGTGCTGGACAAACATATACCTTTGCTCCCATAGCTTTAAGCATATCAATTTTATCTTTTGATGATTTCGAACTTACAGCCAAGATACATTTGTATCCTTTTGAAATACTAACCATTGCTAGACTAAAGCCTGTATTTCCTGAAGTCGTTTCAATAATTGTATCTCCAGGCTTTAAGATTCCTTGCTTTTCTGCTTGATTGATTATGTATAGTGCTATACGATCTTTAGTAGAATGCCCTGGATTATATCCTTCGAACTTTACCAAAAACTCACCGTCTAAATTTTCGGTGATGTTATTTAATCGTATCATTGGTGTTTCACCAATAAGTTCTAATATATTTTGATGAATACTTTTGTTTTGTTTCATGTATTGTAATAACTTTACAAGATGCAAATTTACAAAAAAAAATTAAATTGTAATAATTTTTTCTAAATCTAATAAAAACGCGTATTCGCGAGCTACATCTTTCAAACTGTCAAATCTTCCTGAAGCACCTCCATGACCTACACTCATATCAATATGCATTATTATTTTATTTTTATTTTTTGTTTGTTCTCTTAATTTTGCTACCCATTTTGCTGGCTCAAAATACTGAACTTGTGAATCGTGTAATCCTGTTGTAACTAACAAATTAGGATATGTTTTATTTTCGACATTATCATAAGGTGAGTACGACTTCATATATTCATAATATTTTTTCTCATTTGGATTTCCCCATTCATCATATTCTCCTGTTGTTAATGGAATTGTATCATCAAGCATTGTGGTCACAACATCTACAAATGGTACTGCTGCTATCACACCCCTAAACAGTTCTGAATTCATATTCATTATTCCTCCCATTAATAATCCTCCTGCTGATCCGCCCATCGCATACAAATGTTTTCCAGATGTATAATTTTCTTTTATTAAGTGTTTTCCACAATCAATAAAATCAGTAAATGTATTCATCTTACGCAACAATTTTCCATCTTCATACCATTGCCTTCCCAAGTATTCGCTTCCTCTGATGTGTGCTATCGCAAAAACGAAGCCACGATCTAATAAACTTAATCGAGTTGTACTAAAACCATCGCTAATTGTATGACCGTAAGAACCGTAAGCATATAATAATAACGGAGTTTCACTACTCAACTTTGTATTATTTCTATATACTATTGACACAGCAACTTGTTTCCCGTCACGTGCGTCTACCCAAATCCGTTCACTTTTATAATTCTTTTTATCAAATTTTCCACCAATAATTTCTTGCTCTTTTTTGATTTCTTGTGACTTATTATCCATATTAAAATCGATAACCGAACTTGGAGTTGTCATTGAATTGTATCCATAGCGAATAGTATTTGTATCAAATTCTGGATTTGCATATACACCAACAGAATAAGTTTCTTCATCAAAGGGTAAATAATAATCTTCGGTTTTATCCCAACAAATAATTCTAATTTTATTAAGTCCGTTTGAACGTTCTTCAAGCACCAAATGATTTTTAAAAATAGATATATCTTCTAATAAAACATCTTTTCTATGAGCAATTACATCTTTCCAATGTTCTTTAAACGTTTTATTTTCTGATGTTTTCATCAGTTTAAAATTAGTTGCTTTATCTTTATTGGTGAGGATGTAAAAATCACTATTATAGTGCGCAATATTGTATTCCAAATCTTGTTCTCGCTTTTGGAAAAGTTTAAATTCACCAGAAATATCATCAGCAGATAAAATTTGATATTCGGTAGAAAGCGTACTGAAAGAACCAATTATGATATATTTTTGTGATTTAGTTTTATAAACGAAAGTTCTAAAAGTATCATCAGTTTCATGAAAAACTTCTATATCTTCTGCAAAATTTGTTCCTAAAACATGCTTGTAAATCTTGTGGCTTCTCAACGTTTCAACATCTTGCTTAGCATAAAAAACCGTTTTGTTATCATTCGCCCAAGTTGCAGTTCCTGTTGTATTTTCTATTTTATTAGGATAAATTTCATTCGTTTCTAAATTCTTAAATTGCAATGTATATTGTCTTCGACTTACTGTATCTACACCAAAAACTACCAATTTGTTATTTGGACTTATAGACATTCCTTTTAATTGATAATAATCAAATCCCTTTGCCAACTCATTGACATTAAAAAGCACTTCTTCAGCTGCTTTTAAACTTTCTTTCTTACGAGCATAAATTGGATATTGGTCTCCTTTTTTAAAACGCGTGATGTAGAAATAACCATTTTTCTTATAAGGAACAGACTCGTCATCTTCTTTGATACGTCCTTTCATTTCTTCAAATAAATCATTTTGAAGCCTCTTTGTATGCGCCGTTATCTGCTCAAAATATGTGTTTTCAGCATTCAAATAATTTATGACTTCAGGATTTTCTCGCTCGTTTAACCAGTAGTAATCGTCTATTCTCGTATCATCGTGAATTTTTAATTTTTTTGGTTTTTTAGTGGCACTTGGAGGTTTTATATTTTGAATGCTCATTCTTTTATTTTATAAGGACACAAAAATAAGCCTTCGTAGGTAATTAACAAACAATAAGTAATAATGAATTGTTAAAAACTCAAAATAATAAATTTATACTAATTTTATTTTCAGAGAATTAATCTTCAAAAGAAGAATTATTAAAACCTATCAAGTACAATTTTTCTTGTGCACGAGTAACTGCTGTATATAACCAACGAAGATACTCTTTACTTGAACCTTCTGGTAAATATGGTTGTTCTATAAAAACTGTTTTCCATTGTCCTCCTTGTGATTTATGGCAAGTCATAGCATACGAAAACTTAACTTGCAGTGCATTGAAGTATTTATTTTTCTTAATAGAGAGTAACCTTTTGTAATTAGACTTTTCGTTCTCAAAGTCTTTTGCAACTTCTTGATACAATCGATTTGAATCTTCATAAGAAAGTGAAGGGGTAACTGACGCCAATGTATCTAATAAAATAACTGTGTCAAATGGTCTTTGATTTTTATAATCTATCATTCTTACTTTTACTTCTGCAAAACGAAAACCATATAATTCTTTTACCTTTCTTATTTCTATTATCTCACATATATCACCATTTGCTATAAATCCTGCATCAGAAGAATCACTTAACCAAAAATAATTGTTCTTTACAACCATTACATAATCTCCCGTTGAGATTTCATTTTCTTGCCCTCTTATCTTACTTCTTATTTGTTGATTGTATTGATTTGCTCGTTTATTAGATCGTACAATAAAAGCCGTATCTTCAACTCCTTGACTATCATACGCTGTTGTAATTGCATCTTCTATGTCATAACCGTCTTCAAGACGAACAATATCTGGGAAATCGAGTCTGAATTTGAACGTATTAAAAATAGTTCCTAAAAGAAGTTGTCTCAATTCCGTTGCATTTGATAAAATTCCTGAATCAGAATGTTGACGCATTACTTCGTCAAGTTCAAGTTCAACGACATCTTTATTATAGTTTAGCGATAACTTGTTTGCATCAAGTGCTGGACTTATATCTAATTTTACTGGAGGCAATTGCGCTGTATCGCCTATAAAAATTAATTTACAACCAACTCCTGAATATACATACGAAATTAAATCATCAAGTAAAGAACCATTTTCAAAGAACTTAGAATTACTTGTAAGATCAGAAATCATTGAAGCCTCGTCAACAATAAAAAAAGTGTTGGTGTGCTTATTTGTTTGCATTACAAAATTTACGCCTCCATTTTTCGCTTTTTTTGGATGGTATATTTTTTTATGGATTGTATATGCAGGTCTGCCAGCGTAATTAGAGATTACTTTTGCTGCTCTTCCTGTTGGTGCGAGCATCACCGATTTTTTTCCTGCCTTCCATAAACTTTTAACAACTGTACTTATACTTGTAGTTTTTCCTGTTCCTGCATAACCAAGTAATAAAAATAATCCAATAGGATTTTTTTTAAAAATAAAATCTGACAACTGAATTAATAATAAGTTTTGAGCATCAGTTGGTTTAAACGGAAAGGTTTCTACAAGCTCATTACAAAAATCTTGTGCTGTTTTTATCATTATATTTATAAAAAGTCAAATATACGACTTGATTTTTGCAAAAAAATTTTTGCCATTGAAAAAAAAATGTAAATTTGCCTACATAACGTTTTAAATTTTATAACAAATGTCAATAATGCGTACACTAATTATAGTCTTAATCTTTATAGCATATACTGTTTTATATTATTTAGTATCAAAATATATAATAAATAAACAAACATCAGAAAAGTCTAAATCTTTAGTAACTTCACTTTTGGGGATATTATATTTTGGTAAATTTGTTGGTATATCATACTATGGGCTTCAAAATTTTAATTCCTCTTTTTTTATTGTTCTAGGATTTTTATTTGGATTAGGATTTATCTATTTTATTGCAAAATTAATTACTGGAAGTTTTTCAAAAAAAGCGCAACCTTTTTTTAAAATTCTTTTATGGTTATTAATTGCATGGTTGTTTTATATATCATACCAAAGTGTTATGAAACCAATTCGATTCAATGCAGAAAAAACAAAGCGTTATACTAAAGTTATAAAAAGTTTAAAGGTGATTCGTGATGCACAAGCAGATCATAAAGAAGTAACTGGAAAATATGCCAAAACTGGTGATGCTTTGATTAAGTTTATTGATACTGCTAAGTTTGCAGTTACAGAATCACATAATGAAATAAGAAAAGAAAAAGTTGAGGAGGTAATCTCACCAAAGATGTAGAATATAGAGTAACTGATACTGTAGGTTATACTGATGTGAGAGCAAAGTATGTTGGAAGAGATTATAAAAACATCATGAAAGTTCCTGGAACTGATGCTAATTTTGAAATGAATTTAGGAGAAATACAAAAAGCTCATGGTTATATGGCTCCTGTGTTTGAAGCAAAAGTTTCTAAAGATATTGTATTACATGGCATGGATGCAGATTTAATTCGTCAGGAAAAAGTAGCAATTGAAAATGACCAGATAAAAGGAGATCATGTTACAATTGGTTCTCTAAATGAAGTGAGTGATAGTGGAAACTGGCCTCCTTCGTATAACTTTGGAGATATTAAAAAATAGAAATCATAAAAACGGATTTTAAAGATATTGATATATCCATTCAGCTTCGGTCGGATGGATTTTCTTTTTGCATTCTTAATAAGGATACAGAAGAGAGAATTGTTGTGCAAGATTGTTTGTTTGAAAATGAAAATATCACTCCGCAAAAACAATTGGATTTTATTATCAACCAATTTGAAACCAATGAGTTCCTCAAAAATAGTTTTACTACAATCAATGTAACGCACAGTAATAATTTATCAGCATTTGTTCCGCTACCATTTTTTAATAAAGATAACTTGAGTGAATACTTACAATACAATCTTAAGGTATTAGAAAATGAGTTTATTGCGTATGACACTATAGAAAGTGCAGAGATAGCAACTGTATATATTCCTTTTGTACACCTAAACAATTATTTATTTGATAAATTTGGGAGTTTTGAATACAAGCACTCTTCGTCTATTTTGGTAGAAACACTACTAAAAGAAACTTTTGCGAATGATAAAACTCATTTTTTTGTAAATGTTGAAACCGGTATTTTTCAGATTGTAGTTTTAAAAAATAAAAAAATGGAGTTCTTTAATACATTTAACTTCAAAACCAAAGAAGATTTTATTTATTATATCCTATTTACTGCAGAACAGTTACACTTAAATCCTGAAGAATTCCAATTAATATTTTTAGGAGACATAGAAAAAGAATATGAATTATATGAAATTACATATAAGTATATAAAAAATATCGATTTCTTTCAACCAAATTACATACTTTCAAAAGATTTAAAGATTTCTAATCATTCGCATTTTACATTACTAAATCAACATTAAATGCGTATTATATCTGGAAAACACAAAGGAAAACGCTTGTCTGCACCAAAAAGTTTACCTGTAAGACCAACTACTGATATGGCAAAGGAAGCCTTATTCAATATCCTTAACAACAACTATTATATTGATACGCTTTCTGTGATTGATTTATTTGCAGGAACTGGAAATATCAGTTTTGAATTCGCCTCAAGAGGCTGTGAAAAAATTACTGCAGTAGATTCACATTATGGTTGTGTAAAATTCATTGCAACAACAGCCAAAGAACTTGATTTTACCATTGATACTATCAAAAGTGATGTCTATAAATTTTTAGAAAAATCATCTTTAAAAGCAACCGTTATTTTTGCGGATCCTCCTTATAATTTTGAGAAAGAACAATTTGAAAAAATTATTGAATTGAGCTTTAAAAATGATTTACTCAATAATGATGGTATGCTTATTATTGAACATTCTAAACACACTGAACTGTCTGAAAATAAGTTTTTTAGCTATTCGAAAAAATATGGAGGAAATATGTTTAGTTTCTTTGAAAAAGAAGAATTATAACAATGTTTTAATGATATCTTCTTCTGATATTCCTTCTGCTTCTGCCTTGTAATTCTTTACAATCCTATGTCTTAATATCGGATATGCAACTGCCTTCACATCTTCAATATCTGGAGAGAATTTACCATTGATTGCGGCATTTACCTTTGCTCCAATAATCAAGTTTTGTGAGGCTCTTGGTCCTGCGCCCCAATCTGTGTAATTATTTACAATTTCTGGAGCCTTTACTGTATTTGGGCGAGTTTTAGAAACTAAATTTACTGCGTATTCGACAACATTGTCTGCAACAGGAATACGACGAATTAACTTTTGATATTCTATAATTTCAGTAGCAGTGAAAAGGGAATTTACAGTTACATTCTTATCTGATGTTGTGCTTTTTACAACTTCTACTTCTTCCTCAAAAGTTGGGTAATCTAAATAAATTGAGAACATAAAACGATCTAACTGCGCTTCAGGCAATGGATATGTCCCTTCTTGTTCTATCGGATTTTGAGTTGCCAATACAAAGAATGGCAATGCTAATTTATGATGTTGTCCTGCAATGGTTACTGTACGCTCTTGCATCGCTTCCAGCAATGCTGCTTGTGTTTTTGGTGGTGTACGGTTAATTTCATCAGCCAAAATAATATTTGAGAAAATTGGTCCTTTTATGAATTTAAAATTGCGGTTTTCATCCAAAATTTCACTTCCAAGAATATCAGAAGGCATTAAGTCTGGCGTAAACTGAATACGCTTAAAATCTAATCCTATCGCTTCAGCAATCGTATGAACAAGCAATGTTTTTGCCAATCCTGGAACGCCAATCAATAATGAATGCCCTCCAGAAAATATGGAATATAAAACATGGTCAACAGTCTGATTTTGACCTACAATAATTTTAGAAATTTCTTTTTTAAGTTCTTTATACTTAACTCCTAACTGTTCAATTGCTGCTACATCTGACATAAACGATTAATCTTTTTTCCAGTTTTTATCAAAATTACAATCTTTGTTACTTCCATTTAGCTTTATATATGTGTCTTCAATTTTTTCTTTCGCCCATTTATCAATTGCTTCTTCTTTCTTTTTTTGCAATGATAATGATTGAATTTTCACGTAATCATCTACATAATCTGCTATATGAGAATCAGTTTTAGATTTTAATAAAATGATTTTAAACATTTTTTCTCCCTCTCTTGTTTCGTCATAAAATGGTGTAGTCATTTCTCCTGCACTCAAGTCAGAAATACGAGAGTATAATGTAGGAGCCATACGTGTCAATTCAAAATGTGAATCTCCTGTTTGAGGATTTAAAATAACACCTTTGTTTGTTTTTGTTGCAGTATCTTCAGAATATTCTTCTACAGCATCCTCAAAATTAATTGTACCCTTCTTTATTTCTCCTTCCAATTTTTCTAAAGTTTCCTTTGCTTCTTCCAACTTACTATCATCTATTTCTGGTTGCATCAATATATGGCGTAAATCTATTTGCTGTCCTTTGATTTTTTCTACTTTGATAATATGATAACCGTAATCTGTTTTAAAAGGGTCAGAAACTTCGCCTACATCTAAACTAAAAGCAACTTCTTTAAATTCTTTTACAAATGCACTTTCGCGGGTTATTGTATAAGCTCCACCAGAACCTTGACCTTTTCCTGATGCAGAAGGATCATCGGAATGTAAAATTGCCTTCATATTCATACTCGATCCTGATTCAACATCAGATTTTATCTTTATTAATTTATCAACAACTCTTTTTATTTCTTCAGCAGTTGGTTTTGCGTAAATTACAATTTGTGAAATTTCAATTTCTGCACCAAATTCTGGTAAATTTCCTTCAGTTTCTAAGTTCGAAAAATACGTACGAACTTCATCTGGAGTAATATCAATTTCTTCTGTGATACTTGCTCGCTCACCTTGAATAAGTTGCTGTTCTCTTTGTATTTTACTTAATTCTTTTCTTAAGTCTTCTTCATCATTAAATCCATAAAATTCAACTACTTTTTGAATACTTCCTAATTTCGTTGTAAACGAACCAATTTGGTTGTCAATTTGCTCTAGCACTCTACTTTCAGAGATTGGAATACTATCAATAATTCCATGGTGTGCCAACAATTTTTGTGACATAATTTCTTCAAGCATTTCACAATCAGAAATCTTAATTCTACCTTCACTTCTCTGCTCTATTTCTAATTTGAATTTCTCAATATCAGAGTCTAACACTATATTTTTACCAACCACAACTGCTACTCCATCAACTTTAATTCTTTCTTGAGAAAATGTATTGATTGCAAACAATAAACATGTTAGTATTAATCCTTTTTTTATCATTTTAATATGTTTCAAATTTTTGATTTTTAATTGCATCGTTTAATAAATCTACTTCTATTTTTCGTAATAATTCTAATTTTCTTTTGTGCAGAATAATCTGCTTTATTGTTGGCGAAATATAACTTATTGGAGCTATTTCGTTTCGTTTTAGAACATCTTTAATTGTTATCAAATATAATCCTAATGAATCTTCTTTTTGAAGAAAATTTGATTTTTTTAAGATATTTTTTTTATTCTCACTTTTTAAATAATCAATCTCATTTAACAAATCACTATATTTTATCCAAATTGAGTCATTAAAATTAAATGATTTTAATTCTAATGTTCGCAATTGCAAACTATCTTTATCTGCTGATTTATTAGATTTAAATAATTTTATCAATCCTTTCTTATCAGTTATATTTTTGTTAGTATGAAGATACTTTAGCTGTACTAATTCTTCATTTAACTTAAAATTATCATGATTAAACACATAATATTTTTCAACCTGATAATCAGTCACTATCGTGTCTAACTTATTCAAAACCAACGCTTCTTTATATGTATTGATATAAAGTGTAGCTCGATAATCTGAAACTAATTTCTCAAATGATATTGTTTCATCTTTTAAATTTAATTCGGCTTGGTGTAATAATAATTGCTGCTTTGCCCAAGAATTTATATAGTTTTCAACAAATAAAGCGCTATCTTGTTTTGTAAGATTGGATGCTAAAACTGCATCAATATCTGATTGATACAAAATCTCATTATATACTTTTGCAACTACCTTTTTTGTTTCCTCACCTTTAAACTTCATAGGAAATTCACAAGAGACAAATAGCACAACAGTTATTATGTAAATAATATTTCTACACATCTTATTTTTCAACCCTACTTTTTACTGTTTCTTCATTCATTTTTATAGTATATAATGAGTGTAATTCTTTAATCCATTCTACTTTTAAAAATTCTTGGTAATCATTAATTACTTTACCTCTTATAGCTTTCAATTCTTGAGGATTTCCATCATCTAATAGATAATTATTAGTATTTGCATCATAATAATTATGAATACCCTAAACTATCTAAGGTTTAAATATTCTTTATATTTTTTTGATTCTCGTCTGTTACAATATCTAAATTTTTACAATATACTCTTAAAAATTCTGAAGTAAAAACAGGCTCATCGTCAATAGTAAATAAAATTGAATCATTATTTTGAGAATACACACTAAAAAAACTTAACGTAATGAATAAAACAATATAATTTTTAAATGTCATTTTTCTTTTTTTATTGCTTACAAAAATAAGAATTCATCTGAATAGCTACACATAATAAACGGTGCAATTTATCTTTTATTTCTGGTTTATAATGTTAAGGAAATTATAAAGAAATTACTCCTTTAATTTTTCCGATTTCTACATACTTTGATATGATTTCATCAGAGCTATTCATTTCAATAAGTATTGAAATACTTGTGTATTTTCCTGTTTTTGAAGGTCTTGTAGTTATTACTGCTCCACCATGATTAAAAATATTCTCAATCGCTTTCATTTTTTCATTATTCTTTGGAATAATAAATTTATATAAATAGTTGGATGGAAAAGTCATTGTTTCATCCAAACTCAATTTTAATTTTTTATATATTTTTGGTGTTTTATCCATTCTCAAAATTTTATTGTTTTAATTACAAAAACAATACCAATAAAAGATAGTCAATTTTTGCTACACAAAATTACGGTTATATTTAATGATTTTTAATAAATTGCTTAAACAAATTTTGAATATATTATTTTCGCAGTATGCAACAAAAAATAGTAATTACTGGAGGACCTGGAACAGGAAAAACAATGATTGTTAATGAACTTGTCAGTAGAAACCACAAGTGTATGAAAGAAATTTCTCGTGAAATAACCCTTAAAGCACGTGAAGATGGCAAAAAACAACTCTTTTTAACAGAGCCTTTACTATTTAGCCAGTTACTTCTCGAAGGGCGTATAAATCAATATATAGAAGCTAATAAATACAATAAAGATTATGTATTTTTTGATAGAGGAATTCCGGATGTACATTCTTATATGAACTTCTTTAGCACTGACTATCCTGATATATATATTGAAAGTAGCAATAAATATCGCTATACTCATATATTTTTACTTCCGCCTTGGAAAGCCATTTACACACCTGACAATGAGCGTTACGAAACCTACGAACAATCTTTAGAAATATACCAACACCTTAAAATCGGCTATACAAATTGTGGTTATAAAGTTATTGAAGTCCCTTATGGAACTGTCACTGAGCGTACCAATTTTATTTTAAACACACTATAATATTGAACACTCCTCTTGAAATATTAAAAAAATATTGGGGTTTTGATACGTTCAGACATCCACAAGAAAGTATTATTTCAAGTGTTTTAAATGGTGTCGATACTATTGCTTTACTGCCAACTGGCGGAGGAAAATCAATTTGTTTTCAAGTGCCTACACTTATCAAAGACGGAGTATGCATTGTCATTTCTCCTTTGATTGCTTTGATGAATGATCAGGTGAAAAACTTACAAAACAGAAATATTAAAGCTGTTGCGTTGACTTCTAAATTATCACAAGATGAAATTGTAACCGTTTTTGACAACCTGCAATTTGGAAATTATAAGTTTATATATATATCTCCTGAAAAATTACAGTCAGAGTTTATTCAGACAAAATTAAAGCAAATAAATATTCAACTAATTGCGGTTGATGAAGCGCATTGCATCTCAGAATGGGGACACGACTTTAGACCTTCTTATCTAAATATCAATATAATACGTGACTTTCATCCAAATATTCCCGTCATTGCTTTAACTGCTTCTGCTACAGAAAAAGTTTTGGATGATATTATTAAAAACCTTGATTTAAAAACACCAAAAATTGTAAAGAAATCGTTTTTTAGAGCCAATTTAGCATACCAGATTTTTGATGTAGAGGATAAACTTTATAAAGTTGAGCAAATCTTAACTAAGGTGAAAGGTTCAAAAATTATTTATACAAATACTCGCAGAAAAACAATTGAAGTATCAGAGCAATTAAACTCCTTGGGATATAAAAGCAGTTTTTATCACGGTGGAATGCAGCTAGATGATAAAATACAAGCGTACGAAGATTGGATGACTGAAAAAACTTCTGTAATTGTTGCTACCAATGCTTTTGGAATGGGAATTGACAAAGCAAATGTTCGCGCAGTTATACATTTAAACTTACCTCAAAGTATTGAAAATTATATTCAAGAAGCAGGTCGTGGAGGACGCGATAATAAAAAGGCTTTTTCAGTTGTTCTAAAAAATAAAACTGATATTCATACTGCAAAAACTATTGTTGAAAAAAATCTTGCATCCGTAGAAATTGTCAAAAAAGTTTATTTTAATCTAAATCAATATTTTCAAATTGCTTATGGAGAATTATCTATTATAAAATACGAGTTTAATATTGGTGAGTTTTGTAAAACCTACCAATATCCCCTTTTAAAAACTTACAACGCTCTAAAAGTTTTAGATAGAGAAGGTATCCTTTTGCTTGACGAAAGTTTTAGTCGAAAATCTGCTGTAAAATTTATCGTAGACAATCTTAGAGTTCTTGATTATTGTGATAAAAATCCATCAAAAAATAAATTGATAAAATTGATTTTAAGAACATATGGAGGCATTTTTGAAAGTTCAAAAAAAATAAATGAAAATTATCTTTCAAGCACATTAAACATCCCAATATCAGAAATTAAAAAAGAGTTATCTTTATTGCACAAAGATAAAATCATCAATTTTTATAACTCAAATAACAATACGCAAATTCAATTTTTAGTTCCAAGAGAAGATAATAGAACTATAAATATAATTTCAAAAAACATAGAGCAACGAAATCAATTAAAAATAGAAAAAATAGAAAATTTAATCTTGTTTCTAGAGAACAATAAAGTTTGTAGGAGCAAGCAACTCCTCTCCTATTTTAATGAAATTAAAACTCAAGAATGTGGAATTTGTGATGTTTGTATTTCCAATAAAAATAATTATAAAAAGATAGACTCAAAAGAGGTTTCTACTAAAATAATTAATCTGCTAAAGCAAAAAATAGAATTATCTTCTAAAGAAATTGTCTCTCTATTAAATTTTCCTGAATCAGATGTGATATTTAGTTTGCAAATCTTATTAGAAAAAAATATTTTAGCAGTAACTTCGCAAAATAAATATAAAATCAACTAAATTGAATAGAAAACTTCGCATCGTTTTTATGGGTACTCCAGAATTTGCCGTTGCAATCTTAAAAGGGTTGCTTGACGAAAAGTTTACTATTGTTGGAGTAATTACTGCTCCTAATAGACCTGCAGGACGAGGGCGTAAACTCAACCAATCTGCAGTTAAAAAATTTGCTCTTGAAAATAACCTTCCTGTTCTACAACCTAAAAACTTAAAAAACGAAGAATTTCATCAAGAATTAAAAAAATTAAAAGCCAATCTTCAGATTGTTGTAGCTTTTAGGATGCTACCAACTGTTGTTTGGAAAATGCCAAAATATGGCACATTCAATCTTCACGCATCATTGTTACCAGAATATAGAGGTGCGGCACCAATTAATTGGGCAATTATAAATGGTGAAACAAAAACTGGTGTTACTACTTTTTTTATTGATGATAAAATAGATACTGGAGAAATTATTTTACAAAGCGAGGTCGCAATCAATTCAACAGAGAACGTTGGTGAACTACATGATAAATTGATGATTTTAGGTTCAGAATTGGTCAATAAAACTGTAAAACAAATTGAACAACGAAAAGTAAAAACATATAAACAAGCTAAAAAAGAAGAAAAAGCTGCTCCAAAAATCTATACAGAAACTTGTAAGATAAATTGGTCTAATTCTCTTGACAATATCTATAATATGATTCGTGGATTAAATCCGTATCCTGCAGCTTGGGCAACTCTTGTAAATAATAATGAGAAAATTCTTGTGAAAATTTACGATGTAAGAAAAGAAAAAACTATACACAATCATAAAAATGGAACAATCATCACTTCAAAAAAAGAATTGAAAGTTTCTACAGCCTATGGCTACCTTATCATAGACAGTTTAAAACTTGCAGGAAAACGTAAAATGGATGCTAAAAGTTTACTAAATGGGTTTATTTTTCATCAGGAAGCAAGAATGCTCTAAACCCCTTATATGTGTGGGATTGGTGATTTTACCTAAAAATCTCTATGGTTATTAACATTTTGAACTCTTTTATTAACAAAACACATCTTTTTTAGGTATAAATCTTGCGTAAACCCTTATTCCGTCTATATTTGTTAGGCTGTAAAAAGCGAAATAATGTTTAACCAATAATTAAATTAAAAAAATTATGAACAAATCAGAATTAGTAGATTGTGTTGCAGCAGATGCTGGAATTTCAAAAGCAGCTGCAAAATCAGCATTAGAATCCGTAACTTCAAACGTAACAAAAACTCTTAAAAAAGGAGGAAAAGTTGCATTAGTAGGATGGGGAACTTGGACAGTATCTAGAAGAGCTGCAAGAACAGGAAGAAACCCACAAACTGGAGCTGCAATTCAAATTAAAGCAAAAAATGTTGTGAAGTTTAAAGCAGGAGCTGGATTCAGCGGTGCAGTAAACTAATCCGAAAAAAAATATTTTTAAAACTCTCTTTTATTTAAAGAGAGTTTTTTTTATTCAAAACATTTGTCTACATTTACTTTGTATATTTTTATAAATGACAGAACTACACCCAATAAAAGGCAGATTACTGATTGCAGAGCCATCGATTTTAAATGATCGATCGTTTAATAGATCTGTAATTTTATTGACCGAACATAATAAAACTGGTTCTGTTGGATTTATCATGAATAAACCAATGAAATATAGCGTCAATGATTTAGTTCCTGAGATTAATTGTGATTTTACAATTTATAATGGCGGACCTGTATCTCAAGAAAATCTATACTTTATACATAATATTCCACATTTAATTCCAAATAGCATTAAAATAGCAAGCGGAATTTATTGGGGAGGAGATTTTGAATCTGTTTCAGATTTATTAATCAATAAAAAGATTACTCAGAGTGATATTCGGTTCTTTTTAGGTTATTCTGGTTGGGAAGCAAATCAACTTTCTAAAGAATTAGCAGATGATTCTTCTTGGTTTGTTACAGAAAATGGATACTCTAACATTCTGACTACCAATTCATCTATTTGGAAAAATAAGTTGATGGAGTTTGGTGGTAAATATAAACTTTGGGCAAATGCGCCTAAAAATCCTTCTTTAAATTAAACATATTCGTTTTTAAGTAATTCTAATATTTTGAGCGAAATATCGGTTTTATAAGTTTTCTTTCTATAATTTGTTACTGGTTGAATATCAATAATACTATTCGTTATAAAAAGTTCATTTGCCTTTTGCAATTCGAAAGGAGAAATTTCTCTTTCTTCAACAGTAAAATCAGCATGTTTTTGTAAAATATCAATAATTTTTTTTCGAATGATTCCCTTGATACAACCTTCATTTATAGTTGGAGTCACGACTTTATTATCAAACACTAAAAAAATATTGCCATGAATAGCCTCAACCAATTGTTTATTCTCATTTAAAAACAAACAAGTATTATATTCGTTTTCTGAAGCAAAAATACTCGCAACAATATTTAAAATTCTATTTGTAGTTTTGAGTGTAGATAGCAAACCTGAATAAATATGAAAATCTTTATATAATTCTACTTTATAAACTTCTTTTCTGCTTTCTACAAATTCAGATACATCAATAAGATAGTCAATTTTATTTGAATCTGGATTGTACAAGCCTCCATCTTTTCTATAAACGGTCAATCGAACTCTGGCATATTTATCAAATTTAGTTGCTTTTGACGTTTTTAAAATTTCGCTTTCAAGATATTCTAATGTAAAATTTTGCGGAATTTCCATTCGTAGCATTCGCATTGATGCCATCAATCTAAAATAATGCTCTTCAAAAAAAACAATATTGGATTCATATATTTTTAATGTTTCAAAAACTCCATCACCATATTTAAAGGCTCTATTTTGATTGCTTAAAATTAACTGGCTCTTTGAGATTAATTGGCTATTAAGGTTTATCATTTACAAAAGTTAGGTTACAAATTTAATTAAAAAAGCCCTGAAAATTCAGGGCTTTTTATTAATTTTTTTTATCATTTTATGCACCTATCGTGTGCTTTAATTCTTCTATTTGAGTTTGCCAAAACATTTTTGATTCATCAACTTCATCTTCTTCTGCAAAATCAGTTACCATTAGAGAAACATCATTCGTTAAAGCATCAACTTGAATTCTAAATTCAAAATAAGAATCATCACCTTCACTTTCTTCCCATTTAAAACGTATTTTAGAATCTCTTTTTTTAGTCAACATTGTTGCAATCTCTTCTGATCCATCCCAAATAAAAGTATAGACTTCTCCTCTTAAATTTACATTGTCAGCAAACCACTCTGATAATCCTGAAGGTGTAGCAAAATATTGATACAGCATCTTTGGAGATGCGTGAATTGGAAACTCTATTTCAAACTTTATTTTATCACTCATATACAATCTATTAAAAGCACAATATAACTAATTATTTTATTTAAAAAAATTAAATTGTATTGCTTGTTACAATCTATAATTATTTTATATTTGCATCCGCTTATGGCGTGGTAGCTCAGTTGGTTAGAGCGTCGGATTCATAACCCGGAGGTCTGCAGTTCAATTCTGCATCACGCTACTCAAAAAGACCCTTGATGTTCAAGGGTTTTTATTTTAAAGTGGAATTTATAGCACATATATTTTGAATAATATACTTATCAATAAACTCATCAACAAAGTATTCGCTACCAAGCAATTTTTCTGACTTCAATAATTTCTGAATATCAATCTTTAAATATTGTTTGAGCATTGACTTTGAAAGTGGTTTGTAACTATAATGCCAAGGCTCATATTTAAAGCCTTTTCTTGAAATGTCATTTGTATAAACAAGATGAAATCCGAATTTATTAGCATTTTCCTCTAACCAAATTCGCAATTCGCTATATATGCTATTGTCTATAAAATTTTCCGAATTGAGAACGCTCTTAGGGGCCTTCTTACTTCCATCTATAATATCAACATCTGTTCCCCAATGATGGCGAGATGTTCCTGGAATTGTAGAATATTCTATTATTCTATCAATTGCTTCTGATGGAGTCAAACCTTCGGAAGTGAATTTCTTGTACTTCCGTGTCCATATTCTTTTTTGATGTTCAAAACTGCGATAACTTGAAACAATCATTATATCAATACCACTTTTTTGTGCCTCTGATTTCATCAATAAGAAAGCATCGTATGCCTCTTTTTGAAGTTCATATCCTTCTCCATAAAATTTTGGAGTTCCTTTTCCTGTCAACTCATCTAAAGAATATTCTCTGTCCGATTCCGCCACAAATGGGGCAAATAATAGTATTATAAGTATATTCTTAAGCATCTTTTAACATTTCATAATGATATCCAATTAATAGGATATCAAATTTCGAGCCCTTTATTTTAAATCCCAATTTTTTATAGAACCCTAAAGCCACAACTCGTGCATTGCACCATAATACATCTACATTTTTTTCTTTTAAAACTTCCTCTACCTTTAAGATTAGTTCTTTTCCTAACCCTTTTCCTTGATATTCATCCAATGTTGCCATTCCTCGTAATCTATTATTGAAATCCGTTAAAATAATGATGGGTCTTTTTATGCCTTTCTTTTTAATTGTTCTTGAAATACAAATAATAATATAATTGGTATTGCAAGAATAATTACCATTCTTTTATTAGTAGTAAAAACAGTTGGGTATAAAAGTAATGTCAATGCAAACCCTCCAATTGCACCGCCAATATGTGCACTATGACCTATATTTCCAATGCTTTTTTTCATTCCGTAGATAGAATATAATAGGTATCCTAATCCGAAGATATATCCAGGAATTGGGATTGGGACAAAAATAAATGCTAATCGAAGCTCTGGATCTAACATTATTGCTGCATACAAAACTCCCATAACTGCTCCTGAAGCACCAACTGCACTATAATACAAGTCATTCTTATGATAATTAAGTGCAAACAATCCTCCAAAGAGTAAACTACCGAGATATATGATTACAAATATTGGGATTCCAACAATATCAATAACAGTATCAGCAAAAAAATAGAGTGTTAACATATTGAATATCAAATGCTGCATATCTGCATGCAAAAAAGCAGAGGTAAACACTCTCATATATTCTCCTTTTTTTATTGCGCCAATTTGAAATTTATTTTTATTAAAAAAATGTTGATCGCTAAATCCCTTCATTGAGAATAAAACATTGGCAATAATGATAATGATAACTGTTTAAAACGGCTCATTTTTATTTTTTATGTATTCAAAGATAAAATTATATCCGATATTTGCACTAAATATTCAATGCAATTATTAATTTACATACTTGTTTACCCAATTGTTTGGTTGATTTCTATCCTTCCGTTTAGAATCCTTTATATGCTTTCTGATGTAGTTGCTTTCTTATTATATTATATTATTGGTTATCGAAAAAAAGTTGTTTATAACAATTTAAAAATAGCTTTTCCTGAAAAATCTGATAAAGAATTGAAAAGCATCAGACGTAAATTCTATCGTCATTTTACAGATGTTCTTATGGAATTGATAAAATCATTTACCATTTCTAAAAAAACACTTAACAAGCACTATACATATACCAATATCGAACTATTCTCAGAATTATATAAAAATGGGAAAAGCAATATTTTAACTGGCGCGCATTATGCAAATTGGGAATGGACTATATCTATGAACTCATTGATAAGTTATAAAGGGTATGCTGCATACACAAAAATTGGAAATAAATATTTTAATGCTAAGATGTTAAAATCAAGAGAGAAATTTGGTGTTAATTTTATACAAACGTCCAAAATAATTCTTAAAATAGAAAAAGACAGAAGAGAAGATATCCAAGCAATGTATGGCTTACTAAGCGACCAATCGCCAATGCTACAAAAAACACATTATTGGAGTGATTTTTTTGGTGTACAAGTTCCTATTCATACAGGGACAGAAATTCTTGCCAAAAAATATGATATGAATATTGTGCTTTTGGAAACTAAAAAAATTAAAAGAGGTTATTATGAAACTACGTTTACTTTAATTTCTGATGATGTAAAAAAGCATCCTAATTTTGAATTGACTGATATTTTCTTAAGAAAAACTGAAGAACATATCCGTAAAGCACCTCAATATTATTTCTGGACTCACAATCGTTTTAAGCACAAAGATAAATATCAAGAGTACTTAAAAATGAACTCTAAATAGTTACTTCCCTATTCGGAAACGAGTACCAATCATTATTGTTTTTTCGAAAAAAGTAAATTTCTGAGAAGCAGAATCTGCCTTATCTGAAGTTGTTCTAATAGTGTCCATATTGATGTAGGCGATTTTAAAATCAGATTGTAAAAAGAAATACTTGAAAAAAGTAAGATTTAATCCAACTTTTGCACTGACACCGTATCCAGCAATATTAAAATCATCATAGCGTTCTTTCCCTAATAATTTTGTATTGGTCTTTGGATATAAAATTCCTGCACCAATTCCTTCTGTTATATTAACTTCAATATATTTGGACTTTAAAATTTAATAACTTATTCAAATTATCAAATCTATTTACTTCAAGATTGATGTAGTTCAATCCATCTGTATGCTCGAAAGTTAAGAAATTGTGTGTTAGTAGAATATCATTATTATTATAAATACCGTCAAACTGTGATTCAGTATTTATTTCTCCATCTATTTTGACTGTTTGATAGTTTCTCATCACATATTTCATATGGTCAACTCCTATAGAAACGCTCCTAATTGTATAATTGTCGTGAAAAAAATATCCTATTCTTAGATTTGTCTGCGGAATTGTAATTCTTCTAGGATTTACATAATCTCTAAATGTAAATGAATTTACTTTGTCTTTTGCTTTGACGTCATGCAATGTAAAATCGTAATTTTCTCCTTTAAAGTGAATATCAGAATCGCTAAAATTTCCTCTATTCCATCCCCAAATAAGATACATTTTACCCTTATTCCCTCTTTGCAGATTTATCTACATCTTCTTGAGAGAAAAGTGGTGAGACTCTTAGTAAAATAAGTAATATTACTTTGTCTTTTGCTTTGATTTTCTTCATTATTCTATAATTTCTTTAATTTCTGAAATAATTCGTTTCGCCAAATTGTCTGCGTTTTCTTGCGAAGTGCTTTCAGTATAAATTCTAATGATTGGTTCTGTGTTTGATTTACGTAAATGAACCCATTCTGTTTCAAAATTTACTTTAACACCATCAATAGTTAAAACATCTTCGTTCTTGTACTTATCAGCCATCACCTCCAAGATTTTATCAACATTTATTTGTGGTGTCAATTGAATTTTATTTTTACTCATAAAATAACTTGGATAACTTTCTCTCAACTCTTTACAAGACATATCAAGATTTGCTAAATGTGACAAAAATAAGGCTACACCAACCAAAGAATCACGGCCGTAATGAGATTCTGGATAAATAATTCCTCCATTTCCTTCTCCTCCAATGATTGCATTGGTATCTTTCATCAACTGCACAACATTTACTTCTCCAACAGCACTTGCTTGGTATGTTCCTCCGTATTTTTGAGTCACATCACGCAAAGCACGAGACGATGACATGTTTGAAACTGTATTTCCTCCTTTTTTTGACAATACATAATCTGCACAAGCAACTAAAGTATATTCTTCGCCAAACATTGAGCCGTCTTCACAAACCAATGCCAACCTATCAACATCTGGATCTACAACAATTCCGAAGTCTGCTTTTTCTTTAACAACTAGTTCAGATATGTCGGTCAAATACTCTTTTAAAGGCTCTGGATTATGTGGAAATTGTCCGTTAGGCTCACAGTATAATTTTATAAATTCCACTCCTAATCTTTCTAATAAAGCAGGAATGAAAATTCCTCCAGTTGAATTTACTGCATCTACTACAACTTTGAAATTTGCTTTTTTAATTGCAGCAACATCAACCAATGTTAATTTTAAAACCTCATCAATATGCTTTTTAACATATTCATTATTTTTAGTATAAGTACCTAAATTATCAACATCAACAAAAGAAACATCATCAGTTTCTGCAATTGTCAATATTTTTTGACCTTCAGCACCGTTCAAAAATTCTCCTTTTTCATTTAATAATTTCAATGCATTCCATTGTTTTGGATTGTGTGATGCTGTTAAAATAATTCCTCCATCGGCATTTTCAATAGGTACTGCAACCTCAACTGTTGGTGTTGTTGAAAGTCCTAAGTCTATAACATTTATTCCTAAACCAACCAATGTGTTGGCTACTAGCGAGCTTATCATTTTGCCGGAAATACGTGCGTCACGACCAATAACTACAGTTAATTGTTGCTTATCTTTATTTCTCCTAATAAGCCAACTTCCGTATGCTGATGCAAATTTTACTGCGTCAATTGGTGTTAAATTATTTCCGATATCTCCTCCTATTGTCCCTCTAATTCCTGATATAGATTTTATTAATGTCATAGATTATTTCATTTAGTACAAAGATAGATTTTTACATTTTTATGAGCCAAAAAAAAGCTGTTAATTTCTTAACAGCTTTTTTGATACTTACAAATATTTAGTGATTATTTACCACTTTCCATTTTATCTTTAAGAACTTGTAAAGCATCATTTGTATCGCCTAATGTAGTTTTTTCTGCATCATTTGATTTCTTTGTTGCTGCTTTAATATTTCTTTGCTCTTCTGCTATAAAAATAGATGAATGAGAAATTACCAATCTTCTGTATTCTTTATTAAATTCTAAAACTTTAAAGTTTACAGTATCGTTTTTGGCGATTTTCCCTCCTTCTTCTTTGTCCATATGACGACCTGGAACAAATGCTTCAAGACCTTCTTCTAAAGTTACAATTGCACCCTTATCAGTTGTTTCTTTTACAGTTCCTTCGTGTATTGAATCAATAGTATATTTTGATTCGTATGTATCCCATGGATTATCTTGAGTTTGCTTATGACCTAAATTCAATTTACGTCCTTCAACATCTAATTCTAATACTTGAACCTGTAACTTGTCTCCTACTGCTGTAAAATCAGATGGATGCTTTATTTTCTTAGTCCAAGATAAATCAGAAATATAAACTAAACCATCAATTCCTTCTTCTAACTCTACAAATACACCAAAGTTTGTGTAATTTCTCACAGTTCCTTCATGTGTAGATCCAACAGGATATTTCTTTGTAATATCTGTCCAAGGGTCTGGATGTAATTGCTTCATACCAAGTGACATCCTACGATCTTCACGATCTAAGGTTAAGATTTGAGCCTCAACTACATCTCCAACTTTTACAAAGTCTTGAGCAGAACGTAAGTGTGTTGACCAAGACATTTCTGATACATGTACTAATCCTTCAACTCCTGTATTAACTTCAACAAATGCACCGTAATCTGCAATAATAACTACTTTCCCTTCAATTTTATCTCCAACTTTTAAGTTTTCATCTAAAGCCTCCCAAGGATGAGCATTTAATTGTTTTAATCCTAATTGGATTCTTGTTTTTTGATCATCAAAATCAAGAATTACAACATTTAATGTTTGATCTAATTCTAATATTTCACTTGGATGATTAATTCTACTCCAAGATAAATCTGTAATGTGAATCAATCCATCAACACCACCTAAATCAACAAAGACACCATAAGAAGTAATATTTTTAACAACACCTTCTAAGATTTGTCCTTTTTCTAATTTACCGATAATTTCTTTTTTCTGTAATTCAATATCTGCTTCAATAAGTACTTTATGCGATACTACAACATTTTTAAATTCGTGATTAATTTTCACAACTTTAAATTCCATTGTTTTCTCTACATACTGATCGTAATCTCTAATTGGTTTCACATCAATTTGAGATCCTGGCAAGAATGCTTCAATTCCAAAAACATCAACAATCATTCCTCCACGAGTTCTACATTTTACAAATCCGTTTACAACTTCTCCAGATTCGTGTGCTACATTTACTCTATCCCAAGCCTTGATTACTCTTGCTTTTTTATGTGATAATACTAATTGACCAGAAACATCTTCTCTTTTGTCAACCAATACTTCAACTGTATCTCCAACTGCTAAATCTTGGTTATATCTAAATTCGTTAAGCGAAATAACACCTTCAGATTTTGAATTGATATCAATAATTGCTTCACGTTCTGTAAGTCTTATTACCGTTCCTTCAATTACTTCTCTTTCTGTTACAAATCCTAAAGTACCTTCCAAAGCATCTTCAAAAGCTTTTAACTTATCATCTTCAACTTCTTCAATACCTTGTTCATATTTGTGCCAATCAAAGTTTTCTAAAAATTCTTCAGGAGTTGTAGCTATATTTTCTTCTTCTTCAACTAATTCCAATTTTTCTTCTTCAACCTCTTCAATCAATTCTTCTTTTGCTTCTACAACAACATCTTCATCAATTGCAATAACTTCAATTTTTTCTTTTACCTCTTCAACAACTTCTTCTTTTTTTACTTTCTTTGCTTTTTTAGGCGCTTCAACAACTTTTTCTTCAGATTTATCTTCAGTAACATAAACTGATTGCATTCCTAAATTTTCAACTAAAATAGTATAAAAAATTGCTCTGTATTTGTTTCTGTTAGATTTACCAATTTTTTCAATTGCTGTTTGAATTGCAGTATCTAAAGCGTCGCTATCGTCTAAGCCTAACTTTTTGATTAAAAAGTTTTTCTTTACAGTTGCCAATTCTTTTTTATCAGAACTTGAAACTTTTTCTGAATCTGCTTTGTAAATTGATGGACCTAATCCTTTGGTTACTGCTGCAAGTAAATCAGCATTTAAACCTAAACCTAACTTTTCGACCTGACTTTGGTAAAGATCTGTTTTTTCTTGTAATTTTGACATGTGCCAATATTTAAATTGTATCTTGCTGTGATTCAGATTTTTAGACGATAATTACCTCAAGAGATATTTATAAAAATTTTATCTATGTTCCTTTCAAAATCTGCTCTCGTTAAAAGGAGTGCAAATTTACAGTTTTATATCCAATTTAACAAAGAAAATTTTGAAAGGAAAATTTAAAGAAAAACTATAAAGAATTAGAACAGTTAGAGAACTAAATCTTATCTTTGCAAAGGATTTAATAAATTAGGTCTCGACTGCGCTCGACTAGACATTCATTTTTTGTCTCCTCGAGCGCAGTCGAGAAGTTTTAATAAGAAAATAATACATAAAATGAATAACGGAATCTACGCAAAATTTAACACTACAAAAGGTAAAATTTTAGTAAACCTTGAGTTTAAAAAAACTCCTGGAACAGTTGGTAACTTTGTTGCGCTGGCGGAAGGAAGCCTTGAAAATACTGTAAAACCACAAGGAACACCATATTATAACGGATTAAAATTTCATAGAGTTATTGAAGATTTTATGATTCAAGGAGGATGCCCTCAAGGAACTGGAACTGGAAATCCTGGATATAAATTTGATGACGAGTTTCATCCTGAATTAAAACATAATAAGCCTGGAATTTTGGCAATGGCAAATTCTGGTCCAGCAACTAACGGAAGTCAGTTCTATATTACACACGTTGAAACTTCTTGGTTAGATAACAAGCATACCGTTTTTGGTAATGTTGTTGAAGGTCAAGATATTGTTGATTCGATTGCACAAGGAGATATATTAGAATCAATAGAGATTGCAAGAGTTGGTGATGATGCTGAGAATTTTAATGCAGTCGAAGAATTTAGAACTTTTGAAGGGTCACGTGAAAAACGATTAGCAGATGGCTTAAAAGCACAAGAAGCAATATTAGAAGGTGCTGCTACAGGATTTGATAAAACTGATAGTGGATTGCGCTATAAAGTTCTTCAAAATGGTAACGGAAAACAAGCAACAAAAGGCGCAATGGTTTCTGTACATTACAAAGGACAATTATTAGACGGAACCGTATTTGACAGTTCTTATAAGCGTAAACAACCTATTGATTTCAATGTCGGACTAGGTCAAGTAATTTCTGGTTGGGATGAAGGAATTCAACTATTAAAAGTTGGTGACAAGGCACGTTTTGTGATTCCATCACACTTAGCATACGGAAGTCAAGGTGCTGGGGGCGTTATTCCTCCCGACGCTCCATTAATTTTTGATGTTGAATTAATAAATGTTAAATAAACAACAATTTGTAACAAAATAAATACAGCGCTATATCCTGAAAGAGACAATGTTTATGATAGCCCCTAAGAGGCTTACTTCAGAAGTGGAAATACAATAAAAGCTGTTGGAAACTACAAAAAAGCATTGGAAATAGATACGGAAGTTCATGGCGTGCAAAACCATCTTACAAATTCACTGCAGAAAGCACTATTTGCCTAAATAACAATACTTTAGGCAAAGGAATCGGAACTAAATTATATACAGCGTTGTTAAAACAACTAAAACAGCATAAATTCCACACAATCATTGGCAGGCTCACGTTGCCTAATGATGTAAGTATCAAATTATATGAGAAATTAGGCTTTAAAAAAGTAGCCAATTTTAAAGAAGTTGGGCGAAAATTTGATCAATGGTTAGATATTGGATTTTGGCAACTTCCTTTCTAAAACTATTCCTTCCATTTTATTCCACAACCAATACTTGGTTTTTGAAGTCTTGTATTTTGAATAGTATTTAACAAACAATCCAACGCATTTCTAATGTCTTCGCCTGTAATTCCTACTCCATTTCCTGGTCGTGAATCATCTAATTGACCTCGATATACTAATTTTAAGTCCACATCAAAAGCATAACAATCTGGAGTACAAGCAGCATCATACGCTTTAGCAACTTCTTGAGATTCATCATACAAATAAGGAAACGGATATTGTTGTTGTTTTGCAACTTTTCTCATTAACTCAGGAGCATCTTGAGGATAATTTTCTACATCGTTTGATGAAATAGCGATAAAATTAACTCCCTTGACTTTATAGTCGTTTGCCAATTTCACTAACTCTTTGTTTACATGTATTACAAACGGACAATGATTACAAATAAATAAAATAACGGTACCTTTTTTACCTTTTAAACTTTCAAGACCTACTTTTCTACCAAAAACAGTGTCAAATAATGTGAAATCTGGCGCAATTGTACCTAAGGGAATCATATTTGAAAGTGTTCTCGCCATTATGTATAATATTTTGTAAGTTTATAACTTCAAAAATACAAAAATGAAAACACTAAACCAATGGTTTGATGAATACTCAGAAAGTCATCAAAATGAAATAAATAAGTTGATACATTATATCTGCGTACCTGCAATTTTTTTTAGCATCGTTGGTATTCTTATGTCTATTCCGACTAACTTTCTTACCAATCTTTTTGGTTTAAACAATCCATATATAGAAAATTGGGCGACTGCTATATTGATCTTTCTTATGATATTTTATATACGTCTATCTTTCAGTATGTTTATAAAAATGTTAGTGTTTTCGGCAATATGTGTAGTTTTAAATCGTTTTTTAGGACAATATGTCCCATTATTTTACGCATCGCTAATAATTTTTGTGATTGCTTGGATTGGACAATTTTATGGACATAAAGTAGAAGGTAAAAGACCTTCCTTTTTCAAAGATCTACAATTCTTGCTAATTGGTCCTGCATGGGTAATAAAAAAGATACTATCAAAATAACTTTAACAATTTTTAATGTGAAAAAGAGCCTAAACCTTATTCTATTCTTTGCGTGTTGTAACTTTCTATATGTGCAAGAACATAGCAAAATCATAAATATTCAAAACCTTGACATTAATACTAAATATGCAGATTTTGGTGACTCCTTTTATAAAAACAATCTTGTTTTATTTGCATCTTCAAAAAAAGATCGAGATTTAAAAAGAAAAGATCGAAGTCATAATAGAATGGAGTATTTGCAATTTTACAAAGGTCGTATTGCAGATGACGGACAAATTATTTCTAAAGGTCCTTACTCAAAAGAAAAATATACTATTTTTCATGAGTCTGATATTATTTCTGCGGATGGGAAAACAATATATTTTACATTAAATAATTATATACAGGATGATTATCGCAATCTTTTTATTAAAAGCGGAAAATTAAAATCTCATACAGATAGTCGTGCTCCAGATGAATATAATATGAAACTATCAAAAAGAAGAGTAAATTCTTCTGTTGCCTATATTATATCTCAAGGTATTAATTCAAATAGAATTTCTGGAGAAGGATATGGAAAAACTCGTCTTATAAATAGGTGTTCAAATAACGTTAAGTGTTCTGAAGCAGAACATCAAAAAAATCGTAGAACCGAGTTTATAGTAATGAGTGAATAAATGAAATTTATCAAAATTTTTATTATTATTTTTCTGTTTTTTTTTAATGATTTAATCGCACAAGGAAAAATTATTTCTGGTACATCAAGTTGTTTTCAATTGGTTACGGGAACAGTAAAAAACAAAATTACAAATAATATTATCGAAGATGCTACGGTAGAATTGCATCTGCAAAATCGTCTTGTTCAAACATTGCAAACAAGCAGCAAAGGAATCTTTAGATTTAAAGTTGCATGTGATGCTTCATATCAATTAGTTTCCTTTAAAGAGGGTTTCTCAAAAACAAAAAAAAACTTTGTCACTTCAGACGCTGGTAATATAAATGTCAAATTTACTTTACTCCTTAAAGATCCTAAAAAATGCACAATAACTGTTAAAGGTGTTGTTAAAAATGATGAAAATGAATTTCTAAATGAATCTGTAGTAATCTTATATGAAAAAGGGAGAGAAATCAATCGTGCTATTTTAAAAAGAGATGCAACGTATCAATTTATTTTGGAATGCAATAAACCTTATAAAATTATCGCACAAAGTGTCAATCACATCGAATATAGTTTCGTGCTTAATACAGAAACAAAAAACAACAAGATTGTCAAGAAAGATTTTAGTCTTCAAAAATTATCTTGTATCAAAAATTTATACGGTTCAGTAACAGATTTAAAGACAAATAACAAAATAGTTGATGCTACTATAAATTTATTACTTGATGGAAGTCCTATAAAATCTACAAAAACTGACATCCAAGGAAAATTCTATTTTAAAGTTACTTGTAGTGCTAATTATACCGTTTCTGCTTCTAAAGCTAATTATCAAAAATCTATTTTTAGAGTAACAGAGATAAAATATGGTCAAGAAGATTATTTTTTAAATACGCAAATAAATCCGATAGTTAAAGAAAATATTGTGGAGGAAGATATTGCAGATGTAGAAGAAATAAAAGTAGTAAAAGTTGATAGCGAAGTTAAACCAACCTTAAAACTATTAGAGGTTGGTGAAATAGAATTCGACTTAAATGAATCTAAAATTACAAGAAGTATCGCAATTGAATTAGATAAAATTGTAGTATTAATGATGGTGAAACCAGCAATAAACATACAATTAAAATCTCATACAGATAGCAGAGGTCTAGACACATATAATGCCAATCTTACAGAAGCAAGAGCGCAATCAATGGTAAATTATATTGTTTCAAATGGTATTGATTCAAATAGAATCACAGGAAAAGGATATGGAGAAACAGAATTAACCAACGATTGCTCAAATGGCAAACGTTGTAGTGAGGCAGAACATCAAAAAAATAGACGAAACGAATTTATAATAACTAATGAATAAACTAAAAGAACTTATTGCATTTGAAGACTTTACAAAAACCGATATTAGAATTGGTACTATTACTGAAGTTCATGATTTTGAAAAGGCACACAAACCAGCATATCAAGTTACTATTGATTTCGGAAGTTTAGGCGTTAAAAAATCAAGTGCACAGATTACTACGCTCTATTCTAAAGAAGAATTGATAGGAAAACAAGTGTGCGCTGTTATAAATTTTAAGCCAATGCAAATTGCCGATTTTAAAAGCAAATACTTAATCATAGGTATACAAAATGAAAAAGACGTAACGCTGTTACAAGCATCAGCAAAAAATATTAAAAATGGTGAGCAAGTCTCATAAAAAATAAGTTGTAATCAAAAAAGTTGAGTAACTTTGACTCATGCCGCTAACCAACAAATTAAAAACGCTTTCTAATACTCTTAAGGGAGAACTCTTTTTTGATGACTTACATAAAATAATTTATGCAACTGATGCATCTGTATATCGAAAAATTCCGTTAGCGGTTTCGACTCCAAAAACGGTTGATGATCTAAAAAAACTTATAGATTTTACATCAAATAACAATACTACTTTAATTCCGAGAGCAGCAGGAACTTCAATTGCAGGACAATGTGTTGGCGATGGAATTGTAGTTGACATTTCTAAACACTTCACCAAAATCATCTCGTTTGACGAACAGCAAAAAACAATAACCGTACAACCTGGAATTATTCGAGACGAGCTCAATCATTTTTTAAAACCTTATGGATTATTTTTCTCACCAAACACTTCAACATCTAATTGTTGTATGATTGGCGGAATGGTTGGTAATAATTCTTCAGGAACAACATCGATACAATACGGAGTTACACGAGATAAAATTATTGGTTTAAAAACAATACTTTCTGATGGCTCTGAAGCACACTTCTCTCCTATTTCATCCGATGAGTTTATCAAAAAAACAACCGAAATTTCCCTCGAAGGAAAGATATATAAAACCATTATTGACGAACTTTCAAATCCTGAAAATCAGAAAGAAATAATTAAAGAGTTTCCAAAGAAATCTATACACAGACGCAATACGGGTTATGCAATTGATTTGCTTTTATCATCAGATTTATTTGGAGGAGATAAGCCAACAATTAACTTATCACAACTTCTCTGCGGAAGTGAAGGAACACTCGCTTTCACTACCGAAATCACACTGCAATTAGATGATTTACCCCCAAAAGAGAGTGTTCTTGTTGCTGTACATTTCAATTCTATTGATGAGAGTATGAAAGCCGTAGTTGTGGCGATGAAACATAATCTTTTTATGTGTGAATTGATGGATAAAACCATTTTAGATTGCACAAAAAATAATCGAACACAAACAGCGAATAGATTCTTTATTGAAGGAGATCCTAAAGCAATTTTAATGCTCGAAGTTTGCGCTAATTCCCAAGATGAAGCCAATCAACTTGTTGACACTTTAATTACCGATTTACAACAACATAATTTTGGTTATGCTTTCCCAAAACTCATAGGAAATAATATTAACAAAGCCATAAATCTTAGAAAAGCAGGCTTAGGATTACTTGCCAATATTATTGGTGATTCCAAAGCGGTTGCATGTATTGAAGATACTGCTGTTCAACTCATTGACTTGCCGAATTATATTGCCGAATTTTCTAAAATATTGGGTGATTTTGGTCAAGAAGCAGTTTATTATGCGCATGCTGGAGCAGGAGAGATTCATTTAAGACCGATATTGAACCTCAAGAAAAAAGCAGACGTAAAACTCTTTAGAGAGATTACCACAAAAACTGCTAAATTAGTCAAGAAATATGGAGGTTCGTTCAGTGGAGAACATGGTGATGGAATCGTACGTGCAGAATTTATTCCATTGATGATTGGAGCTGAAAATTATCAACTCTTAAAAAGAATTAAACAAACTTTTGACAGTAAGAATATCTTTAATAAAGGTAAAATTATTGATCCTTTTTTAATGGATGAATCGTTACGCTATCAAATTGATAGAAACGAACCAAAAATTGATACAATTCTTGATTTTTCTGATTCTAAAGGAATTCTCAGAACAACAGAAAAATGTAACGGTTCTAGTGATTGCAGAAAATCTGTAAATGCAGGAGGAACAATGTGCCCGAGTTATAGAGCAACTAAAAATGAAAAAGATACAACACGTGCAAGAGCGAATACTTTACGTGAATTTCTGACCAATTCTGACAAGAAAAATAAGTTTGATAACAAAGAATTAAAAGAAGTTTTTGATCTCTGTTTGAGTTGCAAGGCTTGCGCAACTGAATGTCCGAGTAGTGTAGATATTGCGACTCTAAAAGCAGAGTTTTTATACCAATATCAAAAAGAAAATAAACCAAGTTTACGTGATAAAATGATTGGTTTTAATGCCAAGTACAACGAACTTGGAAGCAAGTTTCCTAAAATCACAAACTTTATTCTGAGCCAAAATGTCACAAAGAAAATTCTTGGATTTCCAACGGAAAGAAGTATTCCTAAATTAGGGAAATATACTTTAAGAAAGTGGTATCAGAAAAATTATAAAAAGAATAATTCCAGCAAAAAAATATATTTATTTTGTGATGAATTTACCAATTACCACGATGTGCAAATTGGAATTGACACTATCAATCTACTTTCAAAATTAAATTATGAAGTGCTGATGGCACAACATCCAGAAAGTGGTAGAAGCCTTGTGACTAAAGGTTTTTTAGACGAATTTAAAGTCGCTGCTAATAAAAATGTTGCCATATTTAAAGAGTTAATTTCTGCTAAAACACCACTTATCGGTATAGAACCAACGCCGATTTTAACTTTTAGAGATGAATATTTGCGCATTGTAGATGATAAAGCATCAGCAAAAAAGATTGCAAAGCATTGCCTAACGATTGAAGAATTTATCCAACGAGAAATAGAAAACGGAAAGATTGATTCTACTCTATTTACATCCGAAGAAAAAGATATAAAAATTCATGGTCATTGCCATCAAAAAGCATTGATTGGAATGAATCCCGCATTTATGATGCTCAACCTTCCAAAGAATTATAAAGTAACTGTAATTAATTCAGGATGTTGTGGAATGGCTGGTTCATTTGGATTTGAAAAAGAACATTACGACTTAAGTATGAAAGTTGGTGAAGATACACTGTTTCCTAAAATAAGAAAAATGGAACAAGAAACGATTATTGTTGCTTCAGGTACAAGTTGTAGACACCAAATATTGGATGGTACAGAACGAACTACAAAACATCCTTCAACTGTCTTATTAGAAGCATTAAAATAAAAGAAATGGACAAGCCCACTACTCTACTTTAAAAACGATACTGAATGGCGTAAATGTTGCACGAAAACCATGACTACTATAATGGCGTATATCTAATTTTCTACAAAGTGGCGAGTAAGAGCCAAGTATGCGTTGGGAAGAAGCGGTAAAAGTAGCGCTTTGTTATGGTTGGATAGATTCTACAGTTAAAAAAATTGATGACCAACGTCGCAAACAACATTTTACGCCTCGAAAACATAAAAGTGTGTGGAGCAAACTCAATAAAACCTATTTAAAACAATTATTTGCTGATGATTTAATGCACCAAAGTGGTATAGAGATTATAGAAATAGCAAAGGAAAATGGTAGTTGGACAGTGCAAAAAGAGAAGTAACACGACAAAAAAGAATAGCGTTAATAGTTGAGTTATGTGCTGCAAATAAAAAACAACAAAATGGTGCTTGGTAAGATAAATTGTACTATTGTGATAAATGAAACATATTTCTTCCATATTTCAAAAATTATAGTAAATGATTAAAAATTTAATAGTTGCTCAAATTTTTTTCGTTTTATTTTTTGTGTTCTTGATTAACTGCAAACAAGGTTGAACCTTTTGACCAACATTTTGACGGAAACAAATTGCGGCTTGAAAAAGATGATGGAAAAGGCAAGTGAGAAAACTTCATGGGCTCGAAAAAAAATCATAGTCAAAATAATGATGATGGCTATATAAATTCTGATATCTTTGGCAGTATATTATTCTTAAAATAATTAGTTTTGTGATATGAATTTTGAAACCTTCCAAACTCGTGTTCCAATCATAGAAAAAGCTATTTTAGGTGGTCTTGCATCGCAATTTCGGTTGGCTCCAAAAATGAGAGTTCAGTATTCAGAAAACAAAATAAAGGCAAGTAATCCTAAAAAAGCAGCCGTTTTAGCACTTTTTTATCCAGATAATGAACAAGAAACACGTTTTTTACTCACATTGAGAGCAAGTTATAATGGTACACATTCTGCACAAATAAGTTTTCCTGGAGGAAAATCTGAAAAGGAAGATCTTGATTTTATACATACTGCAAAACGAGAAACGTTTGAAGAAGTAGGTGTTAAAATTGAAGACATCAGAATTATCAGACAATTTACAGATGCATATATTGCGCCAAGTAATTTTTTGGTAACTCCGTTTATGGGAATTCTAAACGAAACGCCAATTTTTACTATGAATGACGAAGTTGAAGAACTCATCGAAGTGAAACTCGCAGATTTATTGGACGATTCAAACATCTCCATAAAAAACATGAAAACATCATATATGAAAAGTATTGACATACCTTGCTTTAAACTAAATGGTTATATAGTTTGGGGCGCAACTGCTATGATGCTTAGTGAAATCAAAGATGTACTAAAGTCTTTGTAACCGTTTTTATTTTGTAAATTTGTTTTCTCTATCAATCAAAAAACTATATGGCAATCTTCAAAAGAAATCCTTTTGGACATATCTTATACATCAAAAAATGGATTATCCGTATCTTCGGAATTATTTCTCACGGTCGCTATCGTAGATTTAATGATTTGCAGATAGAAGGTTCTGAGATTATTCGTGAGCTACCTCATAATAATGTACTTTTTGTTGCCAATCACCAAACTTATTTTGCTGATGTTGCTGCAATGCTTCATGTATTTAATGCTTCTCTAAAAGGGCGTGTAGATAGCATAAAGAATATTGGTTATATATGGCATCCAAAATTAAACATCTACTATATTGCGGCTTCTGAAACGATGAAATCAGGATTATTGCCAAAAATATTTGCCTATATCGGCTCTATTTCTATCCAACGAACGTGGAGAAAAGAAGGAAAAGATGTAAACAGACAAGTAAAAATGTCTGATATTTCAAATATTGGAATTGCACTTGATGATGGCTGGGTAATTACCTTTCCGCAAGGTACAACAACGCCTTTTAAGCCTATCAGAAGAGGAACTGCACATATTATTAGAACTTATAAACCTATCGTAATTCCTATTGTTATTGATGGTTTTAGACGATCGTTTGATAAGAAAGGATTGTTGATTAAAAAAAGAGGAATACTGCAATCTATGGTGATTAAAAAACCATTAGAGATTGATTATGAGAATGATACCGTTGAAAATATTGTTTCGGAAATTGAAATGGCAATTGAGCAACATCCTTCTTTTTTAAAGGTTGATTCTAAAGATGAATACTTAAAATCTGTAGAAGAACTTAATGAAAAACGAAAGTTTTGGAAGAAATAAATAATTTTATCCTAACCAAGAGTTTAGCATCCAAAGTGTTTTTTCTTGCTCTGCAATAAAATCGCTCATCATTGAGTTTGTACCTTCATCATTTGCCTCGTCAGATGAGTTTAAAATAGTTCGTTCAATTTTTAACAATTCTGACAAGGACGTTACAACCAACTTAACAGCTTCTACATCCTTAGAAATATTAATTCCCACAGGAACTATTGCTACGCTATTATACTCTTCAAATGTGTGCATTGGCACACCTTCTAAAGTTAAAATGCGTTCTGCAATCATATCTATTTTCTCTTGTGAATCTGTATAAAACTCTTCAAATTTAACGTGTAAATCAAAGAAGTTTTTTCCTTTTATGTTCCAATGCAATCCTCTTAAATTTTGATAATATACTTGAAAATTTGCTAAAAGATTATTTAAATCAATTACTAAATTTGTCGTTTTCTTTTTGTCTAATCCTAATATTGTTGTGCTCATAATTTTGCTACTTTTAGTGTTATTTTTTTATCAACACAAAGATAGTTTGAAATAAAAACAAAATAAGTATAAATATTATTGATAATTTTAATACTTTTATCGTCAAAATTTATACCAATGACAATTACCCAATTAAAATACGTTCTTGCAGTTGCTGAACATCAAAATTTTACTGTTGCTTCAGAGCATTGTTTTGTTACACAACCAACGCTGAGTATGCAAATACAAAAACTTGAAGACCAACTTGGTATTAAAATATTTAACAGAAGTAAAAAACCAATTCAACTAACCGATATTGGTTTAAAAATAGTTGAACAAGCCAAAACTATTGTTGATGAAAGCAATCGAATAAGTGATATAGTAGACCAACAGAAAGGATATATTGGGGGGAAATTTAAACTCGGAATTATTCCAACTATTATGCCTACACTATTGCCAATGTTTTTAAAAACATTTATAAAAAAATATCCAAAGGTAAATTTGATTATCGAAGAATTAACAACTGAAGAAATCATCAAAAAACTTTCTGATAGTCATATAGATGCAGCAATTGCTGCAACTCCGTTAGAAAATGAATCTATCAAAGAAAGAGTGATTTATTATGAACCTTTTGTTGGTTTTATTCCAGAAAATCATCGTTTGTATAGTTCAAAAAATATTAATCCAAATGATTTGGAACTCAACGATATTCTGCTACTTGAAGATGGTCATTGTTTCAAGGCAAGCGTATTAAATTTATGTAAAACGTTTAAACAAGATACTTCATCACATTTTCATCTAGAAAGCGGAAGTTTTAGTACGCTTGTAAAACTATCAAAAGAAAATATGGGAATGACGCTTTTACCATACTTACATACTTTAGATTTAAATACCACAGACAAAAAACATCTAAGAGAGTTTAATACTCCTGCTCCTGCGCGAGAAGTGAGTTTGATATATCATAAATCTCAACTAAAAATGCAATTAATTGAAAGTCTAAAAAGCGTGATAGATAGTATTGTGAAAGGAGTTATTTTTTTTAATGACGTGAAAATCATCAGCCCTTTAGAAAAGAAAAAAGGAGCGTAACCACTCCTTTTCTTAATTTTTGATTAATAATAAACAACTATTTAATTCTGGCTTCTCAAGTGTAAATTCATTCAACCAGATTCTTAGTTCATCAATTTCATACGGTAGCAATCTTTTTACAGCTTTTTCTAATTCTTTGCAAAATAATTCGGTGTTAAAACTCACCTTTTTGAGTACTGTTTTAGTGTACTCGAACATTGCTCTTGACATTAAAATATATATTAAAGATTAATATTTACTAAACGGAGGAAAAAAACATTTAGTATACTTAAATTATAACTTATTTACTTTTCCTAATAATGTTGAAGCAACTGTTTCTAAATCAGACTGTACCGATTTATAATGTGCTCTTTTATTTTCAACTTTTTTAGCATTTACTTTCTCAAGTAAACTATCAAAATTGCTAATTGCTTCGTCAATCACTGCCTGTGATTTTTTTGTGTCTGCTTTTGGGTTCATCAATTCCCACATATAACATTCTTCAATTATATCTCCAAGAATATAATTAATATCTTTTTTTAAGTTTTTTACACTTGCCATAATTTCTTATTTTAATTTGATGTAAAAATACATCTTTTTTATATTAAATATGGAAGAATTTCTTTTAATGAATTTACCGTTTTATAATTCGATTTTTCTTCATTTTCCAAAACTTTCTCGTGCTCCCAAGTTGTGTGATATGGTACATGAATTGCTTCTGCATTAAGGTTGATAAGTGGCAAAACGTCTGACTTTAAAGAATTGCCAATCATTAAGAATTCTGAAGGGTGAAATATTTAAAAACTGTATCAATCTCTTATAATTCTTCTCTTTTTTATCGCTCAGAACTTCAATATGAGAGAAATACTTCATCAAACCTGATTTTTCTAACTTCCGTTCTTGATCTAATAAATCTCCTTTTGTAGCCAAGATTATTATATAATTATCACTCAATATTCTTAAAACCTCTTCTACTCCATCTAGCAGTTCTATTGGTTTATTGAGCATTGTTTTTCCGAAGTTTAAAATATTTGTAATTTCACTTACCGAAATAGTGTTATTAGAAATTTCTATCGCAGATTCTATCATTGACAAAACAAAACCTTTAACACCATAACCATATAACTTAAGGTTTTCAATTTCTTTTTTAAAGAGTTTTTGGTTTATTTTATTTTCCGTTTCATAAACAGCTAATAGTTTGGCAAATTCATGTTCTGTCTCCCTAAAAAAAGGCTCATTTACCCATAAAGTGTCATCAGCATCAAAAGCAATTCTTTTATATTTTTATACATATCAGAAAGAATTAATAATTCGAAAATAAGATTTATAGTAGTTTAAATACATAATATATTTGGAAAGTAGTAAAATATATCTATTTTTGGAGAAGAAATAAACAAAATGCAATACATTATTTCACATATTATGACTGTCTCAACTACGATTCTTCGCAATCTTTGGTCGAAAATGAATATGCCAAAGATTCAGAAGCAGCATATATATATTGAGAAAAGCACCAATCATTTTTGTAAACGTAAATAACCAAAAATTGACCAGTAATAACCACAAGGTGCTTTTCTAACGAATAAGCACCTTTTTTTATATACTTATTTTTTAATTTAAAACATCAATTATGAAAACAATACAATCCAACAAACAGATTTTAAAACACATACAACAAGTTATTAAATTTCGCAAAAGCAATCAAAAATCAACTCCTAATCTCATCTATCTAAAAACATAATGTCATGGAAAGAATTATAAATAAAAACATACTAAATACTTCAAGTTTTACAGTTACCAATAACTATGTAAATAATAATAAAACGCTCCTTCCACATATTTTATATAAAAAAATGGAAGCATTTGTTTTAAAATCTGTGAATCCGTTTGAGCATATTATTATTTCAAAACCTGCACTCAAGAAATTAAATATTTTAAAAAATGCTTTTCTGAATGACAACTTACAATTGAGTAGTCATATTAAAAAATTAGATGAAAACGAGCTTAAAATAACTGTTGAAGTCATCAGATTAGATAGTTACAATGATATTATCTGTAATGCCTTTTTTAGTTTTTTGCTAAAGGAAAATAGTATTAAAAAAGTGTCTTAAAATAATATTAAGGTGAATTTAAAAAAAAAAGAGAGGGGGTATACTTATTTCCAAAAAAAGAGCATATATTTGTAGTGATTATTGCGGGGGCTTTAATCAAAGATGGTAAAGCAGGTCTTTAATTTTTTTTAAAGACCTGTTTACATTATATATATTATCCAATATATATTTCTAATAATTTTGACTGATTTTTTGAAAAAATCATACCTTTTTTTAAGATAGCAGGAATTAAAATTGTCTCTCCTTCATTTAATTCCACCAATTGATTTTTACCATATTCAAATGAAACTTGTCCACCTACACACATATATATAACAAAAGAATCTTTATCAGTATGGTTAAAAATTACTGTCCCTTTTATTGGAAGAATATTTGTTGTGAAATATGGGCATTCAACAATAAGTGATGACTCATTTTGAAAATGAGTATAATTTGTTTTATAATTTTCCTCAGACGTATAATTGATAGCATCAACGGTTTCCGATATGTGCAACTCGCGAGCATTATCATTATCATCAACTCTATCCCAATCATAAATACGATACGTTATGTCTGATGTTTGTTGAATTTCTGCAAGTAATATTCCTGCACCAATTGCATGTATTCTTCCTTCTGAAATAAAATAGACATCCCCCTTTCCTACTTCATCAAAATTTAAAATATCAACTAAAGTATTATTTTCTAAATGCTTTAAATATTCTTCTGAATTCGTGTCTTCTTTAAAACCAACAATCATGTTTGATTTTTTATCTGCTTGCATCACGTACCACATTTCTGCTTTGCCAAAAGAATTATGTCTCTCCTTTGCCAACTCATCGCGTGGATGCAACTGAATACTTAATGGTGTTTTTGCGTCAATATATTTTATTAAAAGTGGAAATTTAGTTCCAAATTCTTTGTATATCTTTTCTCCTACCAAACTCCCCTTATATTCTGCAATCAATCTCTTAAGAGTTTTTCCTTTTAATTCTCCATTAGCAACTACTGATATATCTTCCTCAATATCAGATATTTCCCAACTTTCACCAATGTTTTTTTTGTTAGATTTTTTACCTAACAAATTCATTAGTTTTTCTCCTCCCCAAATTTTTTCTTTTAATATTGGAACGAATTTTATTGGATACTTTATACTCATTAATTTTTTGTGGCTTTTAAGACTTTTAAAAATTCTTCTATATGTTTTTCTGCTCCAAACTGATTGTTAAATCTCATTTTTACAATTCCACTTTTATCAATTACAAAGGTCATTCTTCCTGGAAGCAATCCCAAAGACTACTTGGAATACCAAATAATTTTCTAATCTTTCCTTTTGGGTCAGACAATAATAAGAATGGCAAATTATGTTTTTCTGCAAATTTTTGATGTGATTTTAAACCATCAGAACTTATACCTATAACTTCAACTCCGTAATCTTGAAAATCTTGGTACTGATCTCTAAACGCACAGACTTCTCGTACACATCCAAGAGTAAAATCCTTTGGGTAAAAGAAAATTACCAATGCTTTCTTTCCAATAAGACTTTCAGTAGAAAAATTAATATCTTTTTGATCTTTTAGTGTAAATACTGGTATTTTATCTTCTAAGCCTATCATAATTATTCTCCGCTATACACCACAAAATTTCGAGGTGTTTCGTATAAAGTCACTGTTAATTCTAATGCAGTTTCAATTTTAGCTCGCAATATGTTCCAAATAACAACTGCTATGTTTTCTGCCGTTGGATTCAACGTTTTAAACTCTTCAACTTCTTTATTTAAATTTTTATGATCTAATTTTTCTTCAATTTCAACTTCAATCAAGTCTTTTAAAACCTTCATATCCATCACAAAACCTGTTTCTTTATCTATTTCCCCTTTTACAGCAACAATCAACTCATAATTATGTCCGTGATAATGTGGGTTTGCACATTTTCCAAAAACAGTTGCATTGCGGGCATCACTCCATCCAATGTTATACAAACGATGTGCTGCATTGAAATGCGCTTTTCTATGTACAGTAACTTTTGCCATTATTTACTTATAAAATTATAATATTTCTCAAAAATAATCTGAAACCAAGCTGTATAACTGTCTGGATTTAATTCCATATCAACTTTTACTTCTTGTAAAGCCATCCATTTATAATCTTGAACTTCTTCTTTATTTATTTTCGGGTTATCATTAAAACGTCCAACCATTACATGATCTAATTCGTGTTCTATCAATCCGTTATCAAAAGGCGCATGATAAATAAACGAAAAAACCTCTTTTAAATCACATTCAAAACCCATTTCTTCTTGCAATCTACGCTTTCCTGCTTCCAAACTCGTTTCACCATCGCGTTGATGACTGCAGCAAGTATTTGTCCATAACAAAGGCGAATGGTATTTTTCCGCTGCACGTTGCTGTAACATCAATTCTCCGCCATCATTGAAAACAAAAATAGAAAACGCTCTATGCAATAACGCCTTTTGATGTGCTTCCATTTTTGGCATCAAGCCTATTTGTTTGTCGTCTTTATCTACTAAAATTACGTGTTCTTCCGTCATTTGACAAATATAGAAAAAGCATTACAACTATTGGTAATGATAATGTATCTTTGCAATCGAATATTAACAGATATAATTTATATGTCTTTTATAGAAGAATTAGAACGCAGACGTACTTTTGGTATTATTTCGCATCCTGATGCTGGAAAAACAACCTTGACAGAAAAATTATTATTATTTGGTGGTGCAATCAAAGAAGCAGGAGCCGTAAAAAACAATAAGATAAAAAAAGGGGCAACTTCAGATTTTATGGAGATTGAGCGTCAAAGAGGAATTTCTGTGGCTACTTCTGTATTAGCATTTATCTATAAAGACAAGAAAATAAACATTCTCGATACTCCTGGACACAAAGATTTTGCTGAAGATACTTTTAGAACATTGACTGCTGTAGATAGTGTTATTGTTGTGATTGATGTTGCAAAAGGGGTAGAGGCTCAAACCGAAAAATTAGTGGAAGTTTGTAGAATGCGCAAGATTCCAATCATCGTTTTTATCAATAAATTGGATAGAGAAGGGAAAGATGCGTTTGATTTATTAGATGAAGTAGAACAAAAATTGAAATTAAGAGTGTGCCCTTTGAGTTTTCCTATAGGAATGGGATATGATTTTAAAGGAATTTATAATATTTGGGGAGAAAAATTGAATTTGTTCTCAGGAGATAATAAGCAGACCATTTCAGAAGGAATTGAATTTAGTGATTTAGAAACCCCTCAACTAGATGAGATAATTGGTGAAAAAGCCGCAGACACTCTTAGAGAAGAATTAGAAATGGTGCATGAAGTATATCCAAAATTTAATAATGAAGAATATTTAAAAGGAGATTTACAACCTGTATTTTTTGGTTCGGCTTTGAATAATTTTGGTGTAAAAGAATTATTGGATTGCTTTACAGATATTGCTCCTACTCCACAGCCGAAAATGGCTGAAGAACGATTGGTAGATTCAAAAGAAGAAAAATTAACAGGATTTGTATTTAAAATTCATGCAAATATGGATCCTAAACACAGAGATAGATTGGCGTTTATTAAGATTGTTTCTGGAATTTTCAAAAGAAATGCTCCATATCTACACGTTAGAAATGGAAAAAAAATGAAGTTTTCGAGTCCAAATGCTTTCTTTGCAGAAAAAAAAGAAATTGTTGACGAATCATTTCCTGGAGATATTGTTGGGTTACATGATACTGGAAATTTCAAAATTGGAGATACATTAACCGAAGGTGAAATCTTAAATTTCAAGGGAATTCCTAGTTTTTCTCCAGAGCATTTCAGATATGTAAACAATGCTGATCCAATGAAATCTAAGCAGTTACAAAAAGGTTTGGACCAACTAATGGATGAAGGTGTTGCGCAATTATTTACGCTCGATATAAACGGGAGAAAAATTATCGGAACTGTTGGTGCACTTCAATACGAAGTTATTCAATACAGGTTAGAACACGAATATGGTGCAAAGTGTACCTATGAAAACTTACCAATGCACAAGGTTTGTTGGGTTGATCCTGACGATATCAAAAGTGAAGAATTTAAAGAATTTAGACGTGTAAAACAGCGTTATCTTGCCAAAGACAAGCACAATCAACTAGTTTTCTTTGCTGATTCTGGTTTTACAATTCAAATGACACAAAGTAAATATCCTTCTGTAAAGTTACATTTCACGAGTGAGTTTGAGTAAATCTTGATGACTGAATTTATATTATTCAATCAAAAAATCAAAGTATTTATTTAAAAATGGTTCGCCTCGTAAAGTAAAATGCCACCATTCTTGAGAATAATTACGAAAACCATACTTACTCATTACATTTTTCAACAACATTCTATTCTTTTGCTGTTGCTGTGTAATTCCTTTATAAAAAGTCTGTGATTCTTTACCTAAATAATCATACGAAGTCCCCATATCCAGCTCTTTATAAGTACTTAAGTCTACCAATGTTATATCTAACGTACTTCCACTACTATGTCTTGAACGTGTTGAAATATAACCTTCTTTAAACAAATTTTTCTTCTTTACATTAGGATAATAAGCTTGTTTTGTCAACGTATCATTCACATTTCTTGCCCATTTTCTAAAATGATTTACTGCACGTTGCGGACGATATGCGTCAAAAACCTTAAGAGATAAACTATCTTTTAGTAGCTCATCTTGTACTTTTTTCAAAGCCTTTGTTGCGTCTTTTGATAAAATGACAACATTGGCATTGTAACCATCTATTCTTTGACCAACAAAATTATTCTCAGAAAAATAACGCAATTCTACCTTTATAGTTGGAATTTCATCCTTTATATACACAAAACCTTCTTGCAGTTGTGCAAAAGTATTCAAGCAATTTAAAAATAGAAATAATCTAAATAATTTCATTTTACAAAGATACAATAAATAACTTTTAACATTCTTGGCATCATAATTGTAAACGCTATATTAATATTAATAAATAAAATATAATAACATGAGTAAAGGAACAGTAAAATTTTTTAACAAAGCCAAAGGATTTGGTTTCATAGTTGAAGAAGGTTCAAACACAGAACATTTTGTTCACATTTCTGGATTAGTAGATCAAATTAGTGAAGGTGATAATGTAGAATTTGATTTAGAAGAAGGAAGAAAAGGATTAAACGCAGTAAATGTAAAAGTAATTTAATATATACTACAACTTAATTTTAACAAAAAGCCCATCATTTTGATGGGCTTTTTTTATTATACAAGTTGACTGTAATATTTTTCGTTTTGTTCTATCTAACAAACAATTAGAAGGTACATTCAATGCCGTTTCTCCTGAACATATTACAAATATTGAACTAACAAAAAAAAATGGAAAAGCAATTAATCGCCCAATAATATTACCAAACATTCCTAAATTTATTCTCTCTGGATTATTCGGAGAAATGGGTTCATTATTATTGAATGGAAGTCGAATTTCGTCAGAAAAAATTATAAATTTTGCTTTAATTTTCAATATGAGGATTTAAGTGATGCTTTGAGCAATCTTTTACAAACAAAAACGCATAAATGAGTTTAATAGATTGAAAAGAATAAACTACCACCTAATAGTATCCAAACCTTTCTCTTTTAAAAACAAGTTCACTTTACTAAAATGTTTATTTCCAAACCAATAACCACGATTAGCACTTAATGGAGAAGGATGTCCTGCTGCGAGAATACAATGCTTTTCTCTATCAATATTCTTTCCTTTTTTCTTTGCAAATCCTCCCCAAAGTAAGAAAACTACATCTTGTTTGTTTTCTGAAATATATTGAATAATAGCATCAGTAAATTGTTCCCAACCGCTCTTTTGATGACTTCCAGCATTGTGTGCACGAACTGTCAATGTTGCATTTAGCAACAAAACACCCTGTTGTGCCCAACGCTCTAAATTTCCGCTTTTAGGAATTGGCATTCCCAAATCATTCTGTAATTCTTTAAAGATATTTCTAAGTGATGGAGGAAGCGCAATGTCATCATTTACCGAAAAACACAAGCCATTTGCTTGTCCTTCATCATGATATGGATCTTGACCAATAATTACAACTCTCAAGTAATCAAACGAACAAAAATCAAAGGCTGAGAAAATCTTATTATCTTCAGGAAAACATTGATGATCAGCATATTCTGATTTTACAAAAGTTATTAATTTATTGAAATATGGCTTGTCAAATTCCTCTTGCAAGATTGGCTTCCAACTTTTAGCGATTTTTAGGTTCATTTTATTGTTTTAATCTAGGTCTCGACTAGACAATTGTCACCTTGAGCGCAGTCGAAAGGTTTTAATAACTTTTAGAGTTTAAAATGAGAAATATTCTAATTACTTTTACATCCGATTCAAAGATACGATTTTGGCAATAACAATATCAGAAAAAACATTAAACGATTTAGAATTCGATACTATTTTACTACGTGTCGAAACTTTCTGTGTTTCTGATTTAGGAAGAAAGGCTTCACAAAATATAAAACCCTTTCTCAAAAAAGAAATTTTATTTTCCGAACTCAAAAAAGTAGATGAATACTTAACTTCGTTTGTCAATGACAATCGCATTCCAAACCATTCTTTTGATGACATTTCAAAGGAAATCAGTTTATTAGATATTGAAAATAGTTATTTATCTCCTGAAAATTTTCTAAAGGTTTTAAATATATCAGAAATAGTTAACGAACAGTTGAAATTTCTTAAAAAATTTAAAGAGATTTATCCAATTTTGTTTCAACATTCTAAAGAAGTAGAGTACACAACGATCCATATTGATAGCATCAAAAAAATTATCACTTCTTTTGGTGAAGTTGATGATAAGTCATCTCAGAATTTAAAGCTGATTCGCAAAGAAATTACACATACTCGCAGTCAGATAAACGAGAGTTTTAGCAGAGCATTGAGCAAGTTTCACAGCGCAGGATATTTAGATGACATACGAGAATCTATAGTTGAAAATCAACGTGTATTAGCTGTCACATCAATGCACAGAAAGAAAGTAAAGGGCTCGCTTTTAGGAACTTCTAAAACAGGAAGTATCACTTATATCGCACCTCAAGCAACTCTTCAATATACACGTGAATTAGAAAATTTAATTTTTGAAGAAAAGCAAGAAGTTATCTTGATTCTTAAAATGTTGACTGATAAACTTCGTATTTTTCAACCGTTATTAGTATTGTATCAAACATACCTTACCCATTTAGATTTGATTGGTGCAAAAGCAAAATATGCGCATCACATCGATGCTGTTTTACCCAAAATTTCTACTGACAAAAAAGTACTTTTTAAGAATGCCTTCCATCCTATTCTATTAGAAAAAAACAAGGAAAATAAGCTCAAAACAATTCCACAAACATTAGAACTAAACGAGCAACAGCAAATTATCGTGATTTCTGGTCCAAATGCAGGAGGAAAAAGTATTACGCTCAAAACGATTGGTTTGCTACAGGTGATGATTCAAAGCGGAATTTTAATTCCTGTGGATGAAAAAAGCAACACAACTATTTTTGACAGAATCCTCACAGATATTGGTGACAACCAATCTATTGAAAATCAATTAAGTACTTATAGTTACCGATTAAAAAATATGCGTCAGTTTTTAAAGAAATGCAATGATAAGACACTCTTTCTTATTGACGAGTTTGGTACAGGTTCTGATCCAGAACTTGGAGGTGCATTGGCAGAAATTTTTTTAGAAGAATTTTATGAGAAAAAAGCCTTTGGAATTATCACAACACATTATGCAAACCTCAAAGTTTTAGCAGACGAATTAGAAAACGTAGTCAATGCAAATATGCAATTTGACGAACGCAGTTTAGAGCCTCTTTTCAAACTATTTATTGGTCAAGCAGGAAGTTCGTTTACCTTTGAAGTTGCTCAAAAAAATGGTATTCCTTATAGTTTAATCAATCGTGCCAAAAAGAAAGTAGAAGGCGAAAAAATTCGTTTAGACAAAACGATTTCAAAACTTCAAAAAGAACGAAACAAACTTCAAAAAACATCTGAAGGTCTTGAAAAAGAGCAAGATAAAGCAAAGGTACATTCTGAAAACTTATCAGAAAAACAAGATAAAATACAGCATAAATTAGAACTTTTCCAGGAGTTGTATGATACCAACCAAAAAATGTTGGTGACTGGACGTAAAGTGAATGAATTAGCAAATAAGTTTTTTCAAACCAATAACAAAAAAGAATTAATTGCCGAATTTACAAAATGGGCAACGATTGAGCGTGCAAAATACTTGAAGAAAAATCCGCCGATAAAGAAAACAAAATCAGAAAAGAAAAAAATAAAGGTTGTCGCTAAAGAGAAAAAAGAAAAATTTGAAAAAATAGAAAAAGAAGTTCTCGTAAAAGTTGAGAAAGTGCGAGAAGTAAAAAAAGAAATCGCTAAAAAAATAAAAAAAGAAAAGGCAGACTACAAATTTAAAGCTAACGATAAAGTTCGTTTAATAGACGCTACAGCTACTGGATTTATTGAGAAAATAGAAAAAAATATAGCAACTATTAATTACGGATTTCTTACAACGAAAGCTAATATAAATAAATTAGAATTGGTGCAAGTAGCAAAATAATCTTAAGTTCAATTAGTAAATGTAATTTTATAGGATAGGTTTAGAATATCTGTTTTTATTTTTGTGCCAATATTGAAACTCAAAAAAATCTAAAAATTTAGCTAGTTATTGCGTATTGTAAAATTTTATATAATCGTTTAGTATATGGCAAGTAGGGCAGTAAAAAGCGATAAACTTTCGAATTTGCACTGGGTCAAAACGTTGTATTTTGTTTTTAATTTATTCATTCTTAAAAACCAAATCAACGATTTGGTGGTGTTGGTAAATAGCACTAAACTTTCGAAAACCACCGAACGCCATATTTGCTGTATACAGCTGTAAAACGTTTTTTTATGTTCCGTCACATCTAAGGGATTCAACATAAAGCAAACCTGATTCTCTGTCAAAAACCTTTAGTGTTGAAGTCAATTCAGTTTGGATTATTTCATATTCTCCATTTGTGAGCTGGATTGTTAGCACACTATCCGAAGAAAACTCAATAAAATCTAGTTCAATGTCATAGAATTGATTTCTTGGATTCGATTCGAACGAAATTTGTGAGCCTTTGATTGAATCAACTTTATTCGAAAATTCATTTATAGTTTTTAAATCATCTTCGGTTATTGGCAGTCTTTTCTTGAATTCAGGTGAGTCTTTCAATTTAGATATCATTCTTAAATCTTCACAGACATCAGTAAATCCAAATTTCTGATAGTATTGATAAACTAATTGAGTTGAATCTATTCCAAATTCAACTGCTAAGTTCATATTAGGTTCACTTTCGTTTTTGTTACTTGTCCCACAGCCACTAAATCCAAGGGCAATAACAAGAGTGGTCAATAATCTTAATTTATTTTCATTTCTATGTTTTACAACGGAGTAAAGATAAATTCAGTTTCAATTGACTTTATCGTACGATATGTAAAATTAGTTAAAATCATTAAGAAAGTCAAATTTCAGCATCCATAAAATTTATAAATCAAAAAGTTATATTTGCTAGTTGAATCTACCAAACAGTTTAATCACTTCATTATTTGCTTGTTAAATAATATTTTCATAAATTGGGAAACTTAATCTTAACTAAAATTATATAGAAATTATGAGAAAATTCCTCTTGGCTTTACTCATCTTTCTTTTATGGGCTCTTTTTGCTTTATGGTTTCATCAAACCCAAAGCAATAAATTTTGTGAAGCGTGTACAACACCTCACGATGCATTATGTGACGTAAAAGAAGATGCTAATAAAGCAAAAACAGATGCAAATGGCGAAAAAGTAAAAACCGCTTTTTCTATTGCAAACATTGACGGTAAGTCAATCTTTAATTTTCCCGAAGGATTTATTATTAACTCCAAAAATGGCAATATTGAAATTCCAAATGACATTGCTGGATTTAAAGATTCTATCTTTAATTACTTAAACTTACATCAAGGAAAAGAATTATTGCTAAAAGCAAAATATCTTTCTTCTGAAGTAACAGGCGATATTAATTGGGGAATGTCAAGAGCACAATTCTTGAAAAATATTTTAACAAAATCAGGAATAAACGGAGATAGAATTGTCTCTGAGGCAGTATTATCAGAATATGATTATAATGCTGATGGAACTAACGATAGTGCAATTTCATTACAATTTAGAAATATTTCTGAAGAACACATGACAGAAATTGAAGGAGGAATTGCCAATAAAACTTTGTATTCAAACTTTGGAGAAACAGAGTTTAAAGCTGATCGAACGCTTCAAGGATATGCTTATGGACTTAAAAACTATCTTGCAAAATATCCTAAAAAATCTGTAAGTATCATAGGACATACAGATAATGTTGGTGATGCGCAACCAAACTACGATCTTGGGCTTAAAAGAGCCAATCAAGTGAAAGATTATCTTGCTTCGCAAGGTATTGCTCCAGAAAAATTAAATTCAAGTTCTAAAGGAGAAACTGATCCTATTGCATCAAACGACACGGATCAAGGAAGAGTATTAAATAGAAGAATTCAAATAACCGTTAATTAAAAAAATAAAAAATCATGTTAAACTTATGTATATTTTCAGGACAAAATAATTGTCATTTATTCGAACTATTTTTATGGATGTTAGGCTCATTCTTGTTAGGATGGTTCTTGAGTAGATATTTCAATAAATCAAAAGATTGTAATCGTTGTAGAAACTGTGACCGCTGCAATGGCATAGAAACTTCAACAGGTGGTGCTCCAGTAGCAAGTAGTTTTGCTGCGGCAGCAGCAGATAATTCTGTGAAAGATAACTTAAAAAAAGTTGAAGGAATAGGCCCTAAAATACAAGAACATCTAAATAATGATGGTATTTGGAGTTTTGCTCAATTAGCAACAAGTTCAATATCACGTATTCAAGGGGTTTTAGATGCTGCAGGACCAAAATATAAAATGCACAATCCTAAGACATGGCCAAAACAGGCAGCACTTGCTCGTGATGGAAAATGGGCAGAATTAAAAAAATGGCAAGACGAACTTGATGGAGGTTTATAATCTAATCTCAAAAGTTTATTAAAATCTAAAGGCAGTTATCAAATTTGGTAGCTGCTTTTTTATTCTTGATATTGTTCCATTTCACGATCATAAAAAGCACTTGCTTCTTCTATCAATCCTGCAACTTCAATCGCCAATTCTTCTTCGTCAGTACGCTCTAAAGATTCAAACCATTCTATTTCATCATCAACCAAATTGATTATAAATCTCGGATAATCTGTATGAATAATATAGATTGCTTCTTGATGATCTGTATTATCACCCATTAAAAATTTAGGTAGTTCCATGCTTTTTTATAATTAGTTTGTTTGTTAAATAATTGAATCGGAAAGATAGTAATATTGCGGCAACTGTTAATCCTGCTAACAAGCCTAGCCAAATTCCAAAACTTCCGTATCGTTCTAATTGTCCCAAGTAATAACTCACCGGAAAACCAACTATACATAAGAGAAAAAGGTCATAAATGTTGGAATTTTAACATCTTGTAAACCTCTGAGCGCGCCAAGTACCATAACTTAAATTCCATCTGAAATTTGAAATATTGCAGCAACTAATAATAATTTTGCAGCAATAGCAATCACTTCGGTATTATCTGAAAGATTCATAACATCATTCACATCAACATATAAAGTTGGTAAAAACTCTCGGAATACAAGGAAAATTATTGCAAAGAAAATATCGAGTAAAATCACAAGGAAAAAGATTGAAAATGCAATTCTTCGCAACTCCCTAAAATTTTGCAACCCTTTCTAATTTCCTACTCGTATTGTTGCTGTAACTCCTAATCCCATCGCAACCATAAAGGTCATAACTGTTTTTATCTGACAAAGTTAAGTAACTTTAACCAACATAGATTCTCTATTATGAAACAAAAACTTCTAAAATTTAACTTTAAAAAAATATTTATATCTATATTTACATTTTAAAAAAATAAAATAGAATGGAAGAAAAATTAGAAAAATTTATAACTGCTATTTACGATTTTGTGCCAAGCGTAATTGCTGCTTTGGGAATACTTATTGTTGGTTTAATAGCAATACGCTTTATCATAAAGTTAACGAAGCGCATAATGAAAAAACGTGGTGTTGAAGAAACATTACAAAAGTTTCTTGCCAATCTATTAGCTTGGACTTTAAAGGTTTTGCTCTTTGTAATGGTTATTTCAAAACTTGGAGTCGAAACTACTTCTTTTGCAGCCATAATTGGTGCTGCAGGTTTGGCTATTGGTTTGGCATTACAAGGCTCGTTAGCTAACTTTGCAGGAGGAGTTTTAATTATGATTTTTAAGCCATTTAAAATTGGTGATTTGATTGATGTTCAGGGAATTATTGGTGTTGTAAAAGATATACAAATTTTTACAACAACACTTACAACTCCAGATAACAAAACTGCAATCATACCAAACGGAACCTTATCTAACGATAATATACTCAATCTAACTACTGCAGGAAAACTTCGTGTAGATTTAACAATCGGTATTGGTTATGATGAAGATATTAAAGAAGCGAAAAAAGTATTGCTTGGTGCTTTAATTGCCAATTCAAAGACATTAAAAGACCCTGCTCCAACAGTTAGCGTTTCTGAACTTGCTGATAGTTCTGTGAATTTTGCTGTTCGTCCTTGGGCAAATGTTGCTGATTATTGGGATGTGTATTTTGAATCTCTTGAAAATTGTAAAGAGGCACTTGATAAGGCTGGAATTGAAATTCCTTATCCACATGCAGTTGAGATACAAAAAGAAGCATAAAAATAATATATAAAGGCAACCTAAAAAGTATCATTCTGAATGAAAATGGATAATTTTTAAAATATCAAAATACTGATATTTATTAATTAGATTTTTTGACTGCACTCAAAATGACAATAAGACTACTTTTTAGGCAGTCTTTTTTATTCCTCTTTAATAGCATCAACAATAAATTGCTGAACTACTGTTCTTATATTTTGCTTTCCTAATTTGTTGTTCTTCATTGTTGGATATACTCTATTGGACAAGAAAACATACACAATCTCTGTTTCTGGATCTGCCCAAGTATATGTCCCTGTAAAACCACTATGTCCAAAACTTTTGTCAGAAACACCTTTACATGCTGCTTTTCCTATAGAATCTAATTGCTTTTTATCAAATCCAAGACCTCTGCGCACATTTATATCAGCATAATAGCGCTTATTAAACTTATCTATCGTTTCGGATTTTAAATATCTTCTTCCTCCATAATATCCTTTTTGAAGATACATTTGCATCATCTTAGCAACATCATTAGAGTTAGAAAAAAGTCCAGCATTTCCACTAACACCATTCATCATTGCTGCACCCATATCATGCACATTTCCTTGTAATGTTTGATTTCTATAATAATCATCAATCTCTGAAGGAACAATTCTATATTTTTTGAATTTTTTTAACGGATTGTATGTCAGTGTTGTTGCTCCTATAGGTTTGTAAAAATATTTATCATTTACATAATCCATTTCTCTATCATAAACGTCATATATATACTTTTTAAATAAATAAAACACCAAACCGCTATATCGATATTCTTTTCGTGTTCTTTGGTCTACATTAGCAATACGCTTATATATAGAGTCAGTATAAGAATTGGTCAAATAAAAGTTTTCGGCAACCTTAATTGAATATTTTTTACTCTTTTCTTTGCTATACAATTCTTCTAATGGTTTTTTGGTAATACTATCCAAGGTTTCAAGATAATATGGAATCCAAGGTTTTATTTTTGCTGTATGTGACAGTGCCGCTTTTAAAGTGATATTCGCTTTGTTAGTTCCTTTTAAAAATGGAAGCATTTCGCTCAATTTTGTATCCAATTTTAATAAGCCATTTTCTTCAGTCTTCATTATCATTGGCAATCCCCCCAAAATTTTGGTAAGCGAAGCCAAATCATACATATCCGTTATTTTTACCCTTCGCTTTTTATTATATGTATGGTAACCATACCTTTTATGAAAAAACACTTTGCCATGACGTGCAACCAAAACTTGTCCTCCAGGAGCCATCTTTTGAGAAATTATTTGACGAAACATAGAGTCTATACGCTTTAACTTTTCACTATCCATTCCCACTTCTTCTGGAATTGATGTATACGACAAACGCTGCAAATTAGTTGATATTAATCCATGTCCCTCAGAAAATTCATTTCCTATAGAAACTGGTAATTTTCCTTTGGTCGCCGATGCTCCAAAAATCATTTGAGCAGAAATCTCTTGTGCAATTTTACTGTTTTGATATGACACTAAAACGGCATCAATATTGGTAAATGTTTTTATTTGCAATAGACTATACGGACTCGTAAAAACATCTAAAATTACTTTATGTTTTCGAGCAATTTCTTGTAACCAAACTAAGTCCTTATTTTCAAATTTATAACTTTTCCAAGGGTTTACACTTGAACGATGATTACCAATAATTACCACATCATACGGTTCGAGTAAACTAATCAATCCATCTAATTTAGTAGTAGAAATTACATCTATATTTGCGTAATTTTTAAGCATTTTTACAAAATCAGTGCTATCATTTGTACCTAATTTTACATACGCTATTTTCTGCTTATCTAAATTTCTAATCGGAAAAACGTTATTTTTATTTTTCAATAGTGTAATAGAATTCTCGACTAATTTTCTGTGTAATAATTTATCTTCAACAGTATTAATATCCAGCAATAAATCCTTTATTACTAGTGGTTTGTAATTGTTTAATCCTGCCCAATATTTCGTCTTTAAAATCTTTTTTACTGATTCGTTTAAACGTTCTTCTGTCAATTTTCCTGACTTTAATGCTTTCTTAAAAAGTGCTACCGTTTTTGGTATTTCAAGAGGTACATCCAATAAATCATTTCCTGCGAGAATGGCTTCCAAGTTAATTTCTTCGGCTGATGAAAAATTCGCTGAGCCTTTCATACTCATAGCATCCGTAATAATCAAGCCTTCAAAACCCATTCTTTCTTTCAACAATCCTGTAACAATATTATAAGACAATGAAGATGGCAACTCTACATTCATTTCTAAACTTGGAACACTCAAATGTGCTACCATAATACTTCCAATTCCAGCATCAAAATTTTTCCTGTAAGGATATAATTCTATCGAATCTAATCGTTGTTCAGAGAAATCTACTGTTGGCAAAGTATGGTGAGAATCGGTTGACGTGTCTCCATGCCCTGGAAAATGCTTTGCACAAGCCATTACATTTTGGCTTTGAATTCCTTTGGTAAAAGCTACCGATTTATTGGCTACAGTGATATGATTTTCACCAAAAGAACGATTTCCAATAATCGGGTTTTCAGGATTTGTATTCACATCTACAACTGGCGCAAAATTGATATGAATTCCCATTCGTTTACAATGTTTACCAACTTGCTCTCCAAAATCTTGAATCATTTTGTCATCTCTGATTGCACCTAAAGTCATATTCCAAGGATAACGAAAAGAATTTTTTAAACGCATGTTAAGTCCCCATTCTCCATCAATACCTATCAATAATGGCACATTAGAAAGCTTTTGATATTTATTGGTCAATCTTGCTTGTTTCAAAGGATCATCTTGAAAAAAAATAAGCGCACCAACGTGATAGTTTTTGATTAAATCCGTAATAAATTTTTCGTGTTTTTTGTCTTTGTTAGAATAAGCGGCAACCATAAAAAGCTGTCCAATTTTTTCTTCAACAGTCAGCGTATCCATAATTGAAGTTACCCATTCTTCTTGAGCATCATAATCAGAAGTTACTAATGGATCTAAATTTTGGGCTTGCGTAGAAAAAGCAACTATAAACAGTACTATGTAAAGTAATCTCTTTATCATATATACTCTTAAGAAATTACTGTGCCAAAAAAGCGTTTGTGCCAACTTTTATTTGCCGACACTTCCCAATTTGTATCAAATTCAACTTTAGATTGCACCATATTGTTAAACACTATAGTTTCTGGAGTAATTTTATTTTCTTTCACAAACTTCTGAAAATCAGCCAATGAAACTATATTTATGTTTTCTCCTATTCTGAAAGCAGTATTCATTTTATTCATCAAATCAACTCCAAACTCTTTTTCAGTCTCTTGGATGAAATGCACCGAAGAATCAATAGAACAACCTGAAACATCATTAAAATTTTCGTCAACTCCGAGAATAATAAATTGATTGTATTTTATAACATACGATGTCTTTAAATCATCGCCATGGCGTTTCCAAGTTGCCATAAATGTTTCTATTCTCTCTGAAATTTGTACAACTTCTCTATCAGAAAATTCTCTGTTAGATTGGTATATCCAAATTCTTGCGTCTTGTGGTAATGCGTCAAAATATACTATCATTTTCTATTTATTTAAAACCTCTCGACTCCGCTCGAGGAGCATTTATAATTCACTTGCCAGGTCGAGCGTAGTCGAGATCTATTTTCAAAACTTTTGATTAAATTTATTTTGCAAATCTTCAAGCGTACTTTCCTTTTTCTTAGGATTGTATTTTTCTTTTATTTGCGTCAACACTTTCTTTGTATATAAAGGAAAATCAGCGTTTTGAATCCAATTATAATAACCTTTATCTTTTTGCAAAACGTCTTTTACTTTCTTGCCCTTATACTTCCCAAAAGTAAAAATTTCATCATCCTGATCATCAAACAAAATAAAACCTGCAAAATCTGCTCGTTTTTTATGTGTTGAATATTCACTCAAAGAAACGATGTCGTTTTCTAAATCTTCATATTTTTCTAACTGTGCTAACAAAATTTCATATGTTGCCTTCGTATCTGCTTCTGCCGAATGCGCATCAGTTAAATCTTTATCACAATAAAATTTATAACCTGCAGTCAATGTTCGTTGCTCTTTTTTATGAAAAATAACTTGCACATCTACGGCAACTCTATCGACCATATCAAAGTCTACTTTGGCACGTAACATTTCCTCGCCTAACAACGGAATGTCAAATCTATTAGAGTTAAAGCCTGCCAAATCACAGCCTTCAATCATCTTACTCACTTGCTCAGCCAACTCATTGAATGTTGGTTCTGTGACAACGCGTTCGTTGGTAATTCCATGAATATCAGACGCTTCTTTTGGTATTTCCATTTCTGGATTTACCAACCAAGTTTTACTTTCTTTATTTCCGTTTGGAAGTATTTTTAATATCGATATTTCTACAATTCTATCTTTTGCAATGTTGATTCCTGTGGTTTCAAGATCAAAAAATACAATTGGTTTTTTAAGGTTTAATAATGTCATAAATTGTTTTAATTATAACTATAAAAATAGGTTTTTTTATGTTACGATTTTGTTAAAGTTGAAGAGTTATAGAGGAGTTTTTAACAGTGACAATTCTGTTTTAATTTAAGCAAATCACTCATCATTCAACTCCTTTTTCCAATTCTCAACTTCAGCTTGGTATTTTGCAGGTAATGAAGGTTCTTTTATATCTTCTCTACTCTCTAAAGCATCATAAATTGTTTGCGCAACAATTGCTCTTGCTGTTGGTTTATCATCGGCAGGAACAATATACCAAGGTGCATGTTCTTTAGACGTTCGGTTGATTGCATCTTGGTAACAGAACTGGTATTTATCCCACAATTTTCGTTCTTTTAAATCTCCTGATGAAAACTTCCAATTCTTTTCCGGAATATTTAATCTTCGCAGTAATCGGTTTTTCTGCTCCTCTTTAGATAGATTTAAAAAGAATTTTAATACAATAGTTCCGTTATCAGCTATGTGTTTTTCAAATTCATTAATTGAATCCATTCTTGCGTGATAAAAAGCATCATCTAAATCATCAACACTTTTTACAGAAGGAATATTTTCTCCTATAATATATCCAGGATGCACACGTGTTACCAACACATTTTCATAATGTGTACGGTTAAAAACTCCAATTTTCCCACGTTCTGGAAGTGCTATGTAATGACGCCAAATAAAATCGTGTTTTAGTTCCTGTTCTGTAGGCACTTTAAAACTATGTACCACAACTCCACGAGCGTTTACGTCCTTAAAAACTTCTCGAATCAAACTATCTTTTCCTGAAGTATCCATTCCTTGCAAACACACCAACATACTATATTTCCCATGAGCATACATCGCATCTTGACGCTTACTTATTTTTTTTCGGAGTTTTTTTAACTGCTTCTCTGCAGCAACAATTACTTCTTTTGTTATTGAATTTTTTAGTGATATTTTACTTGTTACTTTGTATGTACTCATCTTTAATTTATATAAAACTCGTTGTGCATTATGATTTAAGTTAAAAAAGTTGTTCATCTTACTGAAAATCAGCAACTTGTTTTAGTGATAAAACATTAATTATGAGCAACTTGAGTGCAAATTACGAAAGAATTTTGGAAGTATTACAAAAAATATCAAAAGACCAACTTTTAGCCTATCAAAGGGTCAACCAAAGATGAGCGATTTAGAACTGGTCAGTTTAGGTTTAACAGCCTAATTTATGGGAATAGACAGTGAGAATGATTTATTTAGAAAACTTCCAAAGACCATTTCCTTAAAAATAGACAGAAGTGTTTACAACAGAAGAAGACGAAGATTAGTCAATCATATTGATGCAATTCGATTAAAATTGGTTTCTCATTTTAATGAATTTGAAGGTTATTTTATTGTAGATAGTATTTAGAGGTTTGTATGATAAGACATAACTATGCAAAATATTTTCAAGGTTTTAAAACCAAAATACTATCGAAAATCACAGCAGTATTTAAAATACATAATAGGTACTTATAACAAATTTATTGTTAGGAGGTTTTTATGTTATTTACTTGCAAATAACTTTACATCGCTTTCTGAGACTTCATTTTCTCCAAGAATAATCAATCGCTCAACTACATTTCTCAATTCTCTGATGTTCCCTGTCCAATCATATTCTTGCAATAATTTAATTGCCTTATTAGAAAATGTTTTTAGTGCTACTCCTTGCTCTTCTGATATTTTTTTTGCAAAAAAGTCTATCAATAACGGAATATCATCTCGTCTATCATTCAACGCAGGAACTTCAATCAAAATAACTGCCAAACGATGGTATAAATCTTCTCTAAATCTCCCTTCAGCAATTTCTTTTTTTACATCTTTATTAGTCGCTGCAACTATTCTTACATCAACTTTTATATCTCTATCACTTCCTACTCTACTGATTTTATTTTCCTGTAATGCTCGTAAAACTTTTGCTTGCGCAGACAAACTCATGTCCCCAATTTCATCTAAAAAAATTGTTCCGCCATTGGCTGCTTCAAATTTTCCTGCTCTATCTTTATTGGCTCCAGTAAAAGATCCTTTTACATGACCAAACAATTCGCTCTCTATTAATTCACTTGGAATTGCAGCACAATTCACCTCAATAATTGGTGCTTTTGTACGGCTACTTTTTTCGTGTAACCAATGTGCTACGAGTTCCTTTCCTGTCCCATTTGGACCAGTAATTAAAACACGTGCATCAGTCATTGCAACCTTTTCAATCATTTCTTTAATATGAGTTATGGCACTACTCTCGCCAATCATTTCAAATTTCTCACTTACTTTTTTCTTTAATCGTTTATTCTCAACAACCAATTCTTTTCTATCTAAAGCATTACGAACTGTATTTAACAAACGGTTTAAATCTGGCGGCTTTGAGATATAATCAAACGCTCCTAAACGCATAGTATTTACAGCAGTATCTAAATCTCCGTGACCAGAAATCATGACCATCGGAATTTCAGATTTTATTTTTTTTACTTTTTCTAACACTTCAACACCGTCCATCTTTGGCATTTTAATATCACATAAAACCAAGTCGTAATCTTCGTTTTTAATCTTCTCTATTCCTTCTAATCCATCTTCGGCCTCTTCAACTTGGTATGCATCATTCTCTTCAGAAATTATCTTTTTAAGAACTCTTCTAATTGCTGCTTCGTCTTCTATGATTAATATTTTTGCCATTTATTTCTATTTTATTTAGTTCAATTCTTAAATCAAAAACTCTGCCGTTATTTATTTATAATATGAATATCTCTTTGTGGAAACGGAATTTGAATTTCTGACTCTCTAAATCTCTTATCAATTTCAAATCTAATATCACTTTTAGAAAAACTTGCTTCAAAACTATTATTGATAGTGAAAATCAATTTAAATAGTAATGCATTGTCACCAAAATCAGTAAATAAAACTGCTGGCGCTGGATGATGATACACTTTGGGATTTGATAATGCTGCGTTAATTAAAATTTCTTTTACCAGTTCCGTATCGCTTCCATAAGCAACTCCTACCGTTATATTCTCTCTTGTTTCTGTTCCGTTTTGTGTCCAATTATAAAGACTATTCGTTAAATATAAATGATTTGGTATTACGATGACTTTGTTATCAATAGTTACTGCTCTTGTAGTTCTCAATTTAATATCTTCAATTCTACCTACTTTCCCATCCAATTCTATAATATCTCCTACATGAACAGATTGATCAATCAAAATAAAAATTCCAGATATTATGTCTTGAAACAAGGTTTGTAAAGCAAAACCAATTCCAATTAATAATGCTGCAGATGCCGCAAAAATAGCTGTAACATTAATTCCTGCGGTATGCAATGAAATTAAGAATATAATTACATAAATAAACCATCTCAAATACGTAAAAACTGAATTGAATTTTACTTTATCTTCTTTTGGAAGTTTTCTAGTAACTAACTTCTTTACAATTCTTAATAATAAGGACGTAACAAGTAATGCTAAAACTATAAATAAAATTGATTTTACTGACAAACTTGTTTGGTCAGTAAAATTTATCGTTTTGCCAAAAAAATTATTTAATTGTCCCATACTAATATTTTAACCATTTATATAATTCTTTATAACTCGGCTTCTTGCCATACATCAATATTCCTACTCTATATATTTTTGCAGCAAGCCAAATTACACATACAAAAGTAACAATTAATACTATCATAGAAGTGGCAATTTGCCACCAAGGCACTCCAAACGGAATCCGCATTAACATTACAATTGGTGATGTAAAAGGAATCATTGAAAACACAGTTGCAATCGTGCCGTGAGGATCTCCAATAACTGATGAAAAACCTACATAAACACCCAACATCAAAGGTAATATAATAGGTAACATAAATTGCTGCGTATCTGTTTCATTATCTACTGCTGCACCAATTGCTGCAAAAACAGAACTGTATAATAAATATCCTCCTAAAAAATAGAACATAAACATAAAAAACATTGTAAATAATGGCAACTTCCAAATTTCAGAAATCAATAGTTGCATCTCTCCACCCATCGTGCTTTTCATCATTTCTATTTGTTCTGACGGCACTTGCATAGCACTAGCATTTGAAGACATTTCTACACCAAAAAATACTGATGCAATGAGCACCAAAATAGACAATACAATACTCCAAATAAAGAACTGCAACAATCCTGCAGATGCCGTTCCTATTACTTTTCCGAGCATCAGATAAAAAGGTTTTACAGATGATATAATGACTTCTATAATTCGACTTGTTTTCTCTTCAATCACACTTCGCATAACCATATTTCCATAGATGATTACAAACATCATCAATAGATATCCTGCTCCAATCCCAAAACCTATTTTTAATCCGTTGATGAGTTTTGAGGTTTTCTCACCAGAAAAATTAGAAAGTTGCACATCAACATTCACTTTTGAAGCTTTTAATTTCTCTACGTCTATTCCTAAATTCTTTCTTTTTATTGTTTGGAGTTTTGCTGATATAACACTTTCAAGATCAGCAATTAATATCATATTTGGAGAATCTTCAGAGAAAAATTGAATGTTTTTTGACAACTGATCGACTTCACTATTATTAGGTATATACAATAAACCATAATGACTACTTTCTATAGTAATGCTCTTGGCTGTTTCTAAATCAACATCAGAAAGGTTTATGAATTTTATTGTTTTATCCTCTTTAAAATCATCCAAAGAAAATAAATGAGATGCGTCTACATAAGTTATTGCTCGTTTTTGCTCTAAACTGTTTTTAGTTAAAAAAGCAACCAAAGAAATCATTCCTATCATCAATAGCGGACTCAAAAACGTCATAATAATAAACGTTTTGTTGCGCACTTTTGCGATAAATTCTCTCTTTATAATTAATAGTAATTTATCCATTTTTTGTATTCTGATTTACAGCTTGTATAAAAATTTCATTGGCATTTGGTATCACTTCTGCAAAATGAGAAATCGTTCCTTTAGACGAAAGATAATGTAACAAATCATTTGACGCTTCGCCATTTTTAATTTTCACTTTTAATACCAATTCGTTATCCAACGCTTTCATATTTGACGGTAATACAGCAAACTTTTCTGCGATTTCTTTTTCTACTGATATATTATCTGAAGTATGTATCGAAATTTCGTAAGTATTAGATTTAAACTTACGTTTTATATCACTCAATTTTCCATCTAAAATTTTATTTGATTTATCTATCAAAGCAATATATTCGCATAACTGTTCTACCGACTCCATTCGATGTGTTGAGAAGATAACAGTTGCTCCTTCATCTCGTAATTGCAAAATTTCATCTTTAATTAAATTTGCATTTATAGGATCAAAACCGCTAAAAGGCTCATCAAAAATTAATAATTTAGGTTTGTGTATTATCGTTATAATAAACTGAACTTTTTGCGCCATTCCTTTTGAAAGTTCTTGCACTTTTTTGTTCCACCAATCTCCAATATCAAACTTATCAAACCAATATTTCAATTGTTTTTTAGCATCCTGCTTTGACATTCCCTTTAATTGCGCCAAATACACCACTTGCTCTCCAACTTTCATGCTTTTATACAAGCCTCTCTCTTCTGGCAAATATCCAATATGACTAACATCTTCTAATGCTAAAGGTTTTCCATCTAAATATATTGTTCCATCATCTGGAAGTGCAATTTGATTGATAATCCGTATTAATGTTGTTTTTCCTGCTCCATTTGGACCTAAAAGTCCAAAAATACTGCCTTTTTGAACTGAAATAGACACATTGTTTAATGCAGTGAAATCACCATAATTCTTAACAATGTTTTCTGCAACTAATAAATTACTCATTTATCTTATTTATTTTTTCAAAGATACATTTTTGATACAGACTCTTTATAAACATTCAATAATTTGTGATAAAATTAATACATTTATTATACGGATATAACTTTTCACAAAATACTATGCACGCATAACATTTTTTTATATATTTGTGAAATGCTAAAAGGAAAATCAATAGATCATCATTTAAGAGCAACTTGGCAAGCAGTTGCAAAAATGTATAACGAGCAAGCAGAAAAGTTTGACAGTACAATGGCAATGGCATTTGTGATTTTAAATATTGATTATGAAAATGGAACTCCATCTACAGCCTTAGGTCCTTTAATGGGAATGGAAGCAACAAGTTTATCACGTATCTTAAAATCTATGGAAGAAAAAGGTGCAATATATCGTGAGAAGAATCCAAATGATGGTCGTGGAGTACTTATAAAACTGACAGATTTAGGAAAAGAAAAAAGAGAGGACGCAAAAGTAGCTGTTTTAAGGTTCAATGATATAGTACGACAAAATGTAACAGAAGAAGAGTTGAATGCTTTCTTTAAAGTTACCGATACAATCAATAATTTAATAGCAAAAGACACTATTTTTTCTAAAAAAATAGCAAGTTAATAAAACAATATTCTTTTAATTAATAAGATTAAACCAACAATAAAAAATGAAAAGAAGTATCAAAAAAGTAGCAGTAATAGGATCTGGAATAATGGGTTCTGGTATTGCTTGTCATTTTGCCAATATTGGCGTTGAAGTATTACTATTTGACATTGTACCTCTAGAATTAAATGATAAAGAGAAAGCAAAAGGCTTAACTATAGAAGATAAAGTTGTAAGAAACCGAATGGTAAACGATAGTTTAACTGCATCTTTAAAATCAAAACCTTCACCTATATATGATAAGAAATTTGCAAGTAGAATTACTACTGGAAATTTAGAAGATGATTTACATAAAATCAAAGATGTAGATTGGATTATTGAAGTAGTTGTAGAAAGACTAGATATCAAACAAAAAGTTTTTGAAAGTATCGAAAAACATAGAACTCTAGGAACATTAGTTACCTCTAATACTTCTGGAATACCAATTGCTTTTATGAACAAAGGTAGAAGTGAAGATTTCCAAAAACACTTTGCTGTAACACACTTTTTTAATCCTCCAAGATACCTAAAGTTATTTGAAGTTGTACCTGGACCAAACTGTAAACAAGAAGTAACAGACTTTTTAATGTTATATGGCGAAAAGTTTTTAGGTAAAACTTCCGTTTTGGCAAAAGATACTCCAGCATTTATTGGTAATCGTATCGGTATTTTTGGTATTATGAGTTTATTTCATATCGTTAAAGAAATGGGATTAACTGTTGAAGAAGTAGATAAAATGACAGGATCTGTAATTGGTCGTCCAAAATCTGCAACCTTTAGAACTATTGATGTAGTTGGTTTAGATACTTTGGCACATACAGCAAATGGTGTAAAAGACAATTGTCCAAAAGACGAAATGAAAGAACAATTTGTAATTCCAGATTTTGTTGACAAAATGATGGAAAACAAATGGTTAGGGTCTAAAACTGGACAAGGTTTCTATAAAAGAGTTACCAGTGCAGAAGGTAAAAAAGAGATTCTATCTTTAGATATGAATACTTTAGAATACAAAAGCCAAGAAAAAGTTCGATTTGCAACTCTCGGATTAACAAAAACTATTGATAATGTTGCGGATAGGTTTCCAATTCTAATTAACGGAAAAGATAAAGCTGGCGAATTTTATCGCAAATCTTTTACAGCACTTTTTGCGTATGTACAAAATAGAATTCCAGAAATATCTAATGAATTATATAGAATTGATGACGGTTTAAGAGCAGGTTTTGGTTGGGAACATGGACCTTTTCAAATTTGGGATGCTGTTGGTGTCGCAAAAGCAGTAGAATTAATGAAAGGAGAAGATCATGAAGTAGCATCATGGATTACGGACATGCTAAAAGATGGCAATGATAGTTTTTATACTATAAAAGAAGGTGCAAAATACTATTATGATATTCCAACAAAAAAATATGTGAAAATTCCTGGTCAAGGCGCATTTATTATTTTAGATAATATTCGTGAAGCAAAACAAATTTGGTCAAATTCAGAAGCATCTATCCAACATTTAGGTGATGGAGTATTAAATGTAGAATTTAGATCTAAAATGAATTCACTTGGTGGAGGCGTTTTAGAGGCAATTAATAAAGGTATTGATTTAGCAGAACAAGAATACGAAGCAGTAATTTTAGGGAATCAAGCTGCAAATTTCTCTGTTGGTGCAAATTTAGCAATAGCTTTAATGACTGCAATTGAGCAGGATTATGATCAACTAAACTTTGGTGTAAAATATTTTCAAGATACTGTAATGCGTTTGCGTTACTCTTCCATTCCGACTTTAATGACTCCTAGAGGAATGACTTTTGGAGGTGCATGTGAAATGGGAATGCACGTAGATAAAGTGATTGCAGCTGCAGAAACCTATACTGGTTTAGTAGAATTTGGAGTAGGTATAATACCTGCAGGTTGTGGTACAAAAGAAGTTACTAAAAGAGTTTCTGATCTTTGGATTAAAGATGATGTTAAATTAAATAGATTACGTGATGCATTTATTAATATAGCAACAGCAAAAGTAGCAACTTCTGCTTACGAAGCTTTTGATATGAACTATTATCAACATGGAAAAGATTTAGTTGTAGTCAATGAAAATCGTCAAATAGCTACTGCAAAACGTCATGCAATACAGCTATTAGAAGATGGTTACACACAACCTGCACCACAAAAAATTAGAGTTTTAGGACAACAAGCATTAGGAATGTTTTTAGTTGGATCTGATAGTATGATGCATGGTCATTACGCTTCGGAACATGATAAAAAAATAGCAAATAAGTTAGGTTACATTATGGCTGGTGGTGATTTATCAGAACCAACAGATGTAAGCGAACAATATCTATTAGATTTAGAACGCGAAGCAATTATGAGTTTATTTACAGAACGTAAAACTTTAGAAAGAATTCAACATACTTTGAAAACTGGAAAACCATTAAGAAATTAAAATTATGAATACAGCATATATAGTACAAGGGTACAGAACAGCAGTTGGAAAAGCTCCAAAAGGCATTTTTAGATTTAAAAAACCAGATGAGTTAGCTGCAGAAATAATAGACTACTTATTAAAACAAGTACCTGAATTAGACAGAACACGTATTGACGATGTGATAGTTGGTAATGCAATGCCAGAAGCAGAGCAAGGTTTAAACATAGGGCGATTAATTTCGCTTATGGGATTAAAAATAAATGATGTTGCAGGTGTAACTGTAAACCGTTATTGTGCCTCTGGACTAGAAACTATCAGCATTGCAACTGCAAAAATTCAAAGCGGAATGGCAGATTGTATTATTGCTGGTGGTGTAGAAAGCATGAGTTATATTCCAATGGGAGGTTATCGCGCTGTACCAAATTATAACGCTGCCAAAGAAGGAAATGAAGAATATTATTGGGGGATGGGCTTAACAGCCGAAGCCGTAGCAAATGAATTTAAAGTTTCTCGTGAAGATCAAGATGAGTTTTCTTACAATTCGCACATGAAAGCCTTAAAAGCACAAGCAGAAGACCGTTTTCAAGACGATATTGCTCCAATTAATGTAGAACAAATTTTCTTAGATAGCCAAGGTAAAAAACAAACAAAAAATTATACTGTTACTAAAGACGAGGGTCCAAGAAAAGGAACTTCAAAAGAAATCTTAGCAAAATTAAGACCTGTTTTTGCTGCTGACGGAAGTGTTACTGCAGGGAATTCATCACAAATGAGTGATGGAGCATCGTTTGTTTTAGTAATGAGCGAAAAAATGGTAAAAGAATTAAATTTAGAACCAATAGCAAGAATGGTATCCTTTGCAGCAGTAGGTTTAGAGCCAAGAATTATGGGAATGGGACCTGTAAAAGCAGTACCAAAAGTATTAGAACGTGCAGGAATGAGTCTAAAAGATATTGATTTATTCGAATTAAATGAAGCATTTGCATCGCAATCATTAGCCGTAATGCGTGAATTGGATCTAAATCAAGATATAGTAAATGTAAATGGTGGAGCAATTGCAATGGGACATCCATTAGGTTGTACCGGTGCAAAACTTTCAGTACAATTATTTAACGAAATGAGAAGACGTAAAAGCAAATATGGTATTGTAACTATGTGTGTTGGTACAGGTCAAGGTGCTGCAGGAATATATGAGTTTCTTTCTTAAAAGAAAAGAGATGTTAGAATAGAGAGAGGAGACTAATGATACTTAAATGAATTGTATAAAATGCCATGAGTAAAAAACGCCATAATTATAAAAATTTAAAGATTTGGAAACTTGGTTTAGAGATAACAAATGATATTTCTGATATATTACAAGACTTTCCTAATCACGAGAAGTATGATTTAAGTTCCCAAATGAATCGATGTGCTATATCAATTCCTTCAAATATTGCTGAAGACTCTGCAAGAACGAACAAATCATTTTCCTATTTTATCGATGTCTCTTTAGAATCATCTTTCGAATTAGAAACTCAATTATTAGTAGCAAAACATCGAAATTATCTAAATGATGAAAATTTAAAAAATAATAAATGAAAAACTTGTAAAATTCCAAAAGATGACAATGAGTTTTCAAAATAGTTTAATATAAAATAACAAATTAAAAGTAGCGAACAGTTGATTAAAGAGAAATTTTATTCCAAATAAAAACTCCCTCTCTTTTCTAATCTCTCTTCTCTCTTTTCTAAAAAAAATACACATGAGCGACGATAAACAACTACTAAGAGGAGGCCAATTTTTAGTAAAAGCAATTACAAGTGATGAAATATTCACACCTGAAGATTTTAATGAAGATCAATTAATGATGAAAGAGTCTTTACAAGAATTTGTAGATCGTGAAATCTGGCCTAACAAAGCACGCTTTGAACAAAAAGATTATGCTTTGACTGAAGAATTAATGAAAAAAGCAGGAGAATTAGGTTTCTTAAGTGTTGCTGTTCCTGAAGAATATGGCGGAATGGGCATGGGATTTGTTAGCACTATGCTTACTTGTGATTATATTTCTGGTGCAACTGGCTCATTTAGTACTGCTTTTGGTGCACACACAGGTATTGGCACAATGCCAATTACGTTGTATGGAACCAAAGAACAAAAACAAAAGTATGTGCCTAAATTAGCTTCTGGAGAATGGATGGGTTCTTATTGTTTGACTGAACCAAGCGCTGGTAGCGATGCAAACTCAGGAAAAACAAAAGCAGTTTTGTCAGACGACGGGAAATATTATCTGATTACTGGACAAAAAATGTGGATTTCAAATGCAGGTTTTTGCAATTTAATGATTGTATTTGCAAGAATTGAAGACGATAAAAATATCACAGGTTTTATTGTTGAATATGACAAAAACAATCCTAATGGTATTACTATGGGCGAAGAAGAACACAAATTGGGTATTCGTGCATCTTCTACACGTCAAGTATTTTATAATGAAACCAAAGTACCTGCTGAAAATATGTTATCAACAAGGGGTAATGGTTTCAAAATTGCCATGAATGCTTTAAATGTTGGTCGTATTAAATTAGCTGTTGCTTGTGTTGATGCACAACGTAGAGTAATTACAGAATCTGTTAAATATGCTAATGAACGTATTCAATTTAAAACACCTATTGCTAAGTTTGGTGCAATCCGTCAGAAAATTGCTGAAATGGCAACTAATTGTTGGGTAGATGAAACTGCTAGTTATAGAGCTGCAAAAAATATTGAAGACAGAATCGCATTACGCCAAAATAACGGAAAAGATACACATCAAGAAGCAGAATTAAAAGGAGTTGAAGAATATGCAATTGAATGTTCTATTCTAAAAGTTGCTGTTTCTGAACATGTACAAAAATGTACAGATGAAGGAATTCAAATTTTTGGAGGTATGGGATTCTCCGAAGAAACACCAATAGAATCTGCTTGGAGAGATGCACGTATTGCAAGAATCTACGAAGGTACCAATGAAATTAATCGTATGTTAAGTATTGGTATGCTAATTAAAAAAGCAATGAAAGGGCATGTTGATTTATTAGGTCCTGCTACAGCAGTTGCAAATGAATTAACAAGTATACCTTCTTTTGATAAACCAGATTATACTGCTTTATTTTCTGAAGAAAAAAGCATCGTTGCCAATCTTAAAAAAATATTTTTAATGGTTGCTGGCGCTGCGCTTCAAAAATATGGTCAAGAAATTGAAGAGCATCAACAATTAATGTTGGCTTGTTCAGATATATTAATACAAATTTATATGGCTGAATCTGCTATTTTGCGTGCTGAAAAAATCGCTAAAAAAGAAGGTGAAGAAAAAGCAACAGTGCAAATAGCCATGGCTAAACTAAATTTATTTTATGCGATTGATGTAATTGAAACTGCAGGTAAACACTCTATTATTTCATTTACACAAGACGATGAACAACGCATGATGCTTATGGGTTTAAAACGTTATTTAAAATATGCCAATATGCCTAATATCATTGAGCTTAGAAATATTATAGCTGATAAAGTAAGTACAGAAAACAAGTACTGTTTTTAAATAAGTTAAGTTCAATTAGTAAATGCAACTTTTTATTAAAATAAAACTGATGAAATACAATCTTATACTAATAGTTCTAACATCGTTTTTCAGCAATGCACAACCAAACACTGATGTTTTTCTGTTTGATTTAGCAATAGAAAACGGAAACCTTACAGTATCTAACTTCAAAAATGTTTCTAATAATGAAGGCTACGACAATCAACCTTCGTATATAAATAATAATTAGCCATCCCCTGTTTTTTTTAGTTAAATTCTAAATTAAGTTGTCCGCTACTCTCTATAGGCGGTATTTTTATTATATTCCATCTGCTTTTGGTTGGCATTAGTAGTATGGAAACCACCTTTGATATTTTGTAATAAATGAAATTGATTAGTTCCCTCACACTCTGCCTGTTTAGATAGTTATAGCCTGCATTAAGCAACAAGTTAAAATGTAACGCTTGTATTTTCTTGTAAATCATATACATTGCCACAGTCAAAACAGCAAGCATTGACTGTAATCCATCAAAGGTTTTTAGTTGAATATCTTCCAATTTATATTCTTGTTTTATATGTCTGTGATATTCTTCTATTTTCCATCGTAAACCATACCCTTTAAAAGCCCATTTAGCAACTTCTATAGCTGTAGAAAGTTTGCTTTTGACAAGTAAATAACAGAGACCTCCGTGTCTTACATTTCTCGAAACGACTAACCACAATGAGAGTGTAACTCCCTTTATGGTGTAATTTATTGGGATTGCTCCTAATTGATACTCTTTTAAAACAGGTTTGTTTTTCTTTACCTTGGTCACTGTTTGTGTTATTGAAAAATCTATTTTTTTAAGAAGTTGGCTTACTTGTAACTCATTCTCTTTATGGTATAATTTTGTGTTTCTCTTCAAGCGAATGATTGTTTGTGAGCATTCACTGACAAAAAAATCTTTTAAAATACCACTATCTGCTCCTCTATCAAAAACCCAACAGCCTCTATGGGCTACATATTTCTGTACTTCTCTTACGGCTTTTTTTATTTCATTATTACTGCTTAATGCCCCCATTTCAAAACTATAAGCTTTGCTATAAAGAGGTGTTATTTCTTTATGATTGCTAATCACATTTATGTTTAAGACATTATAACCAAGTCCGATTTTGCTAGTATCACCATCCTTTACAAACTCCAAGCCCTCCATATATTTAGCATATTTTTTGCTGATGTCAGTACCGTCCATAAGAATAAAATTATCTTTTGAAATACTATTTCCAACGGTTTCAAGGTGAGTAGTCATCACTTTTTCTGCATAATCTCCCTTTAAGTATTGAGCAGAAAGGCGCTTGCAAACATCTTTCAATTTTATAGACTCTCGTAAACTAGCTGCTATTTGATTTACAAATACAGATTTTGACTTTAAAATTCCTAAAACCATCTCTTTTAAACAACGTGTTTCTGGTTTGGTCATTTCTGAATTAGATAAAAAATAGTCACTTAATTGGGTTTGTATCTTTTTTGTTAGTATCTTGCTCATAGAACTGTTTTTAAGGTGATTTTGCTTTTTTTACAAGAACAAAATACAACTTTTTAAACAGTTTTCCAATTTTAAATCAACCGAAATTATCAATAAATTCAATACTTAACGAAGTATTTAATTCGTTTTTCGGGGGATGGCTAAATAAATAATAATACAATATTATATGCTGGAACAAGGAACGGACAAACAGATATTATAAAATATAATATTAAAACTGGAAGAAAAAAATGGATTTCGGCAACCGAAGGAAGTGAATACTCACCATTAAAAATTCCTAATCACCATTAAAAATTCCTAATAAAAATAGGGTATCCGCCATTAGATTAGAAAAAGATGAAACGCAAAAACTATATAGTTATAATTTAAAAAAAAATGCCTCAAAAATTTTAATTGAAGATATTATAATTGGCTATCACACTTGGTTTGACAATAAAACGTTGATTTCTTCGGTCTTAGAAAATGATGAACTTTCTCTTTTTACAACTGATATTAATACATCAAAAAATAATAAAGTCGATACTAATATTGGACGCTCTTTACATAAAATTCCAAAAAGTGACTTAGCTAGTTATATCAGTAAAGGAAATAAAAATTGGGAAATTCGTTCTTTAAATCCTATCAATAATAAAACTGAATTTATTGTGAATACACTTCCAAATTCTGAAGATATTTGTTGGACTATCAATGGAACAATTTTAATGGGAAAAGATGATATTCTTTATAAATACAATCCAAAACAAGATAAAAATTGGGTTAAAATCACTTCGCTCAAAAAGTATGGAATTACAAATATTGCAAGACTTGCTACAAGCCCAAATGGTAGCAAAATTAGTATTGTTGGAGAGAAAATAGTTATTGATCCAAATGAAAAAATAATTGCTAATATTCATAAAAAATTAGAGCCAACATTAGAAAACATCTCTTGGATTTCTGGTAATTGGAAAGGCGAAGCATTTGGTGGAATTATAGAAGATAATTGGAGTGAACCTCTTGGAGACTCTATGATGGCAACGTTTAAATCGGTTACTGATAATAAAGTTACATTCTATGAAATCGAAATTATTAGAGAAGTTGAAAACTCTTTAATTCTACAATTAAAACACTTTCATAACGATTTAAAAAGTTTGGAAACTAAAGATGAAACTGTAGATTTTCTTCTAAAAGAAATTACGGCAAATAAAGTGGTTTTTGAAGGGATGTCTTTTGAAAAAATTAGTGACAATGAAATGAATGTTTATGTAGATATTCACAACGATAATGATACTATTGATACCGTAAAATTTAATTATACTAAAAACTAAAACGTATGAAGAAAATAATTTATTTACTCACAATACTCTTTTTGATTTCTTGTAACTCAAAGACCTTTGACGAAAAGTGGACACAAGAAAAAGCACCAGAATATTTCAAGGCACGCTTTGAAACTACGCAAGGAAATTTTGATATAGAAGCTAAACGAGAATGGTCTCCACAAGGTGTAGATAGGTTATATCAACTAATAAAACATGGTTTTTATACTGATATTGCACTATTTAGAGTTCTCCCTAAATTTGTTACACAATTTGGAATTCACAACGATTCATTACTAAACAAACAATGGGAGAAAACTGTTATTACAGACGAGCCTGGTTTACAAAAAAATGATTCGATGGCAATTTCTTTTGCCCGTGATGGAAAAGATTCTCGCACAACTCAAATTTATATCAATATGAAAAACAATCACAAATTAGATACTATTCATTATAACGATGTAACTGGCTTTCCTGTAATTGCAAAAATCACAAGCGGAATGGAAACTGCGCATAAATTTTATGCAGATTATGGCGGAAAAATAGCAAACGAACAAGATTCAATTTATGCGCAAGGGAATAGTTATTTAAAGAAAAACTATCCAAAATTAGATTATATCAAAAAGGCTTATATTATTAAATAGCAAAATTCCTTTTAGCCTTTTATAGATTACAAAAAAATAATGGATGGAAAAAACCAAGAAGTTGCAGAATAATACTGTTGTAAATAAATCAAAAAACGCGCTCAAATTGAGTGCGTTTTTTAAATATCTAAAAGTCTAATCATTCTATTAGTCTTCCTCTTCTTCCTTTACCTCTTCAAAATCAACATCTTGTACATCATCTTCTGCTGCACCTCCAGCATCTTGTTGCTCTGCTCCTGCTCCATTCGCCTGTGCATCTTGTTCTGCTTTATATATCTCTTCAGATGCTACTTTCCAAGCCTCATTAATCGTTTCCATTGCAGTATCAATCTGTGCAATATCTTTAGATTCGTGTGCTTTTTTCAACGCTTCTAATGCTGATTCAATTGGTCCTTTTTTATCATCTGATAATTTATCTCCAAATTCTTTCAATTGCTTTTCTGTTTGAAAAATCATTGAATCTGCTCCGTTTATTTTCTCCGCTGTTTCTTTTGCTTCTTTATCTGCATCAGCATTTGCTTCTGCTTCTTGCTTCATTTTTTGGATTTCCTCATCTGTCAATCCAGAGGATGCTTCAATACGGATATTGTGCTCTTTTCCTGTTCCTTTATCTTTTGCTGACACGTTGATAATACCATTTGCATCAATATCAAAAGTTACTTCAATTTGAGGAACTCCTCTTTGTGCTGGTGGAATACCATCTAAATGGAAACGACCAATTGTATTATTATCTGCTGCCATTGCACGCTCACCTTGTAATACGTGAATCTCTACACTTGGTTGATTATCTACTGCTGTTGAAAATACTTGAGATTTCTTAGTAGGAATCGTCGTATTTGCATCAATTAACTTTGTAAATACATTACCCATAGTTTCAATACCAAGAGATAATGGAGTCACATCTAACAACAATACATCTTTTACATCTCCTGTTAAAACTCCTCCTTGAATTGCTGCACCAACGGCAACAACTTCATCAGGATTTACACCTTTTGATGGCGATTTTCCAAAGAATTTTTCCACTGCTACTTGTACTGCTGGAATACGCGTTGAACCTCCAACTAAGATTACTTCGTCAATATCTTTAGTAGATAATTCCGCATTTTTTAATGCTGTTTGACAAGGCTCAATTGTTCTTTTGATTAAATCGTCAATTAATTTCTCAAATTTTGCTCTTGATAATTTACGTACTAAGTGTTTTGGTCCACTCGCAGTTGCGGTAACATACGGTAAATTTATTTCTGTTTCTGCAGAAGATGATAACTCAATTTTTGCTTTTTCAGAAGCTTCTTTTAAACGTTGCAAAGCCATTGGGTCTTTACGTAAATCTATCTTTTCATCATTCATAAATTCTTCTGCCAACCAATTGATGATTTTTTCATCTACATCATCTCCTCCAAGGTGCGTATCACCATCTGTAGATAATACTTCAAAAACTCCATCACCTAATTCTAGGATTGAAACATCATGTGTTCCTCCACCAAAATCAAATACAACGATTTTTTTATCAACGTGTTTTTTATCCATTCCATAAGCCAATGCTGCTGCAGTAGGCTCATTGATAATTCTACTAACTTTTAATCCTGCAATCTCTCCAGCCTCTTTAGTTGCTTGACGTTGTGCATCGTTAAAATATGCTGGAACTGTTACTACAGCTTCAGAAACTTCGTGGCCTAAATAATCTTCAGCAGTCTTCTTCATTTTCTGTAATACCATAGCAGATATTTCTTGTGGCGTATATAAACGACCATCAATATCTACTCTTGGAGTATCATTATCTCCTTTTACTACTTTATAAGGTACACGCTTAATTTCTTTAGCACATTCTGAGAATTTATTTCCCATAAAACGCTTAATAGAATAAACCGTTTTTAACGGATTCGTAACTGCTTGACGTTTTGCTGGATCACCAACTTTACGCTCGCCTCCTTCAATAAAGGCAACAATAGAAGGTGTGGTTCTTTTCCCTTCAGCATTTGGGATTACAACTGGCTCATTTCCTTCCATTACAGAAACACATGAGTTTGTTGTACCTAAATCAATTCCTATTATTTTACTCATAATTTATATTTTAATTGTGTTGATATATTTTTTCTAACATTTTATACAAGTCAATCATTATGCCAACAGATTTTTTATGCCAACTTGTCATATTTTTTAAAATAAATTTTACCATCTTTTGACAACAAATGACATTGTAAGTACAAATATTTCAGATTGTTAAGGTTTTTTTTTAGGAAAATGAATAATATTCTTTATATTTGGAAAACGTTAAACCATTAATAATAAATAAAACTTCAAGACATGAGTAAATTTGACGAAAAAGTAGCGATGTACAAAAAATTTATGGACGATAGAGATTTACGTTCAAACGATGATTTGTTAAAAGCCGTAACAAAAGGATTGGGCCCATCAATTTATAAAGCAGATGCTGAACTTGTTTCTGGTACTGACCCTAAAGAATTAACAACAGTAAAAAACAATTTCTTAATTAATAAATTAGGATTAGCCGATGATGCTAAATTAAATGCAGGAATTGCTGAAGTGATGGATCAAATTGGACAATCTGAAAGAAATAAATACAGAGCTGTTGTATATTATATGCTTGTAAAAAAGTTTAATAAAGAGTCTGTTTACGGATTCTAAACTATTAGAGTAACTTTAAAAAGACCAATTTTATATAAAATTGGTCTTTTTTTATCTTGTAAATACTAATTCTGTATTGGTAGACAATTTACTATCAAATCTGTACTTATCAGTATTAAAACCTTTTAAACCTTCAATAGTTTCTATATTATTTTGAATAATATAATGCGTCATAAATCCTCTTGCTAACTTCGCAAAGATTGCAATTGTTTTATATGCTCCGTTTTTATATTCTTTAAAAATTGGTGTAATAACTGGAACTTTCAATTCTTTAGGTTTAATCGCTTTAAAATATTCATTACTTGCAAGATTTACAAACAATTCATCATCAGTCATTTCGTCATTTAAAGCATTGGTAATTGTGCTTCCCCAAAATTGATATAGATTATCCTTTCTACCGACTTTTAACTTCGTACTCATTTCTAATCGATATGCTTGCATCAAATCCAATGGCTTCAGTATTCCATATTGTCCAGAAAGTATGCGTAATTTATCTTGTAGTTGTGGCATTTTTTCTTGTGAGATAGAATCAATATCTAATCCACGATACACATCACCTTTAAAAGCATAGATTGCCTGTTTTGAGTTTTCTAAATTAAAAGGTAAATCCCATTCTTGATTGCGCTCATAGTTCAACTGTCCTAAGTTTGCCGAAATATGCATTAACTCAGATAATTTCTTTGCAGATTTCTTTTTTAAAACAGCATTTAACTTTGCTGCTTCTTGTAAAAAAATACTATTTGTATGTAGTGAAGTTGGAGCCTTTAACTCAAAATCTAATGATTTGGCTGGTGATATTACTATTTTCATATTATACTTAAAATTGAGTATAAAAATACGAACAAAAAATGAATTAATTTTTTATTAAAACACTTCTGATAAATGTGTTTATTTAGTTTGAGACTTGACTTTCTCAATTATTATCCCTTTTCTCAATTATTATCCCTATCTTTCAAATCGAACAATAAAATTCATTGAAACGGAACGTTATTTGACCGTTATGAGTAAATAAAAATCAATATTATGGGAAAAGTAAATTATACTAAAGCATTAAAAAATGAATATATTAAAATGTTCAAATCAATAGAGATTCGAATAGACAAACTTAATGTTGTTGAAAATCATGTAGATCAAATTATTCTTAACAAGATTAGATATGAATCAGTTGGTAATCAAATTGGAGTTCCTTGGTTTTTTATCGGTTTAATTCACACTTTAGAGTCCCACAGAAATTTTAATTCTCATTTACATAATGGAGATCCTTTAGATTCTAAAACAACTCATGTCCCAAGTGGAAGACCCAGAGTTGGAAACCCACCTTTTACTTGGGAAGAAAGTGCAATAGATGCATTAAAGCATAAAAACCTTCATAGAAAAAACGATTGGAGTTTGCCTAAAATCCTCTATCAGTTAGAGAATTATAATGGATGGGGATATCGACTATATCATACCCATGTAAAATCCCCTTATTTATGGTCATATTCAAACCATTATTCTAGCGGTAAATACACTTCTGATGGTGTATTTTCTAATACGGCAGTTTCAAGACAATGTGGGTCTGCAGTAATTCTTAGAAGGATCGAACAAAGAAATGAAATTCCAGAGTTTAATCTTGATCTTTTGAATATCAGCTTTTATTTTCATAGCAATAAAGTGGAAGAAAGAGTTGATGAGCTTCAAAGTTTCTTAAATTCCTTTCATGGCATTTCACTTTTGGTAGATGGACAACCAGGGAATAAAACTTCAGAAGCTTGTAAAAAAATTTTTGGAGAATTTTTAGCAGGAGATAATAGAAGAATATGAAAAGGCAATTATTATTTATCATTATTTTACTTTTCTCGTCTTGTAAATCAGACAAGGTTCATAGAAAATCAGCTTCTGAAGCTCCAAAAATTAACAAAATTATTTCTAAACAAAATATACTTATTGTCAGTTCAACCAATGGGAGTTTATCAAAACTATATTTCCAAAAAGAAAACACGGAATTTGTGATTTCTCCGGATAGCACAAAATTATTGGTTAACTCAAGAATACTTTCTACGCTTCAAATTTCTAAATTATTTCAACTCAATGATAAAGGTGAAATTGACTCTTTAATGACAAGAAATTTATCAGCGGAGATTTGGGATTCAGTGACACTGAAATACAACATTCCTAAAGATGAAATAAATTTTCCTAGAACAAATGCAAGTTTTTCAAATGCTGATGGATCTGAATTAAAAGTAACTGCCCAAGGAAAGACGGAATTGGGGCAGGATATAAATGAAAACATAACTATAAAGATAGATATATCTACTCATAACAATAAGTGATTACGCCATATCTTCCTTCGTCGGAGACGCTGGATACTATCATCATCCGATAAAAAAAAAGAGTTGCAAAACAGTTCCTACTCCTTCTGATTTACTGTATAAACACGCCATTTTTCTAAACATTGCTGTATATCCTCCGGAATTTCAGAATTAAACTGCATAAATTTACCTGTTGTAGGATGTGTAAATCCTAAAGTTTTGGCGTGTAAGGCTTGCCTTGGTAAAACTTTAAAACAGTTATCTACAAACTGCTTGTATTTCGTAAAAGTTGTTCCTTTTAAAATGCGCTCACCTCCATAGCGTTCATCATTAAAAAGTGTGTGACCAATATGTTTAAAATGCGCTCTAATTTGATGAGTTCTTCCTGTTTCTAACTTGCATTCAACCAACGTTACATAACTAAACCGTTCCAATACTTTGTAGTGTGTAACAGCATGTTTTCCAAAATCACCCTCTGGAAAAACATCCATTTGCAAACGGTTTTTTAAACTACGTCCAATATTTCCTTGTATAATTCCAGATTCTTGTTCAATATTCCCCCAAACTAATGCGTAGTACAATCTTTCTGTTGTACGGTCAAAAAACTGTTTTGACAAATGTGCCATCGCAAATTCAGTCTTTGCGACAACCAATAATCCACTTGTACCTTTATCAATTCTATGTACCAATCCTGGACGTTCATTACTATTGGTCGGTAAATTTTCAATATGATAAATCAATCCATTTACCAATGTTCCTGAGTAATTACCGTGTCCTGGATGCACTACCATTCCTGCAGATTTATTTACAACCATCACCTGATCATCTTCATATATTATATCAATCGGAATATCTTCGGCAATCAATAAATTTTCATGAGGAGGATGTGCCAATACTATACGTACTACATCGTTTGGCTTTACTTTATAACTTGATTTTACAGCTACTTCATTCACCAAAACATTTCCTGCTTTGGCTGCTTGCTGAATTTTATTTCGAGTAGTATTTTCGATAAAATTCATTAAAAATTTATCTACACGAAGTGGTTCTTGACCAACGTGAGCTGTATATTTAAAATGCTCATATAATTCTTCATTTTCTAATGCTTCTTCTTCTTTCACACTGTATTCTTTCAATTTGCGTTAGCATTAATCAAATCTAACGACCTTTTCCGTCACCTAATTTTAAATTTAGTACAGAATTTTTAGGCAACTTCGTTCCAACTTCTATTGCTTTACCTTTATGATACAATCCCTTTATTTGACAGACAGGCAAGGACTGACAACATCTTTGGCAATATCTGAAATATATTTTGGGCTATTTCCTATTCTAAAACCTACCGATTTTAAAGACAGTTTCGGCATTTCTACGTGATTTTCTTAACACATCTGGAATGATAACATTTTGATATGTTGGCCTATTTATTTTTAGATAAATTTTTTGGCAATATCTGGAATATATTTTGGGCTATTTCCTATTCTAAAACCTACCGATTTTAAAACAGTTTCGGCATTTCTACGTGATTTTCTTAACACATCTGGAATGATAACATTTTGATATGTTGGCCTATTTATTTTTAGATAAATTTTTCTACTTTCCTTCACAAAATCTCCTATTTCAGGATCTTGCTCAATAACCGAAAGTGGCGGATAATCAGGATTATAATTAGCAGAATCAACTATTTTTAGTTCTAAATCTAATTCGTCTAACTTTGCTTTAACTTCGCTTATTGTTAACTTTGATAAATCTGGAACTTCTATTTTTTGACTGTGATTTGTCGTGATTTTCATCCATTGCATCAATAATACAATAAACACTAACAAACCAACAATTGCAATTCCTAATTGCTTTAAAAAAGTCTTACTTTTTACAAAATTTAATAAACTCATATTCTACTTTTTATTTCAACAAAGATATAAAACGTATTTTTATCCTTTTAAATTATATTTAATAAATTTGTTTTGTGTCTATCCGAGTAATTTTTGAAGTGAAAATCAAAAAAAATTGTATTAAGAATAGTTCTCTTTTTAAAATTTGAATAGTTCTCGATACAAAATTCTTATCAGAATTTCACTCGAACTGACGGTTTACAATTATATTTGTTTAACGATACAATATGTAATCATTATATGAAAAAAAATATTGCCGTTGTGATGGGAGGATACTCATCTGAATACTTGATTTCTTTAAAAAGTGGAGCTGTAGTTTGTGAAAACTTGGATAGCAATAAATATACTATTTACCCTGTTCATATTTTTAAAGATAGATGGGTTTTGGTACAAAACGAAACCGAATATTCTATAAACAAACATGACTTTTCGGTACTAATTGACGGCAATAAAATTAATTTCGATTGTGTTTTTAACGCCATTCATGGAAGTCCTGGAGAAGATGGACAATTGATTTCTTATCTTGAATTACTTGAAATTCCACATACATCAGCGCCGTCATATCAAATGGCGTTGACGTTCAATAAACGTGACTGTTTAAGTGCTTTAAGACCTTATGGTATTAAAATGGCAACATCTTTTCATCTTAATCTAGGAGACGTAATAAATGAAAACGAGATTATTGATAAAGTTGGTTTGCCATGTTTTGTAAAAGCAAATAAGGCTGGAAGTAGTTTTGGAATTACTAAAGTGTATAAAAAAGAGCACCTAAAAGGTGCCATTAAGATATCTTTAAAAGAAGATGATGAGATAATTGTTGAATCTTTTCTTGACGGTACAGAAGTTTCGGTTGGCGTTATTACCTATAAAAACCAAGTTACCGTTCTTCCGATTACAGAAATAGTTTCTGAAAATGATTTCTTTGATTACGAAGCAAAATATCTTGGAGAATCTCAAGAAATTACACCTGCAAGAATATCAGAAAAAGAAAAAAAACGTGTTGACGAAGTTGCAAAACGTGTGTATGAAGTATTAAAAATGTGTGGCTTTTCGCGAAGTGAATATATTTTGATTGATGGCGAACCTCATTTGATAGAAATAAACACCGTTCCAGGACTTACAAACGAGAGTATTTTACCGCAACAAGCAGCAGAAGCAGGAATTAGTTTGAAAAATTTGTTTGGCAATGCTATTGAAGAGGCAATTTTGAGTTATAAATTATGAGTTAGCAAAATTACGTTAGTTCGAGTGATTCCGAAAGGAACGAATGGAATTGTATCGAGAGCAATCACTCTAAGTGACGCATACTGAAGTAATTAAAAATGAAGATATTGTATATTTATATTTTAAAATGTGTAGATAATACATATTATACTAGAATAACGTCTAACCTTTCGAAAAGAATAATTGAACACGAATCTGGAAAATATCAAGGAAGTTATACAAGCACCAGAAGACCCGTTTAATTGGTATTTTATGCCGAATTTACTGATATTAAATAGCAATCGAAAAAGAAAAGCAAATTAAAAAGTGATCGAGAGTAAAAAAAGAAGCATTGATAAATGGTAACTTTAAAGATTTACCTAATTTAGCAAAAAAGAACTTTGACTAGTGAGAGTCAGTTCGAATGATTCCGAGAAGAACTAATGGAATTGTATCTAGATACAATAAATTAATAATGTTTCTCGATACAATTTAATTTCGCTATCACTCCATTAAATCACTCGAAGTGACGTTAAATATAAAAAACAATGAGAAGAGCAATTTTTCCAGGATCTTTTGATCCTATTACATTAGGACATTACGATATTATTAAACGTGGCGTAACACTATTTGACGAAGTGATTGTCGCTATTGGTGTAAATGCCAATAAAAAATATATGTTTTCGCTGGAAGAACGCATGAACTTCATCAAAGAATCTTTTAAAAACGAACCTAAAATTACCGTAGTAAGTTACAAAGGTTTAACCGTAGATTTTTGCCAGAAAAATAACGTAAAATTTATTCTACGTGGATTGCGAAATCCTGCAGATTTTGAATTTGAAAAAGCAATTGCACATACCAATAGAGACCTTGCTCCTATTGAAACTGTCTTTTTATTGACTGCAGCAAAAACTTCTTACATTGCCTCTTCTATCGTGCGTGACGTAATTCGAAACAATGGTGATTATACGAAGCTAGTTCCTGAAAGTGTGAGGGTAAAGTAGAAATTAATTATCTCTTTAAATTTTAAAAAGAAGTGAAGTTTACTGAAAAAAATATATACTGAAAGAGAAATATCTAAAATAATATGGTTTGTAATATCAAAAATTAATATTTTTCTTCAAAAAACCCTACAACTTATACTCAGACAACGGCTTCGTAAACGCCTCAGAATTTTCAGCTAAGTGATATCTTGGATCATCAACATCCTCAACAATTACTTCTCTAAATTTTGGGCTAGCCTTATATAGCAATACTTTACAATCTTTACTCAAATGTTTTAATTTGATTGATTTCCCTTCGTCTTCATATTTGTTTACCAAACTAAATATCGCTTCCAATGCAGAATGATCACTAATTCTAGCTTCTACAAAATCAATTTCTACATTTTGAGGGTCATTTTTTACATCAAATTTCTCATTAAATGCAGTTATAGAACCAAAGTAATAAAGGACCCCAAATTTCATACACTTTTGTTCCGTCAGCCTTCATACGTTTGCGTGCACGAATACGTCTTGCGCTTTCCCAAGCAAAAACCAATGCACTTACAATCACTCCAGCAATTACGGCAATGGCCAAATCAAAAATAACTGTCAGAACAGAAACCAATATCAATACAAAAACATCCGACTTTGGAATCTTATTCATTATTCTAAAACTACTCCAAGCAAACGTACCAACTACAACCATAAACATTACTCCGACCAATGCCTAGATTGGAACTTGCTCTATCAATCCTGAAGCAAACAAAATAAAGGCTAACAATGTTAACGCTGCAACAATTCCTGAAAGTCTTGTGCGTCCTCCTCCTTTTATATTAATCAATGATTGTCCAATCATGGCACATCCTCCCATTCCTCCAAAAAGTCCTGTGACAATATTTGCGCCTCCTTGAGCCAAACATTCTTTGTTAGAATTTCCACGAGTTTCTGTTAATTCGTCAATTAAATTTAAGGTCATTAATGACTCTATCAATCCAATTGTTGCTAAAATCAACGCATAAGAGCCAATAAATATTAATGTTTCTAAATTGAAAGGAACTTTATTAAAAATATCAAATTGAAATGATGGCAAGCCTCCTTTTAGTCCTTTTCCTCCACCATCTTTTATAAAACTAAACTGTTGCAACATCTAAATTCCCTATAATTACAATTGCAGAAACCACTAAAATAGCAATCAATGCTTCAGGTAATTTTTTTGTTATTTTTGGTAAACCAAACATAATTGCCATAGTTAAAAGCACCAAACCAATCATTATCCATAGTTTTGCTCCTTCCATCCACATTTTTTCTCCTCCAACAATTTCTTTAAACATTCCCAATTGAGATAAGAAAATAACGATTGCCAAACCGTTTACAAATCCCATCATTACTGGATGTGGAATCAACCTAACAAATTTACCAAGTTTAAAAACTCCTGCAAGCATTTGGATAATTCCCATCAAAATAACAGTAGCAAATAAATAATACAACCCTAACTGTTCGCCTTCTATTCCCATAGAATTTCCTTTGGCAAGCAAAGCAACCATAACTACAGCCAATGCTCCTGTTGCTCCACTTATCATTCCAGGACGCCCGCCAAAAATAGAAGTAATCAAACCAATCATAAAGGCAGCATACAAACCAACTAAAGGATTAACTCCTGCAACAAATGCAAACGCAACTGCTTCTGGAACCAATGCCAAAGCAACTGTCAATCCACTTAAAATATCATTTTTGGCGTTCGCTGTTCTTTTTCTAATAAAGTCTTGTCATTGATCAAATTTTGAAGCGCCAAAAATAACCTTTTATTCATAGTAAACAATCAGTTTCTTACATATTTTCAAATAGCAATTTGATATTTCCATATGTATATTTTAAAGCCTCTTTCACTTCTCTATCATTCTTAAAAACAACTTTTGTAATTCCTTCTTCTAGTTGAGGTTTTAACGCTCCAAAATAATTAGTATACATCAAATACCAATGTGTAATTTTCAAAATTTCTCGTCCCTTTCTCTGAAAAATATGATATGTTTTTTGAAGTTTTTTATCAATTTTTAATTTGTTTACGCCACACTCTTCTTCTACTTCGCGTTTTGCTGCTTCTCTTTTTGATTCTCCTTTCTCTATTTTACCTTTTGGCAAATCCCACTTTCCAAATCGATAAATAAAAAGCGTTTCCTCTTTCTTATTTTTCACAAGTCCTCCTGCAGCTTTTTCTATTTTAAAAAACCATTTAAATTCTTTCCAAAGCAACTTTAAATTTGTATGATATATATAAATTATATTAAATTTCTTTGATTTAGCAATTTCCAAAACCAATTCTATGGTAATATCATCTCTATAAAAAAAACTATCTTCTGATAAATTATCAAGACTATCTGTTAATAAAATTGGAATTTCATTATAGAAAATTGTGTACATTTGCGATATGATAAAGAACAAAGATACTGCAAAAAAAACTGCTGAATTATTATTAAAAATTAAAGCTATTAAATTACAACCTAATGACCCGTTTACTTGGGCTTCTGGATGGAAATCGCCTATATATTGTGACAATCGAACAACGCTTTCTTTTCCTCAAATCAGAACTTTTTTAAGACAAAAAATCGCAAACCTTGTTATTGAAAAATACGGAAAACCCGATGTAATTGCTGGTGTAGCAACTGGAGCAATCGCACTTGGAGTTTTAGTTGCAGAAGAACTTGGACTACCTTTTGTTTATGTTAGACCAGAAGCGAAAAAACACGGAAGACAAAATCAAGTAGAAGGAATGCTTGAAAGCGGCTCAAATGTTGTGGTTATCGAAGATTTAATAAGTACTGGGAAAAGTAGTTTAAATGCTGTAAAAGCATTGAAAAAAGCAAAAGTAACTGTAAAAGGAATGGTTGCAATTTTTTCTTACGGATTTGCAGTTGCTGAGAAAAATTTCAAAAAAGACAATGTAGAATTAACTATTTTGAGTAATTATGAATCGTTACTTGAGCAAGCAAATAAAACAAATTATATTTCAGAAAAAGACATAGAAACACTTAACGATTGGAGAGAAAATCCAAGTAAGTGGAAACAATAATATTTACCTGATAAAACAGCTAAAATGAACTTAAAATCTAATAGTATTATAAGTCAAAAATCGCAGAAAGAATTGTTCAATTTTTTAACAGATTTAAATAATTTTGAACAATTAATGCCTGAAAATACTCAAAAGTTTGAAGTAGATGGAGAGTCTTTTATCTTTGGATTAAAAGGAATGCCAGAAATAAGATTAGTTTTAAAAGAAAGAACGGAATACAGTCAAATCGTTTTGGGTGCTGCGAGCAGTAAATTACCATTTACCTTGACCGTAAATATATTGGAAATTGATGAAACAACGTGTGAATCTACATTTGATTTTGAGGGAAGTTTTAATCCTATGATGGCGATGATGATTAAAAAACCTTTGCAAAAATTTATCCACACACTATCTGAGAATATTGAAAATATGTAGAACAGTTATTTGTCATTCTAAGTACTAATAGAATGATATTTTAGATTAATCCTTAACTTAATTTAACGAGTTGAATTTCTTTTAAAGAAAACTCTTTAATTGTTTCATCTTCCAACTCAACTTGTAGTCTTCCTTCTGTAGAAATTCCAACTATTTTTCCCATAAAAACAGTTTCTTTTGCATCGCAAAACATTGTTGGAATATTGATTTTATACAATCGCTTTAAATACAAATTTTTAATTAATTCGAAATCATTTAAATTTAAAAACCCAACATATTTTTTAATGTTATTTACTACTGATTCTAATAATTCATCCAAATTAAAATTTGAGCCAGAAATTAATTTCATCGAAGTGGCATTTGGCAAGTTTTTAAAAACCTTTTGATTTACATTCAATCCTATTCCAATAATAGAATGATTAATTTTTGTCTTTTTGACTGAATTTTCTATCAAAATTCCGCATATTTTTTGTTGCTCTGCCAGAATGTCGTTAGGCCATTTTATACTTATTTTTACTGATAAAAAAGTTGATAATGTATCATAAACTGCCAAAGAAATGGCTTTACTAATCCAAAATTGATTTTTAACATCCAACTCTTCAAACTTAGTTAAAATACTGAATGTTAGATTATTGTTGATTTTAGACTTCCATACAGAAGTCATTTGCCCTCTCCCTTTCGTTTGATTATTGGTAATAACAACTGTATAGTCATCAACATCATTTTCTTGACACAATTCTTTTAAAAACGTATTGGTAGAGTCGATGGCATCAAGTTTGATTATCTTCATAGCAGTAATATATTACAATCGTTATTTTTATAGGGTAATAACCATAAAAAAATAATAACTTTGTAGCAAAATTAAACATTTTTTAATGACGGAGAAAAAAGCGAGTGCTGATCAATTAATAACTGAAATAATAAAAGGAATAGAAGAAGTAAAAGGTATTGATATTCAGTTATTTGATTTAAGAAATATTGAAAATATGGTTACCGATTACTTTGTAATATGTTCAGGAAATTCTAACACACAAGTGAGTGCGATTTCTGGTTCGGTTCAAAAAATAGTTAGTAAAAAACTTCAAGACAAGCCTTGGCATATAGAGGGAGAATCAAATTCAGAATGGATTTTGATGGATTATGTAAATGTAGTTGTACATATTTTTCAAAAGCATACACGCGAATTTTATGATATTGAAAGTCTTTGGGGAGATGCCAAAGTAACAGTAATATCTGCTTAAAAATTAATAAAATATTATCAAATTTTATAGATGAGTAAACAAAACACACCAAAAAAAGACAACAAGGAGCAAGTTAAACTTCCAAAATTTAACTTTAGTTGGTTATATATAATTCCTATCCTTATCATTTTATCATACATGATGTTTGGCAATGGTAACAATCCTGATGAAAAGGTAAGTTTTACTAAATTCAAATCATATATAAACGCCAATGATATTGAAGAAATCATTATTTTAAAAAACCTTGGAACAGCGCAAGTGTTCTTAAAAAAAGAGGCTTTAGAAAAGGAAGAGTATAAAAAATATAACAAGAAAAAAGGATTGTTTAGTCTTTCTAAACAACCTAATTTTAATGTTACGTATGGTGATATTCAAAATTTTGAAAATTATTTAATTGAAACTAAGCGAGATAAAAATTTAGATTTTATACACGATAACAAAGTTATTGATAGCACTTTTGGAGATATATTAATTAATTTCCTTCCATTTTTAATACTTATTGGTTTATGGTTATTCTTTATGAAGCGTATGTCTGGAGGAAGTTCTGGAGGTGGTGGCGGTCAAATATTTAATATTGGTAAATCAAAAGCAAAACTATTTGATAAAGATCAAAAAGTACAAACATCCTTTAAAGATGTAGCAGGTTTAGAAGGCGCAAAAGAGGAAGTTCAAGAAATTGTAGATTTCCTTAAAAGCCCTGAAAAATATACAGCTCTTGGAGGTAAAATTCCTAAAGGAGCATTACTTGTAGGGCCTCCAGGAACTGGTAAAACATTATTAGCCAAAGCAGTCGCAGGTGAAGCAGATGTGCCTTTTTTCTCACTTTCAGGATCAGATTTTGTAGAAATGTTTGTTGGTGTTGGGGCATCGCGTGTTCGGGATTTGTTCAAGCAAGCAGCACAAAAATCTCCTTCAATTATTTTTATTGATGAGATTGATGCTATTGGTAGAGCGCGTGGAAAAAGTAATATGACAGGAGGAAATGACGAAAGAGAAAATACACTAAACCAACTACTTACCGAAATGGATGGTTTTGGTACAGATACCAATGTCATCGTGATTGCAGCAACAAATAGAGCTGATGTTTTAGACAAAGCATTGATGCGAGCAGGACGATTTGACCGACAAATTTATGTTGATTTACCTGATTTAAATGAGCGTAAAGAAATATTTGAAGTACATATAAAACCTTTAAAATTACATAAAGATGTTGACTTAGAATTCTTATCTAAACAAACTCCTGGTTTTTCTGGTGCAGACATTGCAAACCTTTGTAATGAAGCGGCATTAATAGCGGCAAGACAAGATAAAAAAGCGGTACATCACCAAGACTTTTTAGATGCAACTGACAGAATTGTTGGTGGATTAGAAAAGAAAAATAAACTGATTACTGTAAAAGAAAAAACAACTGTTGCATATCATGAAGCAGGTCACGCAACTGTAAGTTGGATGTTAGAACATGCTTCACCTTTAGTAAAAGTCACTATTGTTCCTCGAGGTCAATCTTTAGGCGCAGCTTGGTACTTACCAGAAGAAAGAATGCTTGTTGAAAAACAACAAATGTTTGATGAAATGTGTGCAACTTTAGGTGGAAGAGCCGCTGAAAAAGTAATGTTTGATGTCATAACAACAGGTGCTTTGAGTGATTTAGAAAAAGTAACCAAACAAGCAAAAGCAATGGTTACTATTTATGGATTGAGCGATAAAATAGGAAATTTAAGTTATTATGATTCTTCAGGTCAAAGTGAATATGGGTTCACAAAGCCGTATAGTGAAAAGACTTCTCAAACTATTGATGAAGAAATTTCTTTATTGATTGAAACTCAATATCAAAGAGCTATCAAAGTGATTACTAAAAATAAAAGTAAATTAGTCGAATTAGCAGAATTACTTTTAGAAAAAGAAGTTATTTTTGGAGATGACTTGGTTAAAATATTTGGAGAAAGACCTTTTACTAAATCACCCATTGCAATAAGTAATTCAAAGAAAAAAGAGTCTGAAAAAGAAAAGAAAAAAAAGAGGCTGAAGAAAAACTAGATAAAAATGATGATAATTCAGATAAAAATGAATAAATTCACGAAATTATTATAGAAACACCCTCACCCTTACCAAACCAATAAATGAGTTTTTTAAATAAGTTATTCAAAAGTTCAGAAAAATTAAAAAAAAGAGAAATTAATAATCAGAAAGTCTCTCTTTCCTTAGATGATTCTTTTGTTCATAATTTTATAAAATTTGGAGGAAAATTCTTGTATTGCCCCAAAAAAGAAGATGTTACTGCTAATATTCAGAACATTATAAAAGAAAATAATTGGGAGACCATTTCTTATAAAAATAAAGACTTAGCAAAAGTAATTAGCTCTATTGATATTAAAACCAAATCAGATTTCGACAAAAATATTCCTTTTTTCACAACATGTGAGCAACTCATTTCTGAAAACGGAAGTATTCTTTTCTCCTCAAATCAAATTGAAGATAATCGCCTTTCTACATTTACAAATGATTTTATCGTCTATGCAACAACGAGTCAAATAGTAAAAAATATGGGAGACGGTTTAACAGGAGTTAGAGTGAAGCATAAAAATAATTTACCAACAAATATTAGTTCTATCAAAAATTATGGAAACAAAAATGAAGATAGTTTTATGAATTATGGCAATAGCAATTCAAAGAATTTGTACTTACTATTGTTAGAAGATTTATAGCTGATGAACAATTTTATTAAACGTATTTTATCTGGAATCATCTTCATAACTGTCCTTATTTTTTCAATATCATATAGCAAAATAAGTTTCTTAACAACATTTTTTATATTAATGATACTCTGCCTTTATGAGTTTAGTAAAATGATAGACTTAAAAAGTGTTTTTCCATATACACTTGCCTTTTTAGCATACCTTTTCGGAAATATTCTAAATGTAGAAGACGTGCCGTCAAAAATGATTTTTAAATATGTTGGCGTCACCCTTTTTTTAACTTTATTCTGCTCATTTGCATGGGTACTACTTGCTAAGAAAGAGGAAATTGTAAGTCATTTAGGTAAAATATTTTTATCACTCATTTATATTGTAGTTCCGTTTATATTAATGGCACAAATACCATTTTTAAATAATGATTTTGAATACGCAAGAACTACAATATTAGGTGTTTTCTTATTGATTTGGAGTAACGATACATTTGCTTATTTGATTGGAAAAAACTTTGGAAAAACAAAACTCCTAAAACGAATTTCTCCAAACAAAACAATAGAAGGATTTATTGGAGGTTTTATTTCATGTATTATTGCGAGTATAATTATTGCTCAGTATTTTACTATACTATCATTAACTCAATGGATTGTAATTTCTATTCTTATAAGTATTTTCGGAGTACTTGGAGACCTAATAGAATCGATGTTTAAAAGACAAGCAGGAATAAAAGATAGTAGTAACCTAATTCCTGGTCATGGAGGTTTTTTAGATCGATTTGATAGTGTTATCTTTGCTGCACCGTTTATTTTTATTTATCTACAAGTAGTATAGAAAATTAAAAAACAATTAATAATGTTTCATAAAGAAGGCTATAAAATCATTTTGATTTCAACAATACTATTATTGATTGCTATTTTAACAATTGATAAATTCATTGAAGTTGATTGGTTGAGAATGTCTATTTCAATGATTTTTGTTGTTTTTTATATTTTGGTTTTACAATTTTTTAGAGATCCTAAAAGGAATACAATACAAAATAATAAACATATACTTTCTCCTGCTGATGGAAAAGTAGTAGTAATAGAAGAAGTTTTTGAACCAGAATTTTTTAAAGACAAACGCCTCCAAGTATCTATTTTTATGTCTCCACTAAATGTACACGTAACACGATACCCAATGAGTGGAAATGTAGTCTTCAGTAAATATCATCCAGGAAAATATCTTGTCGCTTGGCATCCAAAAGCATCGACAGAAAACGAGCGGACAACAATAGTTGTCAAAAACGATACTTTTGGAGAAGTTTTATATCGTCAAATTGCTGGTGCTATTGCAAAACGCATCGTAAATTATGCAAAAGTAAATGATAGTGCAGAGCAAGGAACAAATGCAGGATTTATTAAATTTGGCTCTCGTGTAGATTTATTTTTACCGCTTGGTACAAAAATTAATGTATCTCTTGAACAGAAAGTAAAAGGTGGTGAAGAAATAATTGCTTCTTTATAATCTCATTTTTATCAAAATCATTTCTTTTTTATTAATTTTGAAGAAGTAAACTAACCAATGAAAAATTTAGACACTAAATTTAAAAAAGCATATTTGTTGGCTTCAGAAACTAATAAAAAATTACCGCCAGACATTATGCTACAATTTTACGCATGCTATAAGCAAGCAACTCAAGGTAATGATTATAGAAAAGGAAATGGTAACGAAAAATTAAAAAACGCTTTTAAATTGAATGCTTGGTTTCAACTAAGCCACTTAACCGAAGATGAAGCTAAAAAAAATTATATAAAACTCGTAAACAAGTATTTAAAACCTAAAAAATAACATATTATGAATAAAAAAATAATTTTCTTGTCGATTTTCAGTTTATTATTAATTTCTTGTAAGACTGACGTTAAAAAGAGTAAAAGTAATAGTGCTAAAGACAGCGTTTATTCAATAGAATCGCTAACAACTAAAGTTAGTTGGACTGCCTATAAAACTACTGACAAAGTTGCTGTTAACGGCGAATTTACCAAAGTAAACATTACTCCAAAAAAAGCATCAACTGCAAAAGAAGTTTTGAACGGTTTGGAATTTTCAATTCCTGTAAGTAGCCTTTTTAGTAATAACGAAGTGAGAGATACTAAACTAAAACAGTTCTTTTTTGGAGTTATGGCAAATACAGAATTATTATCTGGAACAGTAGCCACAACTTCAGATAATGAAGGTATTGCAACTATGACAATGAATAGAATTAAACATTCATTTCCTATCGAATATGTGATAAGTGGTCAAATGATAACATTATCTGGAACATTAAATTTAGACGATTTTAATGCTAATAGCGCCATTGAAAGCCTTAATAAAGTGTGCTTTGATCTACACAAAGGTACTGACGGAATTAGTAAAACATGGAGCGATGTAAAAATTGACGTTGCAACGTATCTAAAAGTTGAATAATCAACTTCAAAAAAATCATTAATAAAAAAACTCTCATTTCTGAGAGTTTTTTTGCTTCTTCTAATTTCTTTACTAATAATCTAAATTAGATAAGTAACTCAATTTATACTTCAAATTATCTAAATCGCTTTTATGATTTTCTATATTTTTGGTAACGTTCTTCAGTAACGGATTGTCAGCTTTTGCATTAGCAAAGAAACTTATATTGGTTTCTAACTGTTGGATCTCACGAATAGATTCATCAATTTTCTTTCTAATATATATTTGTTCACTATCCAACTTTCTTAAATTATTTTGAGCCAATAAACCTTCCATTTGGTTCTCAAACTTTATCATCTCCTTTTGTTTATTATCTATAGAAAGGTTAGAAAAAAGTTTATCTACTACTTTTGAAAATTTAGTCTCAATATGACGCATACTATGAGGAACTCGTCCTAAAGAACGCCAATCTTTTATATAACTTTTAACACTATCCAAATCTATTTTATCACTTGTTTCTACTTTTTTCTTTATAGTATCAAGCAATGATTTTTTATTCTCAAAAATTTCTTGTTCCTCTTTACTTCCATCATTTTGATATGTATGAAATCTATCAAAATAATGATTACACGCTCCTTTAAATTGATTCCAAATCTTATCAGAATACTTTCTTGGAACATGCCCAATTTTTCTCCAATCTGCTTGGATTTTTTTCATCACTTCAGTTACCTCTTTCCAATCTTCACTATCTTTTAGAGATTCTGCTTGCTCAATAAGCTTCATTTTTTTATCAAGATTTTCTTGTTGAACACCTTTAATGTTTTTATAAAAAGCATTTTTATTTCTATTGAATTTACGCGTAGCTTCTTTAAATTGATTCCAAATCTTATCACTCTCCGATTTTGGAACATTTCCTGCTTTAAAGAATTTTTCTCGCAAGGCTTCAATTTCTTTTATACTTTGCTGCCAATCACTATGTTTACTATTTTTAGAAATGTCAATTGCGTTAATCTCTGCAATTATTTCTGTTTTCTTAGTGATATTCTCTTCGTATTTACCTCTTAACTTTTTGAAATTTTCATGACGTTTATCATGAATTTTCTTGGTTGCAGCACTAAATTTATCCCAAATATCATCTCTAAATTCACGAGCAACAGGACCAATATCTTCCTTCCATCTTTTATGAATAATCTGTAATTGCTTAAACGCAGAGTTTACATCATCACTTATAGCAAGTGTTTCAACTTGAGTAATTAATTTTAGTTTTTCTTCCAAATTATGCTTGAAATCTAAATCTCTAAAATCATTACTCATATGCAATAAATCATAAAAACGCTCAACATGATGATGAAATGTTTTCCAAGTATCATTGTATCGCTCTCTTACTACAGGACCAATTTTTCTCCATTTTGTTTGAATATCACGGAACTTATTATACATTGTTTTAGGCTCTGCATTTTCAATCAAATCCTTTAACTGCTCAATAACACTCAAACGCAACTCAAGATTTTCTTTTAATTCATACTCTAAATTCTTATAATATCTTGTACGTGTATCACGAAAATTTTTAATCAATACATTGAATTGATTTTTCAACGGATTAGAATAACTAAAGTTGATACTTTCGCCACCTTGTTCTATAAAAACTGCTTTTTTTTCTGCTAATAATTTTGAAAACTGCTCATCAAATGAATTTTTGATAGCATTCACTTGCTTGTTTATCTTCTGAATTGAATTGCCTTTTAATAATTTATCAAAACTACCAACAAGATTTTCAAGTGACATACCTTCATAGTCCGGCATTTCTTCTTCTTTATCTTCCTCCGCTTTTTCAGAAGATTCAGCAATTTTTTCTTCAATTTCAGCTACCACTTTAACTTCTGATTTTTCATCAGAAGTTACAACACTTTCAATTGTTTCTGTTGGAATTTCTTGTTTAGCAACTTCACTTTTAGTTGCTTCTACTTCTTCATTAAGGTCTTGAAGATTACCATCATTTGTGTCTAACATTATCTAATGCTTAAGGGATCCATGTAAAATTAGTCATAAATAGAAACAAAACTTACATAGTAATTCATATTCTATCTATACTTACAGATACAAAAATACTTAAAAAGTTGCGTAAAACTACAAATTCCAAATTTCCCAAGATTTTTCTGCTTGTAGTTCAAGCATTTCCAGTCCGTTTTTAATAATTGCTCCTTGCTGTTTTCCTAATTTTAAGAACTTTGTTTCTGAAGGATTGTAGATTAAATCATACAAAAAATGCGTATCAGTCAGAAATTCATACGGAGCATCAGGACAATCTTGAATATTTGGGTATGTACCTAAAGGTGTACAATTGATAATCAATTGATGCTCCTCAATAGTTGTTTTAGATAAACTATTATATGAAAGTATATCTTCTGAAATTGGATTTCTTGAAACAAACTGAAAGTCAATATTTAATTTACTTAGTACAAATGCAATGGCTTTTGAAGCGCCTCCTGTACCGAGTATCAATGCATTTTTATGATGTAATTTTAATAATGGCTTTAATGAACTTTCAAATCCATAAATATCTGTATTAAAACCAATTAACTCATTATCATCTGTAACTTTAATAGTGTTTACTGCTCCGATTTCCTGTGCATCAGCATCGAGTTTTGAAAGGTATTTAATGATCGATTGCTTGTAAGGAATTGTTACGTTAAAGCCTCCGAATTCTTCTTCTCTATGGTATGTTATAAACGGAAATTCGGAAATTTCTGGCAAGTCGTAGTTACGATATTTATGATTTTCTAATTTTAGATTTTTAAACTTCTCAAGGAAATATCCTTGGGAAAAAGAATGTGAAATGTTCTTTCCAATCAATCCGAATTTTGTTTTTTCTTGCATCACTATAATCTATTTTTTCGTTTTGAATAAAAATCTAAAAACAATAACAATCCTATTCCTAATAAAACAAAAAGAATGGCAATCCATGTTTCTGAAGATGTAATTTCAGGAAGGTATCGTTGGTAGTTTTCAATCACTTTATCACCATTAATATCGTGCAAAACAGTCCCGTTTTCAATTTTATAAACCTCTCTTTTCCAAGGCCAAACAATCCCTAAAGAACCTGTGATAAAACCAATAATTACAGCCGTTACAGTCTGATTCCATCGTTTTAAAACATATCCTAGAATATGAGAGATAAAAACCAATCCAAAGGCTGAACCTCCTGTAAAAGTTGCCACTATCCTTAAATATCGCATACGAATAGCATCTTTTAAAAAATCAAAATTTCCAGAAAAAATATCTGTAATTGTTTTGAATAGTATCGTCACAGAATCTACTAAAAGCAATACGTAATTTCCCAAAAGAATCAGGATAAATGAACCTGAAAGTCCTGGCAATGTCATTCCTGCAACTCCAACCATTCCACAGAAGAAAACAAACCAGAGATTATCATTTTCTTTTGCTGGACTCATCAAACTAATGGAAACACCAATGATTACACCTATTATGCTAGCAATTCCACCTGTTTTGGTCCATTTAAAATCTTTACCTATATAGTAAATTGAACCTAAAATCATTCCAAAAAAAGCACTCCAAACATAGAGTTCAAAATTGCGGATAAAATAGTCTAACACTATAGAAACGCTAAAAAAACTAAACATACTTCCAGTCATTACGAGTATTAAAAACTGTCCGTTTATATATTGATAAAAAGATTTGAAACGTCCGCTAAAGAGTAATTTTAAAGCTTTTCCATTTATTTTTTGAAAAGAGTAAATTAATTCTTCATAAAAATCGAGTACAAAGGCAACTGTACCTCCAGAAACTCCTGGAACTTTATTGGCTGCTCCCATCGAAAGTCCTTTTAAGAACAATAATATTTTGTCTATAAAACTTCGTTCTTTACTCATTTTTTATAGCAATTTTTTCTAAAATTAGAATCACCAAAAACCCAACAATCGCAAGTATAATTGCAATTACTAATTGATTTTCTCCATCAAATGAAAAAGGAGAAATACTCTGCTCATTAAGTGGCACTTGAATTCCGTGAGAATTAGTACGCCAAGTTAATGTTTCTTTCCATGGCCAAATCTTATTTAACGACCCTAAAATAAATCCTGTTAAAACAGCTAAAGTCATATTTTTATAATGATTAAAAAGCCATTTTATAATTCTTGAAAATGTCAAAAGGCCAATTAAAATACCTACTCCAATGATTGTTAATAATTTAATATCACGATTATTTATAGCCTCAAAAACAGGCTTGTATGCGCCTAAAATCACTAAAATAAACGAACCTGAAATTCCTGGTAAAATCATAGCACAAATTGCAATTGCTACTGAAAAAAACAGGTATATTGGTGAAGCATCTTCAGTTACCAATGGCTCTAAAGTTGCAATCCAATATGCTAAAATTGTACCTAAAATGAGTATAATAACTGTTGTTACATTCCATTTTGTGATTTGCTTTCCTATATATAGGATACTTGCTAAAACTAATCCGAAGAAAAAAGACCACACTAAAATTGGATGATTTTCAAGTAACCATGAAATTAGTTTTGCCAATGAAACCACACTTATTCCTATTCCTACTGATAAAACTAGTAAAAAATTACCATTGATTTTCTTCCAAAAGGCTTTAATTCCATCAGTTTTCAAGAGTTTTAAAGTCTTAAAATTTACAGAGGCAATAGATTCTAAAAGTTCTTCGTAAATTCCTGAAATAAAAGCAATTGTACCTCCAGAAACTCCTGGAACTACGTCTGCTGCTCCCATAGCAATACCTTTTAAAGTAACAATAAAATAATCTAAAAAGTTTCTACTTTGCATCTGTATAGTAATTATTTTACAAATGTACATTTTCTTTCTGAAGAAAACATAAGAGTTTTTATTTGAAAATATATGGTAGATTCAAATAGCAAATGCAACTTTTACTTAATAAATTTTATTGAACTTAAGCTTCAACTGCACTCGATCTGATGCCAAAATTTGATTAACTTATAAAGTCAGAAATTATAGCATTAACAGCATTTAATTCAAATATAGCAGGAAATATTTCTTTCATAACAGTATAGTATTCATAGTCTGTTTTTAATGCTCTTTCTAAGAACTTTTTTCCATCAGAATTCTTACCTAAAACAAAACACAAACATGCTATTCTATATTCAACCTCAGCGTGATGAGGATATGTTTCTATTGCTTTTGACATAATTAACATCGAGTCATCAAACTCACCGATAAAGTTTAAAACGTCTGATAATCCCAAATAAATATCAAGATTATCATCGCCATTATCTATACAGTTATAAAAGCCACTTGCCGCTTCTTCAAATAAGTCTAATTTCAAACATATCTCAGAGTACATACGCCAATACAACGTATTTGTATCATCTATAGACAATGCTTTGTTTACATAATATAATGACTTTTGATGGTTTTTTTCATTATAATACAACTTCGTTAATGCAAGCCAACCTTTATCGAGCAAAGGATCTTCATTTACCGATTTTTTATAATATTGTACTGATAAATCTTTATTTCCTAATTTATTATAACATTCGCCAATTCTATAATATGTAAATGCTGTTGGATCTTCCAATTCATTGGTGATAAGATAACTTTCAATCGCTTCTTCTTCTCTATTTAATTTTTCAAATGTTTTCGCTTTTTCAAGAAATGCACCAACAAAATATTCATCAATAACAATAGCGTAATCAAAGGCTCTTAAAGCTTCATTGTATTGTTTTAAAACAAAATATTGTCTTCCTAATTGATGCCAAGCAACTTCTGAATAAGGATCTTTATCAATAAAATTATTCAAATATTCTATTGCTTCTTCGTGCTGATTTTCCATTTCAAAACAATAAATAACATTGTATAAAGATGAATAATCATCAAAATCTACATCTAAACATTTAGCGAAGTTTAAACGAGCACTATCAAAATTATCTAAATACAGATATTCCATTCCTAATAATGCTAAAATATCTGCTTCTTCTGTTGCATATACCAAAGCTTTTTTTAAACATTCAATTGCTTTTATATGATTATCTTTTTGCGAAAAAATACTTGCTTTTTGAATATAAACCTCTTCATTATTAGGTTCTATTTCAGCTATTTCATTTAAGATTATAGTTGCTTTTTCAAAATTATTATTAAAAATATGCAATTCTGCAAGTAATAATTTTAAATTTATTGAAGATGGATGTTGTTCCAAACCAAGTTTAATTGCCTTATCTGCCAACGATGGACGTCCAATATCTAAATAATAATGAATTATTCCTTCAAATTCTGCTGTGTCAAAAAAGTAAACACTATTAGTCTTCAGCATCGATTCAAATTTCGAAAGCGACAGTTTATTATTCTTATTGAAATTTTGTTGCATAGGCTTAATTCAATATTTTAAATGTACAGCAAGAAGTATTCTTTTTAAATAAATAATCGATTTGTTTTTAACAATTTAATTAACAATATGTATATTTGTACTCCAAACAAGGTTTGGTAACTCTTATGAATCAGAAAATTTTACTTAACTCAACTGAAATTCATATAATTTTACATCGATTAGCATGTCAGTTAATCGAAAATCACGATGATTTTTCTAATACCGTACTTATTGGTTTACAGCCTAGAGGTGTTTTTCTTGCTGATAGATTAACAGAAATATTAAGAAATGAGTATTCGATTAAGAATATTAAATCAGGAACTTTAGACATTACTTTTTATCGTGATGATTTCCGTCGAAGAGAGGAACCTCTTGAAGCAAACAAAACCAATATTGATTTTACAATAGAAAATAAAAACGTCGTATTTATAGATGATGTTTTATATTCTGGACGAAGTATTCGTGCTGCTTTATCGGCAATACAGTCTTTTGGAAGACCAACTAAAATTGAACTTTTAGTATTAATTGATCGTAGATTTAGCCGCCATTTACCAATACAACCAAATTATAAAGGACGCCAAATTGATGTAATCAATAATGAGAAAGTGAAAGTAAAATGGAAAGAGCAAGAAGGAGAGGATATAATCTATTTAATAAAAAACGATTAAAATGAGTCAGTTAAGTGTGCAACATTTACTCGGAATAAAATATCTTACTAAAAATGATATTGAGTTGATTTTTCAAACTGCCAATCATTTTAAAGAAGTTTTAAACAGACCAATAAAAAAAGTCCCTTCGCTTAGAGATATTACCATTGCCAATTTATTTTTTGAAAACAGCACACGCACAAAACTTTCTTTTGAATTGGCCGAAAAAAGATTATCTGCAGATATTATTAATTTTTCTGCAAGCCAATCATCAGTAAAAAAAGGAGAAACACTTATAGATACTGTAAACAATATTTTATCAATGAAAGTTGATATTATTGTGATGCGTCATCCAAATGTTGGCGCAGGGGTTTTCTTATCTCAACACGTTGATGCAAAGATAATTAACGCAGGAGATGGAACGCACGAGCATCCAACTCAAGCCTTACTTGACTCCTACTCTATCAGAGAAAAATTAGGAAAGGTAAAAGGTAAAAAAATAGTGATTGTTGGTGATATTTTGCATTCAAGAGTTGCACTTTCTAATATATTTGCGCTTAAACTTCAAGGCGCAGAAGTAAAAGTTTGTGGACCTACAACCTTGATTCCAAAACACATTACTAGTTTGGGAGTAACTGTTGAAACCAATCTTAAAAAAGCCTTGGAATGGTGTGATGTTGCCAATGTTCTTCGTGTACAACATGAACGCATGGCTGTGAGTTATTTCCCTTCAATAAGAGAATACACACAACTATTTGGCATCAATAAACAAATTTTAGACAGTCTTGGCAAGAAAATTGTAATCATGCATCCAGGACCAATAAACAGAGGTGTTGAAATTACAAGTGATGTTGCTGATTCTAATCAATCAATTATCTTAAATCAAGTTGAAAATGGTGTTGCAATTAGAATGGCTATAATTTATTTATTGGCACAACAAATTAAAAGATAACAATGTATGCATATAGACATTAAAGAGACATATATAGTACTAACTCCAACCGAAAAATCTACAAGTGACTTCTACAATGCACTTGCAAAAAAATAACAACGCTAAAAGACAAACACATACTCATTAATTTTTCTGAAAAATTTAACATTAATGTTTCCGAAATTTCATTATATTTGGATATTGCAACTGATAAACATGAGAATGGCACGTCATTTGTGTTAATAACAACAGGAATTAACATTGATGACGTTCTAGACGAAATAAATGTAGTTCCAACAATGATTGAAGCTCTTGACACATTAGAAATGGATGCAATTGAGCGAGATTTAATAAGTTTTTAAACAATTTTATTTATTGATGAAAAAATTACTTTTGATAACAATACTTTTTATTTCTGCATCTGCGTTTGCTCAGCAAACAAAGATAATTGGTGACGCCAATCAAAAAACAATTTCAAAAGTAACTTCTTCTCCAAATCCATTTACAAGTACTACAAAAATCTCTTTTTATAATAAGAAGAACCAAAAAGTAGTACTGACTATCAAAAATTTACTTGGAAAAACCGTTTATACATATACCATTGACTCAAAAAAAGGGAATAATAGCATTCCTTTTTATAGAAATGGTTTGGTCTCGGGAATCTATATTTACTCTATACAAACTGACGAAGAAATTATTTCGAAAAGACTCATAATTAAATGAGTCTAAAGGTAACTATTCTTGGTTGTCATAGTGCTACTCCTCGAATTTCTACACATCCTACATCTCAACTTCTTGAAATTCAAAATCGCTTTTTTTTAATTGATTGTGGCGAAGGAACTCAAGTACAACTCAGAAAATACAAAATAAAATTTTCTAAAATCAAACATATTTTTATTTCTCATTTACATGGCGATCATGTTTTTGGATTGGTTGGTTTAATCTCAACATTTAGATTATTAAATAGAGACACAAAACTACATATATATGGACCAAAAGGGATTAAAGAATTTATTGTAACGCAACTCCGACTCTCTCAATCTTTTGCAGGATATCCTATTGAGTTTCATGAACTCACCTCTACAGAAAGCGAATTGATTTATGAAGATAAAAAAGTAACTGTTCACACGATTCCGTTAACACACCGCATTTATACCAATGGATTTTTATTTAGAGAAAAAATTGGTGACCGAAAATTGAATATATCAGCAATTAAAAAATATATTGAAATTGAGATTTGTGACTATCAAAATCTTAAAAACGGGAAAGATTTTGAATTAGAAAATGGAGAAATAATTGCCAATGAAAATTTAACTTCAAAACCATCAAAACCATTTAGTTACGCGTTTTGTAGTGACACTTCTTATAAAGAGAATATCGTTCCTATTATTAAAAATGTAGATTTATTATACCACGAAACTACATTTCTCAACGATAAAAAAAACCTTGCAAAAACCACAAAACACAGTACTGCTCGAGAAGCTGCAAAAATTGCTAAACTTGCCAACGTTGACAAGCTTATAATTGGTCATTATTCAAGTAGATACAAAGATATTGAAACTTTCAAAACCGAAGCGCAAGAAGTATTTCAAAATACTGAATTGGCTATTGAAGGAAAAACTTTCGAATTATAATTTCCTCAAATACGCAGTAGTTTTCTTCTTTTGTTAAAGGTATGTTAAAGTGATGTTAACATCCGTAACATTGTAGTTTGCCTATCGTCATATCATCATATATTTGCATACGGAAACTAACAAAAATGAAAAATATAAAACTCTAATTATTTACAATATATCAAGGAAGCAGAGGTTTCCTGTAAACTTAATTTTAGTTAAGTTGATTTGGAGGGCTTTATATCATTATGATATAGAGCCTTCCTACTTTTTATTACCAACGAATAATCACACTTCCCCAAGTAAATCCACTTCCAAAGGCTGCTAAAACAACCAAATCATTGTCTTTTATCTTCCCTTTTTCCCATGCTTCGGTTAATGCTATAATAACAGATGCAGCAGTTGTATTACCATATTTCATTATATTGTTATACACTTTATCATCACTTAATTTAAATTTCCTTTGAATAAACTGTGCTATCCTTAAATTCGCTTGATGAGGAATTAGCATATCTATATCTTCCTTTTCTAAATTATTTGCTTCTAAGCCTTCAACAATAGCCTCAGAAAAACGAACAACTGCATGTTTAAATACAAATGTTCCGTTCATATAAGGATAATACGAAACATCGTCAGAATCATTACTCTTCAATATTTCTGGAACCCATCTTTGTGTTGCAGGACCTTCGAGCATCAATTCTCGTGCATGTTTACCCTCTGAATGCAAGTGTGTTGATAAAATTCCTTTTCCTTCTTCTTCACTTCTTGATAAAACGGCTGCTCCTGCTCCATCACCAAAAATAACGGTAATACCTCTTCCTCGGGTAGAACGCTCTAATCCTCCTGAATGATTTTCAGAACCGATCACCAATACATTTTTATACATTCCTGTTTTTATAAACTGATCTGCAACTGACATAGAATATATAAATCCTGAGCATTGATTTCGTACATCCAAAGCGCCAACAGTAGGCATATCAAGCATATCTTGCACACGAACTCCTCCTCCTGGAAAATACATGTCTGGACTTAAAGTAGCAAAAACAATAAAATCTATATCATCTTTTGTCAAATCAGCACGTTCAATAGCAATTTTTGCTGCTTTTACTGCCATTACAGATGTTGAGTCATCTGTTTTTGGGTCTATCCATCTACGCTCTTTTATTCCTGTTCGTTCCTGAATCCACTCGTCAGTGGTATCCATCCATTGAGATAAATCATCATTAGTCACTACATTTTTAGGAACATAAAATCCTAATCCTGTTATTTTTGAACTGTACATATTCTATATTTTTATTAGCCATTTAAATATCAAAATTACTAAATAATTATAAACTCATAGCTATTATTTCACAATTCACAATAACTGTCATTTTGTCACAAATCAATATTTGGTATTTTTTTTGACTACTCTATTTCATATAAAACTATAAAAACAAAATAATATGGCAACTGGAAACATAAATGTAACAGCAGAAAATATTTTTCCTATTATAAAAAAATTCTTGTATTCTGATCATGAAATCTTTTTACGTGAATTAATTTCAAATGCAACTGATGCAACGCTCAAACTCAAACACCTTTCAACACTTGGCGAAGCCAAAGGTAATATTGGCAATCCAATGATTGAGATTAAGGTTGATAAAGACAAAAAAGAGATTAGAATTATAGATCAAGGAGTTGGAATGACTGCTGATGAAGTTGAAAAATATATCAATCAAGTAGCATTCTCAGGCGCAGAAGAGTTTATAGAAAAATATAAAGACACAGATACTGGGATTATTGGCCATTTTGGACTTGGATTTTATTCTGCATTTATGGTTGCAGAACGTGTTGAAATATTTACAAAATCTTTTAAAGAAAACTCTCAAGCTATTCGTTGGGAATGCGATGGAAGTCCACAATATACACTTGAAGATACTGAAAGAACTGAAAGAGGAACAGAAATTGTCTTACATATCGATGAAGATTCTACAGAGTTTTTAGAAGACTTTAAAATCAAAGAATTATTATCAAAGTATAATAAGTTTATGCCTATTCCAATTAAATTTGGAACTAAAGAAATAAACGACCCAAAGCATACACCAAAAACTACTAAAGATAAAGATGGTAAAGAAACTACTGAGCCTCAGAAACAAATAACTGTAGATGATATCATCAACAACCCAAATCCTGCTTGGACAAAACAACCAAGCGAACTGGAAGATGAGGATTATAAAAAATTCTACAGAGAATTGTATCCAATGCAGTTTGAAGAACCGCTATTCAATATTCATTTAAATGTTGATTATCCGTTTAATTTAACTGGAATTTTATATTTTCCAAAGATTAGCAAAAATATAGACCCACAAAAAGACAAAATACAACTCTATCAAAATCAAGTGTTTGTAACTGATAATGTTGAAGGAATTGTTCCTGATTTTTTACAGATGCTTCGCGGAGTTATTGATTCTCCAGACATTCCATTGAATGTATCTCGTAGTTATTTACAAGCTGATGGTGCTGTAAAAAAGATTTCTAGTTATATCACGCGTAAAGTTGCTGATAAATTGGTAAGTCTGTTTAAAAACGACAGAAAAGCATTTGAAGAAAAATGGCAAGACATCAAAATTATTATTGAATACGGAATGCTATCAGAAGATAAATTCTTTGAAAAATCAGAGAAGTTTGCATTATATCCAACTGTTGAAGACGAGTATTTTATTTGGGATGAATTGATAGAAAAAATCAAAGACAACCAAACTGACAAAGATGGTAAAACGGTCATTTTATACGCATCTGACAAGAAAACACAACATAGTTATATACAAGTAGCAAAAGACAAAGGGTACGAAGTATTATTATTAGATTCTCCTATTGTTTCTCACTTGATTCAAAAGATGGAAACGAGTAAAGAGAAGATTTCTTTTGTACGTGTAGATGGCGATCATATTGATAATTTAATCAAAAAAGATGACGTAAAAATATCTAAATTGTCTGATGAAGAGCAAACGAGTTTAAAAACCTTATTGGAAACAAACATTCCAAAAGAAACATATACAGTACAATTAGAAGCGATGGATTCTAAAGCCAATCCATTTATCATTACCCAACCAGAATTTATGCGTAGAATGAAAGAAATGCAAGCGTCTGGCGGAGGCGGAATGATGGGAATGAGCAATTTTCCTGACATGTATAATTTAGTTGTAAACACTAACAATGAATTGGTTAGCGAAATTCTAAATACCAAAACCAGCAAAAAACAAGAACGCCTAATCAAGCAAACATTTGATTTAGCAAAATTATCTCAAAACCTATTACATGGTGAAGAATTGACGGAGTTTATCAAACGTAGTTATGATATGGTGAAATAATACCATTTTAACTTTGAAATCGCGCGTATAGAAATTGAATTATTTATTAGGACTATTTTAAAGTTAAAATGGTATAAGTCCTGAACGTCATTGAGAAAGATAAACGATTGAAGCAATCTTATATTATATATTAAGAGATTGCCACAGTAAATTTTCAATTTACTTCGAAAAGTCAAAATAAACATAAAATCGTTTCAAATTATTGAAACGGTTTTTTTGTTTCTTGACTTTGTCATTTTAAAACATTAATTTCGCTTATCGCCTCATATAATTCATTAAAACGATTCATATCATGGCGTTAGGGGTAACTCCTAAAATCCCTTTCATAATTTTAACAATTCTTCAAATCAACAATTAAATAAATCAAACTTTTTTTTTAAAAAAACTCAAAACCACTATAATAAAAAAAATATTATTGTTCAGTTTAGTTCTGGCACTTACTTTTACTTCTTGTAAAAAAGAAACTGAAGAAATTGCAGACAATACAATCAGTAAAGCATTCAATGAATTACGTACAAAAACAGAAAAACTTTAGAAGATAAGTTTGATATAAAAGAGTTTCATAACTAAGTTTTAGAAACTGGTAATATTTCATTATAATTATTAGAAAACAAAATAGATAAATGGATATCTACTAAAAAATAGATAGAAAATTTTCGAATTCTATAAAAACGACATTAGTAATTGCAATACTAATGTCGTTTTTTGTTTTATCAATAATTTCATTCTATCTTTAAAACAACTTTTTCATAAAGCATAGAATGGATAAAAAATTAATGTCAAAGAAAAAACCTGCTTATCCAATAAATAAGCAGTTATCGGACTATTTAACCGAACATAGTAGAAACATAAAAATTCCTATTTATTACGAAGATTTATTACGTTTTCAAGGTGCTGTTGAAATTTACGATAAGCATGGAAATGATACTCTTTGGATAAGTACTTATTTCGCAGAACATGAACGTGAAGAAATAGAAATGAGCCTAAAACGTGTATACACGATTTTACATGCTGATGGTAGTGACGAAGCGTTACAACATATTACGATTGATGCTATTGACTTTTGCACCTTTGGAAACACAAAACCATTCCGTATAAAAGTTAGAAATATCCTTAATGATAATTATGTGTACTTATATATTAAAAAAGCCGATGCATCTCGGATTTATGGTTTAGAATTAGAACACCTTTTATCACCAAATCATATCAACTTTTTAGTTCACGATGATACAATTATTGAAGAACATATTTCTGGAATTCCTGGAGATACATTTATCAATGAAAATCTTGACGATTGTTCTGAACAAGACAAAAAATCGATTGCTAAAGAATTTGTAAAGTTTAACGAACGCTGCTTTATTAGGCTATTAGGAGATATGCGTTCTTATAATTATGTGTTTGTCTTAACACATGATTTTGACAAAATTGATTATAGAATCAGAGCAATAGATTTTGACCAACAATCATTTGAAGGAAACTTAAAAGTATACAAGCCTCAATTCTTAAAAGAAAATAATAAATTAGTAGAAATGACCTTGAACTTGTTGCAGGAAGAATCAATGGAGCAATATCGTAATGAAGAACGATCATTATTGGCAAAAAGAGCTTCAAGTGAGTATGACAGATTGAATGATTTATTAGATTGTATGAAAAATGACCAACTTTCTACTCCATCAAAAATTAAAGAATTAAAAGTTGAATTGTTTAAATTAACTAAAGATATTCATTTTAGAAAATCAAAAAACATGGGAGATATTGTATCTAGCACACTAGATTTTATCAAACATAATTATGAAAATATTAATCCGTATATAATTCGATAGATGAAAATAAAAAGAATCCTTGTTGCCAATAGAGGTGAAATCGCCATTAGAATATTCAGAGCTTGTACAGAATTAAATATTGAGACCATTGGAATTTACACTTTTGAAGATCGTTATTCTCAGCATAGGTACAAAGCCGACGAATCATATCAAATAGGTCCTGACGATGCACCATTAAAGCCATACCTTGATATTGATGCTATTATTTCAATAGCAAAAGCAAAAAAAATTGATGCCATTCATCCTGGATATGGATTTCTATCTGAAAACTCCACTTTTGCAAGAAAATGCAAAGAGAGTGATATTATTTTTATAGGTCCTGATCCAGAAGTTATGGATGCATTGGGAGATAAAATTACTGCTAAGACTATTGCTCAAAAATGCAATGTTCCCATCATCGAAAGTAATAAAAAAGAACTTTCATCCTTAAAAATTGCTATTTCAGAGGCACAAAATATTGGGTTTCCTGTAATGTTAAAAGCGGCTTCTGGTGGTGGCGGAAGAGGTATGCGAATTATAAGAAACGTAGAAGATTTAGAAAAAACATTAATGCTGCCAAAAATGAATCTTTAAATGCATTTGGAGATGACACGATGTTTCTAGAAAAATATGTTCAAAATCCAAAACATATTGAAGTGCAAATCGTTGCAGATAATTATGGGAATATCAGGCATTTACATGAAAGAGATTGTTCAGTCCAGCGACGTTATCAAAAAGTAATTGAGATTGCACCTTCATATGGATTGGACCAAGACCTAAAAGACAGCTTATATAAATATGCTGTTGCGATTGCTGAAAAAGTAGATTATAACAATATTGGTACTGTAGAATTTCTAATAGATGATGATGGAAGTATTTATTTTATAGAAGTGAACCCTAGAATTCAAGTAGAACATACGGTTACTGAAATGGTTACTGGAATTGATTTGGTAAAAACACAGATTTTTGTTGCAGGAGGATATAAATTGGACAGTCAGCAAATAAAAATTTATAGTCAAAAAAGTTTACGCACTTATGGATTTGCAATGCAAAGTAGAATTACTACCGAAGATCCAGAAAATAATTTCACTCCCGATTACGGAACAATAACAACCTATCGAAGTGCAGCAGGAATGGGAATACGGCTAGATGTAGGTAGCGTATATCAAGGTTCACAGGTAAGTCCATTTTTTGATTCAATGCTAGTTAAAGTTTCTGCACATAGTAGAACACTTGACGGAGCAACTCGAAAAATGACTAGAGCCTTAAAAGAATTTAGAATTCGAGGAGTCAAAACAAATATTAATTTTTTACAGAATGTTATCAATCATAAAACATTTAAACAAGGAAAAGTAACTGTAAATTTCATACAAAATACTCCTAGCCTATTTAAAATTAAACAATCTCAAGATAGAGCAACCAAAATCACTAAATTTTTGGGAGATATTATAGTGAATGGAAATAAAGATGTGAAATTTATTGAGCCAAATAAAAAATTTCGAATTCCTAAGGTTCCAACATTTGATTCTTCACTTTCATTTCCGAAAGGAACAAAAGACCTATTGACAGAATTGGGTCCAGAAAAGTTTTGTGAATGGTTAAAATCCGAACAAAAAATTCATTTTACCGACACTACAATGAGAGATGCACATCAATCATTGTTGGCAACTAGAATGCGAACTTATGATATGTTAAAAGTCGCTAAAAGTTTTGCTAGAAATCATCCTAATACTTTCAGTATTGAAATGTGGGGAGGAGCAACATTCGATGTATGCTTACGTTTCTTGCATGAAAATCCATGGAAACGATTAAGAGATATCCGAAAAGCAATGCCTAATATTTTATTACAAATGCTATTAAGAGGTTCTAATGGTGTCGGCTATACTGCATATCCAGATAATGTAATTGAAAAATTTATTGTGAAATCATGGGAAAACGGTATGGATGTTTTTAGAATTTTCGATTCATTAAATTGGGTAAAATCTATGGCTCCAAGTATTGAATATGTAAGGGCTCAAACTTCTGCTATCGCAGAAGGAGCAATTAGTTATACTGGAAATGTACTTGATAAAAGTAAATCTAAATATGACTTAAAATATTATGGTCAACTAGCCAAAGATCTTGAAAATGCGGGTGCACATATGATTGCCTTAAAAGATATGGCTGGATTATTAACACCATATGCTGCTACAGAATTAATAGGAACAATCAAAGACAATGTCAAGTTACCTATCCATTTACATACTCATGACACCTCCTCCATTCAATCTGCAACTTATTTAAAGGCTATTGAAGCAGGTGTTGATGTAGTTGATGTTGCTCTTGGCGGGCTTTCGGGATTAACTTCTCAACCTAATTTCAATTCAATTACTGAAATGATGAAGTTTCAAGAAAGAGAACATGAATTTGACACTAAAAAATTAAATGAATTCTCAAATTTTTGGGAAGATACTCGAGAACTATATTATCCTTTTGAATCTGGATTAAAAGCTGGAACTGCTGAAGTATATTCTCATGAAATTCCTGGAGGACAATATTCTAATTTACGTCCACAAGCAGAAGCTTTGGGATTAGGAAATAGATTTGATGAAGTAAAAGAAATGTATGGAAACGTAAATACGTTGTTTGGTGATTTAGTGAAAGTTACACCAAGTTCAAAGGTTGTAGGTGATATGGCAATTTATATGGTTACCAATAACCTTACTCCTGAAAAAGTATTGTCACACGGTTATGAGATTTCATTTCCAGAATCGGTTGTAAATTTTTTCAAAGGTGATTTAGGGCAACCATTTGGAGGGTTTCCAAAGAAATTACAAAAAATTATATTAAAAGATAAAAAAGCATATACTGAACGACCAAATGCTCATTTGGTTCCTATAGATTTTGACGTAGAATTTACTGTTTTTCAAAAGAAATTTCAAAAAGGGTTCGCAAGAACCTTGGAATTTGAAGATTACCTGTCGTATGTTTTATATCCAAAAGTTTTTGAACAGGCAATTAATAATTTTAAAAAATATGGAAATGTAGGAACAATACCAACGAAAAATTTCTTTTATGGAATGAAAATTCATGAGGAAGTTATTGTTGAAATTTCTTCCGGAAAAACAATTATTATCAAACTCTTATCTGTTGGTAATCCAGATGAAAATGGTATTAGGATTGTATTCTTTAAAGTGAATGGTCAAAATAGGTTTGTAGAAATTGAAGACCTTTCATTGAACATCAGCAAAATTGAAAATATAAAATCTGATCCCGAGAACATCAATGAAATTGGAGCACCTCTACAAGGAATGCTCTACAAAATATTAGTGAAAAAAGGTCAAGAAATTAAAAAGAATGATCCACTATTTGTAATTGAAGCAATGAAAATGGAAACTACCGTTACTGCTATCGAAGATGGAAAAATTAAATTAGTTTCTCTAAAAGATGGAGTTATGGTAGGTCAAAATGATTTAATAATAACGATGGAATAAAAAAAGGCTGGAAATATGAAGCCATACAAAGCCGTATTGGAAACATTTAAATTATAAGAGGTTTCAAATGATATAGCATTGGTAAATTTACTTATGTCGATATTAGATAAATATCCTTTATTCATATTAACTCCTATTTTAAGAAGAAATACAGTCAACGCGATTATACCTGCAGAAATTAATAATCATACTTTTTTAGATATCAAAGGTTAAAAACACGCTTCGTTTTTTTAACTTCTAAAGCGTTAATTGCGATCACATATAAGGACAAGTGTTTGAAAGATACCAAACGCCAACCCAAGAAGAAGGAATAGGGTTTAGGCGAAATTCAGTCTTTAATTTTAAACCAATTTTTCTTTCAGATTTTATCTTTTTCTTTCTTTTACTTTTTACTTTATTCTTTCAACTAATAAAAATATTCTTATCTTCCGCACTCATTCAAACTTATATAATGGAGAACGTACCTATTTTTACAAACGACACGATTATTTTCGGATTACTAATGCTATGTTTAGGATTTATTTTCTACACATCAGCAAAAAAAGATGGTTTTTGGTCTAAATTTTACAAAATTGTTCCAGCGTTATTTATGGCGTATATGTTACCAGCGTTCCTAACAACTTTTGGGTTGATAGCTCCTGAATGGGAAAACGTAAATGAAGTTGGTGAAATTACAAAACACTCCTCAAGTTTGTATTATGTATCAAGTCGCTATTTATTACCTGCAGCATTGGTTTTAATGACTTTAAGTCTTGATTTAAAGGCTGTTTTTAATTTGGGCCCTAAAGCATTGATTATGTTTTTTACTGGTACAATTGGAATTATTATTGGAGGACCAATCGCAATATTATTAATTTCTATGGTATCACCAGAAACTGTTGGAGGTACTGGTCCAGAAGCAGTTTGGAGAGGATTAGCAACGCTTGCAGGAAGTTGGATTGGTGGAGGCGCAAATCAAACAGCGATGCTCGAAGTTTATGGTTATAACCAAAAATTATATGGAGGAATGGTGTTTGTTGATATTGTTGTTGCAAACATTTGGATGGCATTATTACTTATTGGCATTGGCAAAAAAGATCGCATCAATAAATGGTTAAAAGCAGATACTTCTGCCATTGAAGCCTTAAAAGAAAAAGTATCAAAATTTAGCGCAGATGTTGAACGAAATCCAAGTTTAACAGATTATATGATTATGGGAGCTATAGCATTTGCAACCGTTGGTTTTGCTCATTTATCTGCAGGATTTTTAAGTCCATTTTTTAAAGATTTTGTAACCGGAATAGAAAGCGAAACCTTACGAAATTCGATGACCTTTTTAGGCTCTTCTTTCTTTTGGATGATAAGTATTTCTACCATTATCGCTATTATTTTATCATTTACTAAAGCGAGAGATTTTGAAGGTGCAGGCGCAAGTAAAATTGGTAGTATATTTATCTATATCCTTGTTGTTTCTATTGGAATGAAAATGGACTTGACAATGATTTTTGACAATCTTGGATTGGTTGCAATTGGAGTTGTTTGGATGTTAATACATGCTGTTTTATTAATTGCTGTTGCTAAACTTATTAGAGCTCCGTATTTCTTCCTTGCAGTAGGAAGTCAAGCAAATGTTGGCGGTGCAGCATCTGCGCCAATAGTTGCTTCTGCTTTTCATCCGTCACTTGCTACAGTTGGAGTATTACTTGCAGTATTTGGCTATGCAGTTGGTACTTTAGGTGCAATTATTTGTGCAGAATTAATGAGAATTGTTTCTCCTGTAATCTGATAATAATTTAACTAAAAAACAGCTATTTGCATCCTTAAAATCCTGAACAAATTAACATAATCAAAAATATATTTATAATAGTTGTTTTAATGACAATTCTTTTTTCTTGCTCCAACAAAACAAAAGGTGATATGACTGTGCAAGGAACTATTACAGGACTTCAAAAAGGAACACTATATCTTCAAAAAATGCAAGACACCTTGTTAATTTCTGTAGATTCTTCATTTCACTCAAAATGACATTTAACCTTTTATAAACTTTCAGAGATTAGAAACGATTATCACCATCAAGAATATCTCCTATTCCACCTAGAATACTACCTTCTCCTTTACTTTTCCCTCCTTGACGAGGAATTGAAGTAGCAATTCTTCCAGCCAATCTACTAAATGGCAACGACTGCACATATACAACTCCTGGACCTTGTAAATTTGCAAAAAAGAGCCCTTCTCCTCCAAAAACAGTATTTCTTATTCCGCCAACAAATTCAATATCATAGCGCACATCTTTAGTAAAACCAACCAAACATCCTGTGTCTATTTTTAATGTTTCTCCTATCTCCAACTCCTTTCTTGCTACAGTTCCGCCAACATGTAAGAATGACAATCCATCACCTTCTAATTTTTGCATGATAAAACCTTCTCCTCCAAACATTCCTCTTCCTAACTTCTTTGAAAATTCAACACCAACCGAAACTCCCTTGGCGGCACATAAAAAAGCGTCTTTTTGACAGATAAATTTTCCATCATATGCTTCTAAATCTATTGGAATAATTTTTCCTGGATATGGTGCAGCAAACGATATTTTCTTTTTTGCTCGACCAATATTATGAAAAACAGTCATAAACAGACTTTCTCCTGTCAATAATCTTTTTCCTGCCGAAAAAATCTTACCAAGAATGCTTTCTGACTGACCAGAACCATCACCAAGAATAGTATCCATTTTGATATCTGTATCCATCATCATAAAACTTCCGGATTCTGCAATAACACCCTCTTGAGGATCAAGTTCTATCTCAACATATTGCATTTCCTCTCCAAATATTTCGTAATCTATTTCGTGTGCATTCATTTTTTATAATGTTTAAGAGTTTGTTTTAAATTATTTTTTTGCTCTAATACTCCATTTATATTCAAACTTTGAAACTTTTTCATTTGCTGCATCAAAACCTTCAGAAGTTAAAGTTAATACTTCCCATTCTCCTGTTTTTATAGTTTTTTCAATTGCTTGTTTTATTTTATCTCCATCCAAGCAAGTAAAGGTTATCCTTCCTTTTGCTTTTTTGGTAAAATTCCCTTGAACACCAGTTACTAACATCGATATTTTAGCATCACTTTCTGTAATTTGTTTCATCAACAAAATTCCTGTTGTCAGCTCAGATGCCATTCCTTGAACTGCCCAATATAAAGACTTATATGGATTTTGGTTTATCCATCTATGGCGAACAGTAACTATTGTTTCTTTTTCTGTCAATGATTTCATTCGCACACCGGCAACATATGCTGAAGGTAATTTCATCAGTAAAAAAAAGTTGATTTTACTTGGAGTAAATTTCATTTATATCTTTGATTATTTGCTGACAAGTTACTGTTTTTCATCAAATATATACAACTACTATTATTTTCGATTATAATCGCAAAATCCAAATGCACAGGTATTTAAACGCTATTCGAAAATCATTGAGTGATGATCCTCAAGGTAGAGACGAAATCATCAAGGATATTGAATTGCGTATTAGCGAACTATTGACTGCTAAGATTGTTGACGAACGTCAAGTTGTTAGCGAGTCTTATTGCTTATTCTTTTTAAGAAAAAAAACCATCTATCAAGTTTGAAACTCAAAATACAAATCAACTAGCATTGTTTTGTTAAAACCTTAGGTCGAACTCAGGTTAATAGCAATGCTGAAAAATTGGAATATCAATTTAACCTGACAAATTCTAATTTAAAATTAAAAGGTTATTTCTTGAATAATTTTAAAGATGTTTTTTTCGGTCAAGAAGTAGATGTTATCCTTTATTTACCAGAAGGCACAACCGTCTATTTAGATAAATCGACAAAAAATTATTTAGATAATATATCAAACAAACAAAATATCTATGACAGACGAATGATTAATCACTACTATGTTATGGGAGAAAACGAATTGGATTGTCTTGACTGCAAAACAAGCAAAACAATTGATACAGATACTGATAATGTAAATTTAAAGATTGGTGAAGAAAGAGTTAATTTAAAAATAAATACTGATGATGGTGATGTAAAAGTGAAGATTGATAAAAAATGTAAATCGCACTACAAAAAACATTTATTGAACTGCTGTAAACATCAATAGTATTAGGACTTCGAGTAGTGTGCACGTAAAAGGAGAAAAATACTATCAAAACAACATCTATACGCTAAAATCATCAAGTGGAAGCGGTTTAAACTTACACAGTTTATGGGATAATACCGATAATGCCAAAATAAGATTCACTTAACTAACAATCAAATTTTGCAGTAACGTCTTCCTTTATCTTAAGAAGAAAGTTAATCATCCTAATGTAGGATGCACCTTGAGCTTTATTCTTTTGGCAAGAAAACCTCAGCCATCATACAACGTGCACTTCCTCCACCACAAGCCTCAATGGTATCTAAAGAACTTGATAAAATTTTACAATGACGTTCAATAATAGTTCTTTGAGTCGTAGTTAAACTTTTATCTGCAGATGTTGACATCACTATATAACGCTCATCATTTGCTCCCATAACTTGCAACATATTTCCTGCAAAATTATTTACTTGATCTTCGCTAATAGCAATAATTTCTTTTCCGTCTTCTTTTAATTCTTTGACGAGTTGCTTACGCTCTTTTTTGTTATCAATCGAATTTAAACAAACAACAGCAAAATCTTCTGCCAAGCACATCATAACATTGGTATGATAAATTGCTTTGCGCTCCTCTCCTACTGTTTGATACGAAGTAAATAAAACTGGTGTATATTCAAAATCTTCACAAAATTCAATCATCAAATCTTCTTCTGCTCTTGGTGACAAGGCACAATACGCTTTTCTATTAACTCTATCTAACAGTAAACTTCCTGTTCCTTCAAGAAAAACAGCTTCTTCTTCAGCCGATGAATAATCAACTATATTATCTATAACAAATCCTTTCTCTTCTAATACATCTAATACGTCTCCTCGACGTTCAAGCCTTCTATTCTCGGCAAACATAGGATACAACCCAACGGTTCCATCTTTATGAAAAGAAATCCAATTATTAGGAAATATAGCGTCTGGTGTATCTGGTTCTTTTGTGTCTTCAATCACAATTACATTCACACCAATTGCTCGCAGTTTATCTACAAATGTATCAAATTCTTGTAAAGCATTTGCTTGCACTGTTGCTGGTAATAAATTATCTAATACTTTTTGATAGTAATTGTTTACAGCCGTTTGCTCATTCATCCTAAAGTTTACAGGGCGAATCATTAAAATTGTATTGGTAATTTGTTGCACTGTTCTTCTATTTATTCTGCAAAAGTAGTTAAAATTTTATTCTCTTATCAAAGGTATTGTAGAGCAACGCAATAAACCTTCTTGCTTAGAAATTTCTGCATAAGGCACTTCTTCTACTGTAAAGTTTTGTTCACGAAGCCATGTATTTAATCGTGTAAAGTTTATTTCAGAAATAATAACTTCTTCAGAAATTGAAAAAACATTAGAATTCATATTATACATTTCTTCGGAAGTGATTTCAAAAAGATTCTCTTTTCCAAATAAGTCTACTAAAAATTGATATTCCTTCTCAACCAAGAATCCATTACGATGAATAATTGCCTTATCAGTTCCTATTGGCTGAAAGCAACAGTCTAAATGAAGTGCATTATTACGAGCATCAGTATTTGATTTTCGTAGTTCAAAAGATTTAACCATTTTATGTGGAAATACTTCTTGCAAAGCAATTACAGCATCCATATTTGTACGTGCGGTAATATAATCTGCATAATCATCACCTGAATATCTTCCAACAAAGATATAGTCATTCCAAAGCATTACGTCACCTCCTTCTACGTGTGCTTCATCTGGCAGTGTGATAATATTCTCAGGGTTTATTTGATCAATCACATGCTGGATTGCATAAATCTCTTTATCTCTATCAGGAAGAATATTGGCTTTTACAAATTTGTCATCAATAACAAAAGCAATATCACGCGCAAAAATCTGATTGTAATTTTCTATTTGATTTGGTCGATACACCTCAATATCATACTTAGAAAAAATAGCAACAACTGCTTGCATCTCTGCAACCATATCTTCTACTTTGGGGTATGTTCCTGCTTTTACGTGTTCTGCTGATTTAGGATCGTAACAATCCTCAATCTTTGGTGTTGGTCCATTACTAAATGCTGTACCTAAAACAACGGCTTTAAGATGCGAAGTTTCATTTTTAACATTGAGATTCAACATTTATCTTTTCTTTACAGTTACAAATAAGCGTGAGTTTTCACCAATATAAATTTGTCTTGGTCTTCCGATTGGTTCTTTGCGAATACGCATTTCTTTCCATTGAGCAATCCATCCAGGAAGACGTCCTAATGCAAACATAACTGTAAACATTTCTATTGGAATTCCCATAGCTCGATAAATAATACCTGAATAGAAATCTACGTTTGGATATAATTTTCTTTTTACAAAATAATCATCTTTTAAAGCTTCTTGTTCTAATCCTTTTGCAATATTTAAAATTGGATCATCAATACCTAAATTGTTTAGCACCTCATCTGCTGCTACTTTAATTATTTTAGCTCTTGGATCAAAGTTCTTATATACTCTATGCCCAAATCCCATTAAACGGAATGGATCATTTTTATCTTTAGCTTTTGCCATATATTTTGCAGTATCACCTCCATCTTCTTGGATTCCTTCCAACATTTCAAGTACTGCTTGATTTGCACCTCCATGTAATGGTCCCCAAAGTGCTGATATTCCTGCAGATAGAGAAGCGAATAAACCTGCATGTGAAGAACCAACAATTCTCACAGTAGATGTAGAACAATTTTGTTCATGATCTGCATGTAAAATTAATAGTTTATCCAATGCGTCTATTAAAACAGGATTTTGAACGTATTTTTCTCCTGGTTTTTTAAACATCATTTTTAAAATGTTTTCAATATAACCTAAAGAACTATCAGAATATCTAAATGGCAAACCTCTATTCTTTCTCATTGTCCATGCAACTAAAACAGGAAATTTTCCCATAATCTTCACAACTGCCTTATACATAGCATCTTCTGAATCTACATCAACAGAGTTTGGATTAAATGCTGTCAATGCACTAGTTAAAGAAGATAAAACTCCCATTGGATGAGCTGCTTTTGGAAAAGCATCAACAATCTTTTTAATTTCTTCATCAACCATAGATTGCTCTTTGACATCATTTTCAAACTTTTCTAAAGTTGTTGCATCTGGCAACTCTCCAAAGATTAATAAATAAGCAACTTCTAAAAAATCCGCTTTATCTGCGAGTTCTTCTATACTGTAACCTCTATAACGTAGAATACCTTTTTCACCATCTAAAAATGTGATTCCACTTTTACAAGAGCCTGTATTCTTATATCCTGGATCTATAGTTGTAACTCCTCCAGTTAAACCTCTTAACTTTTTTATATCTATGGCCTTTTCATTCTCAGTTCCTGTAATAATCGGAAACTCATAAGTATTACCATCAATCTCTATTTTTGCTATATCTGACATAAATTTATTTATTTTTATAATTATTCGTAATTGAGGTTACGAATTTACAAAAAATAGAAGTAACCTAAAAGAAATACGGCTTATTAAAGACCTGAGTTCGACCTAAGGTTTTAACAAAACAATGCTAGTTGATTTGTATTTTGAGTTTCAAACTTGATAGATGGTTTCTTTTCTTGAAAAGAATAAGCAATAAGACTCGCTACTAAATTGGTGATAAAGTTACCAAAACTTCTATGTCTAGAATGTTCTGCTTGACAGATGTTTTTAAGTTGGTCATTGATGGTTTCTATTACAGACCTTTTCCTAAGTAGAATCTTATCTCTCATTGACATCAATATGTTTTTCATATTATTTCTAATTCCAGTTACTAAATCAAGCCCTTGATCAAACAACAAAGCATGTCAATTCTTTAGAAATATATCCTTTATCTGCATATAATTTTCCGAATATTTTGGCTAAAAAGTTCTCTTGCTTTAAAGGGGCTCTATCATCTACATTGGCTTGAGTGATAACAAATTCAAGCAATTCTCCTTTGTCATTGACTATGATATGAAGTTTAAAACCATAAAACCATCCCATAGTAGATTTTCCTATAGTTGCAATGTCTTTGAAAACTTGATTTTTTGAGATTCGTTTTTTATTACAAACACGAACAGGTGTAGAATCAATAAAAGAAATCCCTGTACATTTTCCTAAACAGCAAGTTTTCATATACAAACACAAAGGCAACATATTGGATTGCATAAGTTCTGTGAAACGATTGTATGAAACTGTTTTTGGAAATTCTTGACTAAGGTGTTTTCGAACATAGAACAAATAATAGTGTTTGAAATTTCGATAACCACTTATATGAAACAAAACTGTGATTGTCAAAATTTCGCTCATTGACATTTTAAATTTTCTATTTCGAGTCTTTTTTCCTGTAGAAAGTTGTTTTTTCTTAAATTCAGGTTCAAAAACAATACAAAAATCATCAATAGAACAAAAAATAGTTGTAATTTTATCTGTAGAAATCATAAGTAGAAATTTAGTTAAATATTTGATTTTCAATACTTAAATATACTATTTTTCTACTTTTTATCCTAATTAAATGATGACTTTCTTAGGTCGAACTCAGGTTTAAAACATAACAAATCACGGCGTGACTTGAAGTCACACCGTGATTAAATTTATCAAAATAAAAAATTAGTTGATTTTAAACGCTTTCTCTTGTGGATAGTAAGCAACGTCTCCCAATTCTTCTTGGATTCTCAATAGTTGATTATATTTTGCCATTCTATCACTTCTTGAAGCAGAGCCTGTTTTAATTTGACCTGTGTTTAAAGCAACTGCCAAGTCAGCAATTGTAGTATCTTCTGTTTCTCCAGAACGGTGACTCATTACTGATGTATAACCTGCATTATGTGCCATATTTACGGCTGCAATCGTTTCGGTTAATGTTCCTATTTGATTTACTTTTATCAAAATCGAATTTGCAATTCCGTTATTGATTCCTTTAGCAAGACGCTCAACATTGGTAACAAATAAATCATCTCCAACCAATTGTACTTTATCGCCAATCTTTTCCGTTAAATATTTCCAGCCATCCCAATCGTTTTCATCCATACCATCTTCAATAGAAATAATTGGATATTTTGATGCTAATTCTGCTAAATAATCGGCTTGCTCTTCTGATGTTCTTATCTTTCCTGATGTTCCTTCAAATTTTGAATAATCATATTTTCCATCAACAAAAAATTCTGCTGCTGCACAATCTAAAGCCAACATTACTTCGCTTCCTACTTTATATCCTGCTTTTTTAATCGCATCTAAAACAGTATCAAGCGCATCTTCCGTTCCGTCAAAAGTTGGTGCAAAACCTCCTTCATCTCCTACTGCTGTACTTAAATTTCTATCATGCAAAATTTTCTTTAAATTATGAAAAATCTCACTTCCTATTTGCATAGCATGTGTGAAATTTCTTGCTCCAACTGGCATTACCATAAATTCTTGAAATGCGATAGGCGCATCTGAATGCGAACCTCCATTTACGATATTCATCATTGGTACAGGAAGCGTATTTGCGTTCACTCCTCCAACATATCTATATAATGATATATCCAATTCGTTTGCTGCTGCTTTTGCAACTGCAAGAGAAACTCCTAAAATAGCATTTGCTCCTAATTTTGCTTTGTTTGGAGTTCCATCCAACTCAATCATAATTTGATCTACTACATTTTGTTCAAATACTGATGTTCCTAACAATTCTGCTGCTATAATCTGATTGACATTATTCACAGCTTTCAAAACACCTTTCCCCATATAATCACTTCCACCATCTCTTAATTCTACGGCTTCATGTTCTCCTGTAGATGCTCCTGAAGGAACTGCAGCTCTACCCAGCACTCCGTTCTCAGTAATTATATCAACTTCTACCGTTGGATTACCTCTTGAATCAAATATTTGCCTTGCGTGGATGTTTATTATGATACTCATATCCTTATTTTTTTACTGATTATTTTATAAAAGCGCAATTTACAAAATATGAAAATATTTACTAATTGAACTTAAGTATAACAATTTCTTTAGAAGAGTTTTGAGAGGTGTTGTTTTATTCATTGAAGATATAACTATTCTGTATTGTTAATTTTATGTAATCGCTTGGTGTATGAAGCGTAATTTTTTGTGTTGCCCCTGCGGCAAAAAACTATGATTTTTAGCTTTGCATTTATACTCGATTTAATTCGTCCATTAAAGCTCTACGTCGTGGATATTGTTGTCTAAACAATTCTATTAATTCATTAACTCTGTCATTTCCTCCCAATTTTTTCATTCTGCGTAAATACCTGCAAGCAGTCTGGTAATGATTTCTTCCTATATATTGTTCAACATAATTTATAATTCTATCGCTGTAAAGTTCAACCAATTCAGAAGAATAATCTTTTGATAAATACTGCTCATTTTGCTGAATATTCTTCATAGAAAGATTTTGTTTGAGCATCAAAAACAACCTATCCCACCATTGTTCTTTTATGTAAATTTTTCGTATTAACTCTGTATATCTCCATCTCGTTTTTGGAGTAATTTCTTTTATTATTTCTTCTAAAAATGGATGCCAATATTTATCTTCAACATTGTTCTTAAAATTTGATAATAATCTTGTGTACTCCCAAAATTATTAATTAATCTAAATCTTGCGTATTCTATTATTTTATTTGTGTCGTTTTCAGCTTGAGCAACTTTAAGCAACCAATCATACCAAATCTTAACTAAACCATGTTTATCTTTTTCATCACATTTAATTCCGTCTTTTGAAAGTTTTATCACTCTTTCAAAGTTATTGTTTTCAAATGCTTTTGCTATCTCTTTAGTTCTTATTGAAGAATTTGAAATGTGTTTTTCAATATACTTTTCTACTTCTTTTTCACCTTTAAACTTTCTTAATAAATCTAGTTTAAAGGATTGAGCTCGTTCTCGTTCATACTCACCATTAATGGTATCCAAACAACTAAGTATGATGTCTGCATCACTTTCTTTTTCAATTAATTCACAAGCTATATGAAGCATTCCTAAATGCCAATTCCAACCTTGAAATAGTTTTTGGTTAAAGGAATAAATACAATACTCAAACATTTCCTCTTTCAAAGCTTTAGTGAGTTTCTCTTGCGTTAATTTTGAGAGTAGCTCCATAGCTGATTCTACAAAATAGCCTAAATCACCATTACTATCGTCTCCATATTGAAATGCTTCCGTCATTTCTTCCAATAGAGCAGTACTGATGAAAAACACATTTTCAAAACTATTATTGACTAAATACTTTTCGGCATTTTCTAAAAACGGTTCGGTGGTATTAACAACATATTTCATATCCGACCAACCAATCCAACCGTCTCTACCTGTTGCTGATTGTAAAATAGAATGAATTTGTTTTTGATAAAATTCTTTGGATTGATTTTGACTCAGATGTCCAAAAGATGCTAAAAAATAATTTCTAAATTTCTTATCCTTTTTACTGTTTTCCTGAACAAATTCTATCAATTCGTTATGTGAAATTGCTTTTAGCAATTCTTTAACTTGTTGAGAAATAGACTTTGTCTTTTTCTTTTTAGGAATAGTGAAATTGGGTTGATTCAGTTCTAACTCATCTTGTTGCAAATGGAAAATTGTAGCAACTACGTGTTTACAAACGGGTCCCATATCGTAAGGACAATCACAATTATGCTCAGTAATTATATTGTTACTTATTTCTAATTGGACGGTATATTCTTCCGTTCCCGAAACAATGGCTTCATACTCTCCAGATGCAATTTCTAAAAAATTGGTTATTGCACCACCTTTAAAATAGGACAATCCTCTTTTAAGGATACGTTCATCAATAAGTTGCTCAAATTCGTTTAATGGTATTTTCATTTTCAGGTTTAAAATGGTTGATTATTCTAATTTTAGAACCGGTTTTTTTTCTAAATCATAAATCATTTCTGATATTTCAACTCGAAACCAAAGGTTAAACATTTTGTAATTACGTCTTTGCGGCCATTCTTTTTTATTGGAATGCCATTCATCTAATTCCATCTTAAAAAACCTATCAAATTTCTTTTTTAGCCATTTTTCAACATTATCAATTCCAGCATCAACTAAATAAATGTTGGTTTCTTCAATCTCTTCTTCAAAATCATCTTCTGGATTCAAATTAGAATACCAATCTATAAATGGTTGTTGTGGTTTTAGAATAATTGCACTACGATTAATATAATTTTCTTCAAAATCATCCTGGGTAACTTCATTCTCTAAAGTATCCATCATATTAGATAAATAAGCTTCTTTATCTTGGGTCACAACACTTAGTATGGGATCTTCTCCTGCTTGGGTTTCTTTTAATTCGAAATCTACTATAAAATTGGTAAACGCTTTAAAATTTTCCTCCTTATGGGCTGTCATTTTTTTCAGTAAGGAAATATCTTCTCCTTCTTGTTGTATTGAATTCATTGCTTTTTCAACTTCCCCTTTTGGCAGAATCCTATTTATATTAGCCATATTCCAAGCATTTATGGCAAACTCAAAAATATCTTCCATGTATTCATAATCTTCAAAGCTGCTGATAAAAGGACTCATAAACTGCTCTAACAATTTTGAATATTTAACTCCAGTGTTGGGAATTACCTTGTTATTCCCAAACAAATTAATTACTTTATTGTTCATATTTGTTATGTTTTAAAAAGCATTAAACCTATCTCCCATTGCGTGTTTTATATTCCATTTTTTGGTCTGTATGTGTTTTGAAACGTTCTACTGTTTCGTCTGCAATAAAAAGGATTTCTTTATCTACATCTGTTGCAAACAGAATTTCATTTTTCTTAATTCTTCTTGCTTTGTTGACGTATAATTGAGTTTAAAACCGTTTTTAATTAATATTTCAGTTATCAATTCATCTTTGTTAATCTCGTATTGGCTTCTGTTTTAAAATATTGATAATACCATTTTTTGAAGCATTTATAAGTAGTTGTTGTTTTATTCATTGAAGATATAACTATTCTGTATTGTTAATTTCATGTAATCGGAGTAAAGATAAATTCAGTTTTAATTGACTTTATCGTACAATAGATAAAGTTAGTAAAAATAATTGAGAAAGTCGAGTGTCACAACCCTACTTCTCCATATTCTCAATAAACGCATCAAACAAATATGCAGAATCGTGTGGTCCAGGACTCGCCTCTGGATGGTATTGAACGGAAAAACAATTTTTAGATTTCATACGCATTCCTGCAACTGTGTCATCGTTTAAATGAATATGTGTTAGTTCAAAATTTTTATTCTTTTTAAGTGATTCTTTATCAACTACAAATCCGTGGTTTTGCGAGGTTATTTCTCCTTTTCCTGTAATCAAATTCTTGATAGGATGGTTGATTCCTCTATGACCATTATGCATTTTATAGGTTTTAATTCCATTGGCTAAAGCAATTACTTGATGTCCTAAACATATCCCGAAAAGTGGCAAATCTCTTTTAATAATTTCTTTAGCAACTTTTTGCGCATCTACTAATGGCGTTGGGTCTCCAGGACCATTAGACAAGAAATATCCATCTGGATTAAAACTTTTTAATTCTTCAAAAGAAGCGTTATATGGGAACACTTTTACTTGACAATCTCTTTTTACCAAATTGCGAATAATATTTTTCTTTATACCTATATCTAATGCCGAAATTTTAAACTTTGCATCAACATTACCCACAACATAAGGCTCTTTTGTTGACACTTTTGAAGCCAATTCTAAACCTTCCATATTTGGTTGTGCTGCCAATTGTTTTTTAAGGCTTTCTATAGCATCAACATCCGTAGAAATTACTGAGTTCATAGCTCCTTTATCTCTAATATACCTTACAACTGCACGTGTATCAACTTCAGAAATAGCAATCAAATTGTGCTTTTTAAAATAGTTTTCTAACGAATCTGTCGCTTTATCTCTTGAGTAATTATAACTGAAATTTCTACAAATCAATCCTGAAATTTTTATAGAATCTGATTCTATTTCATCTTCGTTTACGCCATAATTTCCAATATGTGCATTTGTCGTCAACATCATTTGACCATAATAAGAAGGATCTGTAAATATCTCTTGATAGCCTGTCATCCCTGTATTGAAACAGATTTCTCCAAATGCTGTACCTTCTATGCCTATAGATTTTCCTTCAAATATTGTTCCGTCTTCAAGGAGTAATATTGCTTTTTTTTGTTGTTTGTAATTCACGTTAGGTGTGTTAAAATTTCGTTTTCAAATATAAAAAAAAGGATAAACTAAATTTAGTATATCCTTTTAATATTATTAATGATTTATCATCATTTATTCTTCTTCAGTAGTTTCAGATTCAGAAAATGTTGGAACCTCCACTATTGCTTCGGCTTTTTTAGTTCTACCTCTACGTGTAGATTTTTTCTTCTTCTTACTATTTGGATTGTAGATTTCGTTATAATCAACCAATTCTACCATTGCCATAGAAGCATTATCTCCTTGACGATTTCCCATTTTGATAATTCTTACATATCCTCCTGGACGATCTGCAACTTTTACTGATACTTCTTTAAATAATTCAGTAACTGCATATTTATTTCTTAAATAACTAAATACAATTCTACGGTTGTGTGTAGTATCGCTTTTAGATTTAGTAATTAATGGCTCAACATATTGACGCAATGCTTTTGCTTTTGCAACAGTTGTATTAATACGCTTGTGCTCAATTAATGAACATGCCATATTTGATAACATCGCTTTTCTGTGCGATGTTGTTCTTCCTAAGTGATTAAATTTCTTTCCGTGTCTCATCGCAGAATTATTCTTTATCTAATTTGTATTTACTTAAATCCATTCCGAAATTCAATCCTTTAACATTAACTAATTCATCAAGTTCTGTTAGAGATTTCTTCCCGAAGTTACGGAACTTCATCAAGTCATTTTTGTTAAATGACACTAAATCACCTAATGTATCTACTTCTGCTGCTTTTAAACAGTTCAACGCTCTTACTGACAAGTCCATATCAACTAACTTCGTTTTAAGAAGTTGTCTCATATGTAATGATTCTTCATCATATGTCTCAGTTTGTGCTATCTCATCCGCCTCTAAAGTAATTCTCTCATCAGAGAACAACATAAAGTGGTGAATTAAAATTTTAGCAGCCTCAGTTAAAGCATCTTGTGGAGAAATAGATCCATCAGTTTTAATATCAAATACTAATTTTTCGTAATCCGTTTTTTGCTCTACACGGAAGTTTTCTACAGCATACTTTACATTCTTTATTGGAGTGTAAATTGAATCTGTAAAAATAGTTCCTAATGCTACATTCGATTTTTTATTTTCTTCTGCTGCTACAAAACCTCTCCCTTTTTCAATAGTAAGTTCGAATTGTAATTTCACAGATTTTTCCATATTACAAATAACCAAATCTGGATTTAATACTTGAAATCCTGAAATGTATTTTTGTAAGTCTCCTGCAGTTAATTGTTCTTGATTAGAAAGTGAAACACTTACTGTTTCTTTTTCTGTTTCTTCAATTTGATTTTTAAAACGAACTTGTTTTAAATTCAAAATGATTTCAGTAACATCTTCTACAATACCTTTGATTGTTGAAAATTCATGTTCAACACCTTCTACACGAATTGACGTAATAGCGTATCCTTCTAAAGAAGATAATAAAACTCTTCTTAAGGCATTACCAATTGTCAATCCAAATCCTGGCTCTAAAGGTCTAAACTCAAATCTACCTTCAAAATCAGTAGAATCAATCAATATTACTTTATCAGGTTTTTGAAAATTTAAAATTGCCATAGTTTGTTTATATTGATATTTAAAATTATTTAGAGTACAACTCTACAATAAATTGTTCGTTAATATTTTCTGTTATTTGTAATCTTTCTGGAACACTTACAAATGTACCTTGGAGTGTATCGTCATTCCAAGTTAACCACTCAGATGCATGGCTACTATTAGCCAATGATCTTTCGACAGCTTCTAAAGATTTAGATTTTTCTCTTACTGCAATTACATCTCCTACTTTTAAAGCAAATGATGGTATATTTACCAATTCTCCATTTACAGTAATATGTCTGTGTGATACTAATTGTCTAGCGCCTCTACGAGTTGGAGCAATTCCTAAACGGAATACTACATTGTCTAAACGTGATTCACATAATTGTAATAACACCTCACCTGTAATTCCTCTACTTGCTGATGCTTTTTTAAACAATCCTCTAAATTGACGTTCTAAAATACCGTACGTGTATTTTGCTTTTTGTTTTTCTTGTAATTGTACAGCGTATTCAGATTTTTTACCTCTCCTTCTGTTATTACCGTGTTGTCCTGGAGGAAAGTTTCTTTTTTCAAAAGACTTATCCGCTCCATAAATTGCTTCTCCGAATTTACGAGCAATTTTAGTTGTTGGTCCTGTATATCTTGCCATTTCTTTGTTTATTTTAATAGGGATTATGAATTAAGGCTTAATCTCCTTCGATAATCTTATTCCTATTATTAGAATTAATTTAATTATACTCTTCTTCTTTTTGGAGGTCTACATCCATTATGTGGCATTGGTGTAACATCAATAATTTCTGTTACTTCAATTCCGCTGTTATGTAGTGTTCTCATTGCATTTTCTCTTCCATTTCCAGGTCCTTTTACATAAGCTTTCACTTTTCTTAAACCTGCTTCGTGAGCTACTTTTGCACAATCTTCAGCGGCAGTTTGGGCTGCATAAGGAGTATTTTTTTTAGAACCTCTAAAACCCATTTTACCTGCAGATGACCAAGAAATTACATCACCTCTTTTGTTTGTCAAAGAAATAATGATATTGTTAAATGATGCTGTTATGTGAGCTTCACCAACTGCCTCAACAATAACTTTACGTTTTTTCGTTGTTTTTGCCATACTATTTTAGTTATTATTTAGTTGCTTTCTTTTTGTTAGCTACTGTTTTACGTTTCCCTTTTCTTGTTCTGGAATTATTTTTAGTTCTTTGACCTCTCAAAGGTAATCCAGTTCTGTGACGAATACCTCTATAACAACCAATATCCATAAGACGTTTGATGTTTAATTGAGTTTCTGAACGTAATTCACCTTCGATAGTAAATGTTCCTACTTGCTCTCTAATTGATGCTATTTGATCATCTGACCAATCTTGAACTTTAATACTCTCGTCAACTTTTGCAGCATCTAAAATTTCTTTTGATCTGCTTCTTCCAATTCCAAAAATGTAAGTTAATGCTATAACTCCTCTTTTATTCTTTGGGATGTCTATACCTGCTATTCTTGCCATAATTATCCTTGTCTTTGTTTAAATCTAGGATTCTTTTTGTTGATTACATATAATCTGCCTTTTCTGCGTACAATCTTGCACTCGGCACTTCTCTTCTTTATTGATGCTCTAACTTTCATCGTTTATTTTTTAATATCTATAAGTAATTCTTGCTTTTGTTAAATCGTAAGGGCTCATTTCTAACTTCACCTTATCTCCTGGTAATAATTTAATGTAATGCATACGCATCTTACCTGAAATATGTGCTGTAACAATATGTCCATTTTCAAGTTCTACACGAAACATTGCATTTGACAATGCTTCCGTTATAGTTCCATCTTGTTCTATTGCTGGTTGTTTTGCCATTATGCTACTGATTTTCTCTTAGTTCCTGTTTTCATTAAGCCATCATAATGACGGTTTAATAAATGTGCATTTATTTGTTGTATCGTATCAATTGCTACTCCAACCATAATCAATAATGATGTACCACCATAAAACATTGACCATCCTTGTTGTACTCCAAACTTAACAACAAAAGCAGGTAATATTGCTAATAATGCCAAGAATAAAGATCCTGGAAAAGTAATCAATGAAAGAATTCTATCTAACATATCTCCTGTTTCTTTTCCTGGTCTAACTCCTGGAATAAAACCGTTACTTCTCTTTAATGAATCTGCCATTTCATTTGTATTAACAGTTATCGCTGTATAGAAATAACTAAATACAATAATTAAGAAAGCAAATAATGCATTATAACCAAAACCATTAAAGTCACTAAAATATCCTGCAAAACTTTTAACTCCATCTGAACTAAAATTAGCTTGTTGAATTGCGCCAGGAACAAACATAATTGCTTGCGCAAAGATGATTGGCATAACTCCTGCAGAGTTTAACTTTAATGGTAAGTATTGTCTTGCTCCTGCAACATTACGTACTGTACCTGCAACTGTTTTTCTTGCATACTGTACAGAAACCTTACGAATTGCTGTTACTAAATATACACATGCTGCAATTACAGCAAACCATACAATGATTTCGATTAAAACCATCATCATTCCACCTGCTCCACCATTTGTAGTCTTAGCCAATAGTTCCTGTGCAAATGCTCCTGGAAGACCAGCAATAATACCAATCATAATCAATAATGAAATACCATTACCAATTCCTTTATCTGTGATTTTTTCTCCTAACCACATTGCAAATATTGATCCTGTAGTTAATAATATCATTGATGTAAACCAAAACATTCCTCCATGCCCAATTAAAAATGCATTTTCTGGAATACCAATATTTCCAAGGTTTGCAATATATGCAGGTCCTTGAACCAAGGTAATTGCTATTGTTAACCAACGCGTAATCTGTGTTGTTTTCTTTTGACCACTTTCTCCATCTTTCTTTAATTTCTGTAAATAAGGAATTGCGATTCCCATTAACTGAACTACAATAGATGCAGAAATATATGGCATTACTCCAAGCGCCATTAATGATGCACTTGAAAAACCTCCACCAGTAAACATGTTAATCATTCCTAAGATCCCTTTGTTACCTCCAGAACCACTCATAGCATCAGCAATAATTCCACCATCTAATCCTGGTAAAGTTACTTGTGCTGCAAGTCTATATATAACCATTAAGAAAAGAGTCATAAATATCTTTTCCCTCAAATCTTCAATTGACCAAATGTTCTTAACTGTTTCTATAAATTTTTTCATCAATAAAAAATATTATAACGTTACTGCTTCTCCCCCTGCTGCTTCAATAGCTGCTTTCGCTGTTGCAGTAAATTTATGAACTGTAATGTTTAACTTCGCTTTTAATTCTCCTCTTCCCAATATCTTTACTAAATCATTTTGACGAGCCAAACGATTTTCAACCAGTACTGCCATATCAACAGTATCTTTGATACGTCCTGCATCTACATATTCTTGAATCTTGTCTAAGTTTACACCTACAAATTCCTTACGGTTTATATTTGTAAATCCAAACTTAGGTACACGTCTTTGCAAAGGCATTTGACCTCCTTCAAATCCTACTTTTTTAGAATATCCTGAACGAGATTTTTGACCATTGTGACCTCTTGTTGCGGTTCCACCTTTACCAGATCCTTGTCCTCTACCTATTCTTTTTGCTGCTCCTTTTACAGAACCTGCTGCCGGTTTTAAGTTATTTAATGCCATAACTACTATATATCTATTATTTAATTTCTTCTACAGAAACTAAGTGATTAACTGTTTTTACCATTCCAAGGATTGTTGGTGTAGCAACATGTTCTACAACCTGATCAATCTTACGTAAGCCTAATGCTTCTAACGTTCTCTTTTGATTCTGAGGACGTCTTATCTTACTTTTAACTTGTTTTACTCTAATTCTTTTCATTTCTGAATTGCTTTATGTACTTTACGCTTATGCTTATCCGTTAAAAACTTTATCCAAAGAAACACCTCTTTGCTTAGCAATGGTGCTTGCACTACGCAATCTTAATAAAGCATCAAATGTTGCTTTTACTACGTTGTGAGGGTTAGAAGAACCTTGTGACTTTGATAATACATCATGTACACCTACTGATTCTAATACCGCACGTACTGCACCTCCTGCAATAACTCCTGTACCGTGAGATGCTGGTTTCAAGAATACTCTTGCTCCACCAAACTTCCCTTTTTGTTCATGAGGTAGCGTTTGTTTGATAATAGGTATTCTTACTAAATTTTTCTTTGCGTCTTCAATTGCTTTTGCAATTGCTGATGCTACATCTTTAGATTTTCCTAAACCTTGACCTACAACTCCATTACCATCTCCTACAACAACAATTGCAGAAAATCCAAAGGCTCTACCTCCTTTTGTTACTTTAGTAACACGCTGTACACCAACTAAATGATCTTTTAACTCTAAACCACTTGGCTTAACTCTCTCTATATTCTTGTATGCTTTATACATAATACCTAATTAAAATTTTAATCCTGCTTCTCTTGCAGCTTCTGCTAGAATTTTTACTCTACCGTGATACAAATAACCGTTTCTGTCAAAAGCACATGCTTCTACACCTGCTTTTGATGCTGCTTCAGCAATTGCTTTTCCAACGGCAGTTGCAACTTCTCCTTTTGATCCTGAAGCAATTGCTTTATCTCTTGATGAAACTGATGCTACTGTAGCTCCTGCCTCATCATTTATCAATTGAGCATAGATTTCTTTGTTACTTCTAAAAACTGATAATCTTGGTTTAGATGCAGTTCCAGAAACAATCCTTCTGATTCTATACTTAATTCTTTGCCTTCTTTCTAGCTTTGATAATGCCATAATTTCTATAAATTATGCAGTTTTACCTGCTTTTTTTCTTAATACTTCTCCTACAAACTTAACTCCCTTACCTTTATAAGGCTCTGGCGGACGGAATGAACGAATCTTTGCCGCTACTTGACCAACCAATTGTTTGTCTGGTGAAGATAATTTTATAATTGGGTTTTTACCTTTTTCTGATACAGTTTCAACTTTTACCTCAGGAGCAATGTTTAAAACTATACTGTGAGAAAAACCTAAAGCTAAATCAAGTTTTTGACCTTGATTACTTGCTCTATATCCTACTCCAACTAATTCTAATTCTTTTGACCACCCTTTGGTAACTCCTTCAACCATATTGTTTATTAAAGCTCTGTATAAACCATGCTTTGCTTTATGATCTTTACTTTCTGATGGTCTTTGTAATGAAACCGTTCCATCTTCAACTTTAACTGTTATATCTTTAATCTCTTGAGATAACTCTCCCAATTTTCCTTTGACAGTAATAACATCGTTATTAATATCTAAAGTTACTCCTTCTGGAAGTGTTATTGGGCTATTTCCTATTCTTGACATCTTTAGTTATCTTTTAATATACGTGACATAATACTTCTCCTCCAACATTTTCACGAGTTGCTTGCTTATTAGTCATTACTCCGTGTGAAGTAGAAACTATTGCAATACCTAACCCATTCAATACTCTTGGCATTTCTGAAGCACCTGCGTATTTACGCAATCCTGGTTTACTAATTCTTTCAATATTTTTAATTACAGATTCTTTTGTCTGTCTGTCATATTTTAAGGCTATTTTGATTGATCCTTGTACTGAAGAATCTTCAAATTTGTAACTTAAAACATATCCTTGATCAAACAAAATCTTCGTAATCTCTTTCTTCACATTCGAAGAAGGGATTTCTACTACTCTGTGTCCTGCACTAATTGCATTTCTAACTCTTGTTAGATAATCTGCGATTGGATCTGTATACATATTTATTAATTTGCGGTCTTGGTTTTTAACTTTTTGTTAAACCTGAAACCAATTTATAATTTTTTACCAACTAGCTTTTCTTACTCCTGGAATTAATCCATTATTAGCCATTTGTCTGAACATCACACGTGATACTCCAAATTGACGCATATAACCTTTTGGTCTTCCAGTTAATTTGCAACGATTGTGCATACGAATTGGAGATGCGTTTTTAGGTAACTTTTGTAATCCTTCGTAATCTCCAGCTTCTTTTAAAGCCTTTCTTTTCTCAGCATATTTTGCTACTACTTTTGCTCTTTTTACTTCACGAGCTTTCATTGATTCTTTAGCCATCTCTTAATTCTTTTTAAAAGGTAATCCTAATTCAGTTAATAATGATTTTGCTTCTTTATCTGTTGGTGCAGATGTTACAAAAGTAATATCCATTCCTCCAATTTTATTTACTTTGTCAATATCAATTTCTGGAAAAATGATTTGTTCAGTAATACCTAAGTTATAATTTCCTCTACCATCAAAACCTGTTGCTTTGATACCTCCGAAATCTCTAACTCGTGGTAACGAAGCTGTTACTAATCTATCTAAGAATTCATACATTTTAGTTCCTCTTAACGTAACTTTTACACCAATTGGCATTCCTTTACGTAATTTAAAACTTGCAACATCTTTCTTAGACATTGTAGCGATTGCTTTTTGACCAGTTATTTTTGTTAACTCTTCAAGTGCGTGATCTATCAATTTCTTATCAGCTACTGCTGCTCCAACTCCTTTACTAATTACAATTTTTTGTAATTTAGGAACTTGCATTACATTTTTGTAACTATACTCTTCTGTAAGGGCAGAAAGTATTCTACTATTATATTCTCCTTTAAGTCTTGGTGTATATCCCATAACTATATCGCTTTATCTGTTTTTCTAGATACTCTAACTTTTTTGCCTCCCACTACTTTGTATCCTACTCTTATAGTAGCACCATCTTCAATCAAACCTAAATTTGAAATATGCAGTGAAGCTTCTTTTTTGATAATTCCTCCTTGAGGGTTATCAGCGCTAGGTTTTTCGTGTTTAGATACTATATTGACACCTTCAACTATCGCTCTATTTTTTTTAGTTAAAATTTTTACAATTTTCCCTTCTTCTCCTTTATGATCTCCAGCAAGTACTCTTACAGTATCTCCTGATTTTACCTTTAATTTTGCCATCGTTTCTTATAGTTTATTAAAGCACTTCAGGTGCTAATGATACAATCTTCATGAATTGTTTATCACGAAGTTCTCTTGCTACTGGTCCAAAAACACGTGTTCCTTTCATTTCACCAGAAGTACTGTCGATTAACACACATGCATTATCATCAAAACGGATATAAGATCCATCCTTTCTTCTGATTTCTTTTTTGGTACGAACAACAACTGCTTTTGCAACTTGTCCTTTTTTCACTGATCCGTTTGGAGTAGTTTGTTTGATAGAAACAACTATTTTATCTCCAATTGAAGCATAACGTTTTTTAGTTCCTCCTAAAACACGAATTACTAAAACTTCTTTTGCTCCAGTATTGTCAGCTACTCCTAATCTTGATTCTGTCTGTAACATAATAAATTATTTAGCTCTTTCTAGGATTTCTACTAATCTCCAACATTTCGATTTACTCAACGGACGTGTTTCCATAATTCTAACTGTATCTCCTTCGTTACAATCATTTGTCTCGTCATGTGCAACGTACTTTTTCGTTTTTAATACGAATTTTCCGTACATTGGGTGTTTTACTTTTTTAACTTCTGCAACAACAATAGATTTCTCCATTTTGTTACTCGAAACAACTCCTATTCTCTCTTTTCTAAGATTTCTTTTTTCCATCTTTAATACTATTGTACTTCTCTATTAGTTAATTCTGTTGCCAATCTTGCAACAGTTCTTCTAAGGCTTTTCAATTGCATTGGTGTTTCCAATGGTGATATCGTATGAGCCATTTTAAGATCAGTATAGTTTTTTTTCAATTGTACAAGTTTCTCTTGTAAATCTTCAATTGATAATTCTTTAATTTCTGACTGTTTCATTACTTCTTATCGATTAAGCGTTTTCAAAATCAAAATCTCTTGCCAATGATAAACTTTGTTTTAACTGGAAGTTTTTGTGCTGCTAAACGTAATGCTTCTTTTGCAATTCTATCAGGATACACCACCAACTTCAAACATAATTCTACCTGGTTTTACAACTGCTACAAAATATTCTGGAGCACCCTTACCTTTACCCATACGTACTTCTAATGGTTTTTTGGTAATAGGCTTGTCTGGAAATATTTTAATCCATAACTGACCTTCTCTTTTCATATGACGAGTTGCTGCAATACGTGCTGCTTCTATTTGACGAGATGTAAGTAAATTCTGATCTAAAGATTTAATACCAAACATTCCATTTGAAAGTTGGTGTCCTCTATTGAGAATTTCCTTTCATATTCCCTTTCCCTTTCTGTACTTTACGATATTTAACTCTCTTTGGCTGTAACATTTTTATTTGTTTATTTGTTTATTCTAAATTTTAAAAATTTAACTTTTCTTCTTCGAGGTTAATAAACTTGGTCTTTCTTGAGGTTTCCTCTGCCTCTGTCTCCTTTTCCTTGTTTTTTAGAAAACCTACTAAGTGGATGATAACTCTCTTTTTCCATAAACCTCACCTTTCATAATCCATACTTTAACGCCTAATTTTCCATAGGTAGTATTAGACTCTACAAGTGCATAATCAATATCGGCTCTAAAAGTAGAAAGAGGGATTCTTCCATCTTTGTAGTGTTCAGAACGTGCCATTTCAGCTCCATTTAAACGACCTGAATTTGAACTTTAATTCCTTCAGCATTCATTCTATTGCAGCAGCAATTGCCATTTTGATTGCACGTTCTGTAAGAAATTCTATTTCAATTTGACGAGCAATACTAGCCGCTACTAATGTTGCATCTAAGTTCTGGGCGTTTAATTTCAAAAATATTGATTTGAACTTCTTTTCCTGTAATTTTTTTAAGCTCTTCTTTTAACTTGTCTACCTCTTGACCACCTTTCCCAATAATAATACCAGGTCTTGCAGTAGTGATAGTAACGGTTACAAGTTTAAGTGTGCGCTCAATAATTACTCTTGATACACTTGCTTTAAATAATCTAGCACGTATGTACTTTCTTATTTTATCATCTTCAGCTAATTTATCTCCGTAGTCATTTCCTCCGTACCAGTTAGATTCCCATCCTCTGATAATTCCTAAACGATTTCCTATTGGATTTGTTTTTTGTCCCATTCTACTTTGATTATTTGCTTTGAACATTTTTACTTACCTAACACTAAAGTCACGTGATTAGAACGTTTTCTAATTCTGTGAGCACGCCCTTGCGGTGCTGGTCTTAATCTTTTTAACATTCCTGCACTATCTACAAAAATTTCTTTTACAAATAGATTTGCATCTTCAATACTTGCATCTTCATTTTTTGCTTGCCAGTTTGCAATGGCAGACAATAATAATTTCTCAAGGTTGATTGATGCTTCTTTTGCATTGAATTTTAAGATTTGAAGTGCTTTTTCAACTTCAACTCCTCTAATTAAATTTGCAACTAAACGCATTTTTCTTGGTGATGTAGGACAACCTGTAAGTTTAGCGAAAGCTAGCTGCTTTTTCTCTTCTTTTATTTGTTGTGCTCTTAATTTTTTTCGAACTCCCATGATTACCTACAATTTTTTTCCTTTATTTTTTCTGTCAGCACCATGTCCTCTATAAGAACGTGTTGGTGAAAATTCTCCTAATTTATGACCTACCATATTTTCAGTAACATATACTGGAACAAATTGACGTCCGTTGTGAACTGCAATTGTTTGACCAACAAAATCAGGAGTAATCATTGAGGCTCTTGACCATGTTTTGATTACTGATTTTTTATTCTGATTCTATATTCGTTTGAACTTTTCTTTCCAATTTGTATGAAACAAAAGGTCCTTTCTTTAATGAACGTGCCATATCTTATTATTTTTTTCTACGTTCTAAAATATATTTATTACTCGCCTTGGTCTTAGATCTTGTCTTGAATCCTTTTGCAGGAATACCATTTCTTGATCTTGGATGACCTCCAGAAGACTTACCTTCACCACCACCCATTGGATGATCAACAGGATTCATTACAACTGGTCTAGTTCTAGGTCTTCTACCTAACCATCTTGATCTACCTGCTTTACCAGATACTAATAATTGATGATCAGAGTTAGACACAACTCCAATTGTTGCAATACAAGTTAATAAAATTAATCTTGTTTCACCTGAAGGTAGTTTTACTGTTGCATATTTACCATCTCTTCGCCATTAATTGAGCAAACGATCCTGCACTACGAGCCATAACAGCTCCTTGTCCAGGTCTTAACTCAATACAAGAAATTGTAGTTCCTAATGGAATTTTACCAAGTGGCATTGCATTTCCAATTTCTGGAACTACAGCATCACCTGAAACAATTTGTTTGACCTACTTTCAATCCGTTTTGTGCGATTACATATCTTTTCTCACCATCAACATAAGATAATAATGCAATAAAAGCGGTACGATTTGGATCGTATTCAATTGTTTTTACAGTAGCAGGAATACCATTCTTATCTCTTTTAAAATCGATAATACGATATTTCTTTTTATGACCACCACCTATGTAGCGCATTGTCATTTTTCCACTGTTATTTCGACCTCCAGATCTTTTTTTCGGAGCAATAAACTTTTCTCCGGCTTATCAGTAGTTATGGTGTCGAACCCATTTACTACTCTAAAACGCTGACCTGGTGTTACTGGTTTTAATTTTCTAACTGACATTTTTTAAATTCTTAGATATTGTTATAGAAATCAATGTTTTCTCCTTCTGCTAACTGAACAATTGCTTTCTTATAAGCTCCTTTCATTCCTGCTACTACACCACTCTTTGTGAATTTTTGTAGTTCTCTTTGAACAGGATAGTTCATTGTTCTAACACTGTTCAATTGCAACACCATAGGCTTTTTCTACTGCTTTTTGATTTCAAGTTTGTTAGCTTTTTTATTACAACAAAAGCATAACGATTAAATAACTCGCTATCATTTGTCATGCTTTTTCCGTTATAATAGGTTTAATTAAAATACTCATCTTGATACCTATTTCTTAAATTTGATTCAATTCCTTCTAAAGAACTCTCTAAAAGAATAACTTTATTTGCATTTAAAACTTCGTAAGTACTTAAACCTGAATTAGTTATGGTTTTTGCACGTTTTAAATTTCGTGATGACAAATATACATTATTATTTAAATCACCCAACACAAATAAAGCTTTTTTATTCTCAAGTCCTAAACCTTGTAAAACAGCAATAAAGCTTTTAGTTTTTGGAGCCTCAAAATTGAAGTCTTCAACTACCAAAATATTACTATCTTTTGCTTGCACACTCAATGCAGATTTACGCGCTAATTTCTTAAGTCCTTTATTCAATTTAAAAGAATAATTTCTTGGTCTTGGTCCAAAAACACGACCTCCACCCCTAAAAACTGGAGATTTAATACTTCCTGCACGAGCTGTACCTGTTCCTTTTTGCTTTTTTATCTTTCTTGTAGATCCTTTAATCTCTGCTCTTTCTTTAGACTTGTGAGTTCCTTGTCTTTTATTAGCCAAATGTTGCTTTACATCTAAATATATTGCATGATCGTTTGGCTCAATTCCGATATACAGTATCAGAAAGTTCAACTTTTCTACCTGTATCTTTTCCTTGTATGTCTAAAACTGATACTTTCATTATTTCTGAATAATTACATAAGTGTTTTTATGACCAGGAACACATCCCTTAACCACAAGTAGGTTCTTTTCAGGAACTACTTTTAAAACTCTTAAATTTTGAACTGTAACTTTTTTTCCACCCATTCTTCCTCCCATTCGCATTCCTTTGAATACTCTTGCAGGATATGATGCTGCACCAATTGATCCTGGTGCTCTTAAACGGTTATGCTGACCATGAGTAGCTTGACCTACTCCGGCAAAACCGTGACGTTTTACAACACCTTGAAATCCTTTACCTTTTGATGTTGCTGATATATCAACATACTCACCTTCAATAAAAAGTGCTCAACTGTTATTGATCTCCTAAATTGTACTCCTCATCAAACCCTTGAAATTCGACAACTTTTCTTCTTGGCTAGTGGTACCCGCTTTTTTAAAGTGACCATCTAAAGCTTTATTAGAGCTTTTTGCCTTCTTGTCATCGAAACCAAGCTGAAGGGCATTGTACCCGTCAACCTCTTCGGTTCTGACTTGGGTAACTACGCATGGACCTGCTTCGATTACTGTACATGGAATATTCTTTCCACGTTTTCATCAAATAAGCTGGTCATTCCGATTTTTCTTCCTATTAACCCAGACATATTTAATTTTTATTATTAATTATTATTATTCTATTTTTATTTCATTCCGCCTTGGCGGCATTAGTTCGAAACAATTTTTCTACAAAAATTGGATTCTCACTAAAAAAAACAGGGTCAAAATACTTCAACCCTGAATGTATTTTTTCGTTTTTCCTTCGTCAACCGCTCCGGACATGTTACCAAAAGAATTCTTTTGGTTTATTCTTTGAAATTCCGAATCACCTGCGTTCGGCCGACTAATTTGCAACCCATCATTAAGTTCATTTTCGAACTTGAAAACAATGACTTATACTTTAATTTCTACTTCTACTCCACTTGGAAGTTCAAGTTTCATTAACGCATCAATAGTTTTTGATGATGAACTATAAATGTCTAACAACCTTTTATAAGAACTCAATTGGAATTGTTCTCTTGATTTTTTGTTTACGTGTGGTGAACGCAACACTGTAAAAATCTTTTTATGAGTTGGTAATGGAATTGGTCCATTTACAACTGCACCTGTATTTTTTACCGTTTTAACGATTTTCTCAGCAGATTTATCTACTAAATTGTAATCGTACGATTTTAATTTTATTCTAATTTTTTGACTCATCTTTTATAATTTAGAGATTAACCTTTTGCTTTAGTTATTACTTCTTCTGCAATATTAGCCGGAGTTTGTGCATAATGTGAAAATTCCATTGTTGATGTAGCTCTACCAGATGATAATGTTCTTAATGTAGTTACATAACCAAACATTTCTGATAATGGCACATTGGCTTTTACAACTTTAGCACCAGCTCTATCATCCATAGAATTCACTTGACCTCTTCTACGGTTCAAGATCTCCAACAATATCACCCATATTTTCTTCAGGTGTTACCACTTCCATTTTCATAATTGGTTCAAGAATTACAGGCACCCGATAGCTTTCGCAGCAGCCTTGTAGCCTAATTTTGCAGCCAATTCAAAAGACAAGTGCATCAGAATCTACAGCGTGGAAAGAACCATCCTTAAGAGTTACTTCATTGTATCCATTTCGAATCCAGCCAAAGGACCATTTTTCATGGCAGCCTTAAAACCTTTTTCTACAGAAGGAATAAATTCTTTAGGAATACGACCACCTTTTATTTTATCTTCAAATTGTAATCCTGGCCCTTTGAAATCATCATCCGCAGGACCCATTTCAAATGAAATATCACCAAATTTACCACGACCACCAGATTGTTTTTTATAAGTTTCTCTATGTTCAGCCATTCTAGTTAACGCTTCTTTATATTCTACCTGTGAGGCTCACCTTCGTTCACTTCAACTTTAAATTCACGCTTTAATCTATCTACAATAATATCTAAGTGCAACTCTCCCATTCCTGAAATAATTGTTTGACCTGAAGCCTCATCCGTTTTTACTTGAAAAGTTGGATCTTCTTCAGCTAATTTAGCTAAAGCCATACCTAATTTATCAACATCTACTTTTGTTTTAGGCTCAACCGCAATACCAATTACTGGATCTGGAAAATCCATTGATTCTAAAACAATAGGATGCTTTAAATCAGTCATTGTATCTCCAGTTTTAATATCTTTAAAACCTACAGCCGCTCCAATATCTCCAGCCTCAATATATTCAATTGCATTCTGTTTGTTAGAGTGCATTTGGTAAATTCTTGAAATACGTTCTTTTTTACCTGAGCGGTTATTCAAAATATAAGAACCTGCATCTAAACGACCAGAATATGCTCTAAAGAATGCTAAACGACCAACAAAAGGATCGGTAGCAATTTTAAATGCCAAAGCAGCAAAAGGCTCCTTAACATCTGGCTTACGAATTTCTTCTCTATCAGTATTTGGATTAAGACCAACAATACCTTCTTTATCTAAAGGAGATGGTAAATAACGACATACAGCATCTAATAAGAACTGAACGCCTTTATTTTTAAATGCAGAACCACAAATCATAGGAATGATTGCCATATCCATTACAGCAGCACGAAGTGCATTGTGCACCTCTTCTTCTGTAATAGAATCTTCATCTTCCATGAATTTTTCTAATAAATTCTCATCGTAACTCGCTACTTCTTCTATCAATAAAGCTCTATATTTAGCAGAATCTTCCTTCATATCTTCAGGAATCTCAATAACATCAAAAGTTGCTCCTTGAGTTTCATCATGCCATATAATCGCACGATTTTTTACTAAATCTACAACACCTTTAAAATTTTCTTCGTCACCAATACTTAAAACAATTGGCACCGCATTTGATTTTAACATATCTTTTACTTGTTGACAAACTGCCAAAAAGTTAGAACCTTGACGGTCCATTTTATTTACAAAACCAATTCTTGGAACTTTGTAGTTATCTGCAAGTCTCCAGTTAGTTTCAGATTGTGGCTCAACACCATCAACTGCACTAAACAAGAATACTAAACCGTCTAAAACACGTAAAGAACGATTTACTTCAACTGTAAAATCAACATGTCCTGGAGTATCTATAATATTAAAATGGTATCCTTTTGCATCTGCAGTTGGCTCACCATTTTCGGTTGGAAACTGCCATGTACAAGTTGTTGCTGCAGAAGTAATTGTAATACCTCTTTCCTGCTCTTGTTCCATCCAGTCCATTGTTGCAGCACCATCATGCACTTCTCCAATTTTATGAGAAACACCTGTATAATAAAGGATACGCTCCGTTGTGGTTGTTTTACCAGCATCAATATGAGCAGCAATCCCAATATTTCTTGTATATTTTAAATCTCTTGCCATTTCTAATTAAAATCTAAAGTGTGAAAACGCTTTATTAGCTTCTGCCATCTTATGAACATCAGCTCTCTTTTTAACAGCAGCACCTTCTTCTTTTGCAGCAGCTAAAATTTCAGCAGCTAATTTTTGTGCCATTGTTTTTTCATTACGTTTTCTTGTATATGAAATCAACCATTTTATTGCCATAGAAATCTTACGATCTGGTCTTATTTGCATTGGAATCTGAAAGGTTGCCCCTCCAACACGACGGCTACGTACTTCTACTTGAGGCATCACATTACCTAAAGCATCTTTCCATATTTCTAATGCTGATTTTTCTTCATCTTGTTTCTTTTCTTCTACAATGTCTAACGCATCATAAAATACTTTAAAAGCTGTTGATTTTTTACCATCCCACATTAAGTTGTTTACAAAACGTGTTACCATTTGATCATTAAACTTCGGATCTGGTAAAAGAATTCTTTTTTTGGCTCTTCTTTTTCTCATGTCTTTACATTAATAGTTTTAATAAATTTACTTTGGCCGTTTTGCTCCATATTTAGATCGACGTTGAGTTCTTCCCTCAACACCAGCAGTATCTAATGCTCCACGAACTATGTGGTATCTAACTCCAGGTAAATCTTTAACTCTTCCCCCTCTAACTAATACTATCGAGTGCTCTTGTAAATTATGTCCTTCTCCAGGAATATATGCATTTACCTCGTTTCCGTTTGTCAAACGAACCCTTGCAACTTTTCTCATTGCTGAGTTAGGTTTTTTAGGTGTCGTTGTGTAAACACGAGTACATACTCCTCTCCGTTGAGGACATGAATTTAAAGCTACCGATTTACTCTTCTTAGTTTTACTGGTTCTTCCTTTGCGCACTAATTGTTGTATAGTTGGCATACTAATTTGTTATTATTTACGTTTTTTATTTGTTAAACTCTCTTTTTAAGAGTGTGCAAATGTACAATTAATTTCTATTAATTCAAGTACTGTTTAATTTATTTTTTAGATCTTAAGTTCAAGTATTAAGTGCGACAGTTTTGGTTAAAATTAATTAAAAATACTTCATTAGGTGTTTTATAACCTAATAATTTTCTTGGTCTATTGTTTAATTTATTGATAATCATATTTATATACTCATTTGAGATTAAATTAAAATCTGTTTTCTTTGGTAAATATTGTCTTATAAGTTTGTTGTTGTACTCATTCAAACCTCTTTGCCATGGACTATACGGGTCTGCAAAGTAAAAGTCAGCATCTAACTTCTTAGCAATTTCTTGCTGTAAAGTAAATTCTTTTCCGTTATCAGATGTTATAGTCTTTACATACTCTTTAAAAGGGGCCAATATGTTTATCATTTGTTTTTTGATAGAATTTGCTTTTGTTCCATTGGTTTTTACCATTAATTCAAATTGACTTTTTCGCTCTGTTAATGTTAAAATTGCACTTTTATGATTTTTCCCTATAATAGTATCAACTTCCCAATCACCATAGCGCTCTTTTTTATTAACGAGTTCTGGTCTTTTATCTATCATTACTCTATTTGGTATTTTGCCTCTTTGATGTTTTCTATTTAATCGTTTTCTTCTCCAACGCCTTGCTGTTCTCAAGTGAGTATATAGCAGACCTCCTTTAATTTGATCTTGATAGATGTATTGATAAATTCTTTCTACACTTATCATGGCTCTTTTTTCAATAGCACATTTTCCTACTATTTGTTCAGGAGACCATTGATAAAAACACAATTTCTTATCAATGTATCGCTTCATATTAATATCAAATACAGCATGTTTATAAGCCTCCTTTTTACGCTCTACACTTATTTCTTGTGCATGCTCTGCATTATATGTTCGCTTTTTACTGTTCCGTTTTAATTCTCTATAAATCGTACTTCTATTGACTCCTAAAATATTTGCAATGCTAGTTTTAGAATAATTCTCTTTTAATAACACTTCTATTTTATATCTTTGAGCGTCGGTTAATTGCTTATAATTCATCGACAATCAGTTTTTTTACAAATATCGGAATCTAAAAATTCCGATATTTAAAAACTGTTGCACTTATTAGTTGAATCTTGCGATGGTAGATTCAACTAGCAAATAAAAATATACAATCTATAATCATGTAAATACTTTGAAAAATGATTAATTTTGTAAAAATGTATAATTAAAATCAATTAAAATATTATGGATAACAATAATGGAGATGTAAGCAAGTGTCCTTATATGAATGGAGGACAAAAACAAAGTGCTGGTGGTGGAACATCTAACAAAGAATGGTGGCCAAACCAGTTGAAGTTAAATATTCTTCGCCAAAACTCATCAAAATCTGATCCAATGAATACAGGTTTTGATTATGCAAGAGAATTTAAGTCACTTGATCTAAAGGCATTGAAAGATGACCTTTACAAATTAATGACAGACTCACAAGATTGGTGGCCAGCAGATTACGGTCATTATGGTGGTTTATTTATAAGAATGGCTTGGCATAGTGCTGGTACCTATAGAATTCAAGATGGTCGTGGTGGAGCAGGCTCTGGTTCACAGCGTTTTGCTCCATTAAATAGTTGGCCAGATAATGGGAATTTAGACAAAGCACGTTTACTATTATGGCCTATTAAACAAAAATATGGCAACAAAATTTCTTGGGCTGATTTAATGATACTTGCTGGGAATTGTGCACTAGAATCTATGGGATTTGAAACTTTTGGTTTTGGAGGTGGAAGAGCAGATGTATGGGAACCAGAACAAGATATATATTGGGGAGCAGAAACCGAATGGCTTGGAGATAAGCGTTATACTGGCGAAAGAGACTTAGAGAACCCTCTTGGAGCAGTTCAAATGGGATTAATCTATGTAAATCCTGAAGGACCTAACGGAAATCCTGACCCATTAAAATCTGCAATTGATATTCGAGAAACTTTTGCTCGTATGGCAATGAATGATGAAGAAACTGTAGCATTAGTTGCAGGTGGTCATACATTTGGTAAAGCGCATGGTGCTGCTGATCCTGACAAATACGTTGGAAGAGAACCTGAAGCAGCAAGTATAGAAGAACAAGGTAAAGGTTGGAAAAATACTTTTGGAACAGGAAAAGGAGATGATACAATAACGAGTGGTGTTGAAGGAGCTTGGACACCAAATCCAGATAAATGGGACCATGATTTTTTCAGAGTTTTATTAGACTATGATTGGGAGTTAACAAAGAGTCCTGCTGGAGCAAATCAATGGAAACCAACTGCGACTTCTAATCCTGATATGGCACCTTCTGCACATGATGCATCAAAAAATAAAGATTTGATGATGACAACTGCAGATATGGCATTGAAAATGTTTCCAGATTATTTAAAAATTTCAAAACGTTTTAGAGATAACCCTACTGAATTCGAAGATGCATTCGCAAGAGCATGGTTTAAAATGACACATAGAGATATGGGACCAATTTCTTTATACTTAGGTTCGGAAGTTCCTAAAGAAGAATTGATTTGGCAAGATCCTATTCCAACTGTTAATTATACATTAATAAATGATGCAGATACAACTGTATTGAAAAATAAAATTTTAAACTCTGGATTATCTATTTCACAATTAGTTTCAACTGCTTGGGCTTCTGCATCAACATTTAGAGGTTCTGATAAACGTGGTGGAGCAAATGGTGGACGTATTCGTCTATCTCCTCAAAAAGATTGGAGTATAAATAATCCTGCTGAATTATCTAAAATCATTAGTATTTTAGAAGGTATTCAAAAAGAATTTAACAGCGGAAACAAACAAGTTTCAATTTCTGACCTAATTGTATTAGGTGGTTCTACTGCAATTGAGCAAGCCGCTAAAAATGCTGGTCAAAATGTATCTGTTCCTTTTAATGCAGGAAGAGCGGATGCGACTCAAGAACAAACAGATGTTGATTCATTTGAAGCATTAAGACCTTCAGCAGATGGATTTAGAAATTATATTCATCCACATCATACATCATCAGCAGAAGAATTATTAATAGACAGAGCACAATTGTTAACATTAACAGTTCCTGAAATGACAGTTTTAATTGGTGGTTTACGTGTGTTAAATACAAATTTTGATAAGTCTAATCATGGTGTGTTTACTAAAGAATCTGATAAGTTAACCAATGACTTCTTTGTAAATCTACTAGATTTAGAAACTACTTGGAAAGCGACTACTGATGATGACAAAGTATTTGAAGGAAGAAATCGTAAAACAGGGGAATTGAAATTTACAGGAACAAGAGCTGATTTAATTTTTGGTTCAAACTCTGAATTAAGAGCGATTTCTGAAATTTATGGTTCACAAGATTCAAATCAAAAATTTGTGAGTGATTTTGTTGCTGCTTGGGCAAAAGTGATGAATTTAGATCGTTTTGATTTGGCTTAACATCATCTTAATAATAAAATTTTGTTAACAACATCGTTTAAAAACTCTCGAATAAATTCGAGAGTTTTTCTTTTTATCCTTATTTTTGAGAATATAAAATTACCCTAGTTCGAGTAATTTTTGGATGTGTAACACCCAAAATTGTATCGAGAATAGTAATTTTTATTTTATAATCTGTTCTCGATAGATTTGGATAAATCAAAATATTCGAACTGACACATTCAATTAAAAAAATAAATATGGCTACAATAACACTCAAAGGAAACGAAATACATACCTCAGGAAATTTACCATTAGTTGGTACAAAAGCAGCTGATTTTACACTTGTTGCAGGAGATTTATCAAAAAAATCATTGAGCGATTTTAAAGGCTCAAAACTAATTCTCAACATTTTTCCAAGTATAGATACAAGAACATGTGCAACATCTGTAAGAACATTTAACAAAACAGCAACTGATTTAGACAACACAAAAGTCTTGTGTATTTCTCGTGATTTACCATTCGCCCAAGGGCGTTTTTGTGGTGCAGAAGGGATTGAAAATGTAGTTATGCTTTCTGATTTTATTTCAGGTGAGTTTGGAAATAGTTATGGCTTAAATATTATCAATGGTCCTTTGCAAGGTTTAAATTCTCGTTCTATCGTTATAATTGATGAAAACGGAACTATCATTCACACAGAGCAAGTTTCAGAAACTGTTGACGAGCCAAATTATGAAACAGCATTAAATGCATTAAAATAAATGACAAAACCAACAGATAATTTTATCGTAGGAAGACTCAAAAGTATTAAGTGTGCCACAAAAGGCTTTTGGATACTTTTAACAACCGAACACAATATAATTATACAGTCAATCATTGGTGTTTTAATGACGATATTTGGCTTTGTTATGCAACTTACTGCTACAGAATGGATGTTTCAAACCATAGCAATAGGTCTTGTTCTTATTGCAGAAGCAACAAATACTGCCATTGAATATTTATGTAACTTTATACATCCCGATTATCATAAAAAGATAGGTTTCATCAAAGATATTGCAGCAGGAGTTCCATTTATTGCCGCAATATTTACAATAATTATTGGTTTAATTATATATGTACCAAAATTTATCTCATAAACCAGTAAACTCACTTTATATTTCTATATTTTTGTAAGAATAAACGACTAAATGGCAAAGAAGAAGAAAAAAACAACTGTAAAGAAGGTAAAAACTTCACGTTTTCAAGGTACTAAAATGTTTTTTAAGAACAGACAAGCACAAACTGTATTTGGCTTTTTCTTAGTTCTATTTTCTATTTTCCTTCTTGCAGCATTTATTTCATTTCTATTTAGTTGGAAAGCAGATCAAAGTGAGCTGTCGGAATTTGCAAATAGAAGTTCGTCTGTAAAGAATCTACTCGGAAAAATTGGGCACACATTAAGCAATTTATTTATTTACAAAGGGTTTGGAGTTGCTACATTTATTATTCCTATACTCTTATTTATGAGTGGAATGTATATTCTTTTTCAAGTAAGTCTAAAAAAAATGCGAAAAGCATGGTTTTGGGGACTTCTAGGAATGTTATGGTTTGCTATTCTCTTCGGATTTTTTGCTATAAACAACTCTCTTTTATCAGGAATTGTAGGATTTGAGCTAAACGATTATTTACAGCAATTTCTCGGGAGAACTGGTATTGCATTACTCCTACTCTTCTCGCTCCTCACTTATTTAGCCATTAGATTTAAGTTAAATGCACACCATATTTCATCTCTATTTAAAAAGAAAGAAAAAACAATTTCTGATGTAGAATTGAATACTGCAAGCGAGACAAAATCAGAGTTTGAAATGTCGGTTGAAGATTTGAAACCAACCATCAGCAATTACATGGGTAAAAAGGATGAAAAAGTTAAAGAAAAAGAAGATTTAACTTTAGATATAGAACTTAAAAAGCCTAAGGAAACTGAAGTTAAAATTGATGTGGAAAAAATTGTTGAAGAAGCACATGAATCAAAAAACTTATCTGACAAACTCGTTAAGGATTTTGGTGAATTTGACCCAACTTTAGATTTAGGGAGTTACAAATTTCCTACACTCAACTTATTGCGCGAATTCAATGAAAGTATTTCTATAAATCAAGAAGAACTTGAAATTAATAAAAATATAATTGTTGAAACACTAAACAATTATAAAATTGGTATTGCTAAAATTAAAGCAACTGTAGGACCAACAGTAACTTTATATGAAATTGTACCAGAAGCTGGTGTACGAATATCAAAAATTAAAAATCTTGAGGATGATATTGCTTTATCATTAGCTGCTTTAGGAATTAGAATTATTGCGCCAATTCCAGGAAGAGGAACAATTGGCATTGAAGTTCCTAACAAAAATGCTACAATAGTTTCTATGAAATCTATGATATCATCAAGTAAATTTCAAAAATCGGAAATGGAATTGCCAATTGCTTTTGGTAAAACTATTTCTAACGAAAGTTTTGTTGTTGACTTAGCAAAAATGCCTCACTTATTGATGGCTGGAGCAACAGGACAAGGAAAATCTGTTGGATTGAATGTTGTCTTGACTTCGCTTTTATACAAAAAACATCCAGCGGAAGTAAAGTTTATTTTGGTTGATCCTAAAAAAGTAGAACTAACACTTTTTAACAAAATTGAACGTCATTATTTAGCAAAACTTCCAGATTCAGAAGAAGCAATAATTACAGATATTACCAAAGTTGTAAATACATTGAACTCTCTATGTATTGAAATGGATGCTCGTTATGACTTGCTAAAGGATGCAATGGTTAGAAATATCAAAGAGTATAATACCAAATTTAAAGCACGGAAATTAAACCCTGAAAACGGACATAAATTTTTGCCATATATCGTATTGGTAATTGATGAATTTGCAGATTTGATTATGACTGCAGGAAAAGAAGTTGAAACTCCTATTGCACGTTTGGCACAATTGGCTCGTGCTATTGGAATACATTTGATTGTAGCAACACAAAGACCGTCGGTAAATGTAATTACAGGTATTATTAAAGCAAATTTCCCTGCAAGAGTTGCATTTAGAGTAACTTCAAAAATAGATTCAAGAACAATTCTTGATAGCGGAGGCGCAGATCAACTTATTGGAAAAGGAGATATGTTATTTACCAACGGAAATGAAATAGTGCGTATTCAATGTGCTTTTGTTGACACTCCAGAAATTGAAAAAATTACTGATTTTATTGGCTCTCAAAGAGCATATCCTGAGGCTCATTTATTACCAGAATATTCTGGTGAAGAAAGTGGCACAAGTCTTGATATAGATATAAACGATAGAGATTCTTTGTTTAGAGATGCTGCTTTGGTTATTGTGAATGCACAACAAGGTTCAGCCTCTTTATTACAACGAAAATTGAAATTGGGATACAATAGAGCAGGAAGAATTATAGATCAATTGGAAGCTGCAGGAATTGTTGGACCTTTTGAAGGTAGTAAAGCACGTCAAGTTTATATTCCAGATGAAATGACTCTGAATCAATTATTAGAAAATGAAAAAAAATAATATAAAAAAATAATCATGAATAAAAAAGTAACCCTTTTAGTATTCTTATTAATTACTTCTTTTGGATTTAGTCAAAATGCGAAAACACTGTTAGATGATGTTGCCAAAAAAGTAAAATCATACGATAATATTTATATTGAATTTGAACATAAATTAGACAATTCTGTTGCAAATATTCATCAAGAAACTCATGGTAACGCTACGCTTAAAAATGAAATGTACCATTTTAATTATATGGGAGTTGAACAATTATTTGATGGTAAAAAAATATTTATGATCATTCATGAAGATGAAGAAGTAATTGTAAAACAATCAGGAAATTCTGAGGATGTTACAACACTTTCTCCTTCTAAATTTTTGACTTTTTATGAAAAAGGATTTACCTATAAAATGAATATTTTACAAAATGTAAAAGGACGAAAAATTCAATATGTGAAATTAATTCCTATTGATAGTGATTCTGATTTAAAATACATATTACTTGGTATCGATAATGTTACCAAACACATCTATAAAGTTATTGAAACTGGCAAGGATGATACTGTGACAACAATTACTATATCAAATTTCGCTACAAACCAATCTATATCAAATAAGTTATTTACCTTTGACAAATCAAAATTTGAAGATAAAGGATATGACATCACTGAACCAAAATAAAAATCGTTGAAAAAACTCGATATTTATATCATAAAGAGTTTTTTAAAGCCCTTTTTTGCCACTTTTTTTGTCATTCTATTTGTACTTGTTATGCAAGCAGTTTGGGTAGGATTTGATCAAATTTCCGGTAAAGGTGTTTCTATGAGTTTTATACTAAAATTCATTGGTTATTTAGCACTTACAGTTGTTCCTATGGCAATGCCTATAGGAATTTTACTTTCTTCAATTATGGCTCTTGGAAATTTTGCTGAAAACTATGAATTTGCTGCAATTAAGTCTGCAGGAATATCTTTACGAAGGTTTATTTTACCAATAGCACTTCTTACTGTTTTTTTAAGTAGCATCGATTTCTTATTTTTAAATTATGTTTTTCCACATGCATCTCTTAAACAAAAAAATATGTTTAACAATGTCAAAAAAAAGCAACCTGCATTGGCATTGATTCCTGGAACTTTTAATACCGAAATTCCTGGATATATTATAAAGTTTGATAAAAAGCATGGTGAAGAAAATAACTTTTTAAAAAACGTTCACATCACTGATTTAAGTGCTCGTAAAGGTAAAATCAAAGTCATTACAGCTAAAGAAGCAGAGATAACTACAGAAGAAGGTAGTAAGTATATGGCGTTTATTCTTAAAGGCGGTCACTTTTTCGAAGAGTATAGTTATAAAGGAAAGAAAGGAGATGACAGAAAAAAAATGCCTGCTTCAAAGGCAACTTTTGAAAAATATACAATCAATATTGATGTTTCATCTTTTAGCGATGAAGGTCTGGAAGATGTGAAAAACGATAATGATCGCCAAATGTTGAGCCTATCACAAATAAAAACACGATCAAATACTCTTAAAATAGATTATGATATTAGTCAAAAAAATAGAGCCTTACGCTTTTATCGAGCATCTGGAGCAAAAAATTTACATTCTTATCCTGATTCAATTGTAAACCAAAATCTTGTGAGTCCAATTATAGCTAATTTTAAATTAAACCAAAAAATAACTATTTTAGACAATGCACTTCTAATTATAGATAGGCAAATCAAAAACATTAATACTACAACTCCTCGCTTTAAAAACCAGCGGAAATATTTAAATCAATACGATCACGAATATCATAATCGAATTGCTTTTTCATTTGCCTGTTTGGTGCTGTTTTTTATTGGTGCACCTCTAGGGTCAATTATTAGAAAAGGAGGTTTTGGCTTACCAATGGTTATGGCAATTGTAATTTTTGTTATTTATTTCTTTATATCAGCTCTTGGGAAAAATTTAGCAGAAGAAAGTGCAATATCTGCAATTGTTGGTGGATGGTTGTCAACAGCTATTCTATTGCCTTTCGGAATATTACTCACAAGAAGAGCAGCAAAAGATATGGGATTGTTTAATATTGATACGTTTTTTGATTCTATAAAAAAATTCTTTAACCGTTCTAAACAAAAAAAATCAACTTAAATGGAAGTTATTTCTGAAAACATACAACTAAATACAATTGAAGAAGCAATTGAAGATATTAAAAACGGTAAAGTAGTTATTGTAGTTGATGATGAAAATCGTGAGAATGAAGGAGATTTTATAGCTGCAGCAGAAAAAGTAACTCCTGAAATGATTAACTTTATGGCAACACATGGTCGAGGTCTTATTTGTGCTCCTATAACCGAAGATAGACGTAAAGAATTGGAACTTGAAATGATGGTACAAAACAACACTGTAATGCATCATACACAATTTACTGTTTCAGTAGATTTAATTGGTCACGGTTGTACAACTGGAATATCTGTGCATGATAGAGCAAAAACGATACAAGCATTAGTTAATGATAATACAAAAGGATATGATTTAGGAAAACCTGGTCATATTTTCCCTTTAAGAGCAAAAAATGGAGGTGTTTTACGAAGAACAGGTCATACAGAAGCGGCAGTAGATTTAGCACGATTGGCAGGTTTTAAACCTGCAGGAATATTGGTTGAAATTCTGAACGAAAATGGAACAATGGCTAGATTACCTGAACTTATTAAAGTTGCAAAACAATTTGATTTAAAACTAATATCTATTGAAGATTTAGTTGCCTATAGAATGCAACACGATTCTTTGATAGAAAAAATAGAAGATTTTGATATAGATACTCGTTTTGGTAATTTCAGACTAAGAGCCTATAAACAAACTAATAATGATCAAATACATATTGCGCTAACTACTGGTTCTTGGAAACCTACTGATGAAGTTTTGGTGAAAGTAAATTCTACACTCATCAATAATACGCTTGGAATCTTAATGCAAAAATCTGATGAACGCTTTAATCGTATTTTTGATTTGATAAATAATGAAGGCACTGGAGCAATTGTGTTTATCAACCAAGAAAATAAATCGCAAAATATTTTAAATAATCTTACTTTATTAAAAGGAAATGATTCTAAATCTAAAGTTGATATGGACAAGAAAGATTATGGTATTGGTGCGCAGATTCTTCATGATTTAGGCATTTCAAAACTGCGTGTAATTACAACTGAAAACATTATAAAACGTGTTGGAATGACTGGTTACGGACTTGAAATTGTAGAATATATTAACTACTAATCAAAAAAAATGTTTAAAAATATTTCTTTATTTGTTGTATTAGTTTTTACACTAAACTCTTGTACAAAAGATATTACAAAGGTTTCAAAAAAAGATTCTTACGTTCTAAGTATTTCTACAGAAAACGGAAGTAATAACAACGTATATCTCCAAAAATTAGCAACTTCAATAGAAATAGATTCAACTAAAATAGAAAATGGTAAAGCAATTTTTAAAGGAAGTATAGAAACTCCTCAACGTTATTTAATCACCATTGAAGGCTTCTTTGGTGGAAAAATGATTGTTTTAGAAAACGACAGTATAACTGTTGATATTAAAAATAAAGATTTAATTAATTCAAAGATTGTTGGTTCGAAATTAAATAACGAATTGTTTAAAGTACAGAAAGAATCTGAAAAAATATATAATAGAATAGATGTCCTGTTTCCAGATATGCAACGAGCACGTTTAGAAAATGATGCTAAAAAACTTCAAGAAATTTCTGTGAAAATGACACGTATTGAACAGGAGAATATTGATTTTAACTTCAAGTATGCAAAAGAAAATCCCGATTCATTTATTTCAGCAATGATATTAAGTGATCTCTCAAGAAGAGACTCTATTGATATAAAAAAAATAACTGACAGTTATAATTCTCTTACCGAAAGTGTTAAGAAAAGTGTTGACGCTCAAAAAGTTGCATCATTTATAGCAAAATTACATTAAAAAACTAACATCAGAATTTGTAGAAAGTTCTTTTGCTTTTTCATCTTTTAAAAACAGTCTTGCTGGTAACTCTCCTCTAAGAAATACTTGCTCACCTTCTACTCTCAGCCAACTACCTTCACGTAAACCTAAAACTGGTGTATCGTTAAATTTATGAAACTCTTTGATACGTGTTTCACGCGTTTCTCCCATATGTTTAGAATTTGGATCTGGATCTAAATAATGTGGATTGATATTAAAATTTATTAAATTTAAGGTATCAAAACTTGGCGGATAAATGATTGGCATATCATTGGTTGTTTTCATAGAAACTCCTGTAATATTACTTCCCGCACTTGTGCCAAAATATGGAATACCATTTTCTACAACTTCTTTTATCAATTCAATTAAGTCATTCTCATATAGTTTGTTGACCAATTCAAAGGTATTTCCGCCTCCTGTAAAAATTCCTTGGGCATTTTTCACTGCTTCAATTGGATTGTCAAACTCATGAATTCCTTTTAGATTGATATTAATATTTGCAAAACCTTTTTTAGCAATAGCAGTATACTCATCATAAGTTATTCCTCCAGGACGCGCATAAGGAATGAAAAGCACCTCTGAAACACCTTTAAAGAAACTTGATAATTCAGGTAAAATGTATTCTAAATATTCCTTTCCGTGTACTGCTGAAGTACTTGCAATAAATAAGTTTTTCATCAAAAAAAGTTTTATCAAAAGTAATCTAAAAATACGCTTTTAACAAAATTTCACAAATCCTTTAATATAATTTTAGCAATTCAAACTCTTTATTTGTAGCAATGAAATAACTACTAACTCTAATTTTAACCTTTCATTTCTTTCACTTCGGATTTTCACAAGACCAACGAACCATAATTGATGGGAAAATTACATTTCTTGATACATCAATTATTAACGTACATATATATAATTTAACTACAAACTATGGTGAAACGAGTGATAAAATAGGTGAGTTTGAAATATTAGTTAAGAAAAATTTGCACACTTCAAATATTATAAGTCGAGATGAAGCAGACACACAAAGTTGGACACTACCTAGATTATCAAAAGGTTAAGAACCCTTTCATATTAACATTAAACCATATAACCTACTGAAAAATAGTGTGTTACATTGATAATGCTATTTTACTTTTCTAAACATAAAATAAAACCCTACTAAGACCATAGGAATACTTAATAATTGACCTGTATTTAAGTTCACTTTAAATATAGTCTCTAAGCCTCCTTGCCATTCTTTAAAAAATTCAATAACAAAACGTACTGACCACAATAAAACCATAAATAGCCCAAACAAATATCCAGCTTTTTCTTTCTTAGCTGTTTTCCAATATACAAACCACAAAATCAAGAATACGCATACATAACTAAGAGATTCATATATCTGTGTTGGATGTCTTAATGGTACTTCTGCTAAATAATGTTTATATTTTACGCTATTACCAATTAAATCATACGCTTTTTCATAATTATCTGCATTTGTAATTTCCATTGCTCTTCTTTTAGAAATATCATTTCTTATAAATCTAAAACCAAAATCGGAATTTGTTGCTTTTCCAACAATCTCAGAATTCATCAAATTTCCCAAACGAACAAATACTGCTCCAGAAGCAACAGGTATTACAATTCTATCGAGTATCCATAATAAACTTTTATATTTATATTTTCTACGATACAATAGCATCGCAACAATAATTCCTATTGCTGCTCCATGACTTGCCAATCCTGCGTATCCTGTAAAAGTCCAACCTTCAATAAAACCAAATAAGTTACCGTTTGTATCTTTTGCAATTGGTAAAAATATTTCTAATGGTCTGTGCTTAAAACTATCCCAACTATAAAAGAAAACTTCTCCTAATCTTGCACCTATTAATGTTGCGAGAACAACATACATAAACAATGAATCAATATAATCTTCTGAAACACTTTCGTTCTTATAGATTTTCTTTAGCATTCTAAGTCCCAATAAAAATGCAACTACAAACATGAGTCCGTAATAACGAATTGATAATCCGAAGATATTAACTATTTCTGGTGATGGATTCCAATCTATTCCAAGTTGTAACATAGTATTGTTTTATTTTAGTAAATATATTGTTTTTATTCTGATGATTTCTCTTTCTTTTCTGGTACTGGATCATAGCCATTTTTTCCCCAAGGATGGCAACTAAAAATACGTTTTACAGCCAAAAATCCTCCTGAAAAAAACCCATGTTTTTGTAAAGCTTCTACGGCATAATGCGAACAAGTTGGTGTAAACCTACAAGCCGAAGGTGTATAAGGTGATATTGCTGCTTGATAAAAGCGAACAATCCATATAAACGGAATTGCAATAATTTTTGTGATTTTTTGAATCATTAACTAACTGAAAATGTTGTACCTTCTTTACCATCTTTTAACTGAATTCCTAAAACAAGTAATTCATCGCGTATCTTGTCTGATAGTGCCCAATCCTTATTGTCTCGTGCGTCTTTTCGCATGTTGATAAGCATTTCCACAACTCCTGAAAGTTTCGTTTCTCCTTGATTTGCTTCTTTAGAATTTTCTAATCCTAAAACATCAAAAACAAAAGTATTCATTGTCCCTTTTAACTCCTGTAAATCAGTAGTAGAAATAGTTTCTTTTCCTTCTTTTATTAGATTTATATATTTTGCCCCTTCAAACAAATTGGCAATTAAAATAGGCGTATTAAAATCATCATTCATAGCGTTGTAACATTTTTGCTTCCAACTATTTATGTCAATTGATGACTCATCATAACTATTCAATCCATTTAACCCTTTTATGGCTTCCATCAATTTATAAAAACCTTTTTCTGCAGCTAAAAGAGCATCATTTGACAAGTCCAATACACTTGAATAATGTGCTTGCATCATAAAAAATCGTGTGACACTTGGCGAAAATGCTTTTGATAAAATATCGTTATTACCTTCGTATATTTCGCTTGGCAAAATAGAATTTCCTGTTGATTTGGACATTTTTTTACCATTCAAATTCAACATATTGGTATGCATCCAATAATTTACTGGCGCTTTATTACTACAGGCTTGTGCTTGTGCTATTTCACATTCGTGATGAGGGAATTTTAAGTCCATTCCTCCTCCATGAATATCAAATTGTTCTCCCAAATACTTCGTACTCATTACAGTACATTCTAAGTGCCATCCAGGAAAACCTTCGGACCAAGGCGAATTCCAGCGTTGTATATGTTCTGCTTCTGCACGTTTCCAAAGTGCAAAATCTTGCGGATTCTTTTTGTCTGACTGTCCGTCTAAGGTTCGCGTGTTCTCAATTGCGTCTTCAATTACACGTTTTGACAAAATTCCGTAGTTTTCTTTTTCGTTATATTTTAATACATCAAAATACACAGATCCATTCACTTCATAAGCAAAACCATTATCAATAATGGTTTGAATTGCTTCAATCTGTTCTACAATGTGCCCTGTTGCTGTTGGCTCTATACTTGGTGATAAAAAGTTGTATTTTCTTAAAACTTCATGAAAATCTACAGTATATTTTTGCACAATTTCCATTGGCTCTAATTTTTCTAATCGTGCTTTTGTAGAAATTTTATCTTCCGAATTATCATCTGTTAAATGTCCTGCATCTGTAATATTACGTACATAACGCACGTTATAACCTAAATGTAAAAAGTAACGATATATCATGTCAAAACTCATGAAAGTTCTAACATTTCCTAAGTGTACGTTGCTATAAACCGTTGGTCCACAAACGTACATTCCAATCATCCCTTCATTTATAGGCTTAAAAATTTCTTTCTTTTTAGAAAGTGAATTCAGTATTTTTATCGCATTCTTTTTATACAATTCCATCGAGTTGGCTGAAATTAAATTTCGAGTGTAAAAATAGGAAGTTTCTATATGAGTTCAAAACAATCTATTCTTTTTAAAAAAAAATCATATTTTTACAGCATACTCTAATCAATTTAGTTTGAATAACATCAATAAAACTTCTGTAGATGAGTTTGCTTCTCATATTATAAATAACAATATTAGTTATTTAAGTAGAGCAATTACGCTTGTTGAGAGTAATAATAGTACTCATCAAGAGAAAGCAACTCAAATTTTAGAGAAGTGTTTGCCGTATGCAAATAAATCTATCAGAATTGGAATTACTGGTGTTCCAGGTGTTGGGAAGAGTACTTTTATTGAGTCTTTTGGCAACTATTTGACAAGTATCGGCAAAAAAGTTGCTGTTTTGGCTATAGATCCAAGTAGCAGCCTTCAAAAAGGAAGTATTCTTGGTGATAAAACGAGAATGAACACTTTAGCGCTCGATAATAATGCATATATAAGACCATCACCTTCTGGAAATTCTCTTGGAGGAGTAGCTCGTAAAACTCGTGAAGCAATTACACTATGCGAAGCTGCAGGATTTGATATTATCATTGTTGAAACCGTTGGTGTTGGACAATCAGAAGTTACTGTACATTCTATGGTTGATTTCTTTTTATTATTAAAATTGGCTAATGCTGGTGATGAATTACAAGGAATAAAACGTGGAATTATTGAAATGGCAGATGCTATTGCAATCAACAAAGCAGATGGTGACGCAGAAAAAAATGCGAAAATTGCAAAAAATGAATTTGCTCGTGCACTACATTTGTATCCAAAAAAAGAAAGCAATTGGATTCCAAAAGTGATAACTTGCAGTGCTCTAAACAATATCGGAATTGATGTAATTTATAGACTTATTGAAAAGTATATCTCTTTAACAAAAAAGAATGGTTATTTTCAGAAGAAAAGAAATAAGCAAAATAAAGATTGGTTGTTTGAAACGATTAATAACGAATTGAAAAAGCAATTTTATAAAGATAAAAAAGTACAAGATTTACTAAAATTACAACTTAAAAAAATAGAGAATCAAGAAATGAATCCGTTTCAAGCTGCAAAAGAAATCTTAAAAACCAACCGTTAAATGACGCACGAATTTACAATTATTGTTCCTGTATATAACGAAGAAGACAACCTTGATAGAGTTGAAAAGGAATTTTTAAAATACATCAAAATAGCCTCAAAAAAAACGAAGGTTTTGTTTGTAAATGATGGTAGCAAAGATCAAAGCCAATCTATAATTGAGCGTATTTGCGCAAACAACAATGACTTCTCTTTTATTTCATTTACGGAAAATAGAGGTTTAAGCGCTGCTATAACTGCTGGATTTCAAACTGCTGACACAAAATTAGTTGGATATATAGATTCTGATCTTCAAACAGATCCAAAAGATTTTAATTTACTACTCGAACACATTGGCGAATATGATTTAGTAACAGGAGTTCGTGCTGACAGAAAAGACTCTTTTGTCAAAAACATGTCATCAACTATTGCCAACGGAATTCGTCGAAGTTTTACGCATGATGGAATGGATGATACTGGTTGTCCGTTGAAAGTTATCAAGACCGATTTTGCAAAAAAAATTCCAATGTTCAAAGGTTTACATCGTTTTCTTCCTGCAATGATTTTATTACAAGACGGAAAAATAAAACAGATTCCTGTTAAACATTTTCCTCGCATTGCTGGAGAAGCAAAATACGGACTCTGGAATCGTCTTTTAGGACCATTAATGGACTGTTTTGCATACCTTTGGATGAAGAAAAAATATATTAATTATGAAATAAAAAAGAAAGGTTAATGAAACGAGCATCTCAAAAATTTTATTGTTAAAGTAAATGATTAATAGCGAATACATGTGACCGATAAAAAAATAATAAATAGAAACATATGAAACCTTGGATTGTATATAGCATTGGTTTTTTAGCGCAAATCTTATTTTCTAGGCGCTTGCTCGTTCAATGGGCATTGTCAGAAAAGGCAAAAAAAGTCATTACTCCTTCCTTATTTTGGCAAATGAGTTTAATAGCATCTTTTTTACTTTTTGTCTATGGATATTTACGTGATGATTTCGCAATTATGCTTGGCCAAGCACTGACATATTATATTTATATTCGAAATTTACAATTACAAGGCGAATGGAAAAAAGCACCAAAAGGAATTCGATTTTTTATACTGATTTTTCCGATTTTGTTAGTAATCTATGCGTTTAACAATAATAAAATTGATGTTGATAATCTATTTAAAAACGAAGCGATTCCTTTATGGCTATTGATTTTAGGAAGCGTATCGCAAATTATTTTCACCTTGCGATTTATCTATCAGTGGATGTATTCTGAAAAACTTAAAAAATCTGTTTTACCTTTCGGATTTTGGCTTTTGAGTTTGATTGGTTCGCTTTTAATATTGTCCTATGCAATTATAAGGCGAGATCCTGTACTGTTTATTGGTCATCTTTTCGGAAGTATTGTATACATCAGAAATTTAATCCTTTTAAAAAAAAGACATCATGATTAAAATCATCGAAAAACACCCTGTTTTAGCAATCATTTTTATCACTTTATTAATGTTATTGCCAAATTTAGATACGTTGGTTGTTACCATTATGGAAGCACTAAATTTTATTACAGCTCGCGAAATGATAACTGATAATAATTGGATTTTAACAACCATGAATGGACTTCCAAGATATGAAAAGCCTCCATTACCAACTTGGTTGACAGCAATCTCTGGAATGATTTTCGGAATGAAAAGTTTGTTTGCACTAAGATTACCAGCCGTTTTGATGATTGCCTTTTCTGGAGTTTTTATGTATTTATTTTCCAGGAAAATAACACTTAAAAATGCTCAGAGTGTTGTAAACTCATTAATTTTTATTACCTCATTCTACATTATCGGAATTATAAACGAAGCACCTTGGGATATTTATGCTCACGGATTTATGCTTGCAGGAATTTATTATATTTTTCAGCTTTTTGAAGAAAAAAATAGCCTTTTAAAAAATGCTCTAATCGCAGGTTTTTTTGTTGGATTGTCAATGATGAGTAAAGGTCCTGTATCATTATATGCGTTGTTTTTACCTTTTATAATTTCTTACGGTATTGTATTTAAATTCAAAAATTTTAAAAGTAAAATAGCACCTTTACTTCTATTCATCATTACATTTTTGCTAATTGGTGGTTGGTGGTTTTTATATGTACGACAAGTTGATAGTGAGGCATTTATAAAAATAGCAACCAAAGAGATCTCTCGTTGGGGAAATTATAACGTCAAACCTTTTTATTATTACTGGAGTTTCTTTACGCAGTCTGGAATGTGGACAATTATAGCATTTATCGCGTTGTTATATCCTTATATGATAAAGCGAATAACAAATAAAAAACTATATAAATTCTCTTTCCTTTGGACAATAATTGCTGTTATACTATTATCTGCTATTCCAGAGAAGAAATCGCGTTATTTAGTATCTGTTTTATTTCCATTGGCAATAAATACTGGTTTTTATATTGATTATTTAATTAGAGAATTCAAACATCTAAAATCAAAAAAAGATACATTTCCTGCTTATTTTGGTTTTGGTTTATTTGGGTTGATAGGCGCATTATTTCCAGCAATTGTTTATATACTATTAAAAGAAAAATTAGAAGGTTTATGGCTCTATTTTGGAATAGCATCTATTGGATTATTTGTAATTGGATTACTGATATTCAAGTATTTAAAAGAAAAAAATATCAAAAAAGTATTCTACGCTATGATTGCATTTATGGTTGCAATTTCGGTCTTTGGATTACCACTCCAAAAGGCATTGTATAACAATTCAAACTTTCATCAAATTACACATTTAAAGGGTACTATTGAATCTCAACGAGATATAAAATCTTACTCTTTTGGAGAGTTAACACCTGAATTATTATGGTATTATGATTCAAAAATCACCAATATTTATAAGAATAACTCTTTTCAACTTCCTGATGATAAGCAATTTGGATTGTTAATAGAAGAAAGTCATGTGAAACTATTAAAAAAATTACCTCAGCATTATTCTGTAGAAGAGATTGGAGCATTTGATATCAACTATTTTAAGAAAAAAAGAAAACGCTTGATTAGAAAATATTATTTAATAACAAAAAATACTACTTTTGAATAAAATTCATCATTTATGAACTTAAAAACACTTACGAGCACAGAAATATTAGGTTATTCCTTTTTAATTCTATTATATACTTTAGGAATTTATTTTGCTAATACCGATCCAACATATTTTAAATCTACTTATGTAAGAGAAGATGGTTTTATTGAATACACAACTGCTGTAATGCTTTTGTTTATCAGCCTTTTATCTTTTTCCAGATTGATTAAACTATGGAGCGTAAAAACAATGTTGTGGAAACTAGGAGTTCTTGGAATGGCACTTGTATTCTTGTTTGGTGCAGGAGAAGAGATTTCTTGGGGACAACGCATATTTGGTATAGAATCTTCAGAATATTTTATAGAAAACAACGCACAACAAGAAACCAACTTACACAATATGGTTGTTGGCGAAACGAAAATCAACAAATTGATATTCAGTCAGATACTGACAATTGTTTTAGTAATTTACTTAATCATTTTGCCATTATTATATCGTAAGTTTAACAGCATTAAAAATTTGGTAGATATGTTTGCCGTACCGCTTCCTCGCTGGAATCATACTATAGCATTTTTATTAGTTACAGGATTGTTAATATTTGTGCCTTCTGATAAGAAATGGGAAGTCTATGAACTAGCTTTTGGTATTATCTTTCTACTTATTTTCTTAAATCCGTTTAACAAGTTTATTTACAATAAGAATTAGCGATAACTAATGTTGATTATACCGAATTTAAAGGCGTTTATTTTTTGAGACCTATTTCACAAAAACCGACTTAACAAACTCATTGTTTCACAATTGTGACTTAAATAAAATTGTTTTTAATACAACAATTCTTGAAAAAGTAGATTTTAGAACTATTTTTGGCTATTAAACCAAGGCAAAAAAGTCCAATTTTCTTTAGATGGCGTTAGTGGTTTGTTGGACAAGTAGATGTTTGTTGATTGAGTAAAAAACTACTTTACAAACTTCTTAAAAAACAGCAACATCAATCTGTATAGTATCCAACCAACAGCTGCTCCAAAAAGGAAGCCAAATAAAACATCCGTAGGAAAGTGAACGCCAATATAAATACGACTATAACCTACCAAAATTGCCCAAATAATCAAGAAAACAGGAACAAATCGTATATGCCTACGCAATAAAGAAGCAAAAAATACTGCAACTGCCATTGATGTAGATGCGTGTGCAGAAAAGAACGAATAGCGTCCGCCACAATGTGACTTAACCATTCTTATCAAATCTATTATATCTTCGTTATAACAAGGTCGCAAGCGTCCAAAACCATATTTAAAAAGATTGGAAGTTTGATCTGAAATTGCAATTACCAAAGCAATGAACAATAAAGAAATAGCGAATTTTTTTAATCCGTAGTATTTATAAACCAAAAATAAGACAAACAAATAAACTGGAATAGATGTAACGGTGTAGGTCATAAATAACCAAAATCCATCCCAAGTTTCTGAACCAAGATTGTTAAGATAAACAAGCAGTTCAATATCTTTATTTATAATTTTTTCAAGCATTTATTTTACTTCTCTTTCGGATATATTTCTAAGTTAAAAATCAAATCTGTATTTGGAGGAATTCCTCTTTTACCTTGTTCTCCATACGCCAAATGAGACGGTATAAACAAAACTGCTTTATCGCCAAACTTCATTTGCATTAAACCTTCTTTAAACCCTTGAACCAAACGTGCTTCCATACTGTATTTACTCGGAAATGGCTCGTACCCTTTTTGCTTATCTCGGTTTACGTTATACGTATCGTACTTTTGAGCAACCTCTTTATAATTGGTGTCTAACAAAGAACCGTCTGTAAAATGAACTTCATAATGCACACGAATATCACTACCAATTGCAGGTTTTTCTCCATCACCTTTTTTAGTGAAATAAATTTTTAATCCAGAAGGCAATTCTTCTGCTTGTTCTCTAAATTTATCCATTTCAGAAAGGTATTCTGCTTTTAATTTATCGGATTTTTTAAATTCGTTAGCAAAAATATTTTCAGCATCAAAATTCCGTGCATCTCTTCCTACTCTTGCAATTGCTATTTTGTTAATAACAGTATTAACCTTAAGGCTATCTGCTACTTCTTGACCAGAGACTACATGCCCAAAAACAGTATGCTTACCATCTAAATGAGGCTTTGGAGATAATAAAATAAAAAACTGGCTTCCGTTAGATGCTTTTCCTTGATTAGCCATTGACAAAACTCCTTTTGCGTCATGTCGCAACAATAAGTTTCCAATAGAATCTTGAGGGAATTCATCTTTAAACTTATATCCAGGACCTCCAGTACCATTCCCTAAAGGATCTCCTCCTTGAATCATAAAATTATTAGTATCGCCATTTGCTTTACTAATAACTCGATGAAATTTAAGACCATCATAATATGGTTTTCCTTTTAATAAATCTGTTACTCGTGTATTTGTTCCTTCGGTAAGTGAAACAAAATTAGCAACTGTTACAGGCGTGTTTTCATGCTCTAAAAGTACAATAATATCACCATCAGCTGTTTGAATATCAGCATATAAACCTTCTGGAAGGTCTTTATACTTTACATCTAATGTATTACACGAAATCATTAATAAACCTACTATAAAGACTACTAATTTTGTTACTCTCATCTTATATCAGTTTATTTAATTTCTAATAATTCTATCTCAAAAATCAATGGCATAAAAGGCTTGATTACTCCTGGACGAGGATTTGCTCCATACGCTAACTCTTGAGGGATAAATAATTTATATTTAGCACCAACTTTCATCAACTGAAGTGCTTCTATCCAACCTTTGACCACTCGGCCTACTCCTGTTTCGTAAGGTTTTCCTTTATCAATTGAACTATCAAATACAGTTCCGTCAATTAGTGTTCCATGATAATGTACTTTTACTGTATCTGTTAACTTAGGTTTCGCACCACTTCCTTCATTTAATACAATGTATTGCAAACCACTTTTAGTTGTTATAACTCCATCTTTAGTTTTATTTTCTGCTAAAAACTTTTCACCTTCTATTTTAGTTTTTTCTCCTTCAGTAGCTTTTTCTTTTGCTTTTTCTTGTTGTTTCTTGGTAAAATAAGTAGCAATTATTTTTTGAAGGTCTTTTTGCTCTATTAATATATTAGTAGAATCAATCCCATTTTGGAATCCTTGATTAAAAAGATCCATATCTGCTTCATCAAAATTTTGTTTGATCTGATTAGATATATTTAATCCTGAGCTTAATCCTGCGGCATAACTCACAGAATCTAATTCTGTTTTTAATGATTTGTTTGTTACTCCTTTTCCGTTACATGATACTAGTGAGACAGCAATAACTGCTACTGCCAAAAATTTAATTGTTTTCATTGTTTTTTACTATTTTATTTAATTTTACTTTATATACTAATGGTTGATTTATTCCTATTTTTTCTTGATCTCCAGAAAAACCAAATGCCTTAAACGACGGAAATATAAACTTTACTTCCTCATTTTCCTTCATCAATTTTAACCCATTTTGAAGACCTGACTCTACATCTTCTTTATCTATTAGATAACGATTTTTTCCTAATTCTTCTTTAGAATACAATACATTGTTTGCCAAATCTGAAATCTCGTATTCGAAAAATACTTCATCATCTATTCTTGGCTTCTTTCCATCTTCTTTTATTTGATATATATATGCATATCTAAATCCATCTGATGAAGACAAATAATCATTTACAGAATCCTGCGCAATATAATACTTTATAGCAACATCTTGTATAGCATTTATTTGTTTGTTGAGTTTTATAGATTCAGCTATAAATGTTCCTGAATGATGACTTACTGGTCGCCTTGGTTCATATTTTACGCAAGACACAAGCACCAATAAAAGTATTAAGAGTACAACACTATACTTCATCTGACTTTATTAATTCAGTTGTATAATTTGGCAATAAACTTATAAAGTTTATTACTGTTTCTTCCAATGTCAATTCTGAGCGTCCACCTGCAGCATTATCATGTCCTCCTCCATTATAGTGCGTTCTTGCAAATTTATTAACCGAAAATTTTCCCTTAGAACGCAAAGACATTTTAATTATTTTCTGCTCTACATCTTCAATAAAAATCACTGCAAAAACAACTCCTTTAAGAGACAATGCATAATCTACAACAGCTTCTGTATCTCCTTTTTGAAAATTAAATTCGTTTAATTCTTCTTGGGATAGTGTAATATAGGCAGTTTTATTCTTTTCCAAAACTTTAAGGTTGTTCAACGCTCTACCTAATAATTGCAATCGTCCATAAGAATTTACATCATATATATTATTATGAATTTGAGCATTATTTGCTCCCTTATCAATCAAATCAGCAATAATTCGATGTGTTGTGCTTGTGGTTAACGGAAAACGAAATGAACCTGTATCTGTCATAATTCCTGCATATAAACACGAAGCAATATCTCCATCAATCTTATTTACATCAGCTAACATCTCTAAAAAGTGATATACCATTTGACATGTTGAACAAATAGAGGCATCAGAATAAATATAATCTGTTATTGAAGCATCAGGTTGTTGATGATGGTCAATCATAATAAAAGTCCCATTAAATTGCTCAACCGTTTTCTGCATATCTTCTCCTATTCTATGGAGTGCATTAAAATCCACAATTGACGCTCTTTCAAGTGCTCTTTTTGATTGCTTATTTTGCTTATCAAATAGTTTTACCTCATCAGAAGAAGGCATCCATTTTAAAAATTCTGGATAATCATTAGGCGCAACTACGGTTACATAATGCTTATTCTTTAAATAATGGTATAATGCTAACGACGAGCCAATTGCATCACCATCAGGATTGATTGCTTATTTTGCTTATCAAATAGTTTTACCTCATCAGAAGAAGGCATCCATTTTAAAAATTCTGGATAATCATTAGGCGCAACTACGGTTACATAATGCTTATTCTTTAAATAATGGTATAATGCTAACGACGAGCCAATTGCATCACCCTCTTTATAGCAAAGCTTATAGTTTTGAAATGGGGGCATTAAGCAGTAATAATGAAATAAAAAAAGCCGTAAGAGAAGTACAGAAATATGTAGCCCATTTCTATGAGGTATAATTACTATGTTTTGAGGTGTTGCAAGTAACTTTTTTATATCTGTAATTTTTTTTGTTGTCATACGGTTGCGAATATACAATTTAATACATCATTTTTTATATACTAAGTCCAAAATTATAATTAATACAATTCTTTATTATTCAAAAGAAAACTGTACATTTGCATCCGATTAAAAACAAGATAAAATGGCAACAAATAGAACATTTACAATGCTTAAACCTGATTCAGTAGAAAAAGGATATACAGGCGCTATATTAGAAAAAATTAACGCTGCTGGTTTTAGAATAGTAGCAATCAAAATGACTCAAATGACAACTGCAGATGCTAAGGCATTTTATGCTGTTCATAGCGAACGCCCTTTTTATGGCGAATTGGTTGAGTATATGACTCGTGGACCAATCGTTGCAGCAATTTTAGAAAAAGACAATGCTGTTGAAGATTTTAGAGCCTTGATTGGCGCTACAAATCCTGCTGATGCTGCAGAAGGAACTATCCGTAAATTATATGCTGCATCTATGGGAGAAAATGCAGTTCACGGTTCTGATAGTGATGAAAATGCTCAAATCGAAGGGTTCTTCCACTTTTCTGGAAGAGAGCAATTTTAAACTTTATATTTTACAATCTTTATAAGCCGATTCTTTTGAATCGGTTTTTTTATTTTAGAAAAGTGTATTTTTACTTCTCAAACAAAAAAATGAAAATTATCTTGATCCTTCTTTCGCTTTTTATTCTCAATGCGTCAAATTGTAAATCAAAAGAAGATGCAAAAAAAAACGCAGAAAATATTCCTAAATGTATTCAAGAAAAAATTGAAGAAATTGCTTCACAAAAAGTTACAAATCCTCCAATAAAAATTTACAGTTATACTTATGATAGTGAAACTGTTTATTATATTACAGCAGTATGTTGTGACGTTTATAGCATATTGTATGATAAAGATTGTAACCGTATTTGTGCTCCTGATGGTGGTAAAACAGGAAAAGGAGATGGAAAATGTGCAGATTTTTTTGACACTAAAACTGATAAAAAACTAATTTGGAGTGACACTCGGAAATATGGTAAAGGGAGTAACTAAACCAACATAATTTTACTCACCAACTCCTCGCCTATTTCCTCATTAATCATAGCAATAATTTTATCTTTACCATAAGACAATTCTTCTCGCAACACTGAAGATTTTAGTTTTACAACCAATGTTTTATTTTGTAGTTGCACACTTTCGGTATAAGACATCACGCCGTTTCCCATCAGTTTTTTCCATGCTTCACACACATCCATTTGATGCATACCTTTGGTCAAGTTATTTTGTTTAATCACAACCTTCATCAAGTCTTCAATCTTCATAGATTCGTTTTCTCGCTTTGCCATTTTTTTTTGATGTGTAACTATTTCTTTGTTTAATCGTTTATCAATTAAGATGTATAACTTAGTGATAATTCATAAAATTAGTGTCTATAATTTAAATATTTGATAGGATTGATTTGTTTTTTTTACCACTTTTTCGGTTCTATCTGCATGTGTATCACTGATAAATAACTGTCCGAAATCATCATGATTTACCAAATCAATGATTTGTGCAACTCTATTTTCGTCTAATTTATCAAAAATATCATCTAACAACAAAATTGGTTTTACACTTGATTGATTTTTAATAAAATCAAATTGCGCTAATTTCAATGCAATCAAAAATGATTTTTGTTGCCCTTGACTTCCATATTTTTTTACCGAAAAACCATCAATTTCAAATAGCAAATCATCTTTGTGAGCGCCAACACTTGTATATTGCAACATTCTATCTTTCTCAATTGATTGCTCCAATAAATTGATTAACGAATCATCATTTAACTGCGTTTTATAAGACAAACTTACGATTTCTTTTCCGTTTGATATAGTTTTATATCGATCTTCAAAGATTGGTGTAAATTTATCTAAAAAAAGTTTTCGCTTTTCAAAAATCACCTTTCCGTATTGCTCTAACTGCTCATCATACACTTTCAAATTCAATGCATCAAAAGTACGATTTACAGCAAAATACTTCAATAAAGAATTCCGTTGTGACAACACCTTATTATAATTTATCAATGTTTTTAAATACGATGTATCAGATTGTGAAATCACACTATCAATAAATTTTCTACGCCTATCGCTCCCTTCTGTAATTAAATCTCTATCTGCAGGTGAAATAATAACCAACGGCAAATAACCAATATGATCAGAAAAACGCTCGTATTCTTTATCATTTCGCTTAATCACCTTCTTTTGTCCACGTTTCAAACTACACACTATTGATTCTTTTCTATTGTCAATATCGTAGTTCCCTTCAATCATAAAAAAATCTTGATCATGACGGATATTCTGCGTTGCAACTGGATTAAAGTAACTTTTACCAAAAGAAAGATAGTAAATTGCATCTAAGACATTGGTTTTCCCAATACCATTATCACCTACAAAACAATTTATTTTCTCTTGAAAATCAAATGATTGTGTTTCAAAATTCTTAAAATTAAGGAGTGATAATTTTTCTAAATACATTGTTTTCTATTGATTCTAATAGGATTGCCAAAAATATTGATCTTTTTGCTATAAATGGACTTTTACTTTCCAATTAAAAATCTTACTTTTGCGCCTACAAAATTAAGAGATAATGGCGACTTATAAAAAGAAAGGCAATAAAATCAAAAATAAAGCAGGAGAAACAATATCTGCAGTAGAAAGAGATAGTACAACTGCTGAAGTATTTAATACTTTAGATAAAACTGCATCTCGTTCTGAAGAGTGGGTAATCAAAAATCAAAAAAACATATTTATTATTTTAGGAGTTATTGTTGCTACAATTTTAGCATTTATGGCTTATAATAAATTCATAAGTGGACCAAAAGAAATTACTGCTGCAAACGAATTGGCATTTCCCAAAAAATATTTTGAGCAAGCAAACACAAGTGCTGTTGCAACAGATTCTTTATATACATTAGGTCTTGAGGGTGGAGAAGGAAAGTATGGATTTATTGATATTGCAAGTGAATTTTCTGGAACTAAAGCAGGAAATTTAGCAAACTACTATGCTGGAATCTCTTATTTAAAAATAAAAAAATATCCAGAAGCAATTGAGTTTTTAGAAAAATTCTCTTCAGATGATGAAATATTAGGTGCAGTTGCAAAAGGTGCAATTGGTGATGCTTTTGCAGATTTAAATCAACCAGAAGATGCCCTTGAATACTATGAAGCAGCAGCAAGTGAAAAGGATAACTCGTTTACAACGCCTTTATTTTTATTCAAAGCAGGAAATACAGCACTAGATTTAGGAAAATCAGATAGAGCTCATGCAATATTTGAAACGATTAAAAAATCATTTCCAAAATCTGAAGAAGCAAAAGAAATTGATATCTATATCAATAAAGCAAAATACGCAAATTAAGATTCTTAGATAATTGATGATTCGGTTTTTAGCATTGGTAGATTCAACTAGCAAATGCAACTTTATCTCAATAAATTTTTAGAATTGATAAAACTTGACTTTCTCAATTATTTGAACTAACTTTACATATCGTATGATAAAGTTCATTAAAACGAAACTTTATTTTAACATTAGCAACAAGCAAAGACAAACGCTAGAAAATAATTATGAAAATTGAATTTGAAGAAAGACAAAAGTTTACTCAATGGTGGATTTGGCTGATTTTAATCGGACTTGGAGCTATTGCTGTTTATGGAGTTATTCAGCAAATTCTATTTGATATTGATTTTGGAAACAAACCAATGTCGAATATTGGAATAATTATTTTCACACTTTTTGTTTTTGGATTTATATATTTTAATTGGTATATGACTTTGATTACGAAAATCACAAATGAGGGAATTAAAATGAGATTCGTTCCATTTGTCAAAAAAGAGATTAAGTGGAATGATTTAAAATCTGTAAAAATTGTGGATTATGGATTTGTGGGATACGGAATTAGACTCGGAAGTAAATACGGAACAGTGTACAATATGAATGGAAATAAGGGACTTGCGATTGAATTAAATAACGGAAAGAAATTTGTTATTGGAACTCAAAAAGAAATGGAATTGAAAAATGTTGTGGAAAAAATGCCAGTTGCTAACAATGGTAATCGTTGCACAAGAATATAAAATCAGTCCAAAAAAGTTGACCTAAGCTATTTTTTTTAGAGAAACCCTATTTTAAAATTTATGTGAATTCTAAATTTAAGAATAGTTGATGTGCACTCTGATAAAGGCTGTTGATGGCACAAATTCAAATCCGTGGGCAACAGTACATACCTTGCGACATTCATTTGCAACACATTGTATTGAAAATAATGTAAATTTAAGGCATTTACAAAATATGCTAGGGCATAATTCGCCTAAAACAACTGAACTCTACACTAAAACCATTCAAATTAATAATAAAAATATTAGCAGTCCTTTGGATAAATTATTAAAAAAATAGTAACTTGCAGACATATAAGATATAACCACAATAGGGTTATACATATGTTGGCATTAATTAAAATGGAATGGATATTTAGAATGTTATTTGGATTTGAAATCTTCAATTTTATTGGAGGTTCGATTCGTTGGGTCTTAGGAACTGCGTGGCGAACTGTTTCAAATAAACCGAAATTCACATTCTGGGAATATATAAATGGACCAAAAAAATCGTCTGACTTCTTTGATGAAAAAGGACATCTTTTTGTAAACATTCTGATATTCTTTTTGACTCTAGGAATAACAATCGGCATTCTTCAAGCGTAAATAAAATCTATGGGAGAATTTATATTTGAAATAATACTTCAATTAATTTTCATTTATCCTGGTGCAGCAATACGCTGGACAATCTCTCGTCTCTGGAAATCGGAGAAAACGTTTAAAGAATTTGTGAATGATGACTATTATATGAATGGAGGTATTGGACTTATGACTCTTGGGTTAATTATTGGAGTAATTGTAAACCTGTAAAAAGAAATTAAAACTAATGCCAACAAAAAATAAAACTAATGCTAGCCAACGTTTTTGTTAAATTCAGCCTGTGCGCTTTTACATGCGACATTCAAGTCCTACGGACGTTGAAGTCTTCGAAAATCGCACTATTTTTATTTTAACCGTTCACTTCCACCAAAAAAGAAAAATCCTGAAGTATAATAGATAATAAACATTTTATATAAAATAAAAACAAACAATATGAAAGACCTCTCAAAATTTGATTACTCCTCGACTAAAATTACGAACAATCGTAATAGAACCGACCTAACTCGCTGGATTGTAATTTTAGGGTTAATTATTATTACCCTTTTAGCATTAATAATTATTTGGCAAGCTAAAAAGAAATTTGAAGCATCTCAATGGGTTTTCAATGCTATAATCCCTTTAATTGCTTCATGGATAGGTGCTGTAATAGCATTTTACTTCGGAAGAGAGAATTATGAAGCTGCAACTGAACAAGTCTTAGCATTGACACGAGATACACTCGATGACTTGCAAGTTAAAAACATCATGATTAATGTAAAAACAATTGTTGTAAAAAGATTAGATACAAATGAATATGAAACAACTAAATTGGAGAATTTAATTAATCTTTATAAAGAAATTGAAAAAGATAGAATTCCAATATTTTCTCCGGATGGTGTATCAAAATATATTATCCATAGGAGTACTATGAGTGAATACAATTCAACTACTGAGAAAAAAGACGTTAACGGGAAAGAAATAGAACTAAACCTCAAGCATATTATTGATGATAATAAAGATAAGTTCTCTCATGAAAAGAGATATGGATTTATCACTGTAACAAAAGAAACATCAATTCAAAAGGCACTTAATGAAATGAATGAGTTAGAAGGTTGTAAAGATATTTTTATTACGGACGACGGCAAATCTTCAGGAAAAGTATTAGGATGGTTAACAGATACATTAATAAATCGATTCTTGACAGTATAAAAAAGAAGGCGAGAAGTGAATCGAGTAGGCGGCTCTCCTCAAGATTGAGGAGAGTGCACCTCTCACACCACCAAGCGTACGGTTCTCGTACTTGGCGGTTCATTAAACAAAAGATAATTTTAATTGAATGTCTTTTGGTATTAACCTAAACGACATTTGAAATTGAGCAGAAAAAGAAAGATAACCACGTTTTAGTAGTCTTTCGACTGTTATTGTGGTTTTCATTATTGGGCTTAATGCCGTTGCCCAGCCACCCATCCGTGAACGTGACCAAGCATAAGCCTGACCTTTAGCAATACCCAAACGGATATAACTACGCATACGTTTGTTGGGCTTTTTCCAATGTTTCCAAATGCAGTAACGCAACCTACTACGAACCCAAGTATCTAACGATTTTAACTTTGTAGTCATATTGGCATACTTATAATAGTTTACCCAACCACGTACAAAAATAGTGAGCCTTGATATTCGTTCTGTAAATGATAATGGCGAAGTTTTACGTGTTAGTTGTTTTACCTTTTGTTTCATTCTATTGAAACTTTTTGGCGAAACTCGTAACTTGTATTTGCCTTTTTCATTCTTCTTGTAAGTCGATACAAATCCGTAACCTAATACAAAGTAAGTTACAGGACGACAAATTGCCGTTTTCTGATGATTTACTTGTAAATGTAATTTGGTTACTATCAACTTGGTTACTTTCTTTAGAACACGTTCGGAGGAACGTTTACTTTTAACAAAAATACTACAATCGTCGGCATATCTTATAAAACGTAAACCTCGATTTGTCAGTTCTTTATCTAATTCATTTAAGATAATCTTTGACAATAATGGGCTTAAAGGACTGCCTTGTGGCGTGCCTTTTGAACGTTGTTCTGATAAACCACCAATCATCATATTAGATTGTAAAAATCTTCGTATGAGTTTCATTAGCATCTTGTCTTTAATCTTGCGATTTAGTAAACTCATCAAGTAATCTTGGTTTACAATATCGAAAAACTGTTTTAGGTCTAAATCAATTATATCTTGATAACCTTCATTTATGTAATTCAATGCTTGTAAAACCCCTTGATGTGCATTCTTGCCTTTTCTAAATCCATAACTAAATTCCGAAAATTCATAATCGTACATCGGTTGCAATACTTGGTGTACTGCTTGTTGGATTAAACGGTCGATTACCGTAGGAATACCTAAAAGGCGTTTGCCTCCATTTGGCTTGGGAATTTCTACTCCTAAAACCGCCTGGGGACAGTAATGTCCTTTGGTAATTTCTTGTGCTATCCTACTCCAATGTTCTTGCATATAAACTTGGAGTTCTTTGGTCGTTACACCATCGACTCCTTGGCTCCCTTTATTGGAAACAACTTGCTTATAGGCGCGTTGAATGTTTGAATACTCTAAAACTTTTGTTATTAATTCCATAATTAAATTGTTACTTTGTTATTGCTCCTCTGTCCGTTAAGTTAAACTATACTACTGTACGTTGTTTAACCTATGAATTCAAATTCACGCAAACGTTTAATGTTCTGTCCTTGCTTGCTTGTGAGACCTCCATTTGTTTTATGGCTCGTTTTCCTACAAGTACATGACTTCTGCTGACTTCTCTGCTATATCATCTCGTGATTACAGAGACCTCCCTTGGTAAGGTAAATGTCCTTTTGTCTAAGCCTGAGGAATCTACATAGTTATTCTTTTGGTATTCGTAGGACTTTGCAATGGTGTGCTTACTTATCCTAAATAACTATGCCTCGTATCCCGTTTCTGTTCGTCAGTTCAGACAACGTAGTCTCGCTTACTTCAGATATAACTTCGCAGTTAGCACCCTTGCGACTTACTTGGCTTCAAGATCTTACTCCTGCGCATAAGGGACTTACACCCTTTGGACTTTCTCTTAAATAAATACTTCTTTTTAAAGAACTTTTAATATATTTACCATTCAAGGCACACGCTATAGTTGCATTTCTTATGTATGACATAGCATCTAATTGTTTTTAAGTTATGAAATATATTATCACCACAGTCTTTGCGTCAGCTCTTATTTTACAAATTTTAAGAATTATTAAAGAGTTATTTAATCCTAATTTTATGTCTCATAAAGTTTTTGAATTTCCTGATAGAAAATCTGCACGAATAGGATATTATTTATGTGCAGCTTTACTTTTATTGCTAGCGATAATGCAACGATTAGATAAAATAGTAATAAACTAAAAACTACACACAACAATGGTAATCGTTGCACAAGAATATAAAATCAGTCCAAAAAAGTTGACCTAAGCGATTTTTTTAGAGAAAACCTATTTTAAAATTTATATGAATTCTAAATTTTCAACTGGTTTAAAGTTGCTTATTTGAAGTACTATCACCTCTTTTATTTGATATAAGTAAAAAGCAAGTCTTTGCTTGTTAGTTTGTACAGTTTTGCTAGTAAACTTAAGTTCAATTAGCAAATGCAACTTTATCTCAATAAAATTTTAGAATTGATAAAACTTGACTTTCTCAATTATTTGAACTAACTTTACATATCGTATGATAAAGTTCATTAAAACGAAACTTTATCTTAACATTGTATGCAATTGAAATACTAATGAGAACATTGGAGGTAAAAACAAATCCTGAAGTTGAGAAAGTATTCAACAATTATCCTGAATCTATTCGGAATAAGATGATTACTCTTAGGGAATTAGTATTTGAAACTGCAAAAGAGATTGATGGTTTAAATATGTTGGAGGAAACCTTAAAATGGGGAGAGCCAAGTTATTTGGCTAAAAATGGAAGTACCCTCAGGATGGACTGGAAATCAAAAACACCTGATCAATATGCAATGTATTTTAAATGTACAAGTCGCTTGGTCGAGACATTCAAATTGATTTACAAAAGCAAATTTGAGTTCGAGGGGAATCGAGCAATCGTTTTTCAGATGAATGACGACATTCCTGTAGATGAATTAAAAGGATGCATCAGAGCAACATTGACATATCACAAGGTTAAACATTTGTCAACATTGGGAATATGAGATTAATAACTGCATACAACAATAGTAATCGTTGCACAAGAATATAAAATCAATCCAAAAAAGTTGACCTAAGCGATTTTTTAGAGAAACCCTATTTTAAAATTCATACAAATTCTAAATTTTTAACTGGTTTAAAGTTGCTTATTTGAAGTACTATTGCCTCTTTTATTTGATATAAGTAAAAAGCAAGTCTTTGCTTGTTAGTTTGTACAGTTTTGCTAGTGAATTTTAGGTATTTCTTGATATTATAAGCAATTGCAGCCATATGCATGACCTTGTTGGCTTGTTGAATACCAATCGTATTTATTTTACGGAGTCCCATAAATTGAGTGAGGGTCCCAAAAACAGGCTCAACAGTACTACTGCGTTTGTATTTCATATAACGTCCTTGTTTGGAGTTTACTCTTTTGTTATTGCGTTCATATTCTTCTCGATAATAGGTTACAGTAAACTTCTTTTCTTGTGCAGTTTTGCCCAAACATTGTTGCTTTATAGGGCAAGTCTTACAAATTAGTGATGAACATCTATATTCTTTCTTTTTTGTACCTGTTTTATAATCTCTAAACACTTTTTTAAACGGTATTGTTTTTCCTTGTGGACATATATAACAATCTTGTTCTTTATCATATAAAAAACCTTCTGGTCCTCCTTTGTAAGTTCCATGTGGTGGGATATAACTTTCTAAGGCTTCGGTTTCTAAAAAGGCATAATTGCTACCATCACTATAGCCTGTATCTGCCAATATGTTTTGCCAAAGTAATCCGTTTTTATCTAAGCGCTTTTTTAATCGAACAGTGATATCTTCTAAACATTGACTGTCTTTTTTATCTGCATGATAGGCTTTAATATCTGTTATCACATGATGACCCGTATCTACACTTAGTTGACTACTATAGTTGAGCTTCCTAGCTTTGCCTGGCTTGACACTTATCCGAGCATCTGGATCGGTTGGACTATAATGGGTTTTGTTGGATGTATATTTAGATCCCTTATTTCCTGCCCCTGGACGATAATTCTGGTCTTTAGACCATTTTTTATTTCTGCTTTTTATGGCTTGTAATTCACTTGGCTTTGCAGTAACAGTTTGTTGCTCCTTACTTGCCTTATTCTCTTTTGCTTTACGTGTATTCTTGGGTTTATCTACATCGCTAATATGACGAACCTTGAGTAAATAATCTTCTAGTTCTTCGGCAGGTACTTTTAGTTCCAATGTATCCATAGAAGCATTGGCTTTTATAGGTGCAGAATCTATGGCTTGGGTATGACCAGAAACCATCCCTTTGTTTATACACATTTGTAATACTTTGGTAAAAAATTCTTCAAATACTGCTTCTGTATATAATTGTCGGGTACGACTTATGGTAGAATGCCAAGGTAATGGCTCATCAATATCATAACCTATAAAATACAAAATATCTAACCGCATTGCACAATGAGAGATTAATTTGCGATCGCTTATGATGTTTTCTAAATATCCTACTAAACAAAGTTTAAAGAAAACTATAGGATCAATACTCTCCTGTCCACTCTCTCCATAAAATGGTCTTGTGAGTTTATACAAAAAGTCTAAATCTAAAACTTTATGTAATCTTCGATAAAAATTGTTCTTGGGAACTCGGTCGCTTAACTGAAAATTAGCAAACAACTTTTCTTGGTATATTTTCTTTCCTTGCATGTATAAAGATACTTAATATCAATGGATTAACAAAATAATTTAAAACCTTATTATTATTATTATTATTTTTGTGAAATTAATTGTATCTTGTGCAACAGGCACAATATGTATAAATAATAAGGGCAACCTGCTAATTGACAACTTATTACATTAAATAAGCGCCGCAAAATCTTTGCGATTTTGCTTCTTGATTATTCTAGTGGTAAAACCCCAAAATTTTGCTACTTTTATAACTTGAAAGTGAGAGGGTTTTAACTCCTTACTATTCATACACTAGCGATAAATAAAATTCTACAATACGCAATAACTAGCTAAATTTTTAGATTTTTAATATCGATACAAAAATAAAAACAGATACTCTAAACGTATCCTAAAAGTTACATTTACTAATTGAACTTAGCCTTTTTACTCTAAATAATCTAACAATACTCTAAATAATCTAACAATCTAAAATACCTAACATCTAAAATAAATGGCTACAACTAATTTATCACATTACGACAAGTCAACAATCTCAAATGCGAAGAGTCTTCGTTTTGGGATTGTTGTTTCTGAATGGAATCCTGAGGTTTCCTCTAACCTTGCACAAGGTGCAATTGATACATTTATTGACTGTGGTGCATTGTCAGAAAATATTATTACTTGGAAAGTTCCAGGAAGTTTTGAATTGATTTACGGCTGTAAAAAAATGCTGGAAACTCAAGAAGTTGATGCTGTTATTGCCATTGGAAATGTAATACAAGGAGAAACAAAACATTTTGATTTTGTTTGTGATGGTGTAACTCAAGGCATCAAAGATTTGAATATCAAATACAACACGCCAACCATTTTTTGTGTATTGACAGACAATACAAAACAGCAATCTATCGATCGTTCAGGTGGAAAACACGGCAATAAAGGTGTTGAATGTGCAATTGCTGCTATTAAAATGGCTACTCTTTAGTCTATTCGATTTTTAAACTGTTGGATTTTTAGACTGTTTCCCATTTATCTAATAATCTAATATTCCAAAATACCAATTATTCTTATAAACAATATTTGACCACAAACTATTATTTGTGTAACTTTGAATTTCATATTTTAATTTCTAAATATTGGTATTTTGGGAGCATTAATTCGCAAAAAAAACAAAAAATTTGATTACAACCCTCGTTATTATAAAAATAAAAACGATGATGGAGAGAACATTAATCCCTATAAAATCAAAGGAAAATTTGATGATTTTAGAAATACACTTGGAAAAAGTGGTGGCTTAAAATCAAGATTTAGAATAGCTATAGATGATCTTAAAAAAGAGCAAAGTAAGACTTCAATCAAAATTATAAGCATAACAATCGCAATTTTAGTTTTGATTTTTCTTTTTTTCATAGATTTTGATTTGTCAATTTTTAGAATAAACAATTAATGTCAGATATCATCCAACTTTTACCTAATCATGTAGCAAATCAAATTGCTGCCGGAGAAGTCGTTCAGCGTCCTGCATCAGTAGTCAAAGAATTGCTTGAAAATGCTATCGATGCCAATGCAACTTCCATCAAACTATTGATTAAAGATGCTGGGAAAGCATTGATTCAAGTGATTGACAATGGCAACGGAATGAGTGAAACAGATGCTCGTTTTTGTTTTGAAAGACATGCGACATCTAAAATAAAAACTGCTGAAGATTTGTTTAATCTACAAACAAAAGGTTTTCGAGGTGAAGCCCTTGCTTCTATTGCTGCGATTGCACATGTAGAATTAAAAACCAAGTTAGAACATCAAGAACTCGGTACGCACATAAAAATTGAAGGAAGTGCTATCGTTTCACAAGAATTGGTTTCTACTCCTAAAGGAACATCTATTGCTGTAAAAAACTTGTTTTACAATATTCCTGCGCGTAGAAACTTCTTAAAATCTAATACTGTAGAAACACGTCATATTATTGATGAATTTCAACGTGTTGCACTTGTACACCCTTCAATTGACTTTTCAATGTATCACAACGAAAAGGAAGTTTATAGGTTAGAAGATAGTAATTTACGTAAACGAATTGTAGCCATATTAGGTAAAAAAACGAACGAAAAACTAGTTCCGATTGATGAAACAACTGATATTTTAGCATTGACAGGTTTTGTGTCAAAACCAGAATTTGCAAAGAAAAAAAGAGGTGAGCAATTCTTTTTCGTTAACAATAGATTTATAAAAAGTGCGTATTTGCATCACGCAGTTGTAAGTTCATTTGAAGGCTTGTTGGCATCAGGATATCATCCTTCATATTTCTTATATTTGACCGTTCCAACCAATACTATTGACATCAATATTCATCCCACAAAAACGGAGATAAAATTTGGCAACGAAAAGGTGCTTTATGCAATCATACGCTCAACAATCAAACATAGCTTAGGACAATACAATGTTGCTCCTATACTTGATTTTAATAGAAATGCAACGATGGATATTCCGTATGGTTTTAAGGATAAAAAAATTAATAAAGAACCAACTGTAACTGTAGATAGAAATTTTAATCCCTTTGAAACGGAAGTTCAAAAAAATATTCAGTTCCCATACAAAAGAAAAAAGTCTCCAGAGTGGGAAAGTTTATATACTGATATTTCAGTTCCTGAAACTAATGCAGCACAACAATTATTTACAAACGATTTTATTGAGGCAAAAACACACCAAATTCACCGAAAATATATAGTGAGTACTATAAAATCTGGCATATTATTCATTCATCAAAATTTAGCGCATCAACGCATATTGTATGAAGAATATTTAGAGAATAGTACCGTTAAAGAAGTAATGAGTCAGCAATTACTATTTCCTTTGGTAATTAATTTTAGCAAAGATGACATCAAATTGATAAAAGAAATTCAATCTGATTTAGAAAGTACTGGTTTTTTGTTTGATAAGATTAAAGGCGAAACCGTTATTGTAAAAGGAATTCCAACAACGATTAATGAGAACCAAATTACAGTAATTCTTGAACAATTATTAGACGATATTAAAAACGAAATTCCCGATACAAGTTTTAGCCAATTAGATGTAATGGCTAAAAGTTTGGCTAAAAGCATGGCTATAAAAACAGGAATGCAGTTGAGCACAGAAGAACAAGAAGATATTTTAGGAAGATTATTTGCGTGTAAAGAGCCAAATCATTCTCCTTTTGGAAAACCTACTTTTATCTCGATGGAAGTAAACGAAATTGACAAAAAATTTGGATTATGATGAATAGAATTACCGATGCAGTAAAGCATTTGATTATAATAAATGTTATTTTCTTTGTAGCAACCTATGCTCTAAAGTTAGGTTTTAGTGATTCATTGGCTTTATATTTTCCAAAAAATGAAAATTTCGGTTTTTGGCAATTCATCAGTCATATGTTTGTCCATGGCTCGCCAATGCACTTAATATTCAACATGTATGGTTTATGGGCTTTTGGAACACCTTTAGAACAAATTTGGGGGCGAAATAAATTTCTATTTTTTTATTTTTCAGCAGGATTAGGCGCAGGAATTATTTATACTCTGGTTAATTATTATCAGTTTAATGGAACTTATGAGCAACTTATCAATTTAGGATTATCAAGCACTGATATTCAAAAATTATTAGAAACTGGAAGTTATAATTCTGGAATATTAGAATCAATTAGTGGAACAAAACTGTCAGAATTTTACGCAACGTATAATAGCCCTGCAGTTGGTGCTTCTGGTGCTGTTTATGGCATTTTAGTAGCTTTTGCAATGTATTATCCAAATTCTAAATTAGCATTAATCTTTTTCCCTGTTCCAATTGCTGCAAAATATTTCATTCCAATTATTATTCTTGGTGATTTATTCTTTGGCGTAACAAAGTATTCTGTTGGAAACATTGCACATTTTGCACATATTGGCGGTGCATTGATTGGTTTTATCATTGCTTGGTATTGGAAAAAAAATCAATTTAAACGCTATTAGTGAGTTTTACCAACGACATAAAAATTGCATATAACAAAGCAACAATAGCTGAAAAATTTATTTACGTCAATGTTGCAATATTTTTTGTTTCCCTTTTTCTTAAAAATTTCTTTATTGATAGGTTTACTTTAAATTCAAGTATTGAAAATTTAAGTTCTCAACCTTGGACACTTATTACCTATGCATTTATCCATCATAATCTACTTCATACATTGAGTAACCTCATCATATTGTATTTTATTGGCAATCTATTTTTAGATTTTTACACTAAAAAACAATTCTTAAATTTATACTTTCTTGGAGTATTATCTGGAGGTATTGCATTTTTAACCTACTATTTTATAACTAAAAACACTGGATTCCCTCTTGGAGGTGCTTCAGCTGCAGTAACGGCCATTTTTGTTGCAATTACAGTAAAAATTCCACATTATTCTATTCGATTACGGCTCATTGGAAGCATCGAATTATGGGTATTAACAGCAATATGGATCGTATTGAGTTTATTAGAATTAAGTACTTCAAATAAAAGTTCGTCAATAGCACATCTTGGAGGCGCATTGATTGGTTTTATATATGCTAAGCAACTTGAAAAAGGAATGGATATTGGAAAGTGGGTTGAGAATACCATTGATTTTTTTACTAATCTATTTCGACAAAAAAAGCAAAGTCCGTTACGAACAGTGCATAAAAAACAGCATATTACGAGAAAATCTACACATAAAGAAATTACCCAAAATCAACAACAAATAAATAAAATATTGGATAAAATTGGTAAATCTGGTTATGAAAGTTTGAATAAAGAAGAAAAAGAATTTTTGTTTAAATCTGGAAATAAAAAATGAATATGCGCAAATTATCTTGGTTAAATAAATTGGTGTTTGTGATTAATTCACTCTTCGCAACGATATTGTTGCTATCCTATTTATTACCGTATATTTCACCAAAAACCTTTCCAACGATAAGTCTTTTAAGCCTTACTGTTTCTGCATTAATCTTGATAAATATTGCTTTTTTAATCTATTGGCTGATAAAACTAAAACGTCAATTTCTTTTATCTTTATTCGTATTGATGATTGGTTTTCAAACTATTAATTCTTTTTACCAAGTAGCAGAAAAAAAAGTTTTATTGAATGATGATATGAAAATAATGAGTTATAATGTCCGTCTTTTTAATATCTATAAATGGAAGAAAGAAGGTAAGGAAGAAACATTAAAATTTGTTTCTGATTTTATAAAAGAAAAAAAGCCTGACATCATCTGCTTTCAAGAGTTTTTAACTAAAAATGAAATAAATTTTGATTACAACTATAAGTTTGTTAATAACAACCCAAACAAACGTGTTTCATATTTCGGACAAGCAATTTACTCGAAATACAAAATTATAAATTCTGGCTCATTAGATTTTAATAGTATTGCTAACAATGCGATTTTTGTAGATATTGTTAAGATTAAAGATACAATTAGAGTGTACAATGTGCATTTAGAATCACAAAAAATTCAATTGGATAAAGAAAATTTTGGTAAAAAAGGTTCTGAGAAATTAATAAAACGTTTAAAGACAACATTTAAACTACAAGCAGAACAAGCAGAAAAATTAGTAGCGCACGAAAAAACAAGTAATTACAAAACTATAATTTGTGGAGATTTTAACAATACAGCTTTTTCATGGTCATATTATAAGTTAAAAGGAACTAAAAATGATGCTTTTGTAGAAGCAGGAAAAGGATTTGGAAAATCCTATGATTATTTCTTTCCTACACGAATTGATTTTATACTAACTGACAAACAGTTTGAAGTCAATAATTTCAAGACATATAACATAAAATACTCAGATCATTTTCCAATTATGGCTCGTTTAAAAATTAATTAGTACCTTAATGAATTATAAAGCAAGGTTCAATTTAATAAGTGTAACAGTTCGGTTAAATCATCCATCATGTTCATTCTATAACTTACCAAACCCATAATCACGTTCTACTTTACAAATACGGACTTTAAATTTTTTATACCATTGCTCACGACCTAAATTTCGTGCTTCAATATGCTCAATATTCTTTTTCCAATTTTTGATAGCTTCTAAATTTTTCCAATAAGAAACCGTAATTTCAATATTATTTCTCGCAGATTCTATACCAAGAAATCCTTCTTGTTGTGATGCTAATGCTACCATTTTATCAGACATTGAGTTATACCCTTTTTCGTTTTCTGTCATTGTTGATGTGAAAATTACAGCGTAATAAGGCGTTTTGGGAGTATTTGCTATCATAATTATAAAATATATTTATTCTCTGGAATACCCAAATCATCACATATAATTGTTTCTATATATTTATATCGTAAATTTGCACCGATAAAAGTACGGTAATGAATTCACAAAAAAAAGTCGCTTTTTATACTTTAGGTTGCAAACTGAATTTTTCAGAAACTTCTACGATTGCTCGTAATTTTCAGAAAGATAATTTTGAGCGTGTAGCGTTTGAAGAAAAAGCAGATATATATGTGATAAACACATGTTCTGTGACCGATAATGCTGATAAAAAATTTAAAACTATTGTAAAATCAGCTTTAAAAAAGAATGAAGAAGCTTTTTTAATTGCTATTGGATGTTATGCACAGTTAAAACCTGAAGAATTAGTGGCTGTTGATGGTGTAGATTTGGTACTTGGTGCAACCGAAAAATTTAAAGTTACAGACTATATCAGCGACCTTTCTAAAAACGATTTAGGCGAAGTTCATTCGTGTGAAATAGCAACTGCCGATTTTTATGTTGGCGCCTACTCTATTGGCGATCGTACGCGTGCTTTTCTAAAAGTTCAAGATGGTTGCGACTATAAATGTACGTATTGTACAATTCCGCTTGCTAGAGGAATTTCACGAAGTGATACATTAGAAAACGTTTTACAAAACGCTAAAGATATATCTGAAAAAGGTATCAAAGAAATTGTTCTAACAGGTGTTAATATCGGTGATTATGGTAAAGGTGAATTTGGGAATAAAAAACATGAACATACGTTTTTTGAATTGGTAAAAGCGTTGGATAACGTCGATGGAATTCATCGTTTACGCATTTCTTCTATAGAACCAAATTTATTGAAAAATGAAACGATCGATTTTATTGCAAATTCTAATAGTTTTGTGCCTCATTTCCATATTCCACTACAAAGTGGTAGCGATGAATTATTAAAAAAAATGAAGCGTCGTTATTTACGAAAAACACACGATAACAGAGTTGCAAAAATCAAAGAAGTAATGCCAAATGCTTGTATTGGCGTTGATGTTATTGTTGGGTTTCCTGGAGAAACGGATGAGTTGTTTTTAGAAACGTATAACTATCTTAACGAATTAGATATTTCATATTTACATGTCTTTACCTATTCTGAAAGACCAAATACAGAGGCTTTTGATATGGAAAATGTTGTTCCCAAAAATGTTCGTCGTAAGCGTAGTAAAATGCTCAGAGGTTTGTCGGTGAAAAAAAGAAGATCCTTTTATGAGAGTCAGTTAGGAAATACTTTGACGGTTTTATTTGAAGGTGAAAATAAAGAAGGTTTTATTCACGGATTTACAGAGAACTACGTGAAAGTTAAAACTCCTTGGAATCCTGAATTTGTAAACACATTGCACACCATAGAACTTACTGAAATTGACGAAGATGGTTTGGTGAGATTTGAATTTGTTGAAACTGAAGTTAATGCTTAAAATTACGAATCAATGTCATTCTGAATGAAATGAAGAATCTTAAATGAGTTTTTTAGACTACGCTCAAAATGACATAAAAAATTATAAATCACATTGAGTAAAACACATATTTACTGCGTTCCAGGATTGTCGGCAAGTTCAAAAATATTTGAGTTTATAAAACTTCCTAAAGAAGACTTTGAAATTCACCTTCTAGAATGGTTAATACCAGAATCTATCAACGAAACGATTGAACATTATGCGAAACGAATGTGTGAAACCATCACCGAAAAAAATGTCGTTTTAATGGGAGTTTCATTTGGTGGAGTTATGGCGCAAGAAATGAGCAAAATTATACATCCAAAGAAAATAATTCTAATTTCAAGTATTAAAAATAAAAATGAGCTTCCCAAAAGACTAAAACTTGCAAAATCGAGTAGAGTCTATAAATTATTCCCAACAAACAAGATTACAAGCATAGAAAACTTTATGAGTTTTGTTTTTGGAGAAATGGCAAAGAAACGTATTGAGCAATATAAAATTTACCTTTCTGTACGTGATGAATTGTATCTAAAATGGTCTGTTTACAATGTTTTGCATTGGCAACAAGAAGAAACCTTACCTAATATTCTCCACATTCATGGGATTGCAGACCGTATTTTCCCTTTTAAGCACGTCAAAAATAGTATTGAAATAGAAAAAGGGTCACATGTAATGGTGCTTAATAGAGCGAGTGAAATAAGCAAAATAATTGTTGAAAATATTAATAATTAGTTAAATCCTTTTTTTCAGCCAATAAAAACTTTAAAAGTTAGTATCTTTACTTCTATTACGAATATATAAAAATTAAGTTATGAATAAACCCATAAGATTTTTGGTGATTTTGAGCATTGTATTAATCTCAGGAGTCCTGATCAATGCAAAACAAAATACAACTACAGAAGGAATCGAAACAGCTGCACTAAGCAATAAAAATACAAGTGAATTGTATGAAATCAAAGCCTTGAAAATTCCTAAAGGATTAAATTTTGCTAGCGAAAGAGTTCCTGTTGAAAAAGCAGATATCAAAGAGCGAATTGACAGAGAATTATTGGTCAATACCTATTGGCAATCAAATGGTTTATTGATGTTTAAAAGAGCCAACAAATATTTTCCAATCATTGAGCCAATACTCGCAGAGAATGGCATTCCTAATGATTTTAAATATCTTGCTGTTATTGAAAGTGGATTGCAAAACGTAACTTCTCCTGCAAGAGCAACAGGAATTTGGCAAATCTTAAAAGCGACTGGAAAAGAAAATGGACTTGAAATCAATGACAATGTCGATGAACGCTATCATCTTGAAAAAGCAACAAGAGTTGCTTGTGAATATTTAAAGAAATCAAAAGAGCGCTTAGGTTCTTGGACACTTGCTGCCGCTGCGTATAACGCAGGGAATCATGGTATTTCAAAACGTCTAAAAACTCAAAAAGTGAGTACGTATTATGATTTACTTTTAGGTCAAGAAACAGGAAGATATGTTTTTAGAATTGTGGCTGTTAAAGAAATAATGTCACATCCTGAAAGTTATGGTTTTGTCTTTGATCAAGAAGATTTATATAATTTAGAATACACTACAACTGTTGAAGTTGATTCTGTTATCACTAATATTGCTGCATTTGCAAAACATTTTGGTACAAATTATAAGAATTTAAAAATTCATAATCCCTGGTTGAGAGAGAATAAATTAAATAATGCTTCGAGCAAAAAATATCAAATCAAATTGCCACAATAAATGAAACCTAAAATGACATTATCTACACTATTAATTTTAATTATTATTGGTCTTGCTGCAGGAATGTTAAGTGGTTTAGTTGGTGTTGGTGGAGGAATTATAATGGTTCCTTTATTTGTTATTTTCCTTGGCTTAACACAGCATAACGCTCAAGGAATGAGCCTTGCTGTGATGCTTCCTCCTGTTACATTTTTGGCTGTTTACAACTATCATAAAGCAGGTCAAGTAGATTGGAAAATGGCACTAATTGTTTCGGTAGTTTTTATAATTGGAGGCTATATTGGCTCGAAATTCGCTTTAAAAATAGATCAAGTTACACTTAAAAAAATATTTGGAGTAATGTTATTAATTGTAGCAATAAAATTGATTCTCTTTAGTAAATAATACTATAAGCTTCTTTTTACCTCTTCGTATTCGTCAATAATTTCTTTGACTATTTCGGCTACAGGTTTTATCTCATGAATCAGTCCAGCAATTTGACCAATTTCAAGTTCTCCATCGTCCATATCTCCTTCAAACATTCCCTTCTTTGCTCTTGCTCTTCCTAATAATTCTTTTATTTCTTCAACCGTAGGATTTTGAGTATATAACTCCTTCACTTCGTTGTAAAACTTATTTTTTATCAATCGCACAGGTGCCAATTCTTTTAAAGTTAATTCCGTTTCTCCATCTTGAGTTTCTACAACTTTCTGCTTAAAATTTTCGTGTGCTGACGATTCTAAACTCGCCACAAATCGACTTCCAATTTGCACAGCATCTGCACCTAAAACCATTGCAGCCAACATTCCTCTTCCTGTAGCAATTCCTCCTGCGGCAATCAATGGAATAGCGATTTTTTCCTTTACCATTGGTATCAATGTAAAGGTTGTTGTTTCTTCTCTACCGTTGTGGCCTCCTGCCTCAAAACCTTCTGCAACTACAGCATCAACGCCTGCAACTTGTGCTTTTAAAGCGAATTTTACGCTACTCACAACATGTACAACTATAATCCCATTTTCTTTTAAAAACGATGTCCACGTCTTTGGATTTCCTGCGGATGTAAATACAATTTTAACACCTTCTTCTACAATTATATCAATAATCTCTTTTATCTGTGGATACAGCATCGGGACGTTTACAGCAAACGGTTTGTCAGTTGCCTTTTTACATTTTATGATGTGCTCTCTCAATACTTCAGGATACATACTTCCTGCACCGATAATCCCTAAACCTCCAGAATTACTCACTGCCGAAGCCAATTTATAACCACTATTCCAAATCATTCCTGCTTGAATAAGTGGATATTGAATATTAAACAACTGTGTAATTTTGTTTTGCATTCTATAAATTTATGAAATAACTCCTGAACCTATTAATTCTTCTCCTAGATACCAAGCTACAAATTGCCCTTCGGTAATTGCAGATTGCCTATTTTCAAAATCTACATACAAGCCTTTTTCAGTTTTGTAAATGGTAGCATTCTCTATTTTTTGACGGTAACGAATCTGTGCTTTCACGTCCATAGACTCACCTTTTTTAAGTGCCAAATCTGTGCGTATCCAATGCAATTCTTCGTTTGTTACAAACAACACATTTCGATACAATCCTTTGTGATTTTTACCTTCACCTGCATAAATCACATTCTCTACAACATCAGTTTCTATTACAAACAATGGTTCTTTTGTTCCTCCAACTGCCAATCCTTTTCGTTGACCTTTGGTAAAATAATGCGCTCCTTGATGCTTACCGACTACCTTACCACTATCTAAACTATATTGGTATTTAGATGAGAAATATGCTAACTCTGCTTCTTTATTGGCAAATATTGGTGTTGATCTATTATAGAGCTCAGAATCTGAAGGGACTTGAACAATCACACCTTCTTTTGGTTGTAATTTTTGTTGCAAAAAATCTGGCAAACTCACTTTGCCGATAAAACATAACCCTTGCGAATCCTTTTTATCTGCAGTAATTAAATCTTGCTCTGCAGCAATTTTACGAACTTTTGGTTTAGTTAATTCGCCAATAGGAAACAACGAAATTGCCAATTGTTCTTGAGATAACTGACATAAAAAATACGATTGATCTTTATTGCTATCAACTCCTGAAAGTAATTGATATACTTTATCTTCATCTTTTTCTAGTTCTCCTTTTCTGCAATAATGACCTGTTGCAACAAAATCAGCGCCTAAATCTAGAGCGATCTTTAAGAACACATCAAACTTAATTTCTCGATTACACAACACATCAGGATTTGGAGTGCGTCCCATTTCATATTCACGAAACATATAATCTACAATTTTGTCTTTGTATTGTTCACTCAAATCAACTACTTGAAACGGAATACCCAATTTCTCGGCAACCAACATTGCATCATTACTATCTTCAAGCCACGGACATTCGTTAGAAATCGTTACCGAATCATCGTGCCAGTTTTTCATAAAAAGTCCTATGACTTCATAGCCTTGTTGCTGTAACAAATATGCTGCTACACTGCTATCTACACCTCCTGAAAGACCAACAATTACACGTTTCATGTGGTAATATTTATTGTTTTTTAACTGTAACATCTTATATCCATTTAATCATTTTCTTGGGTATTAAGATTTAGTTATGGATATTTCATGAATTCTAAAAAATTAAGACTGCAAAGATAGTGATAAGTTTTAGGATACAGAAACGTATTTGAGTTTGTGGTTTTAAAATAATATCTTCGCTTTCATACAATAAAGTCAATTTAAACTGAATTTATTTTAACATTGGTAAGCAATTATGACAAAAATTGTAACATCTATTATAAAATAATTTTATTCAAGTTTTATTCTGTTAGTTTATAAACAGTTCCTGTTTGCTTAAAGTTTGAGCCTTTATAATATGCTTTAAAAGTATATGAGTTTTCTTTAACTCCAGTAATTTTTACATGAAAAGGAGTGTTGTCTAATGCTGTTTTTGGATTGGTTTTTATCAAAACGTATTCAAAATTATTCACCCAATTAATTGCAAACGTATCTTTTTTATAGTTATAGGTTTCGATTTGAATAGAATCATTTCTCACGGCAATAGAAGAGTCTTTGTTAACATCTAACAGCGTTTTAAATGTGCCAATTTTAAAAATTTCAACATCCATTTTTTTACTTTCTGCACAAGATAAAAATGAGAATAGTATAAGTAGGAAAACAATATTTTTCATGTTATATTCCTGTATAATTGCTTGGAGTTATTGCTTTTAACTCCGTTTTTACAATGTCACTTACTTCTAAACTTTCAATAAAATCTGCAATAGATTTTTGATTAATTTTTTCATTAGTTCTGGTCAATCCTTTCAATGCTTCGTAAGGGTTTGGATACGCTTCTCTTCTCAATATTGTTTGGATGGCTTCAGCAACAACTACCCAACTATTTTCAAGATCTTCAGCAATTTTTTCTTTATTGATAATCAATTTATTTAACCCTTTTAAAGTTGATGAAAAGGCGATTGCAGTATGCGCCAATGGCACACCAATATTTCTCAAAACTGTAGAATCTGTCAAATCTCTTTGCAATCTTGAAATAGGTAATTTTGCTGATAGATGCTCAAATAAAGCATTTGCAATTCCAAGATTTCCTTCCGAATTTTCAAAATCAATCGGATTTACTTTATGAGGCATTGCAGATGATCCGATTTCTCCTTTTTTAATTTTTTGTTTAAAATAATCAGTCGAAATATAGGTCCAAATATCTCTGTCTAAATCAATCAAAATAGTATTGATTCGCTTTAATCCGTCAAAAATTCCTGCCAAATGATCGTAATGTTCTATTTGTGTCGTTGGAAACGAATGATGTAGCTCTAAATTATTTTGAACGAAATTTGTTCCAAATGCTTTCCAATCATTGTTTGGATATGCAACTTTGTGTGCATTAAAATTTCCTGTTGCTCCACCAAATTTTGCAGCATGAGGAACTGCTTTCAGCATTTTTAATTGTTGATTTATGCGTTCTACAAAGACATATAATTCTTTTCCAAGTCGGGTAGGAGATGCAGGTTGACCATGTGTTCTTGCAAGCATTGACACGTCTTTCCATTGATCAGAAAGGTTAACTAATTTTTCAACTAACTCTTGTAATTGTGGATAATACACACCATTCAAGGCATCTTTTAATGATAATGGTACTGCAGTGTTATTGATGTCTTGTGATGTCAATCCGAAGTGAATAAATTCTTTTAATGCATCAAGATTTAATGTTTCAAATTTTTCTTTGATATAATATTCAACTGCTTTTACATCATGATTGGTTACTTTTTCAATATTCTTTATTTTTTGTGCATCAGTATCTGTAAAATCGGTATAAATTTTACGCAGAGCAGCATATAAATCCGTATCAAAATCTGCCAATTGAGGTAATGGAATTTCGCATAGCGCAATAAAATATTCAATTTCAACTTTTACACGATATTGAATTAGTGCTTTTTCAGAAAAATAAGCTGCAAAACGTTCTACTTTACTTCTGTAGCGTCCGTCAATGGATGAAATGGCATTTAGTGTGTTTAGTGTCATTGTAGTTGTGTTGAGAATACAAAAATACTATTTCGTTATGGATTATGCTATTAATTGTTAAAGGAGTTCTCGACTGTGCTCGAACGGACAATATTATGTCTGTTAGAGCGCAGTCGAAAACTTTTTAGATATATAAAAAAATCTTCACTCTAACCGTTTTAATATACTTTCCCCCTGTGATTTATATGTTAGATTACCATTCATTATTTCTTGTTGGATAATTAATTTAATTCGTCATGAACCAATCTTATTTGAGTAAAGGTAAGAATAATTCTTGCTTTAACATTAGTCAAAAATACTAAAATTATGTATTTTTAAGCTTTAAAACTTAAATGATGAAACGAAAAATTTTACTTTTTTTGATAATTGTATTTGTAGGATTGCAATTTATTCCTGTTGAATTAAATCAATCAGAAAGCATTTCAAAAGATGACTTTATAGTAGTAACCAATCCGCCAAAAGAGATTGCAGCATTATTGAAAACATCTTGTTATGACTGCCATTCTAACAATACCAATTATCCTTGGTATGATAGGATTGCGCCTGTTTCTTTTTGGGTAAGACATCATATTGATGAAGCGAAGGAGGAGTTAAATTTTTCGGAATGGAATACTTATTCTGAGAAAAGAAAAAATCATAAGATTGAAGAAATAATAGAAAAAACCGAAGAAGGTGAAATGCCTTTAAAGTCATATCTTATTGTTCATGGCGAAGCAAAACTATCGGTAACGCAAATAGAACAATTAAAAAATTGGTTGGATACAATAAAAGCGGAATGATTGTTGTTTTAGAGAAGTGAGAATAAAAATAAATTATAGAATGAACAAAGTAGCATTAAGTATTTTAAGTTTCTTGTTTGTATTTGGTAGCATTGTTGCCCAAGAAAAAATAAATCAAGTGAATTCCAAAGGTCAACGTATTGGCGTTTGGAAAAAATTTTATCAGAATAAGAAGATTCGCTATCAAGGTCAGTTTGAAAACGGAAAAGAAGTTGGTGTTTTTAAGTACTATTCTCCTGTATCTTCTGAATTTCCAATGCTATTAAAAACATTTGAAGTAAATAATGACGAGGCTTTAGTAGAACATTTTACATTAAAAGGTTTGCCTGAAAGTAAAGGGAAGATGGACGGTAAGAAACGTATTGGAAAATGGGTGTATTACCACAAAAATGGTAAAGCATTGCTTATTGAAGAAAACTATGAGAATGATGTTTTAAATGGAGATTATAAGGTTTTTTATGAAGATGGTAAGTTAACCAAGTTTGCACATTATAATGACGGTAGACTACATGGAAACAGTAGAAAATATAGTCCTAAAAGCATTCTTGTAGAAGATGTGAATTACGTAAACGGAGCACTCCATGGTGACGCTGCTTTTTATGAAGATAACGGAAATTTAAAGCAAAAAGGTCGCTATGAAGAAGATTTAAAAGTTGGTGTTTGGGAGTTTTTTAAAGATGGTGAACTCTCAGAATCTAAAGAAATAAAAGTGTGGAAAGATATGGATGAGAAATAATAATTATTCCTTTAAAAAAGCCAATATAATAGCCAAACTTTTTTCCGGACTTTCTTCCATTGGCACATGACCAACATTTTTTAAGATAACCAATGTATCATTTGGTAAATCATCGTGAAAACGAGTTGCATTATTGAGAGGAATCAATTTATCTTGATTTCCCCAAAGTACAAGCGTAGGTTGTTGTATTTTATTGATGTTTAGATACGCTAGCGTATCTGCTTTCATTGTCATTCTATCAACCAATGCACGCCTATTTCCTGTACGTAGTGTCAAGTTAAAATATCTATCAACTAGCGCATCAGTTACTTTTGATTTATCGGCATATACATTTTCAACACTTGCTTTTGCCATAAAACGTGGCGTAATAACCGTTAAGAGATTGTTGATAATAGGCGTTTGCGCAATGGTAAAAGCAATAGGCATACTTTCTGGTTTAAAAGGATAGCCAGAAGCATCAATTAAGATTAACTTTTCTACCATTGTTGGATTTTTAATCGTGTAATTCCAAGCGATATTTCCTCCTAAAGAGTTCCCTCCTAAGACACATTTCTCTACATTTTGTGACACTAAGAAATGCTCAACAAAAGTTACATACTTATTAATAGAATAGTTACGGTTTGGAAAAGGTCCTGTCAATCCAAAAGCAGGTAAGTCCATTCGTATAACACGTCTATTTATTTTTAGGTTTGCTGTCCAATCATCGAATGTATGAAGGCTTGAGCCTGTACCGTGAAGCAACACAATAGGCAGGGAATCTTTTGGATTTCCTTCATCACGATAATGTACATTCATACCGTCAATTTTTACAAAAGCGGATGGAGAAGCTGCATATTTATCTGTCAATTCGTTAACGTTTTTGTCTTGATAACCGAATAAAACCAATACAATAAGTATTAATGCAAAAATGGTTACTAGTATTTTTTTAAAGATTGATTTCATGGGTTTTTAGATGTTTTTCACCACAATTTTTTGTAGTGAGGAGTATTTTTTCCTATAAATGTTAACAACGTTCTTTATAGCTGGCAACCTATACGGTTCTACGATTTCTTTATTAGCTTCTTTATCTCTATCAATATGTTCAATATGAATTATAACCCCATTTAATAAATCGTTTTCTCTGCTAGTAACCTGAGTTCGACCTAAGAAAGCCATCATTTAATTAGGATAAAAAGCAGAAAAATAGTACATTTAAGTATTGAAAATCAAATATTTAACTAAATTTCTACTTATGATTTCTACAGATAAAATTACAACTATTTTTGGCACCATTACCTTCAACTTCATTTTTGGATTAAATCACAACGGTTTGTGTATGGTTAGTGGCGGATTATTATGTATTTAACTTTCAGTTTAGCACTCAGTTCGAATAATGCAAAAAGATTGAATGTAAGCACAAAACTGCCATTAACGATTACCTTTGTTATCGCCTTTTTTCTTTCAGTACTTTGTTCAGTTTTACTTTTATTCCTATGTAATAATTTATTCCTTGATTTGGTATTTCTAACGTCTTAAATCGTGAAAGATGGTCAATATATTTAGCATTAAATAAATTCTTAATTCCAGTTGTAATTTCTATCGGATTATTTTTTATCAAAATTTCAAGATTTAATCCGATGTTTATTAGACTGTAATCATTTGTTACTGTTTCAAAAAGACCTGTTCTGTTTTGTTGGAATTTGTAGATATGTTGAACAAATACATTTTTCAACTGCACTTTTCCTTTACTAGAAATCTCGGCACTTACGGTAGAATTCAATTTTGTTTGTGGTATTAATGGTAGTGAACTTCCGTTTCTATCTTCTGCGATAGCGGTTGAAAGATTACTCTCCAAATGCAAGAAATGAATTTTATGAGGATGATAATGAAAACCTAATTCGCCACCATATAAAAAAACATTTGTTTGTATATATTCAAATACTGGGCTGTTGTCTATTACTGCATTTGTTGGCGAAAGAAAAATGTAATTTTGAATTGCATTGTAAAATGGGTTTACCGAAAAACTCAAATGCTCGTTTTGATAATCAAACGAAAAATCTATTTGAGTAGCATTTTCATTTATTAGATTAGCATCTCCTTTTATGTAGCGATTAGTTCCGTGATGCACACCATCTGAAAGTAATTCGGTTGTGTTTGGTGCACGAAAACCACTTGAAACATTGGCTCTGAATTTTGTCTTTTTTAATTTATAAACTGCGCCACCCGAAAATGTAAGTCCGTTATATGATTTTTTAAGCGCAGGGAAATCACCATCATCCGTTACCATTAGTTTAGTATCAATTTCTCGAAAGTCTGCCCTTATTCCTGCTTGAAATTGAAATTTGTCAAATTTTAAATTTCCTAAAACAAAAGCCCCTAAGTCTGTTGTATTAGCATCTGGGATTAATACTTCTTCTCCGTTATTTAAGTTGAATTGTACCATTCCTTGTGAGCCAATGACAAAATCGAAGTGGTCTTTATAGGTTGGCGAGTACCACTTTAAATTGTAGGTGTATGTGTTTAATTTTAATCCTAATGCCTGATTATTGCTGTCATCTTCAAATTCTTTTCGGTAATTATTGGTATATCCTAAAGTCAAATTCAATTTTGAATTACCTGTGTAAATAATATTTTCAAAACTTAAATTATGATTGTCGATAGTCTGAAAAGGAAGTATAAAATTTCTTTGAGTAGAATTAGTGAAAGTAGCATCTTCTACTATTCCGTAATTATTTTGCAGATAACTGTACCGAATATTTGAAATCCAATTTTTCGTATTAAAACCGAACGAACTTTTGATGTTCTTTTCGTCAAAACGAGTGTTAAATACACGGTCAAAATTTGGTATTTGATAATCTACTTGAGAAGAATATGCCCCAAAAAGATTAAATTTTAATTTGCCTTTATGAATTTTAAAGCCAATGTTATTTATAGAGCCTAATGTGTTTGAAAGGAATTTTGTTTGTGCAAATCCTTCAACTGTATTCTGACTTGCAAAAGGTTCATCAATAAAATAGAGAACGCCACCCAAAGCATCCGAGCCATAAAGTAATGATGCTGGACCCTTTATCACTTCTACACTTTCAATTCCTAAATCTCCAACTCCTAAACCGTGTTCGTCACCCCATTGTTGGTTTTCAATTCTTATCCCTTGTGCATAAGTTACAATTCTGTTACCTGACAAACCTCTAATAACTGGTTTCCCAATTCCTGCTCCTGTTGTAATCTGTTCTACTCCAGGAATATTACTAATTGCTTCTGCTAATGTTAAAGGGGAAGTTTGTTGTAATTCGACAATCTTTTTATGTTCAATGCTTACAATATTTTCTCCTTGTAATCTGCCTGATGGTGCTGAAACTACAACTTCATTTAATTTAAAATGTGCTTGTTCAAGATAAAATTTTTGGGTTTTTATTGTGTCAATATTTACAATTTGGTCTATGATTTTGTAACCAACAAAAGTTATTTGAATATGAATGATTTTTTGGTTGAACTGCTCAATTTTAAAAATCCCATTTTCATCAGTTGTAGTTCCTGTTTTTAAGTCCACAAAATACACTTGTGCAAAAGGAATTACTTGTTTAGTTTCTTTGTCTAAAACTGTTCCTGTGAAATCTTGACCAAAACTTAGAATCGCAGTGAACAAAAATAGGGCTATGCTTATAGATTTTTTCATAGCAATCTTTATATTTGTAACATTGTTGCAAATATAAGTAATACTTAATTAAATGCAACACTGTTGCATAAAGTATTTGTATGACAAATGTATTAAAGAGCAAAAAAATAAGTGAAACCCCTTTTAGAAGAGAGGTGTTGGCAATTTTTAGTAAATACAATAATGCTATTCCTTTATCAATAGTTGAGAAAGAATTAAAAGAATACAATCGCATCACTCTTTATCGGACGATAAAAATATTTATAGAAAAAGGTATTATTCACGAAATAGCATTGAGTGGTAATGAGTCTAATTATGCAATTTGTCAAGAAGAATGTGATACAAATAATCATCAGCATCAGCACATTCATTTTAAGTGCAAAAAATGTGAAATAGTCTATTGTCTTGAAATAAATAAATTTCCCTCTATTCCTTTACCAAATTATAAAATTGAGCAATTAGAAATTCAAGCAATAGGATTATGTAAAAACTGTAACGTCTGATTTTAATTGGCGATAACGTCTACTGTATGGTTAGTGGCGTATTAAAATGCTATGTTTTTCGGTTAATCAGTGTCTTTCTATAAAGTTACTTCACTTTTGTTTAAGCAATTAGTAGCCATTAATTATACAGATTGTGTCTGTTGCATAAGATACAATTAATTTCACAAAAAAAAGATAATAAGGTTTTAAATTATTTTGTAATACATTGATATTAAGTATCTTTATGTATGTTTGGAATACTCACTCAATTTATGGGACTCCGTAAAATAAATACGATTGGTATTCAACAAGCCAACAAGGTCATGCATATGGCTGCAATTGCTTATAATATCAAGAAATACCTAAAATTCACTAGCAAAACTGTACAAACGAATAAGCAAAGACTTGCTTTTTACTTATATCAAATAAAAGAGGCAATAGTACTTCAAATAAGCAACTTTAAACCAGTTAAAAATTTAGAATTTATACAAGTTTTAAAATAGGGTTTCTCTAAAAAAATCGCTTAGGTCAACTTTTTTGGATTGATTTTATATTCTTGTGCAACGATTACCGTTGTTGTGTGTAGTTTGTTTTTGCCGTGAATTAACGTCCACCTGATGATTTAAAAGCTTTACTATTTGTTCAATTTGGTTTTCTGTTATTCAATAAAATAGAGGTGTGTTTTATTTTAGTCAACACTATTTCAAATATTAGTAACGTGCCAAAGTGTTTAATTTAATGCTCTAGAAATAGCATATAGAATTATTCCAGCAATAATAAATATTAGGGCTTTTTGCTTTAATTGGTTTTTTGAAAATATAGCCATATGTGGAGTTGTAATGAAAGCTAAAAGTGGACCTATTGTTAGATATATAGCAATATTAATAATTATTGTTAGAACCCAGTTTAATCCAAACAACTCACGTAAGCAAAATAATGGTAAAACTACTCCAACTGCGAATGAAACTAATGCCAGAGGGAATCTGAAAATAGGATTTTTATCTAAAGGATTAATTCCATTTTTTATGTCATAATTAAAATTTTTACCATAATATTTCATTCTTTTATATCTTCTATCTGTATCTCTATAAAGCCCAGAAGGATAATGATATGCTAAAATTGAGCTAATAAGTAATAAAGTTTGCATATTTTTCTGTTTAAATTACACACAACGATTAGTATATGGCATTTAGGGTAATAGAAAGCGATAAACTTTCAATCTTGCACTTAGCCAAATATAAATATTTTGTTTTTAACTTTTTCATTTTTAAAAGCCAAATTTTATATTTGGCGGTGTTTGTTAATAGCACTGAACTTTCGTAAACCACCGAACGCCCTATTTGCTATATACAGCTTAAGTTTACATTTTATAAATTTAAGCAATTAATCAGAAAGAACCAAAGAGAGGAATAAGTTTAATATATACGTAGAGACTATGATCTCGTCAACATTGATAATCCCCTCTCTTTTTTACTAAAAATTCGTTCAGTTCTATGAGACAAAAAAGATCTCGTTTTTAAGTTGTTGAATCGTAGTAATTAGTTCTTTCATAAAATCATTTTATATGAGTAAAGATAAAAAATATTTTGGAATTGACATCAGTAAAGATGTTTTTGATGTGTATGATTATTTAGGTAATTTTCATCAATTTAATAATGACTATTCAGGTTTTAAACACTTCAATAAATTATTAAATAAAGAGAGCCATTGTGTGATGGAAGCCACAGGTTATTATCACAGTAAGTTGGCTTATTATTTAGTAGAACAAGGAGTGTTAGTTTCAGTAGAAAATCCATTAAAGATAAAACGTTTTATACAGATGGGTTTATCAAAGGTAAAAACGGATAAGAGCGATGCAAAACAAATTTACAACTATGCATTACAAGTAGCTGTATCTCTTTGGCACGGAGAATCAAAAACCCAACAAGAGAGTTTACAAATTGTACGTTTGTTGAGTATTTACACTAAACAGAGCACTATGCTAAAAAACAAAATACATGGAGAGGATGTGTTAGGGACACCATCAAGATTAGTTATTCAATCTTTAAATAGACAATTGAAATCTATACAAAAAGAGGTTAAAAAGTTGGAGGTAGCCTTAGAGAATAATGTAAAATCGGAATATCAAGAAAGTTTGACATTGTTAAAAAGTATTCCAGGAATCGGACCAAAAACAGCAATGATGCTATTGGTTTTTACAGATGGTTTTAATAGATTCGATAGTTCAAAAGAATTGTGTAGTTATGCAGGAATTACACCTGTAATTAGAGAATCTGGTTCTAGTGTAAAGGCAAGACCAAGAATAAGCAAGGTTGGCAATGTTAAGTTAAGAAATCTATTGTTTTTATGTAGTTTTAATGCTTGTAAATATAACAAATCTTGCAAGGCGTTATTTGATAGAATTGTAGCTAAAGGGAAGAGTAAAAAACTAGCATTAATTGCGGTGTGTAATAAGTTATTAAAACAGGCATTTTCTATTGTAAAAAATGGAATTCCTTATGATGATAATTTTAGAAGTGTTTTAGTGAAATATAATTGAGTTTTTAGTTGTTTTTTACCTCAGTTCTTTGTTGTACCCAGTTATTTTGTGTTCATATTCAGTTTATATAAAATCGGTTCTTTCACAATATTGCTGTCGTTTAATAAATCCGAACCTTTTACTTTCCATATTTTTGGGCGTTTAGTTCCGACTTCGTATATAATATAGAAGTAATAATTTTTCTCATTTTCCGCAACTTGTAATTCGTTTGCAGAAAGAAAGATATTGCTTTTTCCTATTTTTTTCAAAGTTGATTTAACTTCAATAAGTTTTTCGGTTCCGTCCAATTCATAAGATTTAATGTCATATCCAACACTATCATCCCTTTCTGAAATTTGGTCAACTAAATCTGCCAAATTCTTTTTTCCGTTTTTCTTTAAAAATTGTCTTTCCGCTCTCAAAACAATTTGTTCTCCTCTGTCTCCAATTCTTTTAAATTTTTTCGAACGATTGGAATAGTCAATTTTTGTTCCTTTATTTTTTTTCTTTCCTTTCGATTCAGGAAACTCGTTTGTTTGTAAATTGACAAAGTCAAATTTTAGACTTTCGATTGGTGGAAAATCATTTAGTTTAAAATCTTTAAGTTCTTTCGAGATATTTTCTTCTTTGATTTCATCATTTGGATTTCCAAACGATTTGTATAAGAATTTACTGAACTCATAAACACTCCATTCTTTCATTACTTTGTCACTATTTTTATATTTAAGTAACAAGGCTTGTTTATCTAATTCAGATTTAGAATCGTTATCTAAACCAAGAATGTTTATGAAATAATTTAAGTGTTTTGCAGAGAATATATTTAAAAAGTCGTTTGGGAAATATACTGATAATATTTTCCCTTTATACATTGGTGAAATTGGATTTTTCTTTAAAATCTCAAAATCATCTTTGTTTTCTAAAAGTTCGACTATTGCAGAAAGTATTCTTTTAAGAGCAGTATTTTCATCTGTTCCATATTCTCTTCGTCCAATTCGATATTTTCTTGTTTTATCTTCTCCATATTTTCCGAAATACAGACCAAATTTTGTTGCAGGACTTCCGTGTATATTTCCCCATTCGTTAAGGTCATTTTCAATTCTATTACAAAATGTTGAATCTCCTTTTCCTACTACGTATTCTTCTTTTGTCAGTTCTGTAATTCCGTTGATTGGGTAGTCAGATGTGAATTTTTTTCGTAAATTATTTATTTCTTTGAATCCTGAATTATATTCGGCTCTGATTTTTTCAAATTCAATTTGGTTATCTCTTAATTCCGTTATTTTCATCTATGTTCAAAGGTTGGTTTTAATTGGGTACAACATATGGATAAGTGCAGTAATTTTCCTTCAGAAAAATTATTGTCATTTATCTGATGTTGTGTTTAGTCTTTCTATTTTGCTTTTCTTATTATTTTCAAATATAAGCAAAATAGAAAGACGTAGTCCAAAAAATGAAGCAATAGTATCAAAGGAATTAACTATAAATTTGTTTGTAAATAAGATAGGTCATTATATTTGTATAATTAATGTCTTATTTGCAAAATTATAGAAAATTTAAATCGATTATTTTATTTTTTGCTTTAGAATTTGTTTCTAAAAATTCTAAAGTAAAAAATAAAATTTTCCTGCTATAATTAAAATTTGTAGTTGGTTTCAAACTTCATTTTTGGATTAAATCACAACATATGTATAACCCTATTGTGGTTATATCTTATATGTCTGCAAGTTACTATTTTTTAATAACTTGTCCAAAGGACTGCTAATATTTTTATTATTAATTTGAATGGTTTTGGTGTAGAGTTCAGTTGTTTTAGGCGAATTATGCCCTAGCATATTTTGTAAATGCCTTAAATTTACATTATTTTCAATACAATGTGTTGCAAATGAATGTCGCAAGGTATGTACTGTTGCCCACGGATTTGAATTTGTGTCATCAACAGCCTTTATCAGAGTGCACATCAACTATTCTTAAATTTAGAATTCATATAAATTTTAAAATAGATTTTCTCTAAAAAAATCGCTTAGGTCAACTTTTTTGGATTGATTTTATATTCTTGTGCAACGATTACCCTTGTTGGCAACTGGCTTTATTTTTTCCATTGTTTAATTTCCGAGTTCAAGACTCCAAGTCCGATTTTTCCAGAATTAATATCAATTAACTTTTTTAGTTTTTCCTCAATTAGTTCATTCGTAATCTCTTTAAATATAAATCCTTTAACACCATTCCTTGGTTTTGCTTTAACTAATCCTTGTATACTTGGATTTGGCAAGTGATTAGAAACAATTCCGTGTGCAATTAATCTACGAAAAGAATTGCAGTCAGATAATTTTCCGTCAATTTTATTCCATAATGTTATTAATTCCAAATTATCCGTTAATCCTTTCCTAATGCGCTTTCTTTTATCATCTAAATTCAGTCCAATAATATCAGGATTTAGAGGGTCAATTTCAATTCCATTTTCTAAATATGATACTAGAATTCCAAGACTAAATTCTATCTCAGAAAAAATGTTAGAATAAATTCTCCAACGTTTTTTTTGAAAATATCATTTGAGTCAAAAGGATTCATTTATCTGCTTGTAGAGAATGTTAAGATAAAGTTTCGTTTTAATGAACTTTATCATACGATATGTAAAGTTAGTTCAAATAATTGAGAAAGTCAAGTTTTATCAATTCTAAAATTTTATTGAGATAAAGTTGCATTTGCTAATTGAACTTAAGTTTACTAGCAAAACTGTACAAACTAACAAGCAAAGACTTGCTTTTTACGGCTGAGTTCTTGTTATATCAGCGTTATGTAAATTCCTGTAAATCAGTATTTTTATAAAAAGGTATCTTCATTTATTGAAATGTTTAGATGAAAATACATCTAAAAAGGGTTCAAATCAATATAATTGCTGTTGTAATTAGAACTCAGCCCTTTTTACTTATATCAAATAAAAGAGGTGATAGTACTTCAAATAAGCAACTTTAAACCAGTTAAAAATTTAGAATTTGTATGAATTTTAAAATAGGGTTTCTCTAAAAAAATCGCTTAGGTCAACTTTTTTGGATTGATTTTATATTCTTGTGCAACGATTACCCTTGTTAGCAACAGTTATTTATAGTTTACGACAATTTTTTGAACACTTATTTTATGTCGATTGTTTCTTCCAGGGTGAAATTTATATGATTCCCCAGGCCAAATAGTTTGAGTTACAGAAGGGTGAGTTTGACCTAAAAAGTCATACCAATATAGTTTTGCTTCGATATCTTTTCCACTCTCATTTCTAACTTCATACTTAAAATCGAATCTATTTCTAACGTCAGTGAAGCGGTGTCTAACTTTCGAACAAGCATCTCCGGAACAACCTACATCTACAGAACTAGATTCATTTAATTTTTTTACTTCGTAACTTCCAAATGGTGTTTCAATTTTTACTTTTTCAGACATAATTTAATTTATTTATAGTTAATATTAATCTCTTTCACAGTATTCTCCTGTCACAATTATTACCCAATCTGTAGCACTCCATTTGTGATAATCTTGAGAATGAGAGTTTCTTGGTTGAATTTCAATAGAAGTTGTTGCGTGATCTTCCCAACGTCTGTCATCTGAATCATATACTCTGATTTTGTAATCGGTAGTGCATATTTGGTCATCAGTCTCATTGGTCAGAATTACGGTACATTTTCTTCCGTCTTTAATAAAGTTTAGTCTATTAGCCATATCTATAAAATTATGATTTACAAGTTATTTCACTACAGCTTTTTGATTCATAAAATGTAACACTCACATTTAATCTTAAAGCTATATCATCTGCAACTTTTTTTGTAATTCCATCTTGGCAAGAAGCAAAACCAATTGATTTGAAACAAGCAGCTCCTGTTTTATCACTTAATTTTTGGGTGTCTACTTTTTTTATTTCATTTAAAATTCCTTGTTCTAAATTTTCCATATTGTTAATTTTTATTGTTGCTAACGGTTACTGTATGGTTAGTGGCGTATTAAGATACTATAGCTTTCGGTAAGCAAAAACTTTTATAAAAAACCACTTGCCTTTGAGTTTTGTAATTACTAGCCATTAACTATACAGATTGTGTGTGCCTTGAATGGTAAATATATTAAAAGTTCTTTAAAAAGAAGTATTTATTTAAGAGAAAGTCCAAAGGGTGTAAGTCCCTTATGCGCAGGAGTAAGATCTTGAAGCCAAGTAAGTCGCAAGGGTGCTAACTGCGAAGTTATATCTGAAGTAAGCGAGACTACGTTGTCTGAACTGACGAACAGAAACGGGATACGAGGCATAGTTATTTAGGATAAGTAAGCACACCATTGCAAAGTCCTACGAATACCAAAAGAATAACTATGTAGATTCCTCAGGCTTAGACAAAAGGACATTTACCTTACCAAGGGAGGTCTCTGTAATCACGAGATGATATAGCAGAGAAGTCAGCAGAAGTCATGTACTTGTAGGAAAACGAGCCATAAAACAAATGGAGGTCTCACAAGCAAGCAAGGACAGAACATTAAACGTTTGCGTGAATTTGAATTCATAGGTTAAACAACGTACAGTAGTATAGTTTAACTTAACGGACAGAGGAGCAATAACAAAGTAACAATTTAATTATGGAATTAATAACAAAAGTTTTAGAGTATTCAAACATTCAACGCGCCTATAAGCAAGTTGTTTCCAATAAAGGGAGCCAAGGAGTCGATGGTGTAACGACCAAAGAACTCCAAGTTTATATGCAAGAACATTGGAGTAGGATAGCACAAGAAATTACCAAAGGACATTACTGTCCCCAGGCGGTTTTAGGAGTAGAAATTCCCAAGCCAAATGGAGGCAAACGCCTTTTAGGTATTCCTACGGTAATCGACCGTTTAATCCAACAAGCAGTACACCAAGTATTGCAACCGATGTACGATTATGAATTTTCGGAATTTAGTTATGGATTTAGAAAAGGCAAGAATGCACATCAAGGGGTTTTACAAGCATTGAATTACATAAATGAAGGTTATCAAGATATAATTGATTTAGACCTAAAACAGTTTTTCGATATTGTAAACCAAGATTACTTGATGAGTTTACTAAATCGCAAGATTAAAGACAAGATGCTAATGAAACTCATACGAAGATTTTTACAATCTAATATGATGATTGGTGGTTTATCAGAACAACGTTCAAAAGGCACGCCACAAGGCAGTCCTTTAAGCCCATTATTGTCAAAGATTATCTTAAATGAATTAGATAAAGAACTGACAAATTGAGGTTTACGTTTTATAAGATATGCCGACGATTGTAGTATTTTTGTTAAAAGTAAACGTTCCTCCGAACGTGTTCTAAAGAAAGTAACCAAGTTGATAGTAACCAAATTACATTTACAAGTAAATCATCAGAAAACGGCAATTTGTCGTCCTGTAACTTACTTTGTATTAGGTTACGGATTTGTATCGACTTACAAGAAGAATGAAAAAGGCAAATACAAGTTACGAGTTTCGCCAAAAAGTTTCAATAGAATGAAACAAAAGGTAAAACAACTAACACGTAAAACTTCGCCATTATCATTTACAGAACGAATATCAAGGCTCACTATTTTTGTACGTGGTTGGGTAAACTATTATAAGTATGCCAATATGACTACAAAGTTAAAATCGTTAGATACTTGGGTTCGTAGTAGGTTGCGTTACTGCATTTGGAAACATTGGAAAAAGCCCAACAAACGTATGCGTAGTTATATCCGTTTGGGTATTGCTAAAGGTCAGGCTTATGCTTGGTCACGTTCACGGATGGGTGGCTGGGCAACGGCATTAAGCCCAATAATGAAAACCACAATAACAGTCGAAAGACTACTAAAACGTGGTTATCTTTCTTTTTCTGCTCAATTTCAAATGTCGTTTAGGTTAATACCAAAAGACATTCAATTAAAATTATCTTTTGTTTAATGAACCGCCAAGTACGAGAACCGTACGCTTGGTGGTGTGAGAGGTGCACTCTCCTCAATCTTGAGGAGAGCCGCCTACTCGATTATGGGCTGGCTGTCCTAAATAATTCATTGTAATTGGATTCATTCTTCTGTCCATTTTCTACAATTTGAAAGCAGTGTTCAGACTGCCAGAGCTTTTCATAATACACTTCATAAGTTTGAATCACATCTTTAGATTCAATAATAATATCTCTTTTTATAACACTTTCAGATGGAACTTTCCCCAAAATTATGAGATAATTATCATCAATGATTTGAAATGGAACTCTTGGGATCATATTGTTATCTTGTAAGACAGAAAGTGAAAATTTGTCTTTCCCAAGAGCGGAGTCAGCCAATGACTTTATCCAATCTTTATTATTGTCTGTATAAAGAATAATTCTTTTAATAGACTTTGCGTTTCCGGATATTTGAGTTTCTAAATGTTGTAGGTACTCTTTCTTGCTTTGATATGGTGTGTAGCTTGTAGAATCTGGAGGTGATTTAGCTAAATATGTAAGGTTAATTCTTCTTGCACGTCCAATTTTTGTTTTCATTTTTTTATACAGATTATCTCTGTCAATGGTCATTACCTTAGCTTTGTTCAAATGGATTAAATCTCGATTTAAATCGTCAATAGAATCCTTTATTATAGCAATTTCTTCGGATTGAAGAGCTGTAAACCTACTTTCAAGTAAAGCATAAGCTTTCTGTTGGTTGTTTAAAATGAGGCTTGCAACTAAAGTCAATGAAGTCATTCCGAGCCCGATAAAGAACGAGAGATATTCGTGGGGTGCAGTTATTATTTTTGCAAAATGTATTATTACTGGGATAACGAAACTTAAAAGAATACCAATCCAAAATACTGTTTTAGGTGAGTATAAGTTCTTATTCTCCATATCTAAATTGATTTAGCTAAGACTGAAAGTTCAATCAATTGTTCGTCTATCAGTTTTGTAATTTCTCCACTATATAGAAAGGAAAAGCTCAAAAGTAAATCTTCAAATAATGACGATTTTGGTACATAAGTATAAACTAAATTAAATTCATTGTCGTAGTGATCAAATACCCTATCAAAAAGATTAGCGATTTTATTTTTATCTAATTCAAAATATAGCGGTATAATCATCAAACTGTTTCCCTTCTTAGGTAAACAAGCCACAGATAAACCATCTAATGAAAATACTTGGTAGACCTTATTTAAAATAATTCTTTCTTCTTTTTTAAAATTTGGGGACTGCGACTCATTTAAAATCTGAGGTAAACCAACGTCATTTAAATCATAAATATCGTGTATAGTCAGAGTTTCTGTTTTTTTAAAATCTTTTTTGGATATGTCTCTTGTTGTTAACTGTTTTCTAAAGACCAATTCAGAAACTCCTGGAATAAAGTGAGACCTGAGTATAACTTCCTTTTTGTAGCCAGCATTTATTACATAAGTTTGTGCCGGTTTGTTGAATTGTTGAGTGGTTGAATAAGCGAACAAAATTCCTTTGCTCATATAAATCTTCTCAACTTCAATTCTTAGAAGAGTAGCAAACTTCTTCCCACGAAAATTTCTTTTAATTATGGTCGGACCAAATTTTATGGCTTGCCCATCTTTTTCAGTAACTAACGTATATCCAATAATTTTACCATTCAAGAAGCCTTTCCAAATTGTTCGGTTCTTAGTGGAAATACTTTTCTTTAAATTACCCTTGTGATTATTAATGTATTGTTTGGCTGTTTCTGAACTTGAAAATGGGTATTGGCTTGCTATATCACGGAGATATAGTTTGCCAAATTCATTTAGTTCCTTTTCAGACAAAACATTGGAAACTTCAACTTTCATATCATTAAGTATTACCATATTCATTTTTTTGCTTGCCCATAACATATGGATAAGTGCAGTAATTTTTCTGAAGGAAAAATTATTGTCATTTATCTGATGTTGTGTTTAGTCTTTCTATTTTGCTTTTCTTATTATTTTCAAATATAAGCAAAATAGAAAGACGTAGTCCAAAAAATGAAGCAATAGTATCAAAGGAATTAACTATAAATTTGTTTGTAAATAAGATAGGTCATTATATTTGTATAATTAATGTCTTATTTGCAAAATTATAGAAAATTTAAATCGATTATTTTATTTTTTGCTTTAAAACTTGATTTTCTCAAAAAAAATCAGTTTCTTTACTTAAGTTTTATAACATTCACAATGTTTGAAAGAGCAATCTTTCACAGTGTAACTGTCAAACTTAATGTAGAATTTGTTTCTAAAAATTCTAAAGCAAAAAATAAAATTTTCCTGCTATAATTAAAATTTGTAGTTAGTTTCAAACTTCATTTTTGGATTAAATCACAACGTGTTTGTATAAGATTAGTTGCGTGATTTAGACACTAAATCAGCAAATAAAAACCGAATAGAAAATCCATAAGAATTTTCGTAAGTAAGCAAGAACCAGCAATTAATTTTATACATTGTGCCTGTTGCACAAGATACAATTAATTTCACAAAAATAATAATAATAAGGTTTTAAATTATTTTGTTAATCCATTGATATTAAGTATCTTTATACATGCAAGGAAAGAAAATATACCAAGAAAAGTTGTTTGCTAATTTTCAGTTAAGCGACCGAGTTCCCAAGAACAATTTTTATCGAAGATTACATAAAGTTTTAGATTTAGACTTTTTGTATAAACTCACAAGACCATTTTATGGAGAGAGTGGACAGGAGAGTATTGATCCTATAGTTTTCTTTAAACTTTGTTTAGTAGGATATTTAGAAAACATCATAAGCGATCGCAAATTAATCTCTCATTGTGCAATGCGGTTAGATATTTTGTATTTTATAGGTTATGATATTGATGAGCCATTACCTTGGCATTCTACCATAAGTCGTACCCGACAATTATATACAGAAGCAGTATTTGAAGAATTTTTTACCAAAGTATTACAAATGTGTATAAACAAAGGGATGGTTTCTGGTCATACCCAAGCCATAGATTCTGCACCTATAAAAGCCAATGCTTCTATGGATACATTGGAACTAAAAGTACCTGCCGAAGAACTAGAAGATTATTTACTCAAGGTTCGTCATATTAGCGATGTAGATAAACCCAAGAATACACGTAAAGCAAAAGAGAATAAGGCAAGTAAGGAGCAACAAACTGTTACTGCAAAGCCAAGTGAATTACAAGCCATAAAAAGCAGAAATAAAAAATGGTCTAAAGACCAGAATTATCGTCCAGGGGCAGGAAATAAGGGATCTAAATATACATCCAACAAAACCCATTATAGTCCAACCGATCCAGATGCTCGGATAAGTGTCAAGCCAGGCAAAGCTAGGAAGCTCAACTATAGTAGTCAACTAAGTGTAGATACGGGTCATCATGTGATAACAGATATTAAAGCCTATCATGCAGATAAAAAAGACAGTCAATGTTTAGAAGATATCACTGTTCGATTAAAAAAGCGCTTAGATAAAAACGGATTACTTTGGCAAAACATATTGGCAGATACAGGCTATAGTGATGGTAGCAATTATGCCTTTTTAGAAACCGAAGCCTTAGAAAGTTATATCCCACCACATGGAACTTACAAAGGAGGACCAGAAGGTTTTTTATATGATAAAGAACAAGATTGTTATATATGTCCACAAGGAAAAACAATACCGTTTAAAAAAGTGTTTAGAGATTATAAAACAGGTACAAAAAAGAAAGAATATAGATGTTCATCACTAATTTGTAAGACTTGCCCTATAAAGCAACAATGTTTGGGCAAAACTGCACAAGAAAAGAAGTTTACTGTAACCTATTATCGAGAAGAATATGAACGCAATAACAAAAGAGTAAACTCCAAACAAGGACGTTATATGAAATACAAACGCAGTAGTACTGTTGAGCCTGTTTTTGGGACCCTCACTCAATTTATGGGACTCCGTAAAATAAATACGATTGGTATTCAACAAGCCAACAAGGTCATGCATATGGCTGCAATTGCTTATAATATCAAGAAATACCTAAAATTCACTAGCAAAACTGTACAAACTAACAAGCAAAGACTTGCTTTTTACTTATATCAAATAAAAGAGGCAATAGTACTTCAAATAAGCAACTTTAAACCAGTTAAAAATTTAGAATTTGTATGAATTTTAAAATAGGGTTTCTCTAAAAAATCGCTTAGGTCAACTTTTTTGGATTGATTTTATATTCTTGTGCAACGATTACCATTGTTGGCAGTAGTTGTTAGTCATAATATTTTTCACTTTCAGATTCTGTCGCTTTTTCAAATTCTAAAACCAAAGGTTCACACATTGTCTCATTATCAATTACACCTAGAGTTAATAGTTTATCAGTGTTTTTTATTATCTTAAATTGATGATTTACTTTAACATATTCAGCATTTGTATAATCAAAATATTTATATGATGCAGTAATAATATCGGTAGATATTGTAGTTTGAATTCCATTAATATTTTCCATTGGTTGATAATTCAAGTATTTATAGAAAAGACAAACATAGTCGTCATTTTCAAATTCAAATTCAAATTCAAATGCATATGGTTCAGTTACTTCAAAATTTCTATCTAATTTTGAACAATATTGATTTTTTAATACCCATAATCCATTAAGTTTATCTAATTCATTCTGACCAGATACAAATACTGAAAAAAGTAAAGCAAATGTAATTACTGTTGTTTTCATATTTTAAAATTTAAATCCTTTTACTCTTTTTGGAGTTTTTCTTTTTTTCTTTTGAGGCTTTATAGATTTTTTAAACTTCTCCCAGACTTGTTCTTCAAATTTATTTGGATACGTTTTACCATGCTCTAAAACTGAAAAAAATGTAAGATCTATTTTTTCTATAATCTGATTGTATTTAATTAAACTTAATGTTTCACTTGCAGTATCAAAATCGAGTTGATCAAGATAATATTTATATGCAATTTTGATATATTTATTACTTCCAATAGCAAACTTGTCAAGATATTTAGAAGCAAATAGTAATCCTTTCCCTATTTTTAATAATTCCAATTCACTTTCAATATCTTCCATTAAGATTAAACTTTTTTCTGATAATAGATATGCTTCTAAATTACCATTTTCATATAGAACATTGAATAAGTATTTTTTTGAGTTACTCAATTTAATATTTGCTGAACCATTTAATACGCCATCAACTAATTCCACACCATCATATTGAAGGTTGTCTATAATTAGTTTAGTAGGAAACCCATTAGTTTTCCATGGATACTTTGAGTTCCATAAATTACCTTCAATGACTTTGGAAATAATAATCGTTTCATTACTTTTAATTGTATTGCCATAATAATCTTTGTTGTTTGGCAATTTTGAGTTGAATTTTATTATACTATTTACTGTTAATTTCCCTTTACCATGAGGATTGTTTTTAATCCAATTGACTTTAAGGGTATACCAATCTTTTGTGTTTGAAGATTCTAAATACCCTTTGTATTCACCATCAAACCCTTCCATAAACCCATTTTTAAAGTTACCATTGTAGACATCTCCATTAGGAAAAATCATTTTCCCTTTTCCGTGAGCAAGATAATTTTTTGTTGGACCTTTATACCGAGAACCATCAGGAAGGTCGATTTTTATCATAGAATTGTTCCCATTTGTTTTTCTATTTGTTTTAGGATTCCAATCAATATTTGGGTTATGTTCAAAATCATTACTTCTATCTATATTATTAAAATAATCATCCTTAACTTCTACAGAAGGTCGTTTACCAGGTCTTTCAGGTTTGGGTTGATCAGGTTTGGGTTGATCAGGTTTAGGTTGATCAGGTTTGGGTTGATCAGGTTTAGGTTGATCAGGTTTAGGTTGATCAGGTTTGGGTTGATCAGGTTTAGGTTGATCAGGTTTTATAATAGGTGGTTGAAAAGGGTCTCTTATAGGCCCTTGTATAGGATTATCAATTATAGGAGGATCTGGGTCAAAATTTACAGTTTCAATAATTTGAGTATATCCTATTGTTATTAAGAATAAGAAAAATAATAGTAAATATTTTTTTTTAGATTTCATAATTGTAATTTTAAATATACTATAACCGTTTTAACACTCACGATCCAGAATTACTGCCAACGGTCTGGCTAAACGCAGTAGCCCCGCATAGGGGCTATTGCCGTTTTAGCCTTTGTTATATCCAGTTTTCTTAAGCTATATTTGAAGGAATAAATCTTTCAACAAAACCATGTTCTGCCATTTTTCTAAACTGTGAATGAGTAATCGCAGTACGGGTTAGTCCATTAGTCCTAAACATGAAATTATCATTATCATCGTGATGTCTCAATCCTAAAAAATGCCCCAATTCGTGAGCAATTGTTCTTCCCATTCTTGTTCTGCCATTATCAGTATCAATATCTCTACCATTTCTTTTTAGCAAATATCCCGAGTTGTCTCCTCCTTTTGATGTTGGACCTTTAACAGGAGAAAATCCATTTATATTTGCTGCACATGCAGGACCAGAAAAAGATTCAACAATCCATACATCGAGCCAGTCAGTTGGAGAACTCCAATCATCTCGTAAATCATCTGCTTCATCACTTCCAGAGGTACAGTCACTATCTTTATTATCTTCCATTTCTATGTCTCTATATCTTGACCAATCACTATCGTCAGAGGGTAATGAAAATCTTCGTGTCTCACTTATATAAAGGCTCTGTTGTTCAAGAATTGAACTTGCCTCATTTTCAGTAATTGACTGAATAGATATTCTATCTGCTAAAGAGATATTTCCAACAAAATTTAATGCAAGTTTGATTTGCGCCATGGCAGCCCATACATTCCAGTCTGAAACATTTTCTTCCGAAGTATCAAACGTGAAATCCATTCTTACATCACCATAGTCCTTAAACACATCATATACATCTGAACTTCGCCCATAAGAAGTATAAATACCAATAGTTCTTCTTGAATTTGCTGGAATATTAAACGAACCAATGTCAAAATCAAAAGTTGCAACATGGTTTCCATCGTCCGTAACTCTACAAGTTACATTCCTATTTACAGTAACGGTATGAGGATAACCATTAATAAATGTACATCTTGCATAACAATAAAACCTATTTTCAGAAGAATTATAATGTGCAGGACCTTCACCGTTTGTACCTCTTGTTTGTGGTACAACATTTACTGTAATAGGGTTAGGAGGCAATATTAAAAGTGTTGTATAGAAATCACTTTTTCCTCCTGAACTACTATACATTGATACTTTTATTTGTACCTCACCTGTTTCTTTTGACAAAAAACCATTTATCCTTTTTTCTCCTTGTTGCTGTTCTTTTTCACTTACTTCAAATACTAATTCTTGCCATTTGTGATTAGGCATTTTGATTAATATTTTTAAAAACGGAACTCTTTGTTTGTTTGAACTCCAAAATTTAATTAGTAAATCAAATTTTCCATTTCTCCAGATTGTTTTACCAATTGAATCAACAGATAAAATTATAGGAGGTGGAGTTGGGTTTTGAATCCATTTTGGAGAATTTTGTTCATTCTTAATTCGTAATGGAATAGATGTCCCTACTCGTAAAAGACTGCTTGGGATTTCTGCTATTTTCTCAAACTCATTTATTGAATGTAATTGAACGGCTTTATCGCTTTCAGTTGCACTTATGTTATTAGAAATTATTTTAATGAATGTTTTATCACCTTTTTCTCTAATGTACTCATAAGCAATCTGGGAATTTTCTTTTGCTTTAGAAATTGAGGATAATTGTTCACCTATAAAATCTCTACCTCCGTGAGAAGTAGCGTTTTTAGGTATTTTCATTATTTGTGGCTTTACTGAATTTGCCTTACCAATTTGTCTTAAATTTGATTCTTCTTCTATTAATTTTCTCTTTCTCTTTTTTCTTTTTGGTAATTTCAAATCTATCAAAGGGTTTAATCTTTTTATTGAATGATTGATTTGATTAATAACTTCATAATTTCCCTCATCTACCTTTAGATTAGTTAATAATTCAATATCTCCTTTATTGCCGATAATGCCTATTGCCTTAATAGCTTTTTCTCTCAAAATCGGATTAGGGTCATTAATACAATTTCTAATGCACCGTATTGAGACCTTATTATTAAGACGGCATAATGATTCTATTGCTAATCCTCGTGTTTGTGATTCCTCCTTCGTGTCAATAGCTATTCCCTCTAAAATTTCAGAAAATTCGGTAAACTTTAAAGCACTTGAATAGGCTATTGCAGTATCATATAATTCACCATTTATTTTTCCTTCGCTGATAATTGCAAGAATAGCTCTGTTAATCTCCTGTCTATGCTTTACTATATCTTTTGCATTAATGTTAAAATCTTGCAAGTTATCAATATGAACACCTCCCACACTATCCATAATTGATTCTAACTTCATTCTTGCATATGCCCCAATTTCCTTTCTAAAATCTATTTTCCTTTGATTGGGAAATTTAGGTTTTTGTAATGGTTTTCTCTTCTCATTGTAATTGGGCTCAATGAATTTGGTTTTTGATTTTTTCATATTGATTTTTTTTAATTTTATAATTGGATATAACATATGTATAACCCTATTGTGGTTATATCTTATATGTCTGCAAGTTACTATTTTTTAATAATTTGTCCAAAGGACTGCTAATATTTTTATTATTAATTTGAATGGTTTTAGTGTAGAGTTCAGTTGTTTTAGGCGAATTATGCCCTAGCATATTTTGTAAATGCCTTAAATTTACATTATTTTCAATACAATGTGTTGCAAATGAATGTCGCAAGGTATGTACTGTTGCCCACGGATTTGAATTTGTGCCATCAACAGCCTTTCTAAAAATAGCTCTGATACTGCTTGCACTATACTTACCGCCAGTTTGTCCTTCAAACAGCCAATATGATGGTTTATAAAGTTTATAGTATTTTCTCAATAAATCAACTAGATGATTTGATAAAATTGTTTTATGGTCTTTTTTGCCTTTGCTGTCTTTTATAAATAAATAGCCTTTATCAGAGTGCACATCAACTATTCTTAAATTTAGAATTCACATAAATTTTAAAATAGGGTTTCTCAAAAAAAAATCGCTTAGATCAACTTTTTTGGATTGATTTTATATTCTTGTGCAACGATTACTAGTGTTAGGGCATTTTTTTGTTTTCGATTATATAAATTGTTCCTTTTCCTTTACCTATAGCAGTAATCCTTTTTTCTGTTTTCATATACTGCAAATCTTTTTTAAGTGTATGTATCGTGATGTTATCTAAAGACTTAGCAATGTCAGAAATTTTAACAGGTTGGTTTTTATGTATAAAGTTTTGGATTTCTTTTTGTCGTTCGTTTAAATACCCACCTTTACTTTTAAAAACATCATATTTATTATCCAATTTTTGGGTTAGGATGCTTATATTATTAAGAAAGTATAAATTCCATTTAGATATAATTTCATTTTCTTTATATCTGTTCTTTTGCCCTTCCATTAAAGTTTGGCAATATTCTTTTTTTGACTGTTCAATTAAGTTTTCAAATGATACATATTGAATAAACATATAATTATATTTCATTAATAGCATAGTTGTCAAAAGTCGAGACAAACGTCCGTTACCATCTTGGAAAGGATGAATTGACAGGAATTCATATACAAATAATCCTATGATAATTAAGGGGTGTATTTCTTCTTTTATTAATTCTTCATTTGTCCATTTTATTAAATCATTCATTTCACTTTCAACTAAGTAAACCTCAGTTGTATTGAAAATTACTTTTTGAATACCGTCTGGATAATTAGTAACAACTTTATTAGATAATGATTTATAGTTGCCTCTATGTCTATCATCTTTTGAACTATATCTAAGTAAGCTTTGATGAAGTTGTTTTATATAATTTTCTGATAATTGAATATCATCATAGTTCTCAAATATAATCTCTAAGGTGTCATAATATCCAATAACTTCTTGTTCGTCACGAGTTTTAAGTTCTGTTATTTTAACATCATTTAGTAGTTCTTTGATTTCTTTGTCGGTTAGTGTTCCTCCTTCAATTCTGGTTGAAGAACCTATACTTTCAATAGTTGCAATTTTTCGCAATTCTTTTAGATAAATGTTCTCACTTTTCTCAATGGCGTTCCATTTTCCTTTATACAAATCAATTTTTCCAATTAAATTGAGTGTTTTTTGATTCGTTAAGAAATCAAAGTTGAGTTTATTTAAAAATTTATCCATAAGATATCTGTATTTTATCTAAAACAAAAGTAGCATTATGAATCCAATTATCCAAATATTATCTATATTTTATCTAAATAATATTATTCTTTAGTTGCTTTATATCCATACTTGCTAATTCTCCATCTTTGTCAAACAAAGTCATTTCCTTTGTGGAAGTTATCATATAATATTCTCCATATTTATTCTCTTTCACAGAATATTTATTTCCGCTTTTTCCGAGAATTTCAGTTTTAAATTTGTCCTGTGGAATTACTCCAATATATTCATTTCCTTTTTTGTAAATTTCGTATGGATAGCTTGATTTAACGGTTGTGTTAGATATTTTCCATTTTCCAAAAAGTTCCTATTCCAATTTTAATTTGTCGTAATTACTATTTCCTGACGCTGTTTCAACTTTCTCAATTGGTTTAGAAGATATTGCATCTGAAAAGAACTTATTGAAACTTTTAGTCACTTCCGTTTCTTTTCTTTTTGAACTTGCATAAGCCAATCCTAATTGTTCCAATTCTCCTGCTACAACTCCTTTTTGTAGTAATAATTTAGAGTCAGGATTTTATTTAAGGTCTTTTACTTTTGTCAACCAATTGTGATATTGTCCACCTTGACCAAATCCATAGTTCTCGAAGTCTGATTTGTCTTTAAATTCCAAAAGTTCACTGTATAACTGACCTTACGCAAAAATAATGCATAAATCAGTATGTAAAAGTTATATTTGTTAGTTGAATCTACTAGTACAATCTTTTTTCTAAATACAGCAAACTAACAAATTCGATTCTTTATCTTTGCGCCGATGAAATTTGAACTAAAAGGAAAAGATAAATCTAGTAGTGCAAGAGCAGGAGTAATGACTACCGATCACGGAGTTATTGAAACTCCTATTTTTATGCCAGTTGGTACGGTTGGCACAGTGAAAGGTGTTCACCAAAAAGAATTAGCAGAGGAAATAAATCCTGATATAATATTAAGTAATACATATCACTTATTCTTGCGTCCAAAAACCGATATTCTTGAAGCAGCAGGAGGATTACATAAATTCATAAATTGGAACCGACCTATTTTAACAGATAGTGGAGGTTATCAAGTATATTCTCTTTCAGAAAGGCGAAAGATAAAAGAAGAAGGTGTAAAGTTTAAAAGTCATATTGATGGTTCTTATCATACGTTTACTCCTGAAAACGTAATGAAAATTCAACGTAAAATAGGTGCTGATATTATTATGGCTTTTGACGAATGTACACCTTATCCATGTGATTATAATTATGCGAAACGATCTATGCATATGACGCATCGTTGGTTAAAACGTTGTATCAATCATCTTGAAAAAACACCTTTCACATATGATTATGACCAAACATTTTTCCCAATAGTTCAAGGAAGTACTTATAAAGATTTGAGAAAACAATCTGCAGAATTTATTGCTTCTGTTGGAGCAGAAGGAAACGCAATTGGAGGATTGTCGGTTGGAGAGCCTGCAGAAGAGATGTATGCTATGACAGAAGTTGTAACTGCAATTTTGCCTGAAGATAAACCTCGTTATTTAATGGGAGTAGGTACACCAATCAATATCTTAGAAAATATAGCGTTAGGAATAGATATGTTTGATTGTGTAATGCCAACAAGAAACGCTCGAAACGGCATGTTGTTTACAGCTTATGGAAGCATTAATATAAAAAATAAAAAATGGGAAGATGATTTTTCTGCGATTGATGAAATGGGAATCACCTATGTTGACACATATTATTCCAAGGCATATTTGAGGCATTTATTTATTGCAAAAGAATTACTTGGTAAGCAAATTGCGTCTATTCATAATCTAGGATTTTATTTATGGTTGACTCGTGAAGCAAGAAAACATATATTAGCAGGAGATTTTACAGAATGGAAAAATAAGATGGTTAAACAACTAGATAATAGATTATAAACTTGAGAATATTAGATAAATACATATTAAAAAAGTACTTAACGTCATTTGTTTTTGTATTACTGATATTGATTCCAGTTATTATTGCTATTAATCTTTCAGAAAAAATAGACAAGTTTTTACGCCATCCAGACTTAACAGCAGGAACAATAATTAAGGAGTATTATGTCAATTTTATTGTGAATATTGGTAATATGATTTTGCCTTTAGCATTGTTTGTTTCAGTGTTGTTTTTCACTTCAAAATTGGCAGGAAATACCGAAATTATAGCAATTAGCAATGCTAAAATTTCATTTAAGCGCTTTTTAAAACCATATTTTATTGGAGCAACAATAGTTACTGTGTTTTCATTAATTTTAAACCATTTTATTGTGCCAAACAGCAGTAAAATACATGAAGAGTTTGACAATACATATATAACAACTAAGCCAAAAGATTTTTCAAGACTCCAAAATGTAAACATACAACTTTCGGAGAACGAATATATATACATCAAAAATTATAATCTCAAACGAAATTTTGGTTCTGATTTTTGTTATGAAAAGTACGACGGACTTGTGCTAAAAGAAAAGTTGCTTGCAGATAATATTCGATTTATAGAAAAAGATTCTATTTATAAATTGACAAATTTATATAAGCGAAAAATAGTTAATGATGGTGATGATATTATTAGTCATCAACGGAAATTAGATACGCTGTTTAATTTTAAACCAGAAGATTTATTACATGTTGATGCATTTGCAAAAGAGATGCAAACACCTAAACTGCTAGATTATATAAAAAAATCAAAAGCACGAGGACGAGGGAATCTCAATGCATATTTAGTGGAGCTATATAAACGAACGAGTTTGCCAATAGCATCTTATATACTCACTTTAATTGCAGTAGCATTAGGCTCTGTAAAGCGTAGAGGAGGAGTTGGAGTAAACCTTACGATTGGTATTATTTTGATGTTTGTTTATGTGTTTTTATTAAAGATTGTTGAAGTACTTGGTGCATCTGCTGATGCAAACCCATTATTTTTAGTTTGGTTGCCAAATATTGTTTTTGGAGTTGTCGCTATATATCTCTATATAAAAGCACGAAAATAATTTTTATTTACTATGAAATCAAATCAAAAGATAAAAAATTATTTACATCTTCATTTCTTAGTATTTATTGCAGGTTCTGTTGTTCTTGCTTATAATTTAGAACCGATTTACGAAATAGTATTAGCGCTAATCTTATTTCCTGAAAAAGAAAAAATGGGATCAAATTTTTTATTACGGTGCATTAATAATCTTGTTTGCAGTCCTTTTAAATGGAATATTGAAGAATAAAGAAGTATTTCAAAAAATAAACAAGCAATACAGTATTAAGTTATTATATTTGTCATTCGTATCCAAACTACTAAAAGATGGAATATTTAGATTTTGAATTGCCTATAAAAGATTTAGAAGACCAACTTCAAAAATGTAAATTAATAGGAAATGAAACGGATGTTGATGTAACAGAAACATGTGAAAATCTTCAAAAAAAATTAGATAAAACCAGAGTAAGTATATATAAAGATTTGACGGCATGGCAACGTGTACAATTGTCAAGACATCCAAATAGACCATATACGATGGACTATATCAATGCAATTTGTGGAGATACTTTTATGGAACTACATGGAGATAGAACTGTAAAAGACGATAAAGCAATGATTGGAGGTCTTGGTAAGATAGGAAATCAAAGTTTTATGTTTATTGGTCAACAAAAAGGATATAATACTAAAACACGCCAATATAGAAATTTTGGTATGTCAAATCCTGAAGGATATCGTAAGGCTTTGCGTTTGATGAAAATGGCTGAGAAATTTGGAATTCCTGTGGTGACATTGTTAGATACTCCAGGAGCTTATCCAGGATTTGGAGCAGAAGAGAGAGGTCAAGGAGAAGCAATCGCTCGTAACATTTTTGAAATGACACGTTTAAAAGTGCCAATTATCACAATTGTTATTGGTGAAGGTGCTTCAGGTGGCGCTTTAGGAATAGGAGTTGGAGATAGAGTGCTAATGATGGAAAATACTTGGTATTCTGTAATATCACCAGAATCTTGTTCGTCTATTTTATGGAGAAGTTGGGAATATAAAGAACAAGCAGCAGCAGCATTGAAACTCACTGCAAAAGACATGAAAAAACTAAAATTGGTTGACGGTATTATCAAAGAACCAATTGGTGGAGCACATTATAATAGAGAAGCAGCATTTAAAAGTGTTGAAGCGTCAATATTGAGAGTGTATAATAAGGTAAAACTACTGACTCCTAAAAAACTTATAAAAGAGCGTATGGATAAATATGCTGAAATGGGAGTTTTTAAAGAGTAAGCAAAGTAATATCATTGTCCGTTCGATGTGACAAATGAAGTTTCTCAATTTCTTTTTAATATAATGAAGATACTAACAGCACAGCAAATTTATCAATTAGATAAAGCCACAATAAAGAGTCAAGGTGTTACTCCCTTAGATTTGATGGAGCGTACAGGAGTAACTTGTTTTGAATGGATTCATTCAAGACTGCAAGGAAATCCTGTTAAGGTATTGGTTTTTTGTGGTATTGGGAATAATGGAGGTGATGGATTGGTGATAGCAAGACATTTACATCAACATGGTTATAATGTTGAATGCTATGTTGTAAATTTCAATAAAAAAAGAACAGAAGGTTTTCTGCATAATTATGACAAACTAAAAGATGCTGGAGTTTGGCCAACGATAATTAATTCTGAAAATGAATTCCCTAAATTTACGGCAAATGATATTGTGATTGATGCTATTTTAGGAATAGGATTGTCACGAAAAATAAAAGGATTTACAATAGATTTAATCAAGTATATCAATGGTGTAAAGGCATACACACTTGCCATAGATATTCCTTCAGGATTATTTGCCGATAGATCTTTCTCTAAAGAATGTACAATTCTTGAAGCCTCGCATACATTGACATTTCAACGACCAAAGATTGCATTCTTACTTCCTGAAAATGAACCATATATTTATACTTGGGAAACAATAAATATCGGTCTTGATGAGCAGCATATTTCTAAAATGGGTGCTGTAAAACATTTTATGACTCAAAAAGAAGATGTCTTACAATTATATCGTCCAAGGACAAAATTTTCTCACAAAGGTTCGTATGGCCATTCACTAATTATTGCTGGAAGTTTTGGTAAAATTGGAGCAGCAATCTTGGCTTCACAAGGAGCATTAAAAGTAGGAAGCGGAAAGGTAACTGCTTATGTGCCAAAATGTGGTTATCAAATTTTACAAATTTCGACACCAGAAATAATGGTTGAGGTAGATGCTGAAAATGAATTGGAATTTTTTAATTATAAGTCAAATCCGACAATAATTGGAATAGGTTGTGGAATAGGAACATCAGAAAAAACAAAGAAAGGTTTTAAAAAATTTTTATTGGCTAATAAAATTTCGTTGGTTTTAGATGCTGATGCACTAAATATCTTATCAGAAGATAAAGATTTATTAAAGTTACTTCCAGAAAATTCGGTGTTAACTCCACATCCAAAGGAATTTGAAAGATTGGTAGGGAAGTGGAAAAATGATCACTACAAATTAAAGAAACTCAAAGAGTTCTCATCACTATATAAAATTATTATTGTGCTAAAAGGGGCAAATACTGTTATAGCTAATGGCGATGAATTGTATTTTAATACTACAGGAAATCCTGCCTTAGCAACTGCAGGAACTGGCGATGTGCTTCTTGGAATTATTACAGGATTAATAGCGCAAAATTATGAGCCACTTAAAGCAAGTATTTTGGGAGTATATCTACACGGAAAAACAGCGACTGTTGCTATGAATGATATGAGTGTAGAAACTTTTATAGCCTCCTCTATTTTAGATTATTTAGACGATGCATATATGAGTTTATTTGTTGATGAAACATCAAAACCAGCACAGAAAAAATCCACATCTCAACCTTCAGAAGAAGATTTAGAAGACGAAGCACATGACGTTTAATTAAAGACACCTAATTTTTGGCACTTGTGTTTGAAAAACTAAAAGGTTAGGAATAATCCTGCATATACATAAAACATCCTAAAAACCTGAGTTCGACCTAAGGCTTTAACAAAACAATGCTAGTTGATTTGTATTTTGAGTTTCAAACTTGATAGATGGGTTTTTTTCTTGAAATGAATAAGCAATAAGACTCGCTACTAAATTGGTGATAAAGTTACCAAAACTTCTATGTCTAGAATGTTCTGCTTGACAGATGTTTTTAAGTTGGTCATTGATGGTTTCTATTACAGACCTTTTCCTAAACAGCAAGTTTTCATATACAAACACAAAGGCAACATATTGGATTGCATAAGTTCTGTGAAACGATTGTAAGAAACTGTTTTTGGAAATTCTTGACTAAGGTGTTTTCGAACATAGAACAAATAATAGTGTTTGAAATTTCGATAACCACTTATATGAAACAAAACTGTGATTGTCAAAATTTCGCTCATTGACATTTTAAATTTTCTATTTCGAGTCTTTTTTCCTGTAGAAAGTTGTTTTTTCTTAAATTCAGGTTCAAAAACAATACAAAAATCATCAATAGAACAAAAAATAGTTGTAATTTTATCTGTAGAAATCATAAGTAGAAATTTAGTTAAATATTTGATTTTCAATACTTAAATGTACTATTTTTCTACTTTTTATCCTAATTAAATGATGACTTTCTTAGGTCGAACTCAGGTTACTAATAAAACTTCTAATTTAGTAGTTCCATTTTTTTAACCTATAACTAGTTGATTAAAATAAAGAAACCACCTCAATTGAGAAGGTTTCTTTATTTTTACCATATGGATGAAATTACTAAAATATTTGGAATAAGAGCCGTTATTGAAGCTATTAATTCTGATGCAACTATACAGAAAGTATATTTACAAAAAGATTTAAAAGGCTCACTTTTTTCAGAACTTAATGGATTGATTAAAGAGCATAAAATCTCCATAAGTTTTGTTCCTGTTGAGAAATTAAACCATTTATCAAAAGGGAATAATCATCAAGGTGTTGTTGCTACCATCTCTCCAATTGATTTTTATGATTTAGAAACACTTGTTGATGAAGTTATGGAGCGCACTAAGGCTCCCCTATTTCTCCTACTCGACCAAATTACTGATGTACGCAATTTTGGCGCAATTATAAGAACTGCTGAATGTACAGGTGTTCATGGCATTGTTGTACAAAATCAAGGAAGTGCCCCTTTAAATGCCGATGCAATTAAAACTTCTGCTGGGGCTGCTTTTAAAGTTCCTATTTGTAGAGTTAATCATCTAAAAGATGCACTATTTTTATTACAAGCATCAGAAGTGCAACTAGTTGCTGCAACAGAAAAAACAGATGATACAATCTATACTATAGACTTCACCAAACCAACAGCAATAATTATGGGTTCTGAGCATAGAGGTGTAAATCCATCAATATTAAAAATGGTTGATGCCAAAGCAAAACTACCTTTGTTAGGCGAAATTGAATCTTTAAACGTTTCTGTAGCGTGTGGAGTCTTTTTATATGAAGTTGTAAGGCAACGTATCAATTAATCGTTTAATTCCCCTAAACCTTCTGATTCTTCTTCAATTATTGGAGAATAATTACCATCTTCATCAAATTGTAAATCAAAATCAGTTTGCTTATGAATATATTCTGGTTTTTGCGGACCAGTCTTTCTATAAATTATAGCGAAAAATAATCCAACTATAAAACCTGACAAATGTCCTTCCCAAGATATTTTTTCTTTAATAGGAAAAACATACCAAATCATACTTCCGTAAAGAAAAATAACAACTAAGGAAAGTGCAATCAACCTAAAATGCTTTCTGATAATTCCACTAAAAAAAATAAAACTAAATAAGAGGTACACTACTCCACTTGCACCAATATGATAAGAATCTCTTGCAATCAACCATGTTAAAAATCCTGTTGCAAGCGTACCCAAAAACAAAATTCGCAATGCAACCTTATTATAAAAAAAGAAAAGTGATGCTGTTAAAACAGCCAATGGAATAGAGTTATTAAACAAATGAGAAGTTCCACTATGAATAAATGGCGAAAATAAAACACCTCGCAATCCTTTGATTGTATGGGGATAAATTCCATACTTTGTAAAATTATATCCAAATTTAATTTCTATCCAATAAACAAACCAAATAGAAAACACCAATAAAAAAGGTGCTATTAGTACCGAATTATTAAACTTAAATATTTTTGAATCTTCCATTGCTATAAACTAGTCAAAAATACATCCAAAATCAATTCTTCTGAAAAATTGTCAGATTGTAATGCTAAATTATTTATAAAACTACTATTTTTATCCTATGAATGAACCATTAGCAGAAAGAATTCGCCCAAAAACACTTGAAGACTATATAAGTCAGCAACATTTGGTCGGTGATAAAGGGTATTTAACGCAACATATAAAGCGTGGAATTATTCCTTCACTCATACTTTGGGGACCTCCAGGAATAGGAAAAACAACACTTGCCAATATTATTGCAACGGAATCAAAACGTCCATTTTATTCATTAAGCGCTATTAATTCTGGAGTCAAGGATATTCGTGATGTTATAGAAAAAGCCAAACAAAGCGGTGGTTTATTTACTACCAAAAATCCTATTTTGTTTATTGATGAGATTCATCGATTTAGCAAATCACAACAAGATTCTCTTTTAGGTGCTGTAGAAAAAGGTTGGGTTACATTGATTGGCGCAACTACCGAAAATCCAAGTTTTGAAGTGATTCCTGCACTACTTTCTCGCTGTCAAGTTTATATTTTAAATTCATTTGGAAAAGACGATTTAATCGCTTTATTACACAGAGCCATTGAAAAAGATACGTTTATTTCAAAAAAGAAAATAAAATTGAAAGAAACAGATGCTTTACTCCGACTTTCTGGAGGTGACGCAAGAAAATTATTGAATATCTTTGAGTTATTAGTTTCATCAGAAGATAAAATAACCATCACAAATGATTATGTGATGGAGCGCGTCCAAAAAAATATGGCTCGTTATGACAAAACTGGTGAACAGCACTATGATATTATTTCGGCTTTTATAAAATCTATCAGAGGGAGTGATCCAAATGCTGCTGTATATTGGCTTGCTCGAATGATTGAAGGCGGTGAAGACGTGAAATTTATTGCACGAAGATTACTTATTTCTGCATCAGAAGACATAGGAAATGCAAATCCCACTGCTTTGATACTAGCAAATAATACGTTTCAAGCAGTAAGTACAATTGGTTATCCTGAATCGAAAATCATTTTGAGTCAATGTGCAATTTATTTGGCAAGTTCTCCTAAAAGTAATGCTTCATATGAGGCTATCGGAAAAGCACAGCAATTGGTACGCGAAACAGGTGATTTATCTATTCCATTACATTTGAGAAATGCTCCAACAAAATTGATGAAAGATTTAGATTATGGGAAGGATTATAAATATGCGCATAGTTATGAAAACAACTTTGTAGTGCAAGAATTTTTACCTGAAGGAATAAGTAATACCAAACTGTATAACCCTGGAAATAATCCTCGTGAAAATAGTTTTAGAGAATTTTTAAAGAAACGTTGGGAAAAGTACAAGTATTAAAATTTAATGTTTACTTTCTTTTTAATTAGTTGATTATCAGAATAATACTCTATTATCCAATCGTTATTTTGCTTGTATAAAATCCCACTTTTATCTTTTAATATAAAAACATCTTTCACACTTGTATGCTGAATTGTATAAACTCGTTTTGGCGTACTATCAACCAATTGAAAACCGTTTTTCACAGGTTGCGCATATAATAAATTTAAGTCTTCTTTGATTGTTGGACGCACAAATTTATTATCTTCTTTAGCAATAATAACTTCATCATTAATTTCCTTTTCTTTTATGGCAACACTAACTTCTTCTTTTTTAGGAGCGTATTTATAATTCCTCGCTTTAATATCTTCAAACGTTTTTCTAACGACTTCATGATATGCTTTTTTATAATCTTTCTTTTTTGATGTAGCTTCTTTTGAAGAAAAAACAACGGTACTATTACAGTTTACTAAATCAAAACTCATTTTGGTTGTAAACATCGATGACTTATTCTTTAATTTTGCTGTGAGTGCCAAACACTTATTCTTTTCCAAATCATCTGGAAAATTATCAGTACTTAAAACTGACGTAAATCCTGCTTTATTAAACAGAAACTTCGTCAAGGAATTTAATTGATAACTGTCTTCTGCTTTTTGAAAACCATATTGACTTGGTACAATTATATATTTATACTCGTTTAAACTTTCTTGAGCAATCATGATGAATGAAATAAGGAAAAAGAACACTGAAAGAAATTTCATTTTTGACATTTTGTGTTTTTTAAAGGTGATTTTTTAACTCAAGTAAATGATTGATACAAATAATCGAAGGACCTACGAGTTGATTCTCAAAATTACAATAAATTGGTTGAATTCCAAAATTTTTTGCACCCATAATATCTGCTTCCCAACCATCACCAATCATAATGCTTTCATTCTTAGTAACATTTGCAACTTTCAACACATATTCAAAAATCTTATGAGTTCCATCAAATAATGTATCAAACATAGGTGAAACGGTGATATAATCATCATACAATTTATCAATTAAATCGTCTGAAACCTTATAGTTAATCTTATCAAAGGTATCTTTTAATCGACCATATCTCAACTTTTCTTTTGATATTTTTTCATTTCTGTATACCTCCAATACTCAAAATTTATTGGTTTATACTAATTTAAGAAAACTGATGTGCTAACAGTAATATTGTTATTCTTAAAAATTTTAGTAGAATTTGTTTTAAAATCCCAAAGTGTATGATCTAAATCAGAAAAAATGTGTTTAATCTGTTGCTTTTCCATTATATTTGAATTTCTTAATGAATTTTAAAAAACTAAATATATACAATAAACCTTTAACTATATTTCAAAAAAATGCTTTTTCTATGTTAACTATATCTAAATACCAAGAAAATGCATAAATTCTTGAGTTTTTTGAGTTCTCAATGCACAAATTGCATTTTTCAATATCTAATTCTAATCGCTTAAGATACCGTATCATCATTTGTTGATTTGAGAGAGAACATCTTTATATACTTTTAGCCAACCTTTCCATCTCTTATTTTCGCTCAATGTTTCGTTATGAAATAACAATATAAAAGTACCATTGACAGCCTGAACTTCTTTTTTTAACTGATTTATTTTTGATTTTGCAACCGCAGGAACATAATTCAAATAATCATTCAATGTTGTGTCCATAACAGCGAATGGAAATATTTTTAAAGGTGTTTGAATTTCGAAATCTAAATCATAAAAATAAAAAGGTGTGCAAGTACTTGCTCTAAATCCATAATGACTTGCATATCCCATAGAATAATCTTCGGTAACATCTAAGTCTAGCAAATTTTGATAGGTTTCTGGTAGTTTTAAACGTAAAAAATGCTGTCTTGATTTCACTATTGGTTTATTAACGATTGCTTCCAGCCGATTTTTCTCTACTTTTAACTTATCTGTATTTTTCATTGTAAAATACGACGGATGAAGACCTACATCAACATAATCTGCTATAGATTTTATTAACGATTGATATTTTGTGTTAGACGAAGAAATATTTGTATCATACGTAGTATAATCGCCAATTAAAAAGAAAAAAATTGTCTTAATTTTATGCTTTTTAGACACTCCCAAAAGGATATCAAAAGTATCAAATGGGTCTTTTCTAAAATTCAACAAAACAAGTAATCGTTCAATTGCAGTATCAAAACGGAGCGTAAATACATCTCTAAAAAAACCTCCAAAATTTCTTAAAATACCTTTATGCTTATATGCATATACATGATCTACATCAATTGTAGAAATAAACTCAAAATTTCTTTTTTGGTAGTCATAATTTGGAAATTTTTCTTTTAGAAATTCTAAAAATTTAAACGCCCAAATATCAATTAGTGGTTTTTCAAGAAATTTATGCTTAAACGCCAAACTTTTTGTAGCAGGAAAGCGTTCATTCTCATCTTGTACATAAGGTAAATACTCTTCATATCTACTCATCAAATAAAAACTTGCAGCAAATATATCAAACGGAATTGTTGATAATTTTCCTGCTGAAAAAAAACACGGAACATCATCCCATTTAGATAGTTTAATATCGATATCATTAACTCCCTGCTCATATAATAAGTCATGACTTCGCACAAAAAATTCTTTACCAAGAGATGACTTAGAATATGTCATTTTAGGACCATTATGAGCTACAAATTCGTCAACAGTAGTTGTAAAACTTACAGGAACCTGTAATATTCTAATAAAAAAATGCTTAAAAATATAAGTAAGCCTTGGTGTGATTTTATGTGTGTAAACGAGTATCAATTCTATAAATTATTAGTGTCTGCAAAGCTAAAATACGCTTTTTCAGTAATTATCAGATGATCCAAAATTTTTATATCCAATGTTTCTCCTGCAATTTTAATTTTTTGAGTCAATTTCTTGTCAGGTTCACTTGGTTTTAACATTCCTGAAGGATGATTATGTGCTAATATTATTCCAACTGCAGAAATTTCCATCGCTTTTTTAAAAACCAAACGAGTATCAACCAATGTGCTTGTAATTCCTCCTTTACTTACTTGAGATCTGTCAATAATTTTATTAGAATTATTAAGATATAAAACCCAAAATTCTTCATGTTGTAAATCTCCAATAATTGGTTGCATAATCTCAAAAACATCTTTACTACTCGTAATTTTAGACTGCTCAAGAGCCTCTTCTAATCGCCTTCTTCGCCCAAGTTCGAGAGCTGTTATAATACTCACCGCTTTTGCTTCTCCTATACCTTTAAACTGTGTCAATTGTTCAACTGATAATCGAGCCAATGCATTCAAATTATTATTTACTGATGCTAAGATGCGCTTTGACAACTCTACAGCACTCTCATTTCTACTTCCTGAGCCTATCAAAATAGCAATCAATTCAGCATCAGAGAGTATAGATTTTCCTTTAATTATCAGTTTCTCTCGTGGCCTATCATCTTCTTTCCAGTTTTTAATTGAAAATGAAGCCTTTTTATCATTCATAGAATCTCTTTTTTTATCAAAGATAAGTTAATATATTTGTATTAAATATTCATAATTATGAAAATTATTATTGCTGGTGCTGGCGATGTTGGATTTCACCTTGCAAAACTACTATCTTACGAATCTCAAGATATTTATGTTATTGATTTAAATAGTGATAAACTAAACTATTTAGACTCTCATCTTGATGTTATTACGACTAAAGGTGATGCGTCTTCTATTAAAGTATTACAAAATCTTGGTATTGCTAAAACCGATTTACTAATTGCGGTTACCGATTCTCAAAATACCAATTTTACAATTGCTGTTATTGGAAAAAAATTAGGAGCAAAAAAAACCATTGCTCGAATTAACAATCCAGAATTTATTAAAAATACTGAAATAAATTTTAAAGAATTAGGATTGGATTATGCGATTTCACCTGAAGAATTAGCAGCAAAAGAAATTACAATGCTACTTCATCAATCTACATTCAATGATTCTATCACTTTTGAAGATGGCGTCTTAAATATGGTTGGAAGTACCTTAAGTAGCAAATCTCCTCTTATCAATTATTCGGTACAGCAAGCTAAAAATAAGTTTTCAAAAATAGATTTTATAACGATTGCCGTAAAACATACTAATAACTCTCAAACCATTATTCCTCGTGGAGACACGGCTTTTGAATTGGGTGATGAAGTTTATTTTTCTTGTCCAAGTAAAAGTCTTCCAAAATTACATACACTCACAGGAATAGAAGATTTTGCAATAAAAGACGTGATGATACTTGGTGGAAGTAAAATTGGAGAAAAATCTGCTCGTAAATTATGTCAGGAGAAATTTCGAGTTAAACTCATCGAAAAAAGTAAAAGTAAGGCATTTAATCTTGCAGAAAAATTAGAAAGCACACTTGTTATTCATGGTGATGGTAGAGATTTAGAACTACTTGAAGAAGAAAATATCAGAGAGATGGATGCATTTATTGCCGTTACTGGCAATACAGAAACCAACATTATGTCCTGTTTAGTTGCCAAGTCAAAAGGTGTTAAAAAAACAATTGCTTTGGTTGAGAATATGGACTATATAAATATCTCACAGACTATTGGAATTGATACACTTATTAATAAAAAATTATTGGCTGCAAGTGAAATTTTTAAACACGTAAGGAAAGGGGAAGTTCTTGCAATTGCAAATTTAAAACATGTTGATGCTGAAGTTTTAGAGTTTAATGTAAAACCAAATTCTAAAGTAACGCAAAAACCAATTAAAGATCTTAAATTAACAAGAAACGCAGTATTTGGAGGTGTTATAAGAAATGGTAAAGCATTGATGACCTTTGGTGATTTTCAAATTATAGCAGGAGATAAAGCTGTCGTTTTTTGTTTGCCAGAATCAATCAATGATGTTGAAGAGTTATTCAAATAAACTTCAGTGAACCTAGCATATTAAAATCATTATCATCAAAGGGAATGATTAATAGCGAACCTGCCTGCGGCAGGCAGGCACGTGACAGGTAAAAAACAATTGATATAAACACATGAAAAACTTAAACTACCAAATAATCATTAGTTTTCTTGGGCTTACTTCTATGCTCAATGGTTTTTTTATGTTACTTGCCGTTCCGTTTAGTATATACCATCATGAAAGCGCAAAATGGGGAATTCTATATGCAGGTCTTATAACAATCACACTTGGATTTATGATGTGGTTTTTTAATAGAAATGCAGAAAAAAATTTACAAAAAAAGGAAGGGTACTTAATTGTCACCTTCGGATGGCTAATTCTCTCACTCACAGGAACGCTACCATATATCTTATCAGAGTCAATCCCTGAGTTTACCAACGCTTTTTTTGAAACAATTTCAGGATATTCAACAACAGGAGCGTCAATCCTTACAGATATTGAGTCGATACCCAAAGGAATCCTTTTTTGGCGTAGCGCAACTCATTGGATTGGAGGAATGGGAATTATCGTTTTGACTATTGCTATTTTACCGCTTTTAGGGATTGGTGGAATGCAACTCTTTATGGCTGAAGCGCCAGGACCATCGGCAGATAAAATGCATCCAAGAATTACCGAAACTGCAAAACGTCTTTGGCTAATCTATTTTTCACTTACAATTACAGAATTTTTATTGCTTAAAATTGCTGGAATGGGATGGTTTGATGCCATTAATCACGCAATGGCAACATTGAGTACAGGAGGATTTTCGACCAAAAATGCAAGTGTTGCCTATTGGAATGGAATGCCAATCGTGCAATATATTATTACCTTATTTATGTTCATTGCAGGTACAAACTTTATGATAACCTATTTTATTTTTAAAGGAAAATGGCAACGAATCCTTAAAAACGAAGAGTTTAAATGGTACTTTTTGGGAGCTTTAGGAATTGTTATTACAATTACCATATTGATTGTACAATTTCAAGATCCAACACTACAATCAAGTATTGACCATCCAATGCCTTGGGGAAAAACCGAAAGTGTTTTTAGACATGCTGGATTTCAAGTCATCGCAATACTAACAACAACAGGCTTTGTAAGTGCAGATTTTACTATGTGGAATTCTTTTGCAACAATGATTATTTTCTCGCTCTTTTTTATTGGAGGTTCAGCAGGATCGACAAGTGGTGGAGTTAAAATTGTACGTCATATTATGATGATAAAAAGTAGTTTACTTGAACTCAAAAAACTATTACATCCAAGTGCAATAATCCCTATACGATATGGTGGTAAAGCTGTCCATCAAAGTATTATCTTTAATATCCTTTCGTTTTTTGTGCTTTATATGCTTATTTTTATTTTAAGTGCAATTGTTCTCACATTTTTAGGATTAGATTTTATCTCTGCTGTTGGTGCTGCTGCGTCATCTTTAGGTAATATTGGTCCAGCAATTGGTAGTATTAGTCCTGTAGATAATTATGCGCATTTATCAAATACTGCAAAGTGGTTTTGTACTTTTCTAATGCTTATTGGTCGTTTAGAACTCTTTACAGTATTGATTTTATTTACTCCTTACTTCTGGAAAAAAAATTAGAAAGAGTCTATTTTTTTTTTAGAAAGGTAATACTAGAGATGTCATAAATATGCTATTGGAGAAATTGTACTTGCCGTTATAGGTATTTTATTTTCTAATTATTAATATTTCATCATTAGAAAATTCCATCCAAGCAAAATCATATACGTAATGATACATTTTACCTGCTGTATTGATATAAAAGTGAGTGTGATATTTAAATCTAAATTTCTTTTTCTCTAAAGTATATCTTTTAACTTTTAGCTTTCGCTTTGTTTTACCTAATATTTCAAGTAATATCGATCTATTTCGATGCAAAATTAAATCGATTTTTTTAGCCTCATCTTTAGTAACATTTCTTAACTTTTTATGGTATTTATTTTTGCAATTTAAAGAACAAAACAATTTATCACTTCTACCAATAACATTGTTTTTTTGACACATTTTACATATTTTTTCTTTCATTAATTTAATTTAAAGTACTATAGCTTAGTATTTTAGTTGTATTCGTTTCTTAACGGATAAAAACGAATATACTTAAAATTTTTATATCTAATTGTATTTTTTTTATTTAAATTTGTATTTATTACTATAATAATTATGTTTAAACCAATTATTTACCAAGCTCTAAAAAATGCTAAAAGAATAAAAATCTATATTCCTTATGAATTACATGAGGTAAGGTTTGCTTTCAAAAAAATAAATTCTACTTTTTGGCATCCCAATCAAAAATTATGGTCAATTATTAATACCAGTGAAAACTTAGCTTTAGTTAAAAAAACATTTAAAGATGACTTTAGCATAAGTATTGAAAAACCTTTTGCCCCCATTAAAACAACTATTTTGAATGAGCAGGCTATTGATACGCTTTTAGAATTAGAAAAAACATTGGTTTTAAAACATTACGGACAATCGACTATAAACACATACAAAAAAATGTTTTCTGTTTTTTTGACAAAATTTATGCACCAGGACCTTAAAACTATAGACAAATCTCAAATAGAACAGTTTATATTTGACCTTATAAAACTTAATAATATTAGCGAAAGTTATCAAAACCAGCTTATTAACGCTATAAAAGCTTATTACGAGCATGTACTAGGTTTACCGAGAGAATATTATGATATACAACGTCCTAAAAAAAGCCAAAACATACCTAATGTATTAAGTCAAGAAGAGGTTTTAAATATCTTGAAGCACCCTAAAAACATTAAGCACAAAGCCATATTATGGACTATTTACAGCGCTGGATTACGAATTTCTGAACTTATAAATTTAAGAATAGTTGATGTGCACTCTGATAAAGGCTATTTATTTATAAAAGACAGCAAAGGCAAAAAAGACCATAAAACAATTTTATCAAATCATCTAGTTGATTTATTGAGAAAATACTATAAACTTTATAAACCATCATATTGGTTGTTTGAAGGACAAACTGGCGGTAAGTATAGTGCAAGCAGTATCAGAGCTATTTTTAGAAAGGCTGTTGATGGCACAAATTCAAATCCGTGGGCAACAGTACATACCTTGCGACATTCATTTGCAACACATTGTATTGAAAATAATGTAAATTTAAGGCATTTACAAAATATGCTAGGGCATAATTCGCCTAAAACAACTGAACTCTACACCAAAACCATTCAAATTAACAATAAAAATATTAGCAGTCCTTTGGATTAATCATTAAAAAATAGTAACTTGCAGACATATAGGATATAACCACAATAGGGTTATACATATGTTGTGATTTAATCCAAAAATGAAGTTTGAAACTAACTACAAATTTTAATTATAGCAGGAAAATTTTATTTTTTGCTTTAGAATTTTTAGAAACAAATTCTACATTAAGTTTGACAGTTACACTGTGAAAGATTGCTCTTTCAAACATTGTGAATGTTATAAAACTTAAGTAAAGAAACTGATTTTTTTTGAGAAAATCAAGTTTTAAAGCAAAAAATAAAATAATCGATTTAAATTTTCTATAATTTTGTAAATAAGACATTAATTATACAAATATAATGACCTATCTTATTTACAAACAAATTTATAGTTAATTCCTTTGATACTATTGCTTCATTTTTTGGACTACGTCTTTCTATTTTGCTTATATTTGAAAATAATAAGAAAAGCAAAATAGAAAGACTAAACACAACATCAGATAAATGACAATAATTTTTCCTTCAGAAAAATTACTGCACTTATCCATATGTTAGCGATTATTAAAGAAATGAAAATCTGGAATCAAAAACTTATATGAATATAAAAATACGCTTACTGAATTTCATTATTGACTCAATATTATTTTTTATAATTGTTATTGTTTTCTCTTTGTTATTTAAAAATATAATTGAAAAAGAGCATTTGAAAATATTTATGATAATTCTATATTACTTTTATTACTTTATGTTTGAATATTTTATTGGGCAAACAATCGGAAAAATGATTACAAAAACAAAAGTTGTGAATATGAATGATGATGAAAAACCAAATTTCATAAAAATTGTTATAAGAACTTTATCAAGATTAATACCAATTGATTTTTTATCATACTTGTTTGCTTCAAATGGTATTCACGATTTATTTATCGAAAACAAAATTAAAACGAGTTTAAACAGAATTATTAACCATTAAATTATTTAAAATGAAAAAAATGAAAAGTGTAATCGCAATCGGAATGGTTGCGTTAATGATGACAAGTTGTGCAACCGTTTTTGGCGGAAAAGTATCTACTTATCAAAAAACTAAACCAAAAGCAGGTGAACAAGAAAGACAAGTTAGAGTTGGTGCATTAATAGCAGACATTCTACTATTTTGGCCTGGAGCAATTGTTGATTTTGCAACTGGAGCAATTTACAAACCTCAAAAGTAATTTGGTTTTTTGCCGACAAGAAAGGCGATAAAAATAGAAAATAGTTACAATCGCTTTTCTCTTACAATAGTTTTGATTTTTTTTTCATGACAAAGCAAAACACACTCAAATTACTGAATTAACCAATTAGAGTGTGAAACTAGTTAAAGGAATATGGAGGGGAAAACTTAGAAATATGACTTGAAAAGCAGAATGTTCATAGCAAACAATCGCTAACAAAGGTAATCGTTGCACAAGAATATAAAATCAATCCAAAAAAGTTGACCTAAGCGATTTTTTTTTGAGAAAATCAAGTTTTAAAGCAAAAAATAAAATAATCGATTTAAATTTTCTATAATTTTGCAAATAAGACATTAATTATACAAATATAATGACCTATCTTATTTACAAACAAATTTATAGTTAATTCCTTTGATACTATTGCTTCATTTTTTGGACTACGTCTTTCTATTTTGCTTATATTTGAAAATAATAAGAAAAGCAAAATAGAAAGACTAAACACAACATCAGATAAATGACAATAATTTTTCTGAAGGAAAATTACTGCACTTATCCATATGTTGTGAATAATTGTTAAAAATGACTTTAACAAAAGAGATAATACAAGAATCTAATTTATTTTTTGAAGATGAACTTCAGAAAATGATTCTGATATATGGTTCAATTCAAACATTTAGTAAAGGAGATATTATTGTTAGAGAAGGACAATTTGTTAAAGTTTTGCCCATAGTAATATCTGGCAATATTCGAGTTTTCCAAACGCATGAAGACAGGGAAATATTACTCTATTATGTTAAAGAAAATCAAACCTGCATAATGTCTCTTTCTGCTTGTTTTTATGACAACAAAAGTCCTTCACAAGCCGTAGTTACGTGTAAAACAGAAATATTAATTATCCCAACGCAATTTATTTCAGATTGGCAAAAAAAGTATCCTTCATGGAATAGTTTTGTTATTAAAACTTTTAGAGATAGATATGACGAATTGCTAAACTCATTTACAAATATTGCATTTAAACATATTGATGATCGATTACTGGAATATTTGACTAAAAAAGTTAATATGAAAAACAAAAGGGAAGTTAAAATATCTCACCAAGAGTTAGCATATGAATTAGGTACAACCAGAGTCGTAATATCAAGAATACTCAAACAGTTTGAGTATGAAGGATTATTAGAATTACATAGAGGATTAATAAAAGTTTTATAAACTTTACTCTATGTATCTTTTGATACCGTTTAATAGCTAAACAAGTTGTGACATTTGTGCATTCAATAAATAAAAATAATAATTATGAATGCATTAGAAATTTTATCAGAATTGGAACAGGAGTTTGTTTCTACAAAAAACTTATTATACATCGTCCCTGAAAATCGTTTAAACTTTAAGCCACATGAAAAAGCTATGCCATTAGGTCAATTAGCTTATCATGTTGCTGAAGTAACAGGTAGAATGTTATCCATCGGTAGAGATGGAGAGATTGAGGTAGATGTATTAGTAAGTCATCCTATTCCTAATTCAAAAGAAGACATTTTATCACAATTTGATAAGAATGTCAAAAAGGTTGTAGCATTATTATCTGATGATGACACTTCTTGGCTAGATGAAAGTTGGAAACTAACTAAAAATGGCACTGTACTAGTAGAGATGCCAACCACAGGATATGTAAGAACTTTTGTTTGTAATCATCTTATTCATCATAGAGGAGAATTAGTTGCTTACTTAAGACAATTAGATCAAATAATTCCATCTATTTATGGACCGACAGCAGATGTTAATCCCTTTGCATAATTGTCTTCATTCAAAAACAAAGAAATGTCTTTACGGTAGATAAGTCTTAATTATTAACACTACGGTGAAGACATTTCTTTATATAAAAAAACATGTTAAAAATACATTCTTACAATTCAATATTGCAAGATTTACACCTTGGATTCCAGCTATAATAGGGTTATAATTTTGTTATTAAATGACAAAATCACAAACCATTAAAATATTTTACTAACTTTTATTGTATTAGCTTTTGGAATAACCTCAACAATAATGTGTATTCGATTTCTACCTCAATATTTTCAACCGATAATAAAAAAGGTTGTCTTTTCTATAATATCTATTTCTGCCTGGATTACTATATTTGTAGAAGTAAGAAGAACTATTCACAACACAAATAAACAGCATTAAAACGACTGTTTATTCAAGCCGTTAGGCACAATTAGACGAAATGAACTGGATAACAAAAAATTGGGCGAAAATTGGAGGACTAATTGCAATTGTAATTATATTTGTTTTATTGCTTAATTCAAGTTTTTCGGAAATTGAATCTTTGCTTTGGGTGCATTTTGCAACTTTATTGCTCCATCAATTTGAAGAATATGTTTATCCCGGAAAATTCAAAGAGTTTTACAACGAAAATATTTTAGATAAAAACAAAATAACAAGATTTCCCTTAAATGACAAAGGAATAATATTGGTTAATGTAATTTTAGGATGGACCGCTTATTTACTATCTGCAATTTTAGGGGAGAACTTTATTTGGCTTGCAATTGGATTATTAGGAGTAACAATTCTTAATGGAATAATGCACACCATTATGTTTATTGTTAAAAGAAAATATAATCCAGGATTTATAACAGGATTATTCTTATTTATCCCATTTGGAACATTCTTGATTTTAAAATCAATAGAAAATATAACACCTGAAAGTATAATTTATGGAATGATTGTTTTTGTTGTTGGGACAGCATTAATTCCAATATCAATACTAATTACGAATAGAATAAAAGTGCATAACAAGGGTAATCGTTGCACAAGAATATAAAATCAATCCAAAAAAGTTGACCTAAGCTATTTTTTTAGAGAAAATCAAGTTTTAAAGCAAAAAATAAAATAATCGATTTAAATTTTCTATAATTTTGCAAATAAGACATTAATTATACAAATATAATGACCTATCTTATTTACAAACAAATTTATAGTTAATTCCTTTGATACTATTGCTTCATTTTTTGGACTACGTCTTTCTATTTTGCTTATATTTGAAAATAATAAGAAAAGCAAAATAGAAAGACTAAACACAACATCAGATAAATGACAATAATTTTTCTGAAAGAAAATTACTGCACTTATCCATATGTTAGGCAAAATAAAAAAGAAACGATGAAAAAAAGAATATTATTGAACCTTTTAATATTACCAGCAATTATTTTTGGACAATCAGTAAAAAAAATAAAAAATAAATTAGATCAAAATTCTGTTGAGATATTTTACGTCTTGAAAAGTGATAATTCAATAAAACAAGGTTCATATAAATTAATAAGAAATAAAATTATAATCGAAAAAGGAAATTATGTGAATAATTTTATTTGTAGAAGTAAGAAGAACTATTCACAACACAAATAAACAGCAAGATGGCGAATGGAAAATTTTTCACAACAATGGAACTAAAAGTGCAGAAGGTAATTTCAAAAATGGAAAAAGGATTAAAATATGGGAATTTTATAATAATCGGAATGAATTAATCCAAACTTACGATTTTGAAAATAATGTTTTAACAAATGAAGGCTCTTTAAAAGACGAAAAAATTGAAACTGGAAATGGAAAATTTAAAGGATTACTATTTACAGACAGTGAACCAACCTTTGGAAATGGTAGCGCAGGAATTGGTGAATTTATTAAAAACAATTTTAACTATTCTGGAATAAGGACAGAGACTGAAGCGAAAGGTAAAATTTATGTTAGTGCGACTTTGCTTGCAAACGGAAAACTAATAGAATTGAAGATTTTGAGAGGAATAAACGAAATATTAGATAAGGAAGCAATAAGAGTTGTAAAACTTATGAAAGGAAAATGGAATCCAGCTGAATTTGAAGGAGAAAAATTAACTAAAAAAATTGTTATTCCAATTACAATTGAATAAAATTACTTTGCCTAACAATGGTAATCGTTGCACAAGAATATAAAATCAGTCCAAAAAAGTTGACCTAAGCGATTTTTTTTGAGAAAACCTATTTTAAAATTTATATGAATTCTAAATTTAAGAATAGTTGATGTGCACTCTGATAAAGGCTATTTATTTATAAAAGACAGCAAAGGCAAAAAAGACCATAAAACAATTTTATCAAATCATCTAGTTGATTTATTGAGAAAATACTATAAACTTTATAAACCATCATATTGGTTGTTTGAAGGACAAACTGGCGGTAAGTATAGTGCAAGCAGTATCAGAGCTATTTTTAGAAAGGCTGTTGATGGCACAAATTCAAATCCGTGGGCAACAGTACATACCTTGCGACATTCATTTGCAACACATTGTATTGAAAATAATGTAAATTTAAGGCATTTACAAAATATGCTAGGGCATAATTCGCCTAAAACAACTGAACTCTACACCAAAACCATTCAAATTAATAATAAAAATATTAGCAGTCCTTTGGACAAATTATTAAAAAATTAGTACCTTGCAAACATATAGGGTATAACCACAATAGGGTTATCCATATGTTAGGCACAATTAAACGAAAACCTAGAAAACTATGAAAAAAACGATAACCATATTACTTTTACTTTTATGCGTAAATGTTTATGCACAAAATTTAAATACTAATAATCTTAAAGATGATTTGATTGGAGAATTTGCAATTGAACCAAATGGAAAAGCAGAACTAAAAATCACAAAAAATAATGGCAATTATTATGGTCAAATAATGGAAGGTGGTAATTGGTCAAATCCAGACAAATTAAATAATACAAGTATCAAGGATTTAGAATACTTGTTTGGAAAAAACTGGAAGAGTTTTGTTGAAGTAGGTTTAAGCAAAGATTTATTTGGTGTTTTCAAAATTAAAAAAGGGGCTAAAGCACAAGGTCGCACATTTGCAACAGGATATTTTTTATCATATTTAATTTCTGGAGATATTTACAAATTGAATACTTTAAACCCAAAAAATAATGAAAATAGTCAGCAAACTGATGCCGCAAATAAAAATGAAGAGTTAAGAATTAATAAAATATCAGAATTAATAAAATCAGGAGATTGGAAAACGCCTGACATTTCAGAATTAGACTTAAAATCGATTTATCTTAAAGCAAATAATATTCCATTAATTGAAAGTTCTATTAATGAATTTTCAGTTATTAAAAAAGGTGTTAATTGTCGAAATGATAATATAATGTCAATTGAAAAAAGTTTACAAAATTCTATAAGTAGAACTAATAGATATGAAAAATCTAGCATAGAAAACTACATTAACTCTTCAAATACAACAAAATCAGAAATAATTGTAGAACAAATAACTTTTCAGCATAGTGGTTTAGACGAATCAGGAAAAGACAAAGGTTTTCTCTGTCGAATATCATACACTCATTCTATAAATACAAATTACAATACACCTCAAAAATATATTACAAAAAGTAATAAAACAAAAACGGCAAAATCCAGCATATGGAATACATACTCAAATAAAAGAGATGCTTTTAATAATGCTCTTCTAGTATTAGAAAGTCAATTTAAAGAAATTATTTATAAAAATGAATCTATTTCGTTGGATGTAAAATCTATTGAAATTGACAAAAAAGGAAATCCTGAACTTTTAATATTGAGTGATAACAACTATTTATTCGACAAAAAGAAAATTCATTTTTATGTGGTAGAAAAATCATCAATGGTAATAAACAACAATAAGTTTAGTGCTGATGTACTTGCCGAAATTGTTTACAATAAATCAGACTTCCCTGATGTTATAAAAGCAAAAATCAAGAAAAAAAAGTTTAAAAAAATTTTAGAGAAATATCTAGGTAGAGAAGACGAATTAATAGTCTTTAGTAATAGTAAATAACTGTGCCTAACACCGGTAATCGTTGCACAAGAATATAAAATCAGTCCAAAAAAGTTGATATAAGCGATTTTTTAGAGAAACCCTATTTTAAAATTCATACAAATACTAAATTTTTAACTGGTTTAAAGTTGCTTATTTGAAGTACTATTGCCTCTTTTATTTGATATAAGTAAAAAGCAAGTCTTTGCTTGTTAGTTTGTACAGTTTTGCTAGTGAATTTTAGGTATTTCTTGATATTATAAGCAATTGCAGCCATATGCATAACTTTGTTGGCTTGTTGAATACCAATCGTATTTATTTTACGGAGTCCCATAAATTGAGTGAGGGTCCCAAAAACAGGCTCAACAGTACTACTGCGTTTGTATTTCATATAATAACCACCTTTGGAGTTTACTCTTTTGTTGGAGTTTTACGAATAAATAATTAAGTATGTGATTACATTCGCTTAGGAACATCAATTCCTTACAAAGCTTTTGGCTAAAAAAACTGGAATTAAAAGAGAATTATTGTATTTTGTTAGCCACTTTTAAAAAATAAATAAAATGGGAATACTAGATTCAATTAAGAAATTATTTGGTAAAGCTGAAAGCGTTGCTGAAAGTACAATGGATGAAGTAGAAAATATAGTTGAGGATGTTATGGAGGCTACAAAGGATATTAGAGCAGATGCTGCTGAAATGGCACATCAAGCATTTGACAAAGCAAAAGAAGTTGCAGGTGATGTTTCAGAAAGTGCAAAGAAATTAGCAGGCGATGCTATGGAAGCTACAAAGGATGTCAGAGCAGATGCTGCTGAAATGGCACATCAAGCATTTGACAAAGCAAAAGAAGTTGCAGGTGATGTTTCAGAAAGTGCAAAGAAATTAGCAGGCGATGCTATGGAAGCTACAAAGGATGTTAGAGCAGATGCTGCTGAAATGGCACATCAAGCATTTGACAAAGCAAAAGAAGTTGCTAGTACAGTGAAGGAAAAAGCGAACGATGTTATTGATGATGTAAAAGATACAGCAAATAGAACTGCAGAAAATATTTCTGAAACAATAACTAAAGATGTTGTAGATGATGTCTCGGATGAAGTTGATAAAAGGGCGTAATTTATATAAAAAGGTTGTCTAAAAAGTGTCATTCTGAGTGTAACGAAGAATCTCTAAAACTTTAAATATGGATATTTAATAAATAAGATTTTTCGACTGCGCTCAAAATGACAATAAAGGCTATTCCTGTGATTACATTCGTTCAGGAACATCAATTCCTAAAAGATTAAATGCAGATTTTATTGTATCACTTACTTTTTTTGAAAGGCGTGTTCTAAAGATTTTTTCATTCATATTTTCACAACCAAGAATCGGTACACTTTGGTAAAACGAATTGTATGTTTTTACCAATTCATACGTGTAATTTGCTATCAATGCAGGACTATGATTCTTAGCCGCATTTTGGATTATTTCTGGATATTGCTGTACCATTTTTATCACCTCTTTTTCCTTCGGATGTAGGGATACTTCGACTTGGCTCAGTATGACATCGAAATCAAAATCTACTTTGCGTAAAATAGATTGAATTCTTGCGTATGTATATTGAATAAATGGTCCTGTGTTGCCGTTAAAATCAATTGATTCTTTTGGGTCAAATAGAATTTGTTTTTTAGGGTCTATTTTTAAGATAAAATACTTTAATGCACCTAAACCAATAATTCGATATAATTTTTCTTTTTCTTTAGACGAATAACCTTCAAGTTTTCCTAATTCTTCAGATATTTCTCTAGCAGTATTTATCATTTCAACCATCAATTCATCAGCATCTACAACAGTTCCTTCTCTCGATTTCATTTTTCCAGAAGGCAATTCTACCATTCCGTACGAAAGATGTGAAAGATTAGCTGACCAATCGAAACCTAATTTTTTAAGGATTAGAAACAACACTTTAAAATGATAATCTTGTTCGTTTCCAACAGTATAGATAAGAGATTCTAGGTCATAATCTTTAAAACGCTCAATGGCTGTTCCGATGTCTTGTGTCATATAAACGGTAGTTCCGTCAGAGCGTAAAACGATTTTTTCGTCCAAACCTTCGTCAGTTAAATCTATCCAAACTGAGCCATCGTCTTTTCGGTAAAAAATATCTTTTTTAAGTCCGTCAGCAACAACATCTTTTCCTAATAAATAGGTGTTGCTTTCATAATAATTTTTATCAAAATCTACACCTAAATTCTTATAAGTAATCTCAAAACCATCATAAACCCATTGATTCATCATTTTCCAAAGGGTAACGATTTTTTCATCTCCTGCTTCCCATTTTATAAGCATTTCTTGTGCTTCTAATAAAATAGGAGCCACTTTTTTTGCTTCTTCTTCGGAAATACCAGAAGCGACTATGTCGCCTATTTGCTTTTTATATTCTTGATCAAATTTCACATAATAATTTCCAACCAACTTGTCGCCTTTTAAGCCTGTATTTTCTGGAGTTTCTTTTTTCCCATCACTCCCATTGGGAGCGAAACGTTCCCAAGCCAACATACTTTTACAAATATGAATTCCCCGATCGTTGATAATCTGTGTTTTATAGACTTTCTTTCCTGATGCTGCGATAATTTCAGCAACCGAATATCCTAATAGATTATTTCTTACATGACCTAAATGCAGTGGTTTGTTTGTATTTGGCGAAGAATATTCAACCATTACTGCTTTGTTATTTGGAGTTGGTGTTACAGTCCCAAAAGTTGTGTCAGTATATAAAGTGTTGAAATCAGAAATAAAAGTTGTGTTAGAAATTACTATATTTAAAAATCCTTTTACAACATTAAAATCAGTAATTTCATCAAGATTTTCTTTTAAATATTCACCTATTTTTGTTCCTATTTCTACAGGATTCCCTTTGATAGTTCTCAGTAAAGCAAAAATTACTATTGTAGTATCTCCTTCAAAGTCTTTACGTGTTGCTTGGAATTCAATAATATCAATAGCGACATCATAAATGCTTTTAATTGCTTTTTTTACGGCTATTTCTATCGTATTTTGAATATTCATTTTGTCTAAAAAATTGAACTGCAAATTTAAGATAAAAAGACGTCTTTGCGAGGCAATACTATTATTTTTTAATGTCAATAGTATTATTAATTGCCAAAGCAATCTCATTATTAATATGATGCTACCACAAAAATTTCATTCTTTTCATTTTTTCAGAGTGACGTTTTATTATTATAGTTTAGTTTTAGTAATATTGCATTATGATGAAGCCAACACCAGAAGAATTACAAATACTTGCAAAGGAAACACATGCTGAAACGAAAAAATACTTTCAGAAGTTAAAAAAGCGTCAGCAAAAAAGATTAGACCCTTTGATACAAGATTTACACGAAAAAGAGTTTACAAAGACTGATTGTTTATCGTGTGGAAATTGTTGTAAAACTTCAAGTCCGATAGTTACAGAGAAAGATATTCAACGAATTTCTAAGTATTTACGTATAAAAGAAGTAAATTTTGTTGAACAATATCTAGAACGCGATGGTGATGATTTTTATGTAATGCAAACCGTTCCTTGCACTTTTTTGGATACCGATAACTCATGTTTTATCTACGATGTAAGACCAAAAGCGTGTAAAGAATATCCACATACTGACAGAAGAAAGTTTATTCAAATTACAGATTTAACGTTAAAAAATATTAAAATTTGCCCTGCAGCCTATAATATTATTGAAGAGTTGAAGACGAAATTGCCTTTGTAATTATTCGTAGATTAAATATTTTTGACGAATCTTTTTAAAATTTTTAATTTCTTCTTGCCAAGAATCATGAATTTCTTCTGCTGACAAACCTTTCTCTATTTGTTGTTGCAATTTTTTTGTTCCTGCATGAATAGTAAATGTTTTTCCGAAAAATTTTTCTTCTTTTGGTGTCTTTTGATATGCATCTATCAACCATTTTGGATTAACAGAGCTCATTTTATTAGTGTCTTTTAAATCAATTCCATAACAAAGTCCTCCTTCATGTTTTGGATATTTAGAGCCAAAGTTTGGTTTTGGAGTGTATTCTAAATCACTTTTTGGAAAAAAAGGTGAACCATAACGCTGAAATTGAAATTCTGTACCACGACCCGCATTTATAGTTGTTCCTTCAAAAAAACCAAGGCTTGGATATAAGTTTATAGACGTATCATTTGGTAAGTTTGGTGAAGGTCTAATAGCTAAATGAACTTCAGAACTATGAGTGTAATTTTTTAATGAAATAACTGTCAAGTTACATTCTAAATTATTTTCAAGCCAATTCTCGCCATTTATCATCTGTGCATATTCACCAATTGTCATTCCATAAACCAACGGAACTGGATGTATGCCAACAAAACTTTTGTGTGTTATCTCTAATGTTGGTCCATCAATATAATGCCCATTCGGATTTGGTCTGTCTAATACTATTACAGGAATATTTGCCTCTGCACAGGCTTCCATCACATAATGCAAGGTTGAAATGTATGTATAAAAACGCACTCCAACATCTTGAATGTCAAATACAACAGCATTAATACCCTCTAATTGTTCTTGTGTTGGTTTTTTGTTTTTTCCGTAGAGAGAAACAATCTGCAAACCAGTTTTAACATCTCTACCATCAGTAACTTTTTCTCCTGCATCTGCTTTTCCACGAAAACCGTGTTCTGGAGAAAATACTTTTTTAATTTTGATATTATAGTTTGTGTTTAAATAATCAACCAAATGATATTGGGTCATTCTAGATTTCATCGTACTATTGTCAACTCTTTTACGTTCTAATACATTTATAACTGATGTTTGATTGGCAACAATCGCGATGTTTTTATTTTTGATAAAAGGAATGTATGCCGAAGTTCTATCAGCACCAACAATAATTGGTTGTTCTATTTGTATTTCCTTTGGAATTGTATCATTTTTAATTTCTGATGATTTTGAAGTCTGTTTATTAGCACAAGAAATCAAGAGTAAAAGCATCAGTATAACCGAAAAGAAATATGTATTTTTGAATCGAAATAGGATCATTATAAAATTTGAATTACGAATTATTTATAGCAAAGCGAATTATTGCTACCAAAGAGTATAAAGGTAGTATATCATCGCCAATAATAAAAATTGCAATTGTAGCAATAGCGCTTGGAATTATTATTATGATGATTGCTATTGCTACAAGTGTAGGTTTGCAGAAAAAGATACGTGATAAAATATCAGGATTTAATGGTCATATACAATTGACAAATTTTGATACTAATAATTCTGAAGTTACACTAACTCCAATTTCTACAGAGCAAGAATTTTACCCAAATTTTTCTTCGGTTGATGGTGTTAAAAAAGTGCAAGTCTATGCAACCAAAGCAGGAATAATAAGAACAGAAGAAAATTGGGAAGGGATTGTGTTGAAAGGTGTTGGAGCAGATTATGATTGGACTTTTTTTAAAGATTATTTGGTTAAAGGCACACTTCCAGCATATTCAGAAAAGCGTAGTGTAGAAGTGTTATTGTCACAGTATATTTCTGATAGAATGCAATTTAATATTGGTGATGAATTCAATACATTATTTTTAAAAGAAGATGCAAACAAACTCCCAAGTATTCGTGTTTTTAAATTAGTTGGAATTTATAATTCTGGATTTCAAGACTTTGATGAAAACATAATGATTGGAGATTTAAAGCAAATTCAGAAATTAAATAAATGGAAAGAAAGCGAAGTTGGAGGATTTGAAGTTTTTATTGATGATTTTGATGAAATAGAAGAAAAAGGAGACCTTATTTATGCTGAAATTCCACCTAATATCAATGCTCAAACAATTACTCATAAGTTTCCAGGAATATTTGAGTGGATAAAATTATTTGACACTAATACATTGATAATCATTATCATAATGATATTGGTTGCTGGAATAAATATGATTACTGCATTGCTGGTTTTGATACTTGAGCGCACTCAAATGATTGGAATTTTAAAAGCACTTGGAAGTAATAATTGGGGTGTGCGAAAACTATTTTTATACAACGCTTCACATATTATTTTCAGAGGACTTTTTTGGGGAAATTTAATCGGAATATCTATACTTTTGATTCAACACTATTTTGGTGTAATCACCTTAAATCCAGAAATATATTATGTTAATGTTGCGCCAGTTTCAATGACTTTTGGAATGATTATCATGCTGAATATAGGAACACTTCTTTTATGTCTGCTTATGCTCATTATTCCTTCTTGGATTATTACAAAAATAAGTCCTGTAAAAGCCATAAAATTTGAGTAAATTTAATTTTTATTGATGGAATACGCAAAAAACATATTGGAAACTATAGGAAATACACCCTTAGTCAAATTAAATAAAATAGTTGAAGAGATTGATGCATTGGTTTTAGCCAAAGTTGAAACATTTAATCCAGGAAATTCTGCGAAAGATAGAATGGCACTTAAAATGGTTGAAGACGCTGAAGCAGATGGGCGCTTAAAATCTGGAGGAACAATCATTGAAGGAACTTCTGGAAACACAGGAATGGGATTGGCGATTGTTGCAATTATCAAAGGTTATAAATGTATTTTTGTAATGGCAGATAAACAATCAAAAGAAAAGGTTGATATTATGCGTGCTGTTGGTGCAGAAGTTGTGGTTTGCCCTACAAATGTTGAGCCAACAGATCCACGTTCTTACTATTCGGTTTCAAAAAGATTGGCAGAAGAAACACCAAATTCTTGGTATGTAAACCAATATGACAATCCGTCAAATACATTGGCTCACTATGAGCAAACAGGACCAGAAATTTGGAAACAAACAGATGGTAAAATCACACATTTTGTTGTTGGAGTTGGTACAGGAGGAACTGTCAGCGGAATTGGGAAGTATCTTAAAGAACAAAACCCTAATATAAAAATTTGGGGAATTGATACATATGGTTCAGTGTTTAAAAAATATCATGAAACTGGTATTTTTGACCAAAACGAAATCTATCCATACATCACAGAAGGAATTGGCGAAGATATTTTGCCAAAAAATGTTGACTTTTCTATTATTGATGGTTTTACTAAAGTAACTGATAAAGATGCTGCAGTTTATACGCAGAAAATAGCCAAAGAAGAAGGAATATTTGTTGGGAATTCAGCAGGATCGGCAGTAAAAGGATTACTTCAGTTAAAAGAACATTTCACGAAAGATGATGTTGTAGTAGTATTATTTCACGATCACGGGAGTCGCTACATTGGGAAAATGTTTAATGACGATTGGATGCGGGAGAATAATTTTATTGATTGATTTCTTTATCTATAATGTCTAAAAACACTTTAGGTTCAGGTCGTACGCGATAATTATCGGTGAGGTCAGCAAAGATTATTTTTCCATTTACATCTGTAATAATGACTGTTGGCATAACGGTATCAGTTTCAAAACCTAAAACTTGAAATCCTGCTGGAATTCCAGCATTGTGAAATATTTCTAATTTTTTAGCAGCCGAATTTTCTACATCTTTTAAAAAATGAAAAGGAACTTGGTGTTTATTTGCAAGTGATTCTGTGTAATTATGAGGTTGAGGACTAATTAACACCATTGTAATGTTCCGTTTTTTAAGTTCTTTATATTCTTGCACAACTTCTTTAATCTGCGCCATACATAGCGGACACCAATTTCCTCTATAGAATATATAGATTGTAATTTTCCCAAGAAAACTATCAGATAGAACCTTTTCCTCTTTCGTGTTTTCCAATTCAAATTGAGGGAGACTACTTCCAACTTTTAAGATAGTACTGTTCCTATTCTTAAAAACAGAATACCATTTTAGATATAGAAGCCATCCACCAATTAATAATAAACTGAAAATAATAGGACTAATTTTATACGACCCTTTTATCAATATATCAATGAGGCTGATTATAAATCCTAAAATAATAAAAGCACTAAATATTTTTAAATACCTACTTGTTCGCGCTCTTGGCTTAATAAAAAGCCCTGCAAAAAAAAGTATAATTGTAAATGATGAGATAGTCTTTCCTATAAGAGAATATGAAAATCCACCTAGTTTTAATATCATACAACTTTGTATAAAAACATAAATTGCAAAAGCAGGAAAGAAAGAGATAAATAGGGATTTTAATATATTTTTCATAGATGTCATATATAATTGTAAAAGTACTTGATTTTAGACAAATAAAAAAGCGTCCCGAATCTCGGAACGCTTATTAACTAACTAATTCAAGTTTTTATACTATGAAAACAAAGCCTATTAACTCTTTGCTAATTGACTATATTCAAATAGTATGCCAAAAAACAGGGCGTAGTGTTAAGATAATGTTAATTACAATATATGTTTATGTGCTTTATAAGAAGAACGTACCAAAGCGCCACTTTCTACATGTCTAAAACCCATTTTCAAGCCGATTTCTTTATATTTTTCGAATTGTTCTGGAGTTATAAACTCTTTTACGGGAAGATGCCTCTTGCTTGGCTGTAAGTATTGACCAATAGTAACCACATGAACATTTACATCTGCAAGGTCTTGCATTGTTTGGATAACTTCCTCTTCAGTTTCACCCAAACCAAGCATAATTCCAGATTTAGTTCTTCGGACACCTTTATCTTTTAGGTATTTTAAAACACCCAAACTACGATCATATTTAGCTTGAATACGCACTTCACGAGTTAATCGCCTTACCGTTTCTACATTATGAGAAACAACTTCAGGAGCTACCTCAATAATTCTATCTATATTTCTGTGGATTAATTGAAAATCTGGAATTAAAGTTTCAAGTGTTGTCGTTGGATTTGCTCTTCGAATGGCTTTAATGGTTTCTGCCCAAATAATAGAACCTCCATCTTTCAAGTCATCTCTATCTACAGATGTGATTACAGCATGTTTAATTTCCATTATTTTGATAGAACGTGCTACTTTTTCTGGTTCTTCCCACTCTACAGTGTCAGGTCTTCCCGTTTTTACACCACAAAAACCACATGAACGCGTACAGATATTTCCTAAAATCATAAACGTTGCAGTTCCTTCACTCCAACATTCACCCATATTAGGGCAACTTCCACTTGTGCAAATAGTGTGCAAGTCGTATTTTTCAACAACTCCACGTAGTTCAGTATATTTTTTTCCGGTTGGCAGTTTTACACGCAACCATTTTGGTTTTTTAACTCTAGCGGTAGTTTCTTCTATCATAATTATTAATTGTCACTTCAAGCGTAGTTGAGAAGTTAGATTACAAATTTACAAATTCATTAAATACCAAGCACTAAATCCAATTAAGAAAAAGATGCCTAAATAACTCAATATTTTCATTCCTGCGGATGGTCGCCATTCTTTAGGGGTATGCTTTCCAGAGATTAGCACAAAATTGATAATAGCATAGAAGGGTGCGGTAAGGAAAGATAAAATAGTCGCAATTTTTATTAACGTGCCCATTTCTGATAAGAAAAACTTGAGAATCAATAATGTTCCGATTGCTAAAAAGCAACTCCAAAACCAATACATTTTTTTGATCACTTTGTTTGAGAGTAATTCTACTGTTTTAGTCATAGCTCTTGGTGAAGCGTCTAGCGTTGTTAGCGTTGTACTAAACATAGTTGTAAAAGCAGCAATTCCTATAAAAATATACATTGAATCACCAATAGTGTTAGTATATAGGCTGATAAGTTGTTGTGCAAATTTCCCTGCACTTCCGCTGAAATCTTCTCCAGATTGATACATTACAACCGTTCCGAGGGTTAGAAAACAAAATCCTAAAAATAGTGTGATTATATAACCAACATTAAAGTCAAAAATACTTTTTTTAGTATTGAATTCTTTATTTTCCTTTTGTTTTTCTATTGCCCAAAGAGATTGCCAAATAGATACATCAAGAGGAGCAGGCATCCAACCTAAAAAAGCAATTAGAAAACCAATTTCCAGCGATTCTTTTGGTAAAACTTGCGTAAATGTAAACGAATTAGTTGTATTTAATGTCGCAACAAGTACTGAAATTATTGTTGTAATAGTTAGTGTTACTATAATAATTTTCATTAGGTTATCTAAAAAGCGATAACGACCTCTCAGTAAAATTATCAAACCAATAATTGTAATGATAATACTCCAAGTTATTGGATCGCTTGTGAGGCCAAATAAGCTAATTGCCAATCCTGCAGTAACGATAGTTACTGCTGCTTGAATGGTAAACATCGTTGCGAGATTCAATAAAAAATAAGCAATCAATACTCCTTTTCCGAGTTTATAATAACCGTCTAATAAACTTTCTCTAGTTGCTGTTGCATAACGTGGACCATATTGAAAGAATGGATATTTGAATAGGTGAACTAAAATGAGTGCCCAAAGTAAGCCAAACCCAAAGTCTGCACCTGCACGTGTAGATTGTACTAAATGAGAAACTCCAATCGCAGCACCAGCAAACAACAATCCAGGACCTAGTGACTTGAGTTGTTTTATCATTTTTTACGCGAAATTATTTCGGAAAGTAATTTTTTTGCTCTCAGTAGATTTACTTTTACAGAGCTCATTGATTCGTTGAGTGTTTCAGAAATTTCTTTATAACTCAATTCTTGAAAATAGCGCAAGTTGATAATCTCTTGCTGTTTCTTATTCAATTTTTTGATGTATGATAATAATTCAGCTAGATTTTGTTCGTTAATTATTTGATCTTCAGGAGAAGGAGTGTCATCTGTGATAAGATGTGCTTCCGAATTATTTTTGCTCAACGAAATTATTTCTTTCTTTTTTCCTCTTACAGAATCAATAAAAATATTTTTTGAAATAGAGACTAACCAAGTTTTGAAGTTGTAATTATCATTGTACAAATCAATTTTATCAAATGCCTTTGCAAACGTTTTTATAGTGATGTCTTCTGCTTCATCTTCATTGTTGGTTTTTGAAAACTGAAATCTATAAATATCACTCCAATAAGTATTTAGTAATTTTTTAAATGCACTTTCTTTACCTAATCGTGCTTCGTCAACAATAGTTTGAATATCTTCTTTATTAGTCATAAAATGATTACCAATATATAGGCTTAGACACAGTATTTTTGATAAAGATACTCATTTGTATTAAAATTAAAAATATTTCTAAAATTGGCGACCAAATAATCAAATCTTTTTCGTTCAGTTTTTTTGCTGATGCTCCTATAATTAGATATTGAATTAGCATTCTGAATAAGACAATTCCGAAAACTATTTTCCATTGATATGTTGCAAAGAGTAGGATGGTAGCAAAGAGCCAAAATAAGATTTGAGAAGTATAGAATAATGCTAATAAAAACTTGTGAATTGGCTTGTAGTGTGATGCTGTTGAAACATGTCTTCTTTTTTGACGCATCCATTCTTTGAAAGATTTTTTTGGTTTAGACACTGTAAAGTTCTTTTTAAAATAAGATAAACTAACATTTTGACTTGTAGCGTTTTTATTAACAAACAAATCATCATCTCCAGATCTTATGTGCATATGATTTGAGAAACCATTGGAATTAAAAAATAACGATTTGGTATACGCAAGATTTCTCCCAACTCCCATATACGGCAGACCGATTTTGGCGTACGAAAAGTATTGGATTGCTGTAAAAAGTGTTTCAAAACGGATCAATTTATTCAGCCAAGAATTCTTTATTTTTCGATATGCACCATAGCCCAAAACAATTGTTTTTTGTCCTGTAAAATGTGCTACCATTTCAGTAATCCAAAACTTAGAAACAGGTTTGCAATCTGCATCAGAAAAAAGAAGGTGTTCATATGTTGCAGATTTAATTCCGAGCGTAAGCGCATACTTTTTACTTCTCCAAAACTGCTCATTTGCGACAACATCTACAACCTTTATTTTTGTTGGATGTGCTGTTTGAAACGATTCCATAATCTCGAGTGTATCGTCTATAGATGCATCATTAATCAATACAAGTTCGTAGTTGCTATACTTTTGATTGATAAACGATGGTAAAAACTGTTGTAAGTTTTCAGATTCGTTATGCGCACAGATAATTACAGAAATAGGAATTGTTGGAGTTGTTGTTGTTGCTATTGGAGTTTTAGTGAAAGAAAAACGACCAAAAAGACCAATATAGAAGAGTAGTTGTATAAAAGTGATTGTTAGAAAAGCATAGAGAACAACTAACATTTCTAGTTGTTTTCGCAGTTTTCAGGAAGTTTACCACAATAACCACAAGCTTCGCCATCTTTATTCAGCATAGGATTCTGACTTGCACAAGTACCAGCAAATTTACCGTCTTTTTTTGCCCATATTTTTATTGCAATTCCTGCAACTGCCAATGCTAATAAACCGATTGTGATAAATAGTAGTTTCACAATAAATAAAGTGTTTTATGATGGTACAAAGCTACGAAAAAAATTTAAAATATTTTGACTTTGCCATCGAAAAAAACTATCTTGCTTATTGTAGGATACAAGTTTATTAAAACGGAACGTAATCTTAACATTGTAAAACATTTGGAAACATATAGTTAAACAATAAAATGTGGATATTAAAACCTAAAAAGGCTTTGCTTAAATATATTATTCCTGAATCACATAAGCAGAAATGGTTAGAAGATTCAAGTTCAATATCTAATGAAATAGATTTAAGCAAAAGAGAATTATTTGGTCTAGCAAATTTAGCCTGTTTATATTCTTTTAGAACTGAATGGAATGTTGGGTTTGACATAAATGATGGTGAGCCAAATGATGGCTTTATTACACCAGATAGACTATTAAAAGGTAAAAAACAAAAAATTAGAAAAGTCAGAGTGGAACACAAGATCGTAGCGCAAATGGACAAACGTGAAGTCTTAAAGGCTATTCTCGAAACTTATGATAAATACGCTTCAAAGGGAAAATCATATGGAGAAAATAGAATTTTAATAATTCAACCAAATAAAGGATCTGATCATGGAGGTTTAATAAAAATATCTGACCTCACTCATAAAATTGGAAAAGAATCTCCATTTGATAAGGTTTTCTCTTTATTTATGGTTGGAAAATCAACTAAAAAAGATTGTTCTATAATACATCTTATTCAACACTATCCACGTTATAGTGAAGAAATTTATACGAATAAAGGAATATATGTAATTGAACTTAACTTTGTTACTGGTGAATTAGAATGTTTAACCCAAAAATAAATGTTTTGCAACAATGAAGTATTACCAATACTACTTTTAGTTAAGTCCTAAAGTTTTAGCAACAGTATCGTAAATTATTTAAAACCTTCTAATTTTATAACTAGTTTTCGCTTTACCAAAGTTTATTGAATCAGTTTCCCCTTCAAAGTCATTCCAAGTTAATTTTTTGGATGCTTCCCAAGTAATTTTGGAATGGTCTTGACAATACATAAAACTCGTAAAGAAGATGCTTGAAATAAGTAAAAGGTTTTTCATAAACTATATCACATTGACTTCGATCTCTAGAGAGATATCAAACGTATTTTTTACTGTTTTTTGTATTTTTTGCGCAAGATTATAGATTTCTTTTCCTGTAGCGTTGCCGTAATTTACTAGAACTAAGGCTTGGTTTTTATGAACTCCTGCATCACCAAAACGTTTTCCTTTAAATCCACATTGCTCTATGAGCCATCCAGCAGGAACTTTGTATGAGTTTGGAGTTTGGAGTTTGGAGTTATCAGTTATTTTCACTTCGTAAAAAGGCATATTTGGATGTTTTCCTTGAAGTTTTTGGAAAGCATCACTTGAAATCACAGGGTTTTTAAAAAAACTACCACTATTACCAGTCTCTTTTGGATTTGGGAGTTTGCTATTGCGTATGTCAATAACAACATCAGAAATGTTTTTTATCGTTGGTTTGTCAATCGCTCTTTTTTCTAATTCGCTTTGAATTGCACCATACGAATAGTTAAGTTTATGATTTTCTTTTGTCAGTTTAAAAACCACAGAAGTGATGATGTATTTACCTTTTATTTTTTTTTTAAAAACAGAGTTTCGGTAGCCAAAATCACAGTCGCTATTTGAAAATGTATATAACTTTCCTGTTGCAATTTCCATCGCTTCTAATTTGTGAAAAGTATCTTTGATTTCAACACCATACGCACCAATATTCTGCATAGGACTTGTGCCAACATTTCCAGGGATAAGAGATAAGTTTTCTAATCCTCCAAAATCATTTTCGATACACCAAAGTACAAATTTATGCCAATTTTCTCCAGCGTTTGCTTCTACATATACGTATTTTTTGGTTTCTTTCAACACAGAAATACCTTTTAAAGCAATATGCAAAGTTAATTTATTTATATCATTAACTAACAGTACATTACTACCCCCACTTAAAATAAATACGTTTTTGTTTTTTGATAAAATTTCACGTAAATAATCAATTGAAGTTGCACTTACAAATTTGCTTGCAAGAACATCAATCCCGAAAGTATTATAAGGTTTTAATGATATGTTTTTTTTAATTTTCAAGTATTATATTTAGTCGTCACTTCGAGTGGTTTGATGTAGTTTTTTCGGAATCAAACTGTGTCGAGAAGTGTTTTTAAATGTTCTCGATACAATTTTCTCTTATCATCGAAAATCACTCGAACTGACGTATTTTAGTTATCTTGGTATTTTTCTAATGCAATTTTTAATATTTCCACTGAACGAATCAAATCTTTTTTATTGAGCACATATGCAATGCGAATTTGATTTTTTCCGAGTCCAGGAGTAGAGTAGAAGCCACTTGCAGGAGCAACCATTATCGTTTCATTATTGTCGCTGAAGTCCTCTAACATCCATTGTGCAAAATGATCGGCATCAGCAATTGGTAATTGAACTACGCAATAGAATGCACCTTTTGGTTTTGATATGATAACATCTTCAATTTTTTGCAATTCAGTAATTAAAGTATCTCTTCTCGCTTTGTATTCAACAGTTACTTCATTAAAATAACTTTTAGGTGTTTCTAAAGCTGCTTCGCTTGCAATTTGCGCATAGGTTGGCGGACTTAAACGTGCTTGTGCAAATTTTAAAGCCGTAGAAATTACATTCTTATTTTTTGATACAATACATCCAACACGTGCGCCACACATGCTATATCTTTTTGAAACAGAATCAATTACGATTGCGTAATCATCTAACCCAAAATCATTTAACGCAGAGTAATGACGTTCGTTCTCGTCATATATAAACTCACGATACACTTCATCAGTAATTAAAAATAAATCGTGTTTTTTAACAATATTAGCTAATTTTTGAATTTCTTCTTTAGAATATAAATATCCTGTTGGATTTCCAGGATTGCAAATAAGAATTGCTTTAGTCTTATCAGTAATTAATTTTTCAAACTCCGAAATGTAAGGCAATGCAAATCCGCTTTCAATAGTTGAATTTATAGGAACTACTTTGACACCATTTGCCATCGAAAAACCATTATAATTAGCATAAAAAGGTTCAGGAATAATAATTTCATCGCCATAATCTGTAATTGTTCCGATAGTAAATAAGAGTGCTTCTGAGCCTCCAGTTGTTACTATAATATTATTTTTGGTTACATTAATATCATGTTGTTGGTAATAGTTGGCGAGTTTTGTTCTATATTCATCAGAACCTTCAGATCTACTATATGCAAGTACTTCTACATCATTATTTTTAATAGCGTCTAATGCAACTTGTGGTGTTTTTATGTCAGGTTGACCGATATTTAAATGAAAAACTTTGACACCTCTTTTTTTAGCGTCTTCAGCAAAAGGAACGAGTTTACGAATTGGAGATTCGGGCATTAAATGACCTTTGGTAGATATTTTTGGCATTTCGTATTATTTTATGGCAAAATTGCAAAATTATTTTCAATGTATTACGTTTTTTAGACTTAATTTTAAAAGGTTACTGGTTGTAAACCGTAATGACAAGAACGAAAATTTGAATTTAAGTTAAAAGATGTTCTGCAATAAAAAAAGCATCCCGAAAATCGAAATGCTTTTATAAATTTTATTTTTTATGATTTATTTACTGATTAGAAATCAGAAACTAAAGGTTTTGGTTTTTCAATAACACTTGCAGTCTATGGTTTTAATACAATGCCTTTAACACGTATCATCTTTCTTGGTTCTGTAGCATTTGAAGTGATAGTTATTGTTTTTGAAAATCCACCAACTTTACTTGTTGCATACTTTATTTTGATTTCTCCAATTTCTCCAGGCATAATTGGAACTTCAGGCTTTGTTGGGACAGTACATCCGCAGCTTCCTTTTACTTTATCGATAATTAAAGGGGCATTACCAATATTTTTAAAAGTAAATACTCTTGCACCATCAGAATCTTTTTCAATTTTTCCGTAGTCGATTGTTTCAGTCACAAATTCAAATACTGGACCATCTGTTGTTACTGCTTTTTCTTGCGCATTCATCGAAATTGAGAATACACTTACAAATAATATTAATGCTAATTTTTTCATTGTTTTTTATTGTTTTAAAAGGTAAAATTACTACTTTATTTTTGTTTTCAAAATATTTTACAATCAAACCTTATAATTGTACATTTGCAAACCATATTACAAATAGCATACCAAAGATGAACATACCGGTAAAATATAGTCCAATTGAAGTAGAAAAAAAGTGGTACGACTACTGGATGAAGCACAACTATTTTCATTCTACACCTAATGATAAGGAAGCATATACAATTGTAATTCCGCCTCCAAATGTTACGGGGGTATTACATATGGGACATATGTTGAATAATACTATTCAAGATGTACTGATAAGACGTGCAAGATTGAAAGGATTTAACGCTTGTTGGGTTCCAGGAACAGATCATGCATCTATTGCTACTGAAGCAAAAGTGGTGGCAAAATTAAAAGAGGACGGTATTAATAAGGCTGATTTAACAAGAGAGGAGTTCTTAAAACATGCTTGGGAATGGACAGATAAACATGGAGGAATTATTCTTGAGCAATTGAAGAAGTTAGGTGCTTCTTGTGATTGGGAGCGTACAAAATTTACGATGGACGACAATTTGTCTGAATCGGTAAAGAAAGTATTTATAGATCTGCACAAAAAAGGAATGATTTATCGTGGTTATAGAATGGTAAATTGGGATCCTGTTGCAAAAACTACCTTGTCTGATGAAGAAGTTATTTTTGAAGAAAAACAAGGAAATTTATACTATGTAAACTATAAAATTGAGGGTTCTAGTGAGGTGTTAACCATAGCTACAACGCGTCCTGAAACAATTTTAGGAGACTCTGCAATATGTATCAATCCTAATGATGAGCGATTTGCACATTTAAAAGGAAAAAAAGCTATTGTACCAATAGCAAATAGAGTAATTCCTATTATAGAAGATGAATATGTAGATGTTGAATTTGGTACAGGATGTTTAAAAGTTACGCCTGCACACGATCAAAACGATAAGGTTTTAGGAGAAAAACACAATCTTGAAGTAATTGATATCTTTAATGATGATGCTACACTAAATTCATTCGGATTGCATTATCAAGGTAAAGATCGTTTTGTGGTTCGTAAAGAAATCACAAAGGAATTAGAAGATTTAGGTTGCTTGGTAAAAATCGAGCAGCATATGCATAAAGTTGGAACATCAGAAAGAACAAAGGCCGTTATTGAACCAAAAATCTCGGCACAATGGTTTCTAAAGATGGAAGAGTTGGTAAAACCTGCATTAAAAGCGGTTTTAGAAGATGAAGAAATTAAGTTGTTTCCAAAGCATTATAACAATACATATCGTCATTGGCTCGAAAATATTAGAGATTGGAATATTTCACGTCAACTTTGGTGGGGACATCAAATTCCTGCCTATTTTTACGGTGATGGTGTGAATGATTTTGTAGTTGCAGAAACAAAAGCAGCAGCATTAGAAAAAGCAATAGCGAAGTCTAAAAACTTAAAACTAACAATTCAAAACATAAAACAAGACGAAGACGCGTTAGATACTTGGTTTTCTGCTTGGTTATGGCCAATTTCGGTATTTGATGGAATAAATAATCCTGATAATGAAGATGTTAAGTATTATTATCCAACTAATGATATTGTAACTGGTCCAGATATTATTTTCTTTTGGATTGCTCGTATGGTTTTTGCAGGATATGAATTTAGACAAGAAAAACCGTTTAGTAATGTGTATTTCACAGGAATTGTTCGTGATAAGCAACGTAGAAAAATGTCAAAATCGTTAGGAAATTCTCCAGATCCAATTGATTTGATTAAAAAATATGGCGCTGACGGTGTAAGAGTAGGAATGTTATTATGTTCGGCTGCAGGAAATGATTTATTGTTTGATGAAGAATTATGTCAGCAAGGGAAAAATTTTTCTAACAAAATATGGAATGCTTTTAGATTGGTAAAAGGATGGGAAGTTTCTTCAAAAATTGAACAGCCAAAAGCTACTAAAATTGCGATTGAATGGTATGAATCAAAGTTCAATCAAGCATTGCAAGAAATAGATAAATCATTTGAGCAATACAGAATTAGTGAAGCGTTGATGACGATTTACAAATTGATTTGGGATGATTTCTCTTCATGGTTTTTAGAAATGGTAAAACCTGCATATCAGCAACCAATTGATATAAAGACTTATGAAAGTGTAATTTCATTTTTTGAAAACAACGTAAAGATATTGCATCCTTATATGCCATTTATTACAGAAGATATTTGGCAGTATATTTCTAAAAGAACACCTGAAGAGGCTTTAATTATTGCAGAATATCCAAAAACAGGAGAAATTGATACCATTTTATTAAAAGAATTTGAAACGGCAACCGAAGTTATTTCTGGAATTAGAAATATCAGGGGGAAAAAGAATATTGCGTTTAAAAATAAGATAGATTTCTCGGTATTAAATAATGGTAAATCTTCGTCTAATTTTGATTTGATAATTGAAAAACTTGGAAACTTAACATCAATCAATTATGTAGACTCCAAAGTGGATGGAGCGTTAAGTTTTAGAGTAAAATCAAATGAATATTTTATTCCGTTTGGAGAAGAAATTGATGTTGAGGCTGAAAAAGAAAAGTTGGAGGAAGAGTTAAAATATACACAAGGATTTTTAAATTCTGTTCAGAAAAAATTGAGTAATGAGCGTTTTGTAAATAACGCTCCAGAGCAAGTAATTACTAGCGAACGCAAAAAAGAAGCAGATGCTTTGGCAAAGATTGAAACGTTGAAAGCGAGTTTGGAGACGTTGAAGTAAAAGATTCGTGTTTGAATGACAAACAAAAAAAGACCTTACAAATTTTAAAACTTGTGAGGTCTTTTGTATTTAATACTATTAATTAAACTACAACAATAGTATCTGCAGTAGAAATATTTTCAATAGAATTGCTCGTTGGTGTATCAACATCGCTAGTTAAACCACAACCTTTTTGAGATTTACAAGAAGTTAATGATGCTGTTGCAAATAATATTACTAAAAGAATTGCTATTTTTTTCATTGTTATATTTTTTTGTCTTAAAAAATCAAAGATATATCTTTTTTGTCAATTGATCTATATCTATAGTTGTAGCAATAACGTTTAAGTCGAGTAGTTTATTTTGTATTGATTTAATTAAAGTTCTTGAAATTGGTTTTCCTTGATTCCAATCAGTAATTGTAAGCCAATTTTTGACATCCTCTTTCTCAAGATTGTATCGCATAGAAAATAAATCTATATAACGTTGTTTTTTTGCATGTGTAGAGAGCGATTTCACTTTATTATTGATTATTGATAGTACTTTTTTAACCTCATCATAATTATTTGCAAGAACTTCATCTCTCACAGCAATAACAAAGCAAGGCCAAGGAGTAGGGCAGTCGCCAATTCGTCTAAAAGTACCGTTATCAACCAATGGTTTGGTTGTGAAATGTTCCCATAAAAAATAGTCAGCATCTCCATTTGTCAATGCATCAACGCCTCCAAGAAGATTTTCTACGATTTCAAATTCTAAGTTAGTTGCGTCCCATCCATTTTTTTTGGCATTAACAATAGCAAGTAATTGAGAGCCTGAACCAATTCTACTGATTGCAGGTTTTTTATTTTCTAAATCAGAAACTGTTTTGTAATCAGATTCTGCTCCAACGTGAATTCCCCAAAGAAGTGGAGAATTTATATAGGTTTGCACAATTTTACTCTGATTTCCATTGATGATATTTTTAATAATACCTTCAGTAAGGATAACTGAAATGTCAATTTCTTTTTCACGAAGTGCTTTACACATCTCTCCAGTTCCTCCATAAAAATCTTTCCAAACTAAATCAATTCCTTCGTCTTTAAATTCGTTGTTCTCAATTGCCAAATGCCAAGGCATATTAAAATGTTCAGGAACTCCGCCAATTTTTAATTTTGTCATATTATTCCGTTAATTTATCTAAAGTATATGTAATCAATTCTTCTACAACTTTGTATGGATTGCTGCTAAAAGTTCCGTTGGCTCTATTAGCAATAATGGCATTCATCGAAAGTGCATTGTGACCAAGCAATCTTGAAAGACCATATATTGCTGAAGTTTCCATTTCAAGGTTTGTAATTTTAATTCCATTAAATAAAAACGAATCTATTTTGTTATTTAATTTTGTATCTTGAAGAGGAAGCCTTAAAACACGGCCTTGAGGACCATAAAATCCTAGTGCGGTTGCAGTAATACCTTCATAGACTTTTGGACCTCTCAATTTTTCTGCTAAATTTTCACTTCCTTTTATGATATATGGGCGTGCTTTATTTTTGCTCCAATTTGTTTGAGTAATAAACGCATTTTCTATTTCTTTTTCAAAAATAGGCTCTCCAACATATGAATGTAGCAAGCCATCAAGCCCTAAACCGTATTTTCCCATCACAAAATTATCGACAGGAATATCACTTTGTAACGATCCTGAAGTTCCTATTCTAACGACATTTAAAGATTTAATATCTTTCTTTATTGTTCTACTCTTCAAGTCAATGTTTACCAAAGCATCTAATTCATTGAGAACAATATCAATATTATCAGGACCAATTCCTGTTGATATTACTGTCAACCGTTTGTCCTTATAAGTTCCTGTTTGTGTTTGAAACTCACGTTTTTGAGTTTCAAACTCGATGGTATCAAAATGCTTTGTAACCTTTGCAACTCTATCTTGATCACCAACAAGTATAATATCGTCAGCAATATTTTCGGGATGTAAATTTAGATGGTAAATACTTCCATCAGGATTTAAAATCAGTTCTGATTCTTTAATTTTCTGCATCATCATTTCTCTCTATGTTTATAAACGTTCCATTTTTTGCTTTATCATTCTCTAAATTTCCAATTTTAGAATGTCCTAATAATATTAGAGAAACAAAGATTAATAGAAATAAAACTCCCAACATTTCAATTAGTTTTTTCATTATCCTCCTACACGTTTTACTTTAAAACCTTTCTCAATCAATAGTTTCATTATTTTATCTCTATAATCACCTTGAATAATAATTTTATTTTCTTTAAAACTTCCACCAACACTAAGTTTAGTTTTTAGTTCTTTAGCAAGTTTTTTAAAATCAGATTTTGCTCCAGTATAGCCTTCAAGAATGGTAATAGGTTTCCCTTTTCGCTTTTCGTATTTGCAAATTATAGGATTGTCTTGCATCCAAATTTTAGCTGAATTAGTAGGAGTTTCTTTTGCTTCGGATGGCTTATGATCTGGAAATAAATTTTTGAGTTGGTCTTGTAAATCCATATAAATTATTAACTTAAATAGTTTTTAAGGCTATTTTTTTACCAATCCTAACTCAATCAAACGCTCGTTTAAAAATTCTCCAGCAGTAATATCACCAACATATTGTCCGAAATGCCAAAACTCTTTTAAATCACCTGATAAAAAATCAAATAAGTTTACACTTGGTATCACTTTCATAATCTATTCTTTTATGATTTTAAGGGTTAAAATTAAGAAAAAATTATTTATTTTTCTTATAAATTGGGATAAGATACGAAACGGTATAGTTGAAACTAAAACCAGTATTGTTTAAGTATACACGCTCAAATCCTGGAATATATAAATTCTTAAAATTTTCAGGTTGCTCTTGGCTTATTATCTTTTTTAAACTCACACTTGAACCTAAATAAAAATTGTTAAAAACCTCAACTTTAAGACCAATAATAAATTCTGCCCAATGAGCGGTTAAACCATCAAATTCTAAGTTTGGAGAAACGGTATGCTCATCAAAATAGGTTCCATCAAAGTTTGGATTGTAAGAGTTTAATGTTTGAGAGAATGTACTAAAACCGTAACGAATACCTGTATAAATCTCGTTGTTCATTTTCCCCCAATTTTGGTATAAATTGATATTTCCTCCAATTTTAAGATAACTTCCTTTACTACTAAAATTAATAAAATCTTCTTCAGTATCTCGTTCATAATAGCCAATTTCGGCTGCCGCATAAATATTTTTTCTAATTCTAAAATCTCCAACTATCTCAAAACCTTTAATCTTATCATCAAAAATAGAAATTATGGGTTTGCTAATATCAACTCCCAATCGAAGACCATATTTGTCTTTTAGTTTGATGCTATCTTTAAATGTTTCTTCTTGTGCATTTGCTGAAAATGAGACAGCAAAAAACAATATGCTAATGCAAAATTTTAATATGTTCTGTTTCATTTTCTATAGTTGTATTTGTAATTTCAGTACTGATAATCCAATTATTAGTAACATCAGTTAAATTGAGGTTATTAAAGTTGAATTTGAATCCACAAGAACGAGAAACAAACACTTCTTCCCTTGTATAATTTATTGTGATTGTATCTTCAAAATCTTCAGAAGATAAGTTGTATATCGTAAAATCTTCTGCTGGATTTAGCGGTAATGCTATAGAATCTGTTATAACGTTTTCATAAATAGAATCTTTTCCTTCAGCCCAAACATATAATTCTGCTCGAGATTTATATTCCGTTGGATTGTCACTGTCATAAAAACGAATAACCAATTGTGGTGTTACAGGATCTATACAAATATCATCTTTTTCGCAACTTGCGATAAGTGTGATAATTGCTATGATTGGTAGTATGTATTTTTTCATGTTATTTTAAAAGTAAATTTTTCATTTTTCATCAATTTAAATAGATAAACAGACTAACATTTTTCCAACAAAACTACATTCTCCACATGATGTGTTTGTGGGAACATATCTACAGCTTGTGTTTTTACAATTTTATACTGTTCCTTCATCAATGCTATATCTCGTGCTTGTGTTGCAGAGTTACAACTTACATACACTATTTTATCGGGTACAATATTCAAAATTTCCGCTACAACTTTCTTGTGCATTCCATCTCTCGGTGGATCTGTAATAATAACGTCTGGTTTTCCATGTTTGGTGATAAAATCAGCAGTAAAAACATCTTTCATGTCACCTACAAAGAATTCAACGTTATTTAGTCCATTTAATTGTGCATTTATTTTGGCATCGGCAATTGCATCTGGAACAGATTCTACACAAACTACTTTTTTTGCTTTTTTAGCAATAAACTGTGCAATAGTCCCAGTTCCTGTATATAAATCATATACGAGTTCATTTCCTGAAAGTCTAGCAAAATCTCTCGTAATTTTATATAATTCATAGGCTTGCATAGAATTGGTTTGATAGAAAGATTTAGGACCAATTTTAAATTTTAAGCCTTCCATTTCTTCAAAAATATGGTCACGACCCTTGTAAAGAATGATGTCTTGATCGTATAAAGTATCATTTCCTTTAGAATTTATCACATATTGAAGTGATGTAATCTGTGGAAATTTATCTGATAATGCGTTGAGTAACAGTTTTCGTTTTTCAACATGTTCTTCAAAAAACTGAAATACAATCATAATTTCACCAGTAGAAGAAATGCGAAGCATCATTGTACGCATCATCCCATTTTGTTCTCTTGGATTGTAGAAAGGGATGTTATTCTCGATAGAAAAATCTTTTACAAAATTTCGAATTTCATTAGAAGGATCTTCTTGTAAATGACATTTTTGCACATCCAATATTTTGTTCCACATTCCAGCAATATGAAAACCAAGTGCATTTCTACTATCTATTTCTTCTTCCGAATTTATTTCTTCATAAGTTAGCCATCGATTGCTTGAAAAAGAAAATTCCATTTTATTCCGATAAAAATATTGTTTTTCACAGCCTAAAATTGGTGTTATTTTTGGTAATTCAAGATGCCCAATTCTTATAAGATTATTGGTAACTTCTTTTTGTTTATAAAAAAGTTGGTGCTTATAACCCATATGTTGCCATTTGCAACCGCCACAATGCTCAAAATGTTCACAGACAGGTTCTGTACGTTTTTCAGAAAGTGTATGAAATTTTATTGCCGTTCCTTCAAAATAAGCTTTTCTCTTTTTACCAGTTCGCACATCAACAACATCTCCAGGAACAGTATTGGTAAGAAAAATGACTCTTCCGTCAGGAGCTTTTGCAACAGTTTTTCCACGTGCCCCTGCATCAATCACTTCAATATTCTCAAAAATTTGGTTTTTTTTCTTCTTTCTTGTCATTAGGCAAAAATAACAATCACTTCAAGATATTAGCATATAATTTTCAATTATATTTAATGAAAATTTTGTTTTAAATGCATCTTTTTGTTTTATGTACGCCTATGTTATGAAGTCTATTAGGAAAAATGTCTGAATAAAATTTTAAATAGCAACATATATTTATTAATTTGCTAGCCCTAAGGGATGATTTCTCTCCAACGCTGCTTTTTCGAACTTGTCGAAAGAATACAAGGTATAGAAGGAATACTATATTTTTAATTTAAATAAGAAAAAAATGGCAGTAAATTTAGCATCTTCACAAGAAGCAATCGATTTAGAAAACAAGTACGGCGCACATAATTACCACCCACTTCCTGTAGTTTTGAATAGAGGAAAAGGAGTATATGTTTGGGACGTAGAAGGAAAACGTTATTATGATTTTTTATCAGCATATTCTGCTGTAAATCAAGGACATTGTCATCCAAAAATTGTGGATGCAATGACGCAACAAGCAAAAACACTTTCATTAACTTCAAGGGCATTTTATAATGATGTACTTGGGAAGTATGAAAAATTTGCAACGGAATTGTTTGGTTTTGATAAATTATTACCAATGAATACTGGTGCAGAAGCTGTTGAAACAGCATTAAAACTATGTAGAAAATGGGCATATGAAGTAAAAGAGATTGATGAGAATAAAGCGGAAATTGTGGTGTGTGAAAATAATTTTCACGGACGTACAACAACAATTATTTCTTTTTCTAATGATCCTGTAGCACGTAAAAATTTTGGTCCTTTTACCAACGGATTTATAAAAATAGCATATGATAATTTACAAGCCTTAGAGGATACATTAGAGAGCAATAAAAATATTGCTGGATTTTTGGTAGAACCAATTCAAGGTGAAGCAGGAGTTTATGTGCCGTCAGAAGGGTACTTAGCCAAGGCTAAAGCATTGTGTGAAAAACACAACGTATTATTTATTGCTGATGAAGTGCAAACAGGAATAGCACGAACAGGAATGATACTTGCTGTAGATCATGAAAATGTATCAGCAGATATTTTGATTTTAGGAAAGGCATTAAGTGGAGGTGCATATCCAGTTTCAGCAGTTTTGGCAAATGATAGTATTATGAATGTCATAAAACCAGGAAATCACGGTTCAACTTTTGGAGGAAATCCAATTGCTGCTGCTGTTGCGATTGCTGCTCTAAATGTGATAAAAGATGAGAAATTAGCAGAGAATGCAGAACGTTTAGGACAAATTTTCAGAAAAGAATTATCAGTTTTTGCAGAGACAAATGACTTAGTGAAATTGGTAAGAGGAAAAGGCTTATTAAATGCAGTTTTAATCAATGATACAGAAGAAAGTTCAACAGCTTGGAATATTTGTATAAAACTTAAAGATAATGGATTGTTAGCCAAACCAACACATGGAAATATTATTCGTTTTGCACCACCATTGGTGATGAATGAAGCGCAATTGATGGATTGCATTTCTATTATTAAAAATACAATTAGCGAGTTTTAAATATTACACGTCTAATTGAGGGGGTGACTTTGAGTCACCCTCTCAATACAACAATAAATAGGATGACATGACTTGAATGAAAGTCATCTACTTATTATTCCTTATTTTTATTATCTTCAGACTTCACAAACTTTATTGAAGTCGTATTTACGCAATAGCGTTTTCCTGTAGTTTCTCTAGGACCATCGTCAAAAATGTGCCCTAAATGACCATCGCAAGCCTTACATGTAATTTCAGTTCTTATCATTCCTGCACTTTTATCACGAGTAAATTCAACTGTTCCGTCAATAGCATCATCAAAAGATGGCCAACCACAATGGCTTTCATATTTACTGTTAGACTCAAATAATTGTGTTCCGCAAGCAGCACATTCATAAGTCCCTTTTTCAAAATGTTTTGTATAACCACCATTTCCAGGTCTATCTGTACCTTTTTGACGTAAAACATAATATTCTTTTGAAGTTAATTCTTCTTTCCACTCAGCATCAGTTTTTTTCACCGTTTTAATTTTTGATTGTTTTTCAGTCTTTACGAGTTTTCCCTTTTTTTTTTGAGCATTTGTTGTACAACTCACCAATACAAGCGTTGTCAAAATAAAAATAAATCCTTTCATATATTCATTTTATAAGTTAAAATTACATTTTTTTATTTTGACGATCTATTTTAAAGGAACTTACATTAAAATAAATGGAAAAAACATTAAAACTTTGTAATACTGGCAAGATTTTTGTAATTTTAAAAACTAAATATCTAAAATAATATAATCATGAAAAAAATAATTTCTTTATTAATAGTATTCTTGTTTATGGTAAGCTGTAGTTCAGTGCCAATTACAGGAAGAAAACGAATAAATTTAGTAAGTGACGCTCAAATATTACCAGCAAGTTTTGCGCAATATGAAGGCTTCTTAAAAGAAAACAGATTATCATCTGATGTTCCAAAAACACGTGAAGTTCAAGAGGTAGGAATGAGAATTTCAAGGGCAGTAGATCGATTTATGCGCGCAAATGGAATGGTATCTGAAGCAAATAATTATCGTTGGGAATTTAACTTGATAGAAGATAAAACGGTAAACGCTTGGTGTATGCCTGGAGGAAAAGTAGTCTTTTATACAGGAATTCTTCCAATATGTGATAATACTGATGGAATAGGTGCTGTTATGGGACATGAAGTTGCACATGCATTTGCAAAACATGGTCAAGAGAGGATGTCTGATGGAATGATTCAGCAGTTTGGAGGCTTGGCATTGAATATTGCTACAATAAACAAAGATCCAAGACAACGACAATTATGGAATACAATTTATGGTGTTGGCTCAACATTAGGAATATTGGCTTTTAGTAGAACACACGAAACAGAAGCAGATAAATTAGGAATGGTATTTATGATTATGGCAGGTTATCAACCAAAAGAAGCGGTAAATGTATGGATTCGAATGAGTCAAAGAGCTGGAGCATCTCAAGCGCCTCCAGAATTTTTAAGTACACATCCATCAAATCAAACAAGAATAAAAGTACTGACTGACTATATTCCTACTGCTACGGCGCATGCTAAAAAGTTTAACGAGCAAGCTGCAATTCAAGAACGTCAACAGCAACAAAAGTAAAATACTAAAAAATAAAATTTTGTATATTAAGCCGTTCATTTAATTAAATTTGGGCGACTTAATTTTTTAGTATATGTTAAAAAAAGGGAATAAAAAAGTAATTGGCGCTTGGGCATTTTATGATTGGGCAAACTCTGTATATCCATTAGTAATAACCACAGCAGTATTTCCATTGTTCTATGGAATGATAACAGGAGGAAAAGATGCAACAGTAACTTTCTTTGGTGCAGATTGGAACAATACAGTATTGTACACATATACTTTGTCATTTTCTTTTTTAATAGTTGCTTTTATATCTCCTATGCTATCAAGTATTGCGGATTATATGGGAAATAAAAAGCGTTTTATGCAGTTTTTCTGTTTCTTAGGCTCATTTTCTGTGATGTCATTATACTTTTTTGATAGTATTGATAAATTATGGGTTGGAATCACTTTTTCTATATTAGCAAGTATAGGTTTTTGGGGAAGTTTGGTTTTTTACAACGCATATTTAACAGAGATTGCACATCCAGAGGAGCATGATAGTATAAGCGCAAGAGGCTTTATTCACGGTTATATAGGTTCTGTTATTTTGCTCGTTTTTATATTGACTATGATTATGTTTCCAAATTGGTATGGCTTTATAGATCATGCCTTAGCAGAAGGAGAAAAGCCACCAGTAAAAGTGTTTCAATATGTATTTGTATTGGTTGGAATTTGGTGGATAGGTTTTGCCCAATATACCTTTTATCACTTGCCAAATAATTCATTTAAGCGTAAACCAGAAAAAGATTTTATCTTCAAAGGTTTTAGAGAACTAAAAAAAGTATTTTCAGAAATAAAACAACATCCAACTATTTATATTTTTCTATGGTCTTTTTTCTTGATAAGTGCTGGAATTCAAACCATAATTGTTTTAGCAGGAAAATTTGGAGATGAAGAATTAGGATTGCCAACAATGAACTTGATTATGACAATTTTAGTAATTCAAATAGTAGCAATTTTTGGAGCAATGATATTTTCTCGAATTTCTAAAAAAATAGGAAATATTAAAACACTAAAGATAACAATTGTGGTTTGGATTGTAGTTTGTTTTTCTGCATACATGCTTCCAGGAGAAAGCCCAAATGTTGATACTTATTTTTATGCGCTTGGCGGCTTGTTAGGCTTGGTTTTAGGTGCAACACAAACCTTGGCACGTTCTACATATTCAAAACTAATTCCTGAAGAAACATACGACAACGCAACCTATTTTAGTTTCTATGATGTAACCGAAAAATTGGCAATTGTGATGGGAACACTTTCCTTTGGATTGGCAATGTCTTTTACAAAATCAATGAGAACATCAGTGTTAATTCTCGCTATTTTCTTTTTCTTAGGATTGGCTGTTATCTCTTTTATGAAGCAAACAAAATATGTCAAATAAATTTGATTTTATAGTTGTTGGAGGCGGTATAATTGGTCTTGCAACAGCTTATAAATTGCAGTTAAAGTTTCCTAAAAAATCAATTATAATTTTTGAAAAAGAATCAAAAATTGGAAAGCATCAAACGGGAAGAAATTCTGGAGTTATTCATTCAGGCATTTACTATACTCCCAATTCTTACAAGGCAAAAAACTGTAAGAATGGTCGAGAGCAATTGGTTGACTTTGCAAAAGAAAATGCGATTGAGCACGAAACTTGCGGAAAGATAATTGTTGCAACAACAGCATCAGAAGTTGAAGTTTTAGAGTCGATATATAAAAAAGGTTTAGAAAATCAAACACCAAATATTCGTTTTTTATCTTCTGATGAAATCAAAGAAAAAGAACCTTTTATTGTCGGTCTGAAGGCGATTTGGGTGCCAACAGCAGGAATTATAGATTATGTAGCTGTCTCTCAAAAATTTGTTGAATTAATTTTTAAAATCAATCAGAAAAGTAAATTAATTACTTCTTGTGAAGTTCAAAAAATTGAGCATCAGAAATTAAAAACTTCAAAAGGAGATTTTTATGCTCATAAAATTATTTTTTGTATAGGATTACATTCTGATAGAATAGCAAAGAAAAATTCAGTAAATATAGACATGAGAATTGTTGGTTTTAGAGGAGATTATTACCGGCTTACAGACAAAGCAACACACAAAATCAAAAACTTAGTATATCCTGTTGCTGATCCAAAATTTCCGTTTTTGGGTGTTCATTTTACACCAATGATTGATGGAAGCGTAGAATGTGGACCAAATGCTGTTTTTACGTTTAAAAGAGAAGGCTATAAAACCATAAGTTTTAGTTTTAGAGATTCCTTTGAAGCATTGGCATATAAAGGAACTTGGAAGTTGTTTGCAAGGCATTGGCGTAAAGGAATAGATGAATATAAACGTGCTTTTTCTAAACGATTATTTGTCAAAGAATTGCAAAAAATGATGCCAACAATTGCAATGGATGATGTTGTTTTTGCACGTTCAGGAGTGAGAGCACAAGCGTTGGATAGTAACGGAAATTTAGTTGACGATTTTAAAATAGAAGAGAAAAATGGAAGCATTCACGTATTAAATGCACCCTCTCCAGCAGCAACTTCTTGTCTTGCCATTACTGATGAAATTGTAAGTAGCGTATAACTAAGAGTTACTTTTTCATTGGCATTTCCTTCAAATCATATTCAGAAAGTGATTTTCTAACAGCTGCTAAAAGCTCAATTCCAAGATTTGTTTTTTTAGTACGATATCCATCATCTTTTTCAAACCACAATTCGTTTCTGTCAATAAAAGAATGACTTTTAAGTTCAATTAGTAAATGCAACTTTGCATATCGTACGATAAAGTCAATTGAAACTGAATTTATCTTTACTTCGTTGTATTTCATGTAGCAACCGAATAAACCACCACACGTTCAATACATTTTATTTTGCTCGTACCTCAAAATTAAGCATTGCGAATTACAAACACCGTTGAAAATCGAATAAATTCGTGAGTAAAATAAAAAGAGCTTTCACTTCCTCACCGCCACTCAGAGTATTCAAAAGTTTCTTACCCTACAAGAATACTTGTCCCAAGTTTAGTTCATTTTCGGGACAAATAATTTGCTAAAAACAATCTAAATAATGCCAACGCAAAGTTCAAGCACATTGCAATCCTTGTTCTTGCAGTTGCAAAGAGCTTTTACACCATCGTTAAAAACGAAATAAAAAAAGACGAAAACACTAATATATATATAGTACATAGCATCCTACGGGATGCTATGACACCATACATGGAACTCACATAAAATTATAATACACAATAGCTATCAAAAGTTGAATTTACTAATTGAACTTAAGGGTTATTAGTTGTTTTCTGTTGATATATTAAATTTATTCCTCTCTTTGGTTCTTTCTGATTAATTGCTTAAATTTATAAAATGCAAACTTAAGCTGTATATAGCAAATAGGGCGTTCGATGGTTTACGAAAGTTAGTGCTATTTCCCTATTTCAAAATATGTAAACTCTTTATTAGAAAGTGCTTATTCATCATATTGATTTCTACCGTCAAATATCATTGGATTTTTTAATTGAGATTTTAGTTCGTCAAAATCTAGTGAGCGAAATTCTTTCCTCTCTGTCAACAAAATCATTGCGTCAGCATTTTTTAATGTTTTTTAGTAGGCTTGTATCACTTTGATTTTGTCGTTATATTTCTTTCTTCATCTTTTTGTTTGATTTTATCCCTGAAGTTTTATTGTTTGGCATAATTCTTGAATTAATTATAACAATTAATGAAACATAAAGTAAACCTATCATAGCAGGTCACTAAAAAGAAACATTGATTATTTTCCCTACTGTTTACCTATTTGAAAATATGTAAACCCTTTATTAGAAAGTATTTCTTCATCATATTGATTTCTACCATCAAATATTATTGGGTTTTTTAATTGAGATTTTAGTTCGTCAAAATCTGGTGAGCGAAACTCTTTCCACTCTGTCAACAAAATCATTGCGTCAGCATTTTTTAATGTTTTATATTTTGAGTCAAAATATGAAACTCCTGCTACATCTTTTAAATAAAAATCTTTTGCTTCATCCATCGCTTTTGGATCATAAGCATTGATTTTGGCTCCTCGTTTTATAAGTTCTTTAATCACATAAATTGCTGGGGCTTCTCGCATATCATCAGTTCCTGGTTTAAAAGAAAGTCCCCAAAGAGCAAACAATTTTCCTGACAAGTCTTTACCAAAGTAATTGATTATTTTATCTGAAATTACAAACTTTTGCCTATCATTTACTTCTTCAACAGCTGTAATTAAACTTGCAGTATATCCATTTTCGGCTGCCATTTTTTTCAATGCTTTCACATCTTTTGGGAAACAAGAACCTCCATATCCACTTCCTGGATAAATAAAACTATATCCAATTCTGTTGTCAGATCCTATTCCTATTCTCACTTGATTAACATCAGCACCAACGAGTTCACAAATATTTGCAACTTCGTTCATAAAAGATATTTTGGTTGCCAACATAGCGTTTGCAACATATTTAGTCATCTCTGCAGATTTTACATCCATAAAAATAAGTCTATCTCTATTATGCACAAACGGAGAGTACAATGCTTTCATTTGCTTAATTGCAAATTCGTCCTCTGTACCTATCACAACTCTATCCGGTTTCATAAAGTCTTGAATTGCAGCACCTTCTTTTAAAAATTCTGGATTTGAAACTACATAAAACGGAATATCTACAGCCCTCTTTTTTAATTCTTCAGTAATTGTATTTTTTACTTTATCAGCAGTTCCGACTGGCACTGTAGATTTATCAACAATTATAAGTGGTTTTTGTATTTCTTGTCCTATGTGTTTAGCAACCGACAAAACATACTGTAAATCTGCAGATCCATCTTCTCCCATAGGAGTACCAACGGCAATAAAAACAATATCACATTTACCTAGACTATCTGATAATTTAGTACTAAAGGATAAATTCCCTTTGGCATAATTTTTAAGAACCATTGCTTTTAAATTTGGTTCATAAATTGGAATTATCCCTTTTTTAAGGTTTTCTACTTTTGATGTATCAATATCAATACAAGTAACTGTATTTCCCATCTCTGAGAAACAGGTTCCACTAACCAAACCAACATACCCTGTTCCTACTATTGTTAAGTTCATTTATTCATTTTTTAATAAATACAAAGAAAAGAAAAATATACTACTTTTTTTAGTTTCTAAACCAAATAACCTATTAAAAACACCTGACTGTTTAGTTAAATCTCTGTATTAGATAAAGAAATTGAAGCGGTAAATTCTCTTTAACTGCTTCTGAAAAGAGAAGTTGTTATTTTACTCTATCCTTTAAAACAGCTTCAATATCTTTTAATGTAAAACCTTTAGCTTTTAATAATATTAAAAAGTGGTACATTAAATCTGCGGCTTCATTTTTAAATAAATTTGCATCATTATCTTTGGCTTCAATTACAAGCTCTACAGCTTCTTCGCCAACTTTTTGAGCGACTTTGTTTATGCCTCTTTTATACAATTCGTTCGTATAAGAATTTGCATCGTCATTGTCAATTCTATCACTAATAGTCTGTTCTAAAACATACAAAAAACCTTTTGCTGTTTCCTCATTAAAACAGGAAGTACTTCCTGTATGACAGGTTGGTCCTTTTGGCTCTACCTTTACTAGAATTGCATCGTTGTCGCAATCTATTTGAATGTCTTTTACAAATAAAAAGTTTCCAGATTTTTCACCTTTAGTCCACAATCTGTTTTTGCTTCTGCTAAAAAAAGTAACCTTGCTGTCTGCTTTAGTTTTATTAAATGCTTCCTTATTCATATAACCTAACATCAACACTTGAGATGTGTTGTTGTTTTGTATGATTACAGGAACTAATCCATCTCCTTTTGAAAAATCTATGTCCATCGTATTGCTATGTTTTCTTTTATTAAATATTGTTTTAATTCTGGAATTGGAATTTCTCCATAATGAAAAATACTCGCTGCTAATCCAGCACTTGCATGAGTGGTTTCAAATAAAGTTTTAAAGTGTTCTTTAGTTCCTGCTCCTCCAGATGCAATTACAGGAATATTGATGCTTTTACTGACTTTTTCAGTCAAATCTAAAGCAAAACCAAATTTTGTTCCGTCATTATTCATCGAAGTGAGTAAAATCTCTCCAGCTCCTAATATTTCCACTTGTTTTACCCAATCTAAAATTTTTAATGGTGTTGCTGTTCTTCCTCCATGGACAAAAACCATCCATTCACCATCAACATATTTTGTATCTATAGCAACAACACAACACTGACTTCCAAATTCGCTCGCAATTTGCGTAATAAGTTCTGGATTTTTAACTGCTGCTGAATTCACACTCACCTTATCTGCTCCTGCTTTTATGATGTTTGACACATCTTGAATCGAATTAATTCCTCCACCAACTGTAAACGGAATATTAATTTTTTCAGCTATATGAGTTACCAATTCTATTAATGTTCTTCGATTTTCTATAGTTGCTGTAATGTCTAAAAATATCAATTCATCTGCACCATGAGCCACATATTGTTTGGCTAACTCAATTGGGTCACCAGCATCAATAAGATCAACAAAATTGATACCTTTAACCGTTCTCCCATCTTTGATATCTAAACATGGTATGATTCTCTTCTTCAACATAATTTCTGTAATTCTTTAAGTGTAATCTTCCCTTCATAAATAGCTTTTCCAAGAATGGCAGCTTCACAACCTATTTCTTTAACCACTTCTAAATCGTTCATACACGAAACTCCTCCGCTTGCAATTAATTTCACTTCTGATTTTGAAATGATTTCTTTATACAATTCATTTGATGTTCCTTGTAACATACCATCTTTTGCAATGTCTGTGCAAATTACATATTGAATCCCTTTTTTTGATTCATAGTCTTTTATAAAATCAACTACATCTATATCTGAAACTTCTAACCAACCATTGGTTACAATTTTTCTGTTATCACAATCTGCTCCAAGAATAATTTTATCTGCACCATATTGCTCTAACCATTTTAAAAATATTTCAGGATTACTTGCTGCAATACTTCCTCCAGTAATCTGGTTTGCACCACACTCGAAAGCAATTCTTAAATCTTTATCTGATTTTAATCCACCTCCAAAATCAACCTTTAGATTAGTTTTAGATGCAATACTTTCTAATATATTGTGATTGACAATATGCCTCGATTTTGCTCCATCTAAATCTACTAAATGCAAATATTCAATTCCATTAGCCTCAAACTCTTTAGCTACTTCTAACGGATTTTCGTTATATATTTTTTTGGTATCGTAATCTCCTTTAGTGAGTCTTACGCATTTTCCGTCGATGATGTCTATTGCTGGAATGATTCTCATAATTCTAAAAAGTTTTTAAGCAGTTGTATGCCAACATCAGCAGATTTTTCTGGGTGAAATTGTGTTGCATAAAAATTATTGTGTTGCATTGCTACTGCAAAAGGCAAAATATAATCGCAAGTTGCAATGGTTTGTTCGTTTATTTCAGCATAATAACTATGCACATAATACATGTCATTATCTACTTTAATGTCTTTAAATAAGTCTCCCTTAACTTCAGAAAAGTTATTCCAACCAATATGAGGAACTTTCTCTTTTGGTGGAAATATCTTCACTTGCGTGTTAAAAATACCAAGGCAATTGGTGTCACCTTCTTCTGAATAATCACACATGAGTTGCAAGCCTAAACAAATACCAAGCATAGGTTTTTCTATAGATAAAATAATTTTATCCAAACCTTTCTCTTTTAAATATTTCATAGCAGAACTTGCTTCTCCAACGCCTGGAAAAATAACTTTATTTGCATTTAAAATTTCAGTTTCATCATCTGTAATAATACTCTCGTAACCCAAACGTGTGAGTGCATTTTGGACAGATCGAATATTTCCAGCGTTGTATTTTATTATGGCTATCATAGACTTCCTTTGGTACTTGGAATTGAAAAATTATTGGTTTTTGATACTGCCATTTTTATAGCTTTTGCAAATGCTTTAAAAATAGATTCTATCTTGTGATGTTCATTATCGCCTTCAGATTTAATGTTGAGATTGCACTTAGATGCATCACTAAATGATTTAAAGAAATGTATGAACATTTCTGTTGGCATTTCGCCAATCATTTCTCGTTTAAATTCGGTTTTCCAAACTAGCCAAGGTCTCCCTCCAAAATCAATGGCTACTTGAGTTAAGCAATCATCCATTGGCAATAAAAAGCCATAACGTTCTATCCCTCTTTTACTTCCTAATGCATTCATAAAAGTTTCTCCTAAAGCAATAGCAACATCTTCAATAGTGTGGTGTTCATCAATTTCTAAATCGCCATCAACGCTTATATTTAAATCGATATTTCCATGTTTAGAAATTTGCTCTAACATGTGATCGAAAAAGCCTAATCCTGTTGTTATGTCACTTTTTCCAGAACCATCTAAATTGATGTCAACTTTAATATTTGTTTCGTTGGTCTTTCTAACTACAGTTGCTGTTCTCGGAATTGCTTTTAGGTAATTGTAAATCTCTTCCCAAGATTTAGTAGTTAGCGTTGCATAATCATTAGTATCATCGCTAATAAAAATGCCTTTACTTCCTAAATTTTTAGCTAGCTCAATGTCTGTGGCTCTGTCACCAAGCACATACGAATTTTCAAGATCGTAATTCCCATGAATGTATTTGTTTAACAAACCTGTTCTTGGTTTTCTTGTTGGTGCATTGTCTTCTGGAAAGCTTTTATCAATTAAGATTTCTGAAAACTCAACACCTTCATTTTTAAAGGCTTCAATTATTTTGTTTTGTGTAGGCCAAAAGGTATCCTCAGGAAAAGAATCTGTCCCTAAACCATCTTGATTGGTTACCATTACTAACTCATAATCCATTTCACGAGCAATTCTAGATAACCATTGAAAAACACCTGGATAATATTCTAACTTCTCTAAACTATCTAATTGATAATCTACTGGTGGCTCGATTACCAAAGTGCCATCTCTGTCTATGAATAAAACTTTTTTCATTTTATATGTTTTTTAAAGCGTTTAGTAATTGTTCGTTCTCATTTGGAGTTCCAACTGTTATTCGAATGCTATTTTTTACTAAGCTATTTCTGGTTATTACTTTTTGATTCATCAATTTTTCATAAGTATTATTAGCATCCGCAACTTCTACTAACAAAAAATTAGCGTCTGATGGGTAAATTCTTTTTATTATATCTAACTTTTTAAGCTCTAGAATTAGTTTTTCTTTTTCCTCTAGAATGATTTTCTTATTGCTTTCAAAAATGACTTTATTTTGTAAAGCATGAATAGCAGCTTTTTGATTTAAACTACTAATATTATAAGGCATTTTTACATTATTTAAAAGCTGTACGATATCTTCGCTTGCAAAAGCAATTCCTATTCTTGCCGATGCTAAAGCCCAAGCTTTACTCATGGTTTGCATGACTATTAAATTCGGGTATTCTTCTAAGTATTTTATAAAGGAAATTGTATTGCTAAAATCTATATATGCTTCATCTATAATTACAATTCCGTTAAACGTTTTCAAAATAAACTCTAGATCTTTTTCGTGAAAACAATTTCCTGTAGGATTGTTTGGTGAACAGATGAAAATAAGTTTTAATACTTCCGTATTTAAATTTGGTTTTAACGCTTCGGTATTAATTTGAAAATCTTCATTTAAAGGAACCTTTATCAATTCAATATTATTAATATCTGCAGCGACTTGATACATACCAAAAGTTGGTGTAAAAGTTAGCGCTTTGTCTTTTCTTGGGTTACAAAAAACTCTATAAAGAAGGTCTATAATTTCATCACTTCCATTTCCTATAAAAATGTTTTTTGCTGGAATATTTTTATACGATGACAATTCCTCTTTCAACTCTTTTTGATAGGAGTCTGGATAACGATTTAGCTTTCCAAATGGATTTTCGTTAGCGTCTAAAAACACGCCTTCGTTACCTTTAAATTCATCTCGAGCACTCGAATATGGCTTAAGTACTAAAATATTTGGCCTTACTAAAGTTTTTAAATTAAACATTTTTTATTTCTTTTAATCTTAATGTTACTGCGTTTTTATGAGCATCTAAACCTTCAGCTTCTGCCATTAACTCAATAGCTGGACCAATAGCTTGTATACCTTCTTTATTTAGATTCTGAAAAGTTATTTTCTTTACAAAACTATCTAAAGAAACTCCGCTATAATTTTTCGCATAACCGTTTGTTGGCAAAGTATGGTTGGGTCCACTTGCATAATCGCCAGCACTTTCGCAACTATACTTTCCTAAAAATACCGAACCAGCATTTGTTATGCTTTCTATATAATCAGAAGCATTTTCTGTGGCAAAAATTAAATGTTCTGGAGCATACAGATTACTAAATGCAACACATTCTTCAATAGAATTTAAAAGAATAGAACGACTAATTTTTAAGGCTTCGATGGCAATATCTTTTCTTGGCAACAAGTCTAGTTGTTTTTTTAATTCTATTTTTGTTTTATTAATAATTTCTTCATTATCTGAAACTAAAATCACCTGACTATCTGGACCATGTTCTGCTTGCGAGAGCAAATCTGCAGCTACAAATTCTGGATTACTACTTTGGTCTGCAATTACTAAAACTTCGCTTGGACCAGCAGGCATATCTATTGCAACTCCTTGTTGTTGTATCAACTCTTTTGCTTTAGTTACATACTGATTTCCAGGTCCAAAAATTTTATAAACTTGCGGAACAGTTTCCGTTCCATAAGCCATAGCTGCAATTGCTTGCGAACCTCCAACTTTAAATATTTTAGTAATACCAACCAAATTTGCAGTGTATAAAATTGCAGGATGTACTTTACCCTCTTTATTTGGTGGTGTACATAAAACAATTTCTTTACAACCTGCGAGTTTTGCAGGAACTCCCAACATTAAAATGGTAGAAAACAATGGAGCAGAACCTCCTGGAATGTACAAACCAACTTTATCTATTGCAACAAATTTTCGCCAGCATTTTACACCTTTTGTAGTTTCTATAATTTGCGGTTTTTCTTTTTGCGCTACATGAAAAGTTTCAATATTCTGCTTTGCTAATTGAATGGCATCTTTTAAATCTTGGTTTATTAGATTATTGGCTGATAGAATTTCTGATGCATCAACTTCAATACTATCCAAAACAACCTTATCAAATTTTTCTGCATATTTAAATAATGCCTTGTCTTTATTTGTTTTAACGTCTTTTAAAACATCAAGAACAATAGCATCTAAAGACTGTTGGTCTAAAATTGGACGCTGTACCAAAGCATTCCATTCTTCTTTATTTGGATAACTGTAGGCTTTCATTATAACACCATTTTATCAATAGGAACCACCAAAATACCTTCTGCTCCAGCATTTTTTAAAGCATCAATATTATTCCAAAATTTATCTTCATCTATCACAGAGTGTAACGAACTCCATCCTTCTTGAGCCAAGGGAAGAATTGTTGGACTTTTTAAAACTGGAAGTATAGCAGTAACCTCATCTATTTTAGAATTTGGCACATTCATTAAAACATATCTAGTATTTTTAGCTCGTAGAACCGCTTGAATTCTAAATATTAATTTATCTAAAATCGCTTCTTTTTCTACATCCAGATTTACGTTTTTTGCTAAAACAGCTTCCGATTTTAAGATGACTTGCGTTTCTCTTAATCCGTTTTTAAATAATGTGCTTCCAGAGCTAACAATATCGCAAACACCATCTGCTAAACCTATATTTGGAGCAATTTCTACCGAACCAGAAATAACGTGAATATCTGCTTCGATATTATTCTCTTTTAAATAGGTATTTAAAGTATTAGGATATGATGTTGCTATTTTTTTTTCGTTAAAAAAAGAGGCTTCATTGGTTTCCACTCTTTTAGGAACAGCTAATGAAACTCTACATTTAGAAAAACCTAGTTTTTCAACTATTTCGGATTTCTTTTGCTTTTCAATTATAATATTTTCACCAATAATGGCAATATCTACAACGCCATCTTCGATATATTGAGGAATATCTGAATTTCTTAAATACAGGACTTCTATAGGGAAATTTCTAGCAGCAACCTTTAATTGATCTTCACCATTATCTATTTTAATTCCGCAATCTTTTAGAAGTTGTAATGAATCTTCATTTAATCTTCCGCTTTTTTGAATAGCTATTTTTAGTTTACTCATTTTAATTTTTATTGAAGTCTGAAAGAACCAAAAGAGTAGAAATAAAAAACTCATCTGATTGATTCAGACGAGTTTTTGAAATATTTTTGAAATTACATATATCAATTCCTGTTCGCCTAAATGCAAATATGAAAATGATGATAATGTAATTTAATAAATGTCATTTTGTATCGTATTGATGATTCAAAGGTAACATTAATTTCTAATTACAGCAATTTTTCAAAAATTATTTTTAATTGGTAGATTCAACTAGCAAATGCAACTTTTAGGTTTACAAATTCATAAAATATATTTTTAGGATTCTCATACTTTAGATTTTTTCTTGGTCTTCGGTTTATTTTATGTTGTATTTCTTTGATTTTTTGATTACTATAGTTTTTTAATTCATTGTTAATCAGATAATTATATGTATCTTTCGTACTATAATCAAAACTTTTTTAAACCCAGAGGATATATTGCCTAACTAATCCATTAGAAAACATAAGTAAAGTTATTGATTTTGATTATTTAGAGAATTGCTAGAGCATAAGTTACTCAACACTAACAAAAAAAGCAATGCAGGAGCAAAACCTTATGACTTGGTAATGATGTTTAAAATATTGATACTTCAACGTTATTATGGTTTAGGAGATAGTCAAGTTGAATATCAAATATTAGGAATGTGCGAAAAGTACCAGAATTGCAACACTAATTTTTCAGTTATTTTTTTAGAAGAAAAAAAACTCATATTTAATGAAGGACAATTGATTGATGCCAGTTTTACAGTAGCACCACGCCAAAGAAACACAAGGAAAGAAAACAAGAAAATAAAAGACGGTAAGGGTAATGAATTATGGAATGACAAACCCAACAAGAAAAAACATAAAGATATTGATGCACGTTGGACAAAGAAAAATGGTGAAACTTTCTTTGGTTATAAAAATCACGCAAAGGTAGGCACTAAAAGTAAATTCATTAACACTTACACAGTAACAGACGCCTCGGTTCACGACTCACAAGCTTTGGATGACTTGCTTACCGAAAAAGATAAAAACCAAGATTTACACGCAGATAGTGCATACACAGGCAAAGAGCAAGATAAGATTATCAAAAAATATGAAATGAAAAATAAAGTACACGAAAAAGGCTATCATAATAAACCATTGACAGAGAAACAAAAAGCAAGCAACACTAAAAAATCAAAAATTAGAGCAAGAGTAGAGCATGTATTTGGCTTTATGAGCAAAGTATGAAAGGTTTAGTTTTAAAATCAGTAGGAATTATAAGAGCATCAGGAATAATTGGTTTAATCAACTTAACCTACAATTTATTTAGGTATGAACAAATCAAAAGATTAAACATAACTTACTGATAGATGGATAGATGGATAGATGGATAGATGGATAGATGGATAGATGGAATTTGATGTTTTGTGTATCAAAATCAAAAAATATTACTACCTTTGTAGTGTTAATCTTTTTTCTAAAAAAGATAAAAAAGGGTTCTCATCTTTTTTAGAAAACTGAAAAACCAATTTTTAGAACTCCCCTATAGTTTTCAAACACTGCTTTTTTAGGGATATATTGCCTAACTAATGATGAATAAGGGTGTGCGAAAAAGAATTGCAACACTAATTTTTCAGTTATTTTTTTATGCGCTGCAAACTCTTTACCATTATCAGAAGTAATGGAGTGAATAAAATCCTTATAAGTCAATAGCATATCAATAACAATCTTGGCTAATTCTTTAGCATTTTTTCCAAAGGGCAATTTTCTGATTAAGAAAAAAGCGGTAGTTCTTTCAACAATTGTAACAATTGCACCCTTTCTATCTTTGCCAATAATTAAGTCTATTTCCCAATCTCCAAAGCGTAATTTATTATATCACTTCTAAGATCTATTGATACTCTATCTTTAATTGCGTTCTGCTTCCCTGAAACAGGTCGTTTCCTGTGCTTTAATTGATGTCTTAAGGAGTATACAAATTACCTCGTTGTCTTTTATCCTTTCTAATATAAGCATATATTCTTTGGTGACTTACCATAGGAATATTATGAGATTTGCAATAACCTACTATCTGTTCTGGAGACCATTGCTCTTGTTCTATTTTTTCTCTCACATATTTTTAGATAGAAGGTGTAAACTTTCTATTACTTGCAAAACACTCTTTTTGCTCCGTTTCGCTAAGCTTCTCTCCACAAAAAGAGCGAAGGATTTAACGATATTAAGATTATATTAATACTCCTAAAAGTTGCATTTACTAATTGAACTTAAGTAAGAATTATGATTTTAACTAAAATGATAGTGCTTTTTTACATTTAATTTTATTATTAATCAATTAAATTAAAGATTAACTTTATTTCGCTTTCAAAGCATCTTCAGGTGTTGGCACAAAATGCCCTTTTCCTCCTGCTCTATCATCATCAAATGTCACTGGAATCTCATCATTTTCTGTACGCTCATACCATGTTGAATGTTTCGTGCCATCATCTTTTTTAACCATTGTTATACAATCTTCTACAGGACAAACCAAAGAACATAGATTACACCCTACACAATTCTCTTCAATAATACTTGGAATTCTATTTGAAGAATCATCTGATAATGCAATAGCTTGATGCGCCCCATCATCACAAGAAATATAACACAACTCACAACCCACACATTTATCTGCATTTATTTCCGCAACTACCTTATGTTCTAAATTCAAATGTTTCCATTCAGTTACATTTGGCAAAGCCTTACCTGCAAAATCATAAATAGTGTTATACCCTTTATCTTCCATAAATTGACGTAAACCTGACTCCATTTCACGAACAATTCCAAAACCATAATGCATCACTGCAGTACACACTTGTACTGAAGTCGCACCAAGTAGAATAAACTCAACTACATCTCGCCAAGTTTCTATTCCACCAATTCCTGATAGTGGCACTTTTCCAATTTCTGGGTGCTGTGCCAAATCCTTCAACATATGCATAGCAATAGGCTTTACAGCAGGACCACAATAGCCACCATTTGTTCCTTTGCCATCAACAATAGGATAAGGAGCATAAGAATCTAAATCAATTCCAACAATACTTTTAATAGTATTAATTAGAGAAATTGAATCTGTTCCACCTTGAACAGCCGCTAAGCCAGGATAAACAATATCTGAAATATTTGGAGTTAACTTAGTAATCACTGGAATATTAGCAGCTTCTTTTACCCATTCAACAATAGTTTTTAAAACTTCTGGTTCTTGACCAACGGCTGATCCCATTCCTCGCTCACACATTCCGTGTGGACAGCCAAAATTAAGTTCTATACCATCTACTCCTGCATTTTCAACATCTTTTATTATTTGTTCCCATTCTGCTCTACTTTCCACCATTAGCGATGCCATAACAGCATGATCTGGAAAATATTTTTTCACTTCTTCAATTTCACGAAGATTATCTGCTAAAGGTCTATCCGTAATTAATTCAATATTATTGAAACCCATCATTCTGGTATTTCTATAATTTACGGAACCATATCTACTTGAAACATTAACAACGGGAATGCCTAAGGTTTTCCAAACTGCTCCGCCCCAACCTGCTTCAAAGGCTTTCATAATTTGATAACCTGAATTTGTTGGCGGTGCTGACGCTAACCAAAAAGGGTTTGGTGCTTTTATTCCTCCAAAATTTATTGATAAATCTACCATGTTTTTGAATTATGAGTTTATTAAATTATGAGTTCAAAGTTTTTAATTATGAATTCATAACTCTTAATTTTTAATTATTTTTATTTAACCAATTATGAATTCCTATTGCAGCCATTTTACCATCATACGCTGCATTTACTACTTCTGCTCCTCCGTTTATTGCATCTCCTCCAGCAAAGTATTTAGGGTTTGATGTTTGAAATTCATCATTCGTTTTAATTCTTGTTTTTGTATCTATTTCTAAATCATCTATTAAATCATATAAATGACCTTGTTTCGCTTGTCCTGTAGCTTTAATTACCAAATCACATCTAACAATGAAAGTATTATTCATATTGGTTTGAAGCTTCCCTTCTACCATTTCTGTTTTAGCAAATTTCACTCCTTCAACTTTTCCATTTCCAGTAATAGCAATTGGAGTAACATTGAACAAACTATCAACTCCTGCACTTATCGCTAAATCATATTCAAAGCCATATGCTCCCATTTTATCTTTAGAATTCCTGTAAGCCAAAACCGTCTTACGTGCTCCCATTCTTGCCACTTCAGAAGCAGCATCCATTGCTGTGTTTCCGCCTCCAATAACTACTACTTTTTTAGGAACATTTAACTTGTGATGTTTCATTCTTAATTCTTCAACAAATTCAACAGCTCCAATAACATTCTCTTTATCTTCTCCTTCCAAACCTAAATATCTAGTTTTTCCTAGACCAACACCTATAAAAATAGCATTGTAATTTTTTTCAAGACTTGATAATTCTTCTTTTGAATTAATAGCAGTGTTATACTTTATATTAAAACCTAACTGCTTTTGAAGGTATTCAACTTCTTTTAAGACTTCTTTATTTGTAATTTTATAAGGTGCTATTCCGTAAACTGTTAAACCAGAAGGTTTTTCTTTTGCTTCAAATATATCAACTTCATATCCTAAAGTTCTCGCTTCACATGCACAAGCAATTCCTGCTGGTCCAGCACCAATAATGGCAACCTTTTTCCCATTAGATTCACCTACTTTAAAAATTACTTTATCAGCGTCTATAATTTTATTAGTTGTATAATTTTGGAGTCTTCCAATTTGAATTGGAGCTACATCTTGATAATTATACACACAAGCTCCTTCACACAAAACACCAGTTGGACAAACGATTCCACAAGCATTCCCTAACCAATTAGAATCAAAAATAGTTTTGGATGCTCCAGTAATATTATCAGTATGTATTTGCTTGATAAATAATGGAATATCTATACTTGTTGGACATGCCTGAATACAAGGTGCATCATAACAGAATAAGCATCGTGAAGCTTCATAATATGCTTCAGTATCGTTCATCAAAGGTTTTTTCTGCTTGAAATTCTTTTTGAATTCTGCTTCTGTATTTGGTTTTTTATATTCTGCCATATTTTGAATTATGAGTTTTGAATTATGAGTTTTGAGTTTTCTTTCTCAACGAACTCTTAATTCATAATTATAAATTTAAAAACTAAAGTTCCGTGAGCTTTCCATATGTTTCTGGTCTTCTATCTCTAAAAAATTGCCATGTAGAACGTACTTCTTCAATAAGGTCTAAATCGAAATCAGCAACTAATAATTCATCATCATCACGAGAGGCTTCAGCAAATATTTGACCTCTTGGATTTACGAAATATGATTGCCCATAGAATTTACCAAGATTCCAAGGCTTTTCCTCTCCTACCCTATTAATACAACCCATAAAATAACCATTAGCTGCAGCATGAGCAGGTTGCTCTAGTTTCCATAGATATTCACTCAATCCTGCAACTGTAGCAGAAGGATTGTAAACAATCTCGGCTCCATTTAAACCTAATACTCTTGCACCATCAGGAAAATGTCTGTCATAACAGATATACACACCAACTTTGGCGTACTTCGTTTGAAAAACAGGATATCCTAAATTTCCTGGTCTAAAGAAAAACTTCTCCCAAAATCCAGTTGTATGTGGAATATGGCTTTTTCTATATTTTCCTAAGTAAGTCCCATCTGCATCAATAACAGCTGCAGTATTATAATAAACGCCAGCTTGTTCTCTTTCGTAAATTGGAACAATAATCACCATATCATGCTTTTTGGCCAACACTTGCATTTTCTCGGTTGTTGGACCTGGAACTGACTCTGCAGAGGCATACCATTTTTTATCTTGACCTGGACAAAAATAAGGTGTGTTAAAAATTTCTTGTAAACACAATATCTGTACACCTTTGCGTCCTGCTTCTTCGATATATGGAATATGCTTATCATACATCGCATTCATTATTTCTTGTATAGTTCCTTCACCTTCAGTCATTGGAATACTCATTTGTATCAATCCTGATTTTACAATTTTGCTCATAAATTTAGAGTTAAGAGTTATTAATTTAGAGTTATTAATTTAAAGTTAAGAGTTGTTGATATCGTTGCTTGGTAGTTAAAATTATACTACTCAAAATCTTTATCAACTCTTGACAATCTTTATTTGATTTATTAAATGTTTCTTGACTAATATAATCACTATCCTTTAACAGATTTAGCTAATACTTTGTTTCTCGTGCTTCTTTTAAGGATATACTCAATTTAAAAACGAAGTCTTTTTTTGAAATAGCAGAAATTGCCTCATTAACATTTGCTCCAATAGAAGTTCCTGAACGAAGAATTTGTTTAGAAAGAATAAATTCATTCTCCATTTTCAATTCTTTATAAATTGAAATAATAAATAGCGCAAAAGCATATGCTTTATCAGCAATAATGCTTTTATTTTCTTTTTTTAACTCTACACTCATAATTTCAACTTTTTAATTCAAAACTCAGAACTCTACACTCATAATTCAAACTATATAACTGTCTTAGAGGTTTTTCCTCTTGATATAAATTGTCCATGACCTGCCTTTAACAAACATTCATCGTTTTCAATAGCCACTTGACCTCTTAAAATTACTGTTTCTGTTTTTCCCATTACTTTTTGACCTTCATATCCTGAATAATCACAATTCATATGATGTGTTTCAACCGAAATGGTATGTTCTTTTTTAGGATCAAAAATTACGATATCTGCATCACTTCCTATTGCAATTGTTCCTTTTCTAGGATACATTCCAAATATTTTTGCAGCATTTGTAGAACTTAACTCAACATATTTAGTCAATGATATTTTCCCTTTATGAACGCCTTCTGAAAATAACAATTCCATACGATGCTCGATAGCTGGATGTCCATTAGGTATTTTAGAAAAATCGTCTTTCCCCATTTTTTTCTGATCCCACATAAACGGGCAATGATCTGTACCAACCACTTGCACTAAACCTTGATTAATTCCTGACCATAACGCTGTTTGGTCTTTCTTTTCTCTCAATGGAGGACTCATCACCCATTTAGCACCTTCAAAATCATTTTCATAAAGCGATGCGTCTAAAATGAGATATTGCATACAAGTTTCTACAAATATTTTTTGATTGCGTTGCGTTGCTTTCCGTACAGCATTTAAGGCTCCTTCACAAGTCATATGAACAATATATCCTGGACAACCTGTATATTCTAACATATCAGCAAAACGACCTGACGCCTCTGATTCTGTTACTTCAGGTTGAGACAAGTAATGATATATTGGTGACATGTTTCCTTCTGCTTTATTTTTGGCAATTAATGAATCAATCATATCACCATTTGTAGCATGTACTGTTACTAATCCTCCATATTTCTTAACTACTTTCATCAATTGAACCATCTGTCCGTCATCAATCATCAAGACTCCCTTATAAGCCATAAATGTTTTGAAAGATGAAATCCCTTCTTCTTCAATCATTTGTACAACTTCTTTTGCAACGTCATCATTAAAATCAGTTACAGCCATATGGTAAGAATAATCACCAATCGCTTTTCCATGAGATTTTTGTTGCCAAGTTTTTAAAGCATTATGTAAAGTGTCGCCTTGAGTTTGCAAAATAAAATCAATCACCATTGTTGTCCCTCCATGCAGGGCTGCACGAGTTCCTGTTTCATAATCATCACTAGAATAGGTTCCCATAAAAGGCATATCTAGATGCACATGTGGATCAATTCCTCCAGGAAATACTAATTTACCTCTGGCATCAATTACTTTATCTGCATCATACTTCAAATTTTTTCCGATCGCAATTATTTTCTCCCTTTCAGTATACACATCAGCAATATAAGTTTCGGAAGCCGTTACAACACGACCATTTTTTATTAAAATTGACATCTATTTCAGTTATGAGTGTTGAGTTATGAGTGTTGAGTTATTATTTTTCATTAATAAATAATACAATACAAACGAAATAACAAATCCTGTAAACCATGATAAGTAACTCCAAAGTTTACTATCAAACCCCCTTTAGTGCTTATAACATTTGCATTTACAATACTTTATAAGTCATCATTATTTCTAAATTGGACTTTTATATAATTTTTAACTTCGGAAAGTTCTGTTTTTAACCCCATATTCGCTCTTTTCATTGTTTATAAGAAAGATTAAATATATAAAATAAAACTTAACTGTTTATGTACTTTTGTTAAACAATTAAGAAATTATGACAGAAAAAGATATACAATTTATGAAAAGAGCAATTAAACTTGCTCAAGAAGGAATGAATTCAAACGCTGGAGGACCATTTGGAGCCGTTGTTGTGAAAAATGGAGAAATTATTGCCGAAGGTTTTAACAGAGTAATTTCTACCAACAATCCTACAGCACACGCAGAAGTTGTTGCTATAAGAAAAGCATGTGATAAATTAGGAACTTTTCAATTAGATGACTGTATTGTCTATACATCATGTGAACCTTGTCCTATGTGTTTAGGAGCGATTTATTGGGCAAGACTAAAGGCTGTTTTTTATGCTTGTGACAAAGTAGATGCAGCAGAAATCGATTTTGATGACCAATTTATCTACGAAGAATTAGACAAGAATATGAGAGACAGAACGATTAAGTTCACTCAAATATTACAAAAAGATGCTCAAGTCGTTTTTAAAGAATGGGATAGCAAAGTAAACAAGACGGAATATTAATTTATTCCGTTTTTTATCTGTTTAAGTAATCCTTTTTAATATTCTTAAATATAAACAGTAATTAATGTGGTAATTTATCTTTTAACAATCCGTATAAAAAAGTTCCAAAAATAGCAGAGACAAGCACGACAATCATTGACAAATAACCTACTCCAATTAACGTATATATTGGTCCTGGACAAGCACCAGCAAGCGCCCAACCTAATCCGAAAAGAATTCCTCCAAACATATATCTCTTAAATCCTTTTTCTTTTGGTTCGAATTCTATTTTTTCGCCATAAAAGGATTTTATATTAAATTTTTTGATTGATTGGACTACTATTATTCCTAATCCAAGTGCAGATCCCATAATACCATACATATGAAAAGATTGAAAGTGAAACATTTCATAGATACGAAACCACGATGCTGCTTCTGATTTAAACATTATGATTCCGAAAAGAATTCCGATAAGTAAATATATAAGTGTTCTCATTTTTTTTAAAATATTAAAGGGAATAAAACATGAATCATTAATAATCCTCCAACAAAAAATCCGATAACTGCAATTAATGATGGCAATTGAAGATTACTCAATCCTGATATTGCGTGACCAGAAGTACAACCATTTGCATAACGAGTTCCAAAGCCAACTAATACGCCTCCAATTATCAATATTGCCAATCCTTTAAGGTCAGAAAATACGGTGTTATCAAACAATTCGGTAGGTAAATATGCTTTTCCTGCACTTTCAAAACCAAGTGCATTCAAATTTTCTATTGTATCTGGATTTATAGCAACGACAAGATCATTTGACAAAAAATGTGAACCTATATAACCTCCAATTGCAGCACCAATAATAACTACTAATCCCCAACGTTGAGATTTCCAATCAAATTTAAAAAAGTCTGCTTTTTTATCTGCTCCACACATCGTACAAATTGTTCGTAAGTTTGAAGACATTCCAAATTTTTTACCAACCATAAGTAGTAAAAGCATTATAAAAGTTATCATAGGTCCTCCAATATACCAAGGCCAAGGTTCATATATCCAATTCATAATTAAACTGTTTTAAATAAAACAATAATATTAAATGTAATCTTTATGTAACTTTTGATACATAAGAGCACAAGAAATTCTAATCAACAAAAAAGTTACAAATTAATGAGACTTTTATACAAATGTTGTTGGACAAACAAACTCTGTCATTGTAGCGTCTGTTTTTTTTAGCCCTTTAAAACCACCTCTAACATCAGATACTTTTTTAACTCCATTTGCTTTAAATATTGATGCTGCTATTAAAGAACGGTATCCGCTTGCACAATGTAAGAAATATTCTTTGTTCACATCAATTTCTGCAAAGTTTTCGTTGATATAATCTAAAGGGAAATTTTCTACTCCTTTAACGTGCTCTGAACGGTATTCTGTATCTTTACGAACATCTAATGGTGCCTCCATAGTTTCTATGGCATCTGCAAATTCTTGCGCTGATATAGAGCTAATTTTATCAATAGTATTGCCTTCTTTTTTCCAAGCGTCCATTCCTCCTTTTAAATATCCTAAAGTGTTATCATACCCAACTCTTGAAAAACGTGTTGCTACCTCTTGAACTCTATCTTCATCTGCAATAAAAATAATTTTTTGTTGGATATTAATTACCAATGCTCCAACCCAAGGAGCGAAACTTCCGTCAATTCCTATAAACCACGCACCTGGAACAGTTCCTTGTTCAGTATATGCTTCTTTAGATCGTGTATCTATAACTAAAATATCTTTTTGTTCACTCATATCTTTAAATGTAGCAACATCTAATGCAACAGTTCCTTTTTGAATAACTTCATCAATATTTGTATTAATTGACTTGTTCATTTTTACATTATTTGGGAAATATTGTGGTGGTGGTTTTAAACCAGCAGTTACCTCAGTAATAAATTCTTCTTTAGTCATATCTGCACGTAATGCATAGTTGGTTTTCTTTTGATTCCCTAAAGTGTCAAAAGTTTCTGAACTCATGTTTTTACCACAAGATGAACCTGCTCCATGATTTGGATATACTAAAATATCGTCTGGTAAAGGCATTATTTTATTACGCAAAGAATCAAATAAATAACCTGCTAAATCTGCTTCTGTTATCTCACCTGATTTCGTTGCTAAATCTGGACGACCAACATCACCAATAAACAAACAGTCACCAGTTAAAACATAAGGTCTATTTCCTTTTTCATCGGTTACTAAATACGACGAAGATTCCATAGTATGTCCTGGAGTATGTAATAAGGTTAAGGTACTATTACCAATATTAAAAACCTCGCCATCTTTACCATTATAAATTTCATATTCTGTAACTGCATTTGGTCCAAAAACAATTGTCGCACCAGTTTTTTGTGCTAAATCGTATTGACCTGAAACGAAATCTGCATGAAAATGTGTTAAAAATATATATTTAATTTTTGCATTATCTGCTTTTGCCATATCAATATATGGTTGTGTTTCTCTTAATGGATCTACAATTGCTACTTCACCATTAGATTCTATGTAGTATGCCATTTCTGCAAGACACCCTGTAAATATTTGTTCTACTTTCATCTATTCCAAATTATCTGATTAATAATTATTTGTCGTTCAAAATTACAACAAATTACATTGATTATCTGTAACATTAGTTCCGTTATAAATTATTATAATCAATTTGATTGTTCAATAAATTTATTAAATCTCTTTGTTACGACCTTATTGTCACGTTGACCTTCATAATTATCTACCGCTTCTTGAATACTCATAAAGCAATATTCAAAACTAATTTTATCAATTACACCGCCTTTTCTCATTGCATCTCTTACAGGTCCTATCATACCTGAAAAAGCAATTTCTATTCCCTTAGATTGATACAAATCAATAACCTCTTTTAATGCGTGAACTCCCGAACTATCAAGATTGTTCATACTTTCACCATCAATAATAATCAGTTTTAGTTTTTCACCTTTTTCAATCACCAATTCTTCTAATTTATCTTTAAAAAAAGTGGTGTTAGCAAAATATATTTGTGCGTCAAACCGAACTATTAAAATATCTTCTTTAAGAATAACATCTTCACCAAAACGAACTACATTTCTGTAAAAATGTGTACCGTGAATATTGGCTAAAACAGCAACATGTGGTCTTGTAGTTTTTAAAATTACGGTAACCAATGATAATATTACACCTAAACCAATTCCTTTTTCAATACCAATAGTTAAGGTTGCAAAAAAGGTAATTAGTAGTAAGAAAAAATCAGTTTTATTACTTTTCCATAAATGAATAACTTCTTTATAATCTATCAATCCAAATACAGCGACCATAATAACAGATGCCAAAATTGCTTTTGGTAAATTATAAAAATAAGGCGTTAAAAACAAAAGTGTGATAACAATTAATGTTGCGCTAATTATTGCTGCTAAACCTGACTTTGCTCCTGCTTGATCGTTTACAGCAGTTCGTGAAAAACCTCCAGTTGTTGGATATGATTGAAAAAATGAACCAACAATATTTGCCAATCCCAAGCCAATTAATTCTTGATTTGGTAACACTTTATAATCTCTATGTTTTGATTGAATTGCTTTTGCTACGGTAATACTTTCCATAAAACTTACCAATGCAATTGTCAATGCAATTACAAACAAACTATTTATTAAATTTAAATCCATATCAGGAATTCCAAAGCTTGGTAATGATGCAGGAATATCTCCAACTATCTTAATTGCATTTTCACCTTGATTTAACCCAAATAAAGTAACAGCTAGGATTCCGAAGATAACAGCAAATAATTGACTTGGCAAAGATTTATTTATTTTTTTTAATCCTAATATTAAGAGTATGCCAACAAGTCCAATAGTAAAAGAAATCCAATTTATTTCATCAAATTTATCAAGAGCATTCATTAAAATTTCATTAATGTGATGGCTTCTTGGAATATTAATTCCAAGCAAACTTTTTAACTGACTTAAACCTATGATTAAAGCCGCTGCCGAAGTAAAACCGCTAACTACTGGATGTGATAAAAAATTAACCAAAAATCCTAAACGAAATAAACCTAATAAAAACTGAATTGCACCAACTAGAAATGCTAATAAAATAGCATAACTAATATATTGCTCAATAGAAAGTCCTTGAAAAGAGCCAATTGCTGTTGCAGTCAATAAAGAAACCATAGCAACTGGACCTATCGCTAATTGGCGTGAAGTTCCAAAAATAGCATAAATCAATAACGGAATTATTGATGCATACAAACCATAAACTGGTGGTAAACCTGCAATACTTGCATAAGCCATCCCTTGAGGAATTAGCATGACTCCAACTGTTAAACCAGCACCTAAATCACCTTTAAACCATTCTTTTTTGTAATTAGGTAACCAATCTAATATTGGCAAAATATTTTTTAGCTTCATACTGCAAAGGTAATGAGAGTTATCCTTTATATATGTAATTTATATTACGGATATATTTTAATGTATTCTTAGTTAAGAACACTCTTCAAAAGCTTTTATTTTACAAGGCGTTTCAATTTTTTTATGAATCTCACTAATCGCAAGTTTTTTATCGATAAAAAAAATATTCTGTCCCATTTTTTTAATAAATCCTCCTTTTTTCAACACATCTTGACTAACTTCTTTTAAACCAGCTATATATATTCCTTTGCGATTTTTCTGCCATTTCAATACTTCACTACTCAACCATTCTGCAGCCCCAAGATCTATAAAATTAATACCATCTGCAGCAATTAATACATGTTGGATTTCATTACTTTCATAAGCATTTGCAAAAAAATCAGAAATTTTTTCGATAGAACCAAAGTATAAAGAGCCATCAATTCTAACAATTTTTAAACTACTGCATTCTACAGCATCCTTATCTCTTATTTTATTTATTAATCTTTTCTCGTCATCAACTGCAAGTGTGGCAATATTTGGTTTTGAAGTTCTTTCCATATAAAAGAAAAAAGAAGCAAAAATTCCTGCTAATAAAGCAAATTCTAAATCAAAAAACAAAGTTCCAAATAATGTAATTGTTAAAACGATTAGCTCTTTACCACTACTTTTATAGACTTGTTTTATATGATGAAAATCTATCAAGTTATAACCTACTAATAAAATAATTCCTCCCATTGCAGCTTTTGGCAAATACGATGCGTAACTTGCAAAAAACACCAAAACTACCATTAAAAATATAGAAGCAAAAATCCCTGACATTGGTGTTTTTGCTCCTACTTGATGATTTACTCCAGAGCGTGTAAACGACCCAGAACCTGCATAACTTGAAAAGAAACTCGCGATTAAATTAGACAATCCTTGACCAATAAATTCTTGGTTCCCATCAATACGTTGATGTGTATGTAATGCAATAGATCTACCAATAGCAACGGCTTCAATCAATCCTAATAATGCCAAGACCATTGCACCAGAACTTAACAACCGTATGTTTTTAAATGTTAAATCTGGAACTCGAAATGGTGGTAAATTCGATGGAATCTTCCCAACGGTTTCAATTCCGTTAGTATCACCACCAAAAATAATGGCTATGAAGCTCCCTAAAATCATTGCGATTAACATATAATATCTTGACAATGGTTTTATTAGAAATTTAATAATTAATGCAATTGCCAATGTGCCTATCGCAACACCAAAAACATACCAATTGGTTTCAGAAATATGTTTACCGATGTAAATTACAATTTCCACTATAGTATTTCCTTGTGGTACTTTTATTCCAAAGACATGCTTTAATTGTTTAAATGCAATTAATATTCCAGCTCCAGCCGTAAAACCTATAATTACCGAATGAGATACAAAGTTTACTAATTTTCCCATTCGCAATAATCCCATTGCAAGTTGGAATAATCCTGCTAAAAATGTGAGTACCAATGCCATGGCAACAAAACTTTCTAAATCTGTTTCTGGGTTGAGATTTAATTTTACTAAAGTTGCATACACAACAATCGAAATTGCTGTTGTTGGACCAGAAATTAAGTGATATGATGAACCAAATAATGCAGCAATAATTGGTGTTATCATTGCAGTATAGAAACCATAAATTGGTGGTAAACCTGCAATCATTGCAAAGGCAACTGCTTGTGGAATTACGATGATTGTACCTGTAATACCAGCAATTATATCATCTTTTAATGATTTTTTTGCTAATGGCAACCAGTTTAAAAATGGAAATATTTTATTCATTTTTTATTTGACTTATTAAGGTTTTTATTTTTTTAATTCTGATAGAACTAATCTAATTTCTGCATACGTAAATTTAACATCAATTTTGTTTTTAAGATCTGAAATACTATCAAATTTAGTTGTCTTTATAATTTTTTTTAGTTCTTTGTATTTCATTTCAGGAATAATATCGGTAATTTTTATTTCACCTGTTGGAATGAAATGTGCTAAATGACTGGTAATTGTTCCTATAGTTAAATCACGTTCTTCTGCTATTTCTTTAATAATTTTTCCACTTTTAAAAAGATTTAGACTATGTTGTTTGGTCGTAACATTCTTAGGTTTAGTATCTTTGTTTATAGCATCTACATAAACTATTTCTTTTGGTGTAGTTTCATTTTCTGAAACATATTTATTTATAATTTCTAATATTTCTTTGCCGTGTTTTTCTACTCTAATTTTTCCCATACCATTTATTTTTAGTAATTCTTTTGGTGTTTTTGGAAAATAAGCACACAATTCAAATAACGTAATTTGAGTAAAAATTTGAAATGGTGGACAATCTAATTTTTTGGATAACTCTAAACGTAAAGTCCGTAATTGCTCAAATAAAATTGGATGATCTGTTGCTACTACTACTTCTCTTTTTTTACCTTTCTTTTTGGTTGGTATTGCAGTCATTTCAGATTCTTTTAAAACTGCTTTTGCTCGTATTTCTAAAAATTTCGAAGTACTAAAGTTTTTTGATAATCCCCAAAGACACGTCAATTTTAATTTTAGTAAACCTTCTAAGTTATCTAATTGTTTGGTAAAATCTTTTCTTACCGCTTTATTTTCGGTAGAAAAAGTGATGTCGTCTAGTGGTTTTTTTATATTTGCTAAAGTATGTTCAATAAAATAATGGATTCCTTTATGTATGCGTTCTTGTACGGTTTTATCTTCTTCAGGATTAGTCACGTTTTTACTTAAACTTACCAACTGACTTTTAAAAATTGACCCTACTTGCATTAATTTAACAATACCAATATCTTTAATTTTATTAAGCGGTTCGATAATATTGCCTCTAAAACTTGTTTTATTTTCATAATAAATTTTAATTAATCGTTGTGTTGGATATAAAAATTCTTGATAACTAAACAAATCTTCCATCAAATTTAATTGATATATTTTTTGCGAATTATCTAAATCGGTTTTAGTTGGTAAATTAGCTTCAACATCATTAGTAAATATGGTTACTCTATTGTCATTAATAATACTACTTTCTTTAATTTTAGTTTTTAAAACTAAACCTTCCAAAGATTTACACCTACTCAACGCTACATAAGTTTGCCCATGTGCAAATGATGCTTCAGCATCGATAATCGCTTTTTCAAAAGTTAAACCTTGGCTTTTATGAATGGTAATCGCCCAAGCCAATCGCAACGGAATTTGAGCAAATGAACCAGCAATTTCTTCTTTAATCTCTTTTGTTTCTTGATCTATAGAATAACTCACATTTTCCCACATTTCGGGTGTCGTTTCTATTGCATTGGTATCTTCTGGACATTGAACTGTAACTGTTTCTTTATCTAAACGAGTAATAGTACCAATTTTACCATTGTAATATCTTTTTTCTTGATTGCCATCATTTTTAATAAACATTACTTGTGCTCCAACTTTTAATTCTAATTTTTCGTGTGTAGGATAAGAATACTCGTTAAACTTACCTTTAATAATCGCTTTATACAATTGGCTTTTTGGTTTTAATTTACTTAATTCGGATTCATTTATCGCATTTGCTCTATTATTATGTGTTGTTAATGTAATATAACCATCTTCTTTTTTAGGGACAAATTCTGGTTGATATCTTTCGTTTAATACAGCAACAGATGCATTAGATAATTTATTATTCCGAACTTCATTTAGTATTTTAATAAAATTTTCATCTGCTTGACGGTAAATGCGTTTTAATTCAATACTAATCACATTAGATTGTTCAAATGCCTGACTGCTAAAAAAATACATGGTTTTATAATGTGGACTCAACATTTGCCATTCGTATGATTTTACAACTGGCGCTAATTGTTGTAAATCGCCAATCATAAGCACTTGAACGCCACCAAAAACTTTATTCCTGTTTTTATAACGTCTAAGAACTTGGTCAATTCCGTCTAATAAATCGGCTCTAACCATAGAAATTTCATCGATAATTAATAAATCTAATGATCTAATAATATCAATCTTAATTTTATTGAATCTAAATTTTGACTTTTTTTCAACGCCAGGAATTATCGGTCCAAAAGGCATTTGAAAAAACGAGTGAATTGTTACACCTTTTGCATTAATTGCTGCAACACCTGTTGGAGCAACTACAACTAATCGTTTGTTAGATTCGTTTTTTATTTTATGTAAAAATGTTGTTTTTCCAGTACCTGCTTTTCCTGTTAGAAAAATATTTCTATCTGTTTTTTCAACAAAGTTTAGGGCGAGTTCTAATTCTGTGTTTTTAGTATTTTTACTCACACCGTGACTTTGAGTCACGATATGAGTATTTTTATAATCAATATATTCTAACGCAATTTTTTTATTAATTAATTTGTCATTTCGTAAATCTGCATAATCTCTAGCAGATGAAAACTCATAATCGGTTTCATTAGAGACCATTTTAGCCTTTACAGGATTTTGATGAATATAATTAAAGCATACTTGTGGATACTGTTTTTCTGAAATCAAATTAAATGAAGTCATTTTATCAGTAATAAATGATGGCGTATTTCCTTTAAAACAATTAATACATTCTGCTTTTGTTTTTTCTCTAAATAATTTACCTGTGAAGTTTTCTTGTTTGTTTATTGCTCTTGTATAAGACCGCAGAAGAATCCCTATAGAGTCATTTATTTTTAAAGTTTTACTCACACCGTGACTTTGAGTCACGGTGTGAGTATCTTTTATTGTTAACACATCTTCCTTAACCAAAATCATCAAATGAAAATGATTTGGCATTAAACAATAAGCAATAATATCTGCATATGGAGATAAATGTGTTTTTATTTTCTCTAAAAAAAATAAATAATTCTCTTTTTTGAAGAAAATTTTTCTCTGGTTATTTCCTTGATTGTATATGTGATATAAATAACCTTTTTCTAATTGCATTTTTGAATATTGAGTAACAAATATACATATTATTCTTACGCAAAGAATGTGATGGCTTTACGTCATCACATTACTAATATTTACTCTTTAACATAGTAACAACCACCTTCCGTTTTATCAGGCGTAAATGCTCGTTTAAACCAAAGTGGTCTTCGCTCTCCGTTTGGTCCTGGTGCTGGTCTTGTCATTGCTAACCATTCTTTATAAATTTCGTGAGATTTATTGGTATCTACAAAAATATCTCCGTAATTTTCTTCTGGTTTTGGTTTTTCAATACGTACACGTTGATGCCAAGTATGCATACCACTAATTGGATCTGGATGTACAGCATGCGTGATATTTTGATGCACGCCACCATCTTTCCAAAAGATTCGTTTGGAATCTTTATCTGTTGATTCAAAAGGTTTAATTCCAGACATGGTGTTCATTTTCCAAGCACCATTTCCATCACTTTCAATATTAACCGTGTTAGTTGCCCAACGGTTACCTATTTTGTCTTGTGGTCTTCTCCATCTACCAATGTGATGTGAACATGCCACAACTCCTGGTTTCATAGATTGTGTTACCCAAACTTTATCTATAAAGTAACCTATATCGGTATTCATTTTTACTAAATCCCCTGTTTTGAATCCCCATTTTGTAGCGTCTTCTGGATGCATCCATATCGGATTTCTATTTGATATTTCTACCAACCACTTTGCATTTCCAGAGCGTGAGTGAATTAAAGTTGGCAATCTAAATGTTGGTACTAAAACATATTCTCCTTTTGATTTATCTAAAACATCTTGATGTATATGTGATTTGATATATGTTGGCGTTGCATATTCTGGCCACTTCCAATCTATCATGGTTTGTGAGTAGAATTCGTTTTTACGTGATGGTGTTGGGAAACCGACTTTAGCTTTTCCATTTACCATAACGCCAATATCTTTTCCATCTTTACGAATAACACCAGTATCTTTATCTACTATAGAACCTTTTAATTTATCTTCAGAAACGGCTCTATCGTTCATGTTATAAGATTCACCTTGCTCAATCTCGTAAGCTCCATATTTTTTCATATATTCTAATGCAGCAAAATCTCCAGTTATTCCATCATTATTTGCTGCTTCAGTTAAACCATCTATACGTTCAAAAATGTATTGGTAATATTCGTCTATAGTAATTTTCTTTCCTGGTCTGTAAGGAGATTCGAATGTTTTACGAATTCCCATACTTCCGTCAGGATCAATTCGCCAAGATAATTCAATCCAAAATTCATCTTCTTCCCAAACTTCACCAGGATTTGCTTGATAAGTAAATTCTACTGGATTTCCGTTTCTTCTTGCTGCTTCACGTAAAACAGGTTGTCTAAATGCAACCCAAGTTCCTCCATGCGTAGCGTAAGAATTAATGTCATGTCTTTCTGATGCTAATCCCATTGGTAAAACAAAATCGGCATAAAAAGCAGTTTCGTTCCAAGTTGGTGTTAGTGCTGTGTGTAACCCAAATTTATCTTCTCGCATAAACATTTCCATCCATGTAAATCCGTCAGGATAGGTCCAAATTGGATTAAATACTCTAGAGAAATATACGTCCATATAACCACGACCTTCTTTTAAAAAATGTGGTAATAACTGACTCATTTCAAAGAATGCTAACGGATATTCTTTAGGGAAATGTAATTCGTTCCACACTTTTTGTGGTGCTGGTAGATTTGGTTGTGTAGGTGAGAATTTATTCCAAGAATTTGGTGAAGTTCCACCTTTTGCTCCAACTGCACCAGTTAACACAGTTAAGAAATGTAAACATCTGGCAACTGCCCAACCGCCAAGGTTAGATGCTCCTGCAGAACGCCAGTTATGTGATGCAAAGCGTTCACCTGCTTCACCAATTTTATGTGCTATTTCTATAATCATTTCGGCTTTTACTCCTGATTCTTTTTCAGCAAATTCTGGTGTAAACTCCTTATATTCTTTAATCATTTCTGATATATAATTCTCAAATTTAATTTCAACTCCTTTTGCTTTTAAGTAAGTTTCCCAGTTGGTCCAATTTTCTAAATATTCTCTATTATATAAGCCTTCTTCTAAGATAATTAATGCCATTGCTAACAAAACTGCCGCTTCAGTTCCTGGATAAGATGGTAACCAATAATCAGACATGGATGCTGTATTGGATAAACGAGGATCCATTGTTGCCAATTTTGCTCCTTTCATTTTACCTTCTATAATACGTTGTGCGTGTGGATTAAAATAATGACCAGACTCTAAATGTGCAGAAATCAATAAAATAAATTTCGCTTCTGCATGATCTGGCGATGGTCTATCATAACCATACCAAATATTATATCCAAATCTTGCTCCTGAAGAACAAATGTTTGTATGCGAATTATGTCCGTCAATTCCCCAACCTTGTAAAACCCAATTCATGAATTTTTCATGTCCAGGACGACCAACGTGATAAGCAATTTCATTGTGTCTTTTTTCCATAATTGCTTTACGGATTCTCGCTGCAATTGTATCTAATGCTTCATCCCAAGAAATGCGTTCCCATTCTCCATCGCCACGTTTTTCTTTTCGTTTTAACGGATAAAGAATACGATCAGGATCTGTTACTTGATTGATAGTTGCCGGTCCTTTGGCACAGTTTCTACCACGAGAACCCGGATGATGTGGGTTTCCTTCAAATTTTTTAACTTCTTGTGTTTCTTTGTCTATAAATGCAGTTAAACCACAAGCAGATTCACAGTTAAAACAAGTTGTTGGTACTATTTGATATGTTGTTTTTTCTTTTTTAGGCCAAACTTTTGGGTTGTATTCTACCCAATTATTCCATTTTTCAGGCGGAGGAAAATTCTCATACATTGATGCAACTTCTTCATCAGAAAATTGACGCATATCGCCATCAAACTCTTGGTACTTTTCTTTATGCAGATTTGGAATGATTCTAAGTTTTTCTGCTATTCCTTCTATAAATGATGGTTTTTTATAACCCATAATATATATTTAATTTTTCTTCTAAATTCAATTAAGCAAGTGGTATTCTTTGTGGTGCTTCAATCCATATTTTTTCGGTTGCGTATATTCCAATAAGTACTAATACTGCTGCAACTACTAACATTATGGCACTTGGAGCAACAAGTAATAATAGTAATGGTAAAACATTTCCAATAAGGACAACGATCATCCAAAATAGGTTTTTATATCTACCTTTGGTAATCATAACAACAACTACATGAGCTGAAGTAGATGGGTGTGTCACGGTTAATTCAGTTATCAATGTAAATAGATTAACTATTAAAGCAACAACCAACGTTGTCTTTATTAAACCTGTCCATGAAATATCAGTAAATAAAGTAACCAAAGCAAATATCGCTGCTCCAGCCATTATACTATGTGTTAACATATGTAATGCTAAACTTGGACTTTGCCAGAAATCTCTTCCTTTTGCTTGAGCGAATAAAAATGCGGTATAAATAGCTAACATTACTCCAAAGAAAGCAGTTATCCATAATAAAATGGTTTCTCCTACTTTGATTTCGAAAAATGTCATTGCTCCCCAAACAGTTGCTAATAATCCGAAAATGGTAATAATATAACCACCTTTTACTAACCATGATTTCCATTGTGGGCGCAATAAAACATTTAAGAAACGATCTGGTCTATCTAAATCCATAACCAAGAATAAGCCTGTTAATGATAAGAATCCTAAAGACAATCCTGCTGACCAAAGTTTTGCAGTATCTGAAACTTCGTAACCTAATAACATTGCTAAAAACGGAATTAAAAATGCTCCTGCTGCAATGGCTTTTGTCATTACATAAGCAGAAACTTCCCAGCCCCAAAGTATTCCTTTGTCTGGTGTATCATATACTCTACGTGCTTTTCCGTTAAGAACATCAATATAGTTTGGATTTTCAGTTTCTTTTTTATGATAAGCAGATTGCATATCATTATCTAACGTCATTTTCAATAAATTTACATCATCGTTGGTATGCATCATCTTTTCTGCTGCTTTGGCATAATGACCAACACCTCTTGCTTGCGAATTCCATAAAAAATCACCTGATTTATCGGTTGTTTCTGGGTTTAAAGAAGCAAAATCGCCATCAATATAAAATAAATTTGGATTTGTTCCTTTTTCTGGTTTACGAACAGTTACTTGTTCTCTGGCTAATAATTGCGAAATCTCAGTATTTGGATTTTCCATATCTCCAGCAATAATTGCGTGCTCTGGACAAACAGTAACACAAGCAGGTTCTCTACCAACTTCTATACGGTGAGCACAGTAATTACATTTTGCTGCTGTATTGTTATCTGGATCTATATACAACGCGTCATAAGGACAGGCTTGCATACAAGATTTACAACCAATACAACGGTTGTTGTCAAAATCTACGATACCATCTTCACGAGTATATAATGCTTCAACAGGACAAATCTCTACACAAGGAGCATCTGTACAATGATTACAACGCATTACTGAAAAAATTCTACGCGTATTTGGAAACTCTCCCTTTTCTACTTGTTTAACATAAGTTCTGTTAACGCCTACTGCAACATCGTGTTCGCTTTTACACGCAGTAGTACAAGCATGACAACCTATACATTTTCGGTTATCGATTATAAATCCGTATTTCATTTATTTGAGTTAGTTATTAAATGATAAATTAATCTTAACTATTAAGTTAATCTTAAAATTAATTTCTTGCTAAATATACTTCAGTACTATTTTTTATATAGTAACAAATATTACATGAAAAATTAAATCGAGAAATAAATAATCCGTAATTATTTAAATAATAACTCTTTTTATATTTTTTTAACCACTATATAGTTTCTATTAAGTTTTATTTTGCCTAAATTCTCAAGCTTTTTGAGCAAACGAGAAATAACTACTCTAGAAGTATGTAGTTCATATGCTATTTCTTGGTGTGTACTTTTAATAATGTTATCGCTTGATATTCTCGATTTTTCTTTTAAATATTTTAATAGTCTTTCATCCATTTTAAGAAATGTGATGTTGTCAATGGTATCTAACATTTCGTTTAATCTATTATGATAACTTTGAAAAACAAATCTTCTCCAACTCCTATATTTACCAGCCCATTCTTCCATTTTTTGGATTGGAACCATAATAATTTTAGCATCCGTTTCAGCAATTGCTCGTATTTCACTTTTAGTTTGCCCTAAAGTACAAATTAATGTCATAGCACAAGTATCTCCTTTTTCTAAAAAATAAAGTAGAAGTTCATCTCCGTCATTATCTTCTCTTAAAATTTTTACAACACCTGAAATTAATAAAGGTATATTCTTCACATAACTTCCTATTTCAAGCATTTTAAACCCTTCTGAAACTTCTCTATAAGTTCCTACTTCGTCTATTTCATTTAAAAGTGCATCTTCAAACAAATGTCCATAATTATTTTTCAACTCTTGAATCATAATGTGAAGATACAATATTTTTAATTCTTTTAGAAAACAAAAAACCCACAACAAAAGTTGTAGGTTTTCTTTTGCGGAGAAAGAGGGATTCGAACCCCCGGACCTGTGACAGTCGCTAGTTTTCAAGACTAGTGCATTCGACCACTCTGCCATTTCTCCAAAGTGTCTCATCAGATATTATCTGAATGCGGATGCAAATATAGTTTGCTTTTTCTTATTGCTCAAACTTTTTTATAATTTTTTCTTTAGCAAGATTCAACTGTTTTAATCGGTTAATCAATATGTGTTTGTTATTTTTGTTAAAAATATAATTATATGCCTAATAATACATTCGGAAATATTTTTACTTTAACAACATTTGGAGAATCTCATGGCGAAGCCATTGGCGGAATCATTGACGGTTGTCCTGCTGAAATTACATTAGATTTTGAGGCAATTCAAAACGAACTAAACAGAAGAAAACCTGGACAGTCTGCCATTGTTACTCAACGAAAAGAAGACGATGATGTGCAGTTTCTATCAGGGATTTTTGAAGGAAAAACAACTGGAACTCCTATCGGATTTATAATTAAAAATACCAATCAGAAAAGTAAAGATTATTCTCATAATGTAAATGTGTATAGACCATCACATGCCGATTTTACGTATGATAAAAAATATGGTATTCGTGACTATCGTGGAGGCGGAAGAACATCTGCACGTGAAACCGCAAATTGGGTTGTTGCTGGCGCAGTTGCAAAACAAGTAATTAGTTCTATAAAAATTAATGCGTTTACTTCTTCGGTTGGAGAAATTACAATCTGCAAACCTTATCAAGAACTGGATTTTAATTTGATTGAATCAAATGACATTCGCTGTCCTGATGTTGAAATTGCAGAAAAAATGATTGAGCATATTAAAGAAATCAAAAAACAAGGCGATACTATTGGCGGAACAATTACCTGTGTAATTCAAAACGTTCCAATTGGTTTGGGAGAACCTATTTTTAACAAACTACACGCGCAACTTGGTAAAGCAATGCTATCTATAAATGCTGTAAAAGGGTTTGAATTTGGCAGTGGTTTTTGTGGAACGAAAATGAAAGGTAGCAATCACAACGACATTTTTAATACTGATGGCTCTACAAAAACAAATCTTTCTGGAGGGATTCAAGGTGGAATAAGTAACGGTATGGATATTTATTTTAGAGTTGCTTTTAAACCTGTATCTACAATTATTCAAAAACAAGAAACAATTGATAGTGATGGTAATAATGTAGAAATGCAAGGTAAAGGACGTCACGATCCTTGTGTTGTACCAAGAGCCGTACCAATTGTAGAAGCAATGGCTGCAATAGTTTTAGTAGATTTTTATTTGATGGATAAGACAACTAAAATTTAGTATTGTTATTAATTATCCAAACTTATTTATCAATATTTTTAGATTTTTAATAGCGTCCTCTGTAATTTTGTATCATCAAAAAAAAAGGTCGTGGTGAGCAATTGAATACGCACAATCGTTTCTAGCAAAATGGAATTCCTTACGATGCTAATTTTAGAAGTGTTTTAGTGAAAAATAATTGATTTTTTTGTTGCTTTTTACCTCAGTTCTTCTTAAGATTCTTCATTTCATTCAGAATGACAGATAAAAAAGCCCCTAAAATTGGGGCTTTTAATTTTTTAGACTTAAGATTTTGAATTAATATATTCATTAACAAAATCTTCCAACACATTCAATGGAATCGCTCCATGAGAAATAACTACTTCGTGAAATTCACGAATATCAAATTTATCTCCTAAAGCATCTTTTGCTTTTTTACGCAATTCCAATATCTTCAACATTCCAACCGTATACGCCGTTGCTTGACTAGGCATTACAATGTGTCTTTCAACCATTTTAACGGCATCTAACTCAGCATTGGGCGTATTGTCGGTATAGTATTTAATTCCTTCTTCACGTGTCCATTTTTTAACGTGTATTCCTGTATCTACTACCAATCGACATGCTCTCCATAATTCCATAGCCAAACGTCCAAAATCAGAATAAGGGTCAGCATAAAAGCCCATTTCTTTTGGTATATACTCAGAGTATAATCCCCAACCTTCGGTATAAGCAGTATAACTACCAAACTTTCTAAACATTGGTACTTCTTCTAGTTCTTGTTGAATTGCCAATTGCATGTGATGTCCAGGTATTCCTTCATGATATGCCAATGCTTCCATTTGATAGGTTGGCATAGATTCCATATCATACAAGTTAGCATAATAAATTCCTGGTCTAGAACCGTCAGCCGCAGGACGGCTATAAAAAGCTTTTCCAGCCGATTGTTCTCTAAAAGCCTCTACTGATTTTACCTTGATATCTGCCTTAGGCTTTGTAATAAATATCTCATCCAATCTTGTTTTCATAGAGTCAATCAAATACACTGCTTCTTTTAAATAGGCATCTTTTCCTTGTTTATCTGCACTATAATAAAACTGCTTATCAGTTTTCATAAACTCGAAAAACGCTGGCAAAGTTCCTTCAAAACCAACGTTCTTGCGAATAGCGTCCATTTCTCTATGAATTCTTGTAACTTCACTCAATCCAATTTTGTGGATTTCATCTGCCGTTAAATCAGTCGTTGTTGTTCTTTTTAATGCATTGTTAAAGAATGTTTTTCCGTCAGGAAACTTCCACGCTCCATTATCTGAATTGGCTCTTGTTTTTTGTTCTTTCATAAAAGAAATTAATCCTTCATATGCAGGTCTTACAGAATAATTTAACGCATTTAAAGCACTTGAAATCAAGTTGTCTTTTTCAGAATTAGAGATGTCCAATTTTTCAATCTTTGTAGTAAAATCAGTTAAGATTGCACCTTCTTCTCCTGAATTGTCGAATGGCGCCCCTTTTAAAATGTTTTGAGAATCTTGAATTACCTTGTCATAAACAAACTTTGGAGGTACTATTCCTATTTCTTCACGTGCTTTTAAATTCTCAACCAATTGCGCAAAATATTTTTCAAATCCTTTTAATCTCGATACATACGCCTCAGCATCAGAAATAGTATCAATTCTGTGCATATTAATCAAAAATGCTGGCTTTTCTGATTGCGCACCAAACATTTGATTTACAGGGTAATTATGCAATCTATATTTATAATCATTAATCTTGTTTTCAACACTTTGCCTGAAGAGTTTATAACTCAATAAGACATCTTTAGAAAGTGCATCAACATTTATAGAATTTATTAACCATTGCAATTCTTCTTTGTTTGTTTTCAAATCTCTTTCGGCTGCCTCAGGTGAATTGTCATTCAGTTTTCCGTAGTCTTTTTTTATTCCAAGTCTCGTTTGAAATTCTGGATCCATATCTACACTTCTATCAAAACTTTTCTGAAAAAAGTCATTGGCTTTTTGTGATTCTAGAGCGATTTCCGCTTCCATATACTCCTTTTCTATTTCTTTTTTTGCATCATTTTTTACTTCTTCTTTACAAGAATATAAAATAACAAAGGCACATATAATTAGTACTGATTCCACAATTGCTCGTTTCATGTTTGCTTATTTATTGTTTTCAATGGTCATATGCTGTTCGCTATTAATAATTCTCTAAAATGAGAAAAATTATAATATGCTCGTTTCATGTTAGCTTTAATTATGGTCGTTTTTACTATCTAAATTTATTTTTCCTGAAAGAATATCGAAATACATTTTAAAATCGGACTTTAAACTCCACAAAGGATATTTAAAGGTTGCTGGTTTGTTCTTTTCAAAAAAGAAATGTCCAACCCAAGCAAATCCATAACCTGCCAACGGAACTAACCACAGCAGTTTAAAATTACTATGATAGATTGCCGTAATTGTTAAAGCAAGTACAATGGTAGTACCAATAACATGCAGTAATCTACTCGTTTTATTCTGATGTTCAGATAAATAGTACTTATAAAATTCTTGGTATGTTTTAATTCTTTCTTCCATCAAATTAAAAATTTAAAAGGACAAGGTATAAAAAAAGCGTTTAACTTTCTTTAAACGCTTTTTATTTTTATGCTTCTCCTGTTGGTCCAAAATTAATTGGAATTGGAGGTTGTTGTTTATAATCTTTAATTTTTCCGTGAACTTTTTCAAACTTTTTGACATTATCAGCCAATGCATTTGCCAACCTTTTTGCATGTTGTGGAGTCAAAATAATTCTTGATTTTACTTTTGCTTTTGGTGCTCCAGGCATTATACTAATAAAATCTACAATAAATTCTGATACTGAATGGTTGATAATTGCTAAGTTGGAATATGTTCCTTCAGCAATTTTCTCGTCCAATTCAATATTTAATTTACCTTCTTTTTGTTGTTTTTGTTCAGTCATCAATTAAATTATAAACTTGATTATTCCATATCTTCGCTTGCTCCTACAATAATATTATTGTACTCACGTAAACCTGTTCCTGCAGGAATTCTCTTACCTACAATTACATTTTCTTTCAATCCTTCTAAAGTATCAATCTTACCATTTACAGCAGCTTCATTTAATACTTTAGTCGTTTCTTGGAACGATGCTGCAGAAATAAATGATTTCGTTTGTAACGATGCTCTTGTAATTCCTTGTAAGATTTGCTCGGCAGTTGCAGGATTTGCATCACGTGCAACAACTAATGCTTTATCGTTTCTACGAAGTAATGAATTCTCATCTCTTAATTGGCGTGGACTTATCATTTGTCCTTCTTTTATCCTTTCAGAGTCTCCAGCTTCTTCAACAACTTTCATTCCGTATGTTTTATCATTCTCGACTAAGAAATCAGCCTTATGAATTAATTCATTTTCAAGGAATAACGTATCTCCAGAATCAATAATCCGTACTTTACGCATCATTTGACGTACTACAACTTCGAAATGTTTATCATTAATTTTTACACCTTGCAGTCTATAAACTTCTTGAATTTCATTTACTAAAAATTCTTGAACAGCTGTTGGTCCCATGATATCTAAAATATCTTTTGGAGTTGTTGCTCCATCAGAAAGTGGCATACCAGCTTTTACGAAATCATTTTCTTGAACAAGGATTTGACTTGACAATTTCACTAAATATTTCTTAATGTCTCCATATTTAGATTCTACAATGATCTCTCTATTTCCTCTTTTGATTTTACCAAATGATACAACTCCGTCAATTGCAGTTACTATTGCTGGATTAGAAGGGTTACGTGCTTCAAATAGTTCTGTTACACGAGGTAAACCACCTGTAATATCCCCTGCTTTACCAGATTTACGAGGAATTTTAACCAACGTCTGACCTGTTTTAATCTTAGCACCATCATCAACAATTAAATGTGCTCCAACTGGTAAACTGTAAGAACGTAAAAGTTCGCCTTTCTTCCCTTCAATTAATAATGTTGGTATAATTTTCTTGTTTTTAGATTCTATAATTAAAGTTTCTTTAAATCCTGTTTGCTCATCAATTTCAACAGAATAGTTAATATCTTTTTCAATATTCTCAAACGTTACTTTTCCTGCAAACTCTGAAACAATCACACCGTTAAATGGATCCCATTGACAGATAACATCTCCTTTTTTAACTGCTTGACCATCTTTTACATAGATGAACGAACCGTAAGGAATGTTTTGTGTCGTTAAGTTAATTCCAGTTTTCTTATCATTGACTTTAAATTCTGTAGTTCTTGAAATAACAATATCTACTTTATTACCTTGACCATCATCACCTTTTACAGTTCTTAAATCTTCAATAATTGCTTTTCCAGCAAATTTAGTTGTCATTTTATTTTCTTCAGAAATATTTCCTGCTACACCACCAACGTGGAATGTTCTCAACGTTAACTGTGTTCCAGGCTCTCCAATAGATTGTGCTGCAATTACACCAACCGCCTCCCCTTTTTGAACCATTTTTCTTGTTGATAAACTGTATCCATAACATTTTGCACAAATACCTCGTTTTGCTTCACAAGTTAATGCAGATCGTGCTTCAACAGCATCAATAGGCGACGCTTCTATTTTACTTGCAATTTCTTCAGAAATCTCTTCTCCTGCTTTAACATATACTTCACCAGATAATGGATCAATTACATCATATAAAGATACACGTCCTGTAATTCTTTCTTCTAATTTTTCAACGACTTCATCATTCTTTTTCAATGGAGAAATCTCTAAACCTCTTAATGTTCCACAATCTACTTCGTTTACAATAACATCTTGAGAAACATCTACCAAACGACGCGTTAAATAACCTGCATCGGCAGTTTTAAGTGCTGTATCGGCAAGACCTTTACGTGCACCGTGTGTAGAAATAAAGTATTCAAGAATTGAAAGTCCCTCTTTAAAGTTTGATAAAATTGGATTTTCAATAATTTGTCCTCCTCCTGATGTAGATTTTTTAGGCTTTGCCATCAATCCACGCATACCTGTTAACTGACGAATCTGTTCTTTAGAACCCCTTGCACCAGAATCAAGCATCATATATACTGAGTTAAATCCTTGTTGATCTTCACGTAAATGCTTCATAGAAAGTTCTGTCAAACGATTGTTTGCAGAACCCCAAATATCAATTACTTGATTGTAACGTTCTTTGTTTGTCAACATTCCCATGTTATAGTTCGCTCTAATTCCATCAACCTCTTTTTTGGCATTAGCAATCATTTTATATTTCTCTTCAGGAATAATAATATCTCCTAAACTAAATGAAAGACCTCCTTGGAATGCGAATTTGTATCCCATATCTTTTATTTCGTCTAAGAATTTTCCTATTACAGGAATATTTGTAACTCTTAAAATATTACCAATAATATCTCTCAAAGATTTCTTGGTCAATACTTCATTAATATAACCTGCTTCTGCTGGTACAACTTCGTTAAATAATACTCTACCAACAGTTGTTTTTATTAATTTCGTTATTTGATCTCCGTTCTCATCAACATCCTTAGTTCTTACTGTAATTCCTGCATTCAATTCTACTACTTTTTCATTAAAAGCAATAATAACTTCTTCAGGAGAGTAGAATGTTAGTCCTTCTCCTTTTACAGAATAAGTTGGCGTATTTAAACGCTCTTTAGTCATATAATACAATCCAAGTACCATATCTTGTGATGGTACAGTAATTGGAGCACCATTCGCAGGATTCAAAATACTATGAGAAGCTAATAGTAATAATTGTGCTTCTAAAATAGCTTCAGGTCCTAATGGTAAGTGAACCGCCATTTGATCACCATCAAAATCGGCATTAAAGGCAGTACATACTAATGGATGTAATTGTATCGCTTTCCCTTCAATCAATTTTGGTTGAAATGCTTGAATACCAAGACGGTGAAGCGTAGGAGCACGATTTAGTAATACAGGATGACCTTTTAAAACGTTTTCTAAAATATCCCAAACTACAGGCTCTCTTTTATCTATAATTTTCTTTGCAGATTTTACAGTTTTTACAATTCCTCTTTCAATTAATTTTCTAATTACAAAAGGCTTGTATAATTCTGCTGCCATTTCTTTTGGAATTCCACATTCATATAACTTTAATGTAGGTCCGACAACGATAACTGAACGTGCAGAATAATCAACACGTTTTCCTAATAAGTTTTGACGAAAACGCCCTTGCTTACCTTTTAATGAATCAGAAAGGGATTTTAAAGGTCTGTTAGATTCTGTTTTTACTGCTGATGATTTACGTGTGTTATCAAACAATGAATCTACTGATTCTTGTAACATACGCTTTTCATTACGCAAGATAACTTCTGGCGCTTTTATTTCAACTAATCTCTTTAAACGATTGTTACGTATAATTACTCTACGGTATAAATCATTTAAATCTGATGTTGCAAAACGTCCTCCATCAAGTGGCACTAATGGTCTCAATTCTGGTGGAATTACCGGAACTGCCTTCATAATCATCCACTCAGGATTGTTATCTCTATTTTTTTGTGAATCTCTAAACGCTTCCACAACATTTAATCTCTTTAATGCTTCAGTTTTACGTTGTTTAGATGTTTCAGTATTTGCTTTATGTCTTAATTGATAAGATAATTCTTCTAAATCAATTCTTGCTAATAAATCAATCAAACATTCAGCACCCATTTTAGCAATAAACTTTTCTGGATCTGTATCGTCTAAATATTGATTTTCTGGAGGGAATGTTTCTAAAATATCTAAATATTCCTCTTCAGTTAAGAAATCCATTTTTTGTAATGGCTCCCCTTCTGCATTTTTTGCTGATGCTGGTTGAATTACTACGTAACGTTCGTAGTAAATAATCATATCTAATTTTTTAGATGGCAGACCTAAAAGGTATCCCATTTTATTAGGCAATGATCTAAAGTACCAAATGTGAGCAACAGGAACTACCAAGTTGATATGTCCTACTCTATCTCTACGTACTTTTTTCTCAGTTACTTCAACTCCACATCTATCACATACAATTCCTCTATAACGAATTCTCTTGTATTTACCACAAGCACATTCAAAATCTTTGATTGGACCAAAAATTCTTTCACAGAACAAACCGTCTCTTTCTGGTTTGTGTGTACGGTAGTTGATTGTTTCTGGTTTTAAAACTTCACCTCTTGAATCTCCAAGAATTTTCTCTGGTGATGCTAAACCAATTGATATTTTACTAAACTTTTTTACAGTGTACTTATCGTTTCTTTTTGCCATGGTAATGGATTCGAATTTTGTAAAAATTATAATTATTGCAAGAAGCCTTGAATAAGACTTCTTGCAAATTAGTGTTGTTATTCTTCTAATCTAACGTCTAATCCTAAACCTTTCAGTTCGTGCATTAATACGTTAAAAGATTCAGGTAATCCTGGTTCTGGCATTGGCTCTCCCTTAACGATTGCTTCGTAAGTTTTTGCTCTACCAAGAACATCATCAGATTTTACTGTCAAGATTTCTCTCAAGATACTTGATGCACCATATGCTTCAAGTGCCCAAACTTCCATCTCTCCAAAACGTTGACCTCCAAATTGTGCTTTACCACCAAGTGGTTGTTGTGTAATCAATGAGTAAGGACCAATAGAACGTGCGTGCATTTTATCTTCAATCATATGTCCTAACTTAATCATATAAATTACTCCAACTGTTGCTGGTTGATCAAAACGTTCTCCTGTACCTCCATCATATAAATAGGTATGTCCAAATTCTGGAACTCCTGCTTCGTTAGTAATTACTGTAATTTGATCTAAAGTTGCTCCATCAAAAATTGGTGTTGCATACTTCTTATCCAATTTTTGACCAGCCCAACCAAGTACAGTTTCATAAATCTGTCCAATATTCATACGTGATGGTACACCAAGTGGATTCAATACAATATCTACAGGTGTTCCGTCTTCTAAGAAAGGCATATCTTCTTGACGAACGATACGAGCAACAATACCCTTGTTTCCGTGACGTCCTGCCATTTTATCCCCAACTTTCAGTTTACGTTTTTTAGCGATGTAAATCTTTGCAAGTTTTACAATTCCTGCAGGCAACTCATCACCAACAGAAATAGTAAATTTATCACGACGTAAATTTCCTTGTAAATCGTTTAATTTAATTTTATAGTTGTGTGATAACTCTTTTACGAGTTTATTCAACTCTTTATCTGTTGTCCAAGAACCTTTTGTTAAGTGTGCATAATCGTCAACAGAGTTTAACATCTTTAACGTAAATTTCTTACCTTTTGGTAATACTTCTTCACCTAAATCGTTTTTAACTCCTTGAGATGTCTTACCGCTTACTAAAGTAAATAATTTTTCAACTAAAATACTTTTTAAATCGTCAAACTTCACTTTAAATTCTACTTCTAAACGTGCAATATCTTCTTTATCTCTGATGCGTTTCGCTTTATCTTTTACTGCTCTTTGGAATAGTTTCTTATCAATTACAACTCCTTTTAATGAAGGTGAAGCTTTTAAAGATGCGTCTTTTACATCTCCTGCTTTATCTCCAAAGATTGCTCTTAATAATTTTTCTTCAGGTGTTGGGTCAGATTCTCCTTTTGGTGTAATCTTACCAATTAAAATATCTCCAGGTTTTACCTCTGCTCCAATACGAATCATTCCATTTTCATCCAATTCTTTAGTAGCCTCTTCAGAAACGTTAGGAATATCATTGGTTAATTCTTCTGTACCTAATTTAGTATCTCTTACATCTAACGAGTATTCATCAATATGTATAGAAGTGAAAATATCTTCTTTCACTACTTTTTCAGAAATTACAATCGCATCCTCAAAGTTATATCCTTTCCAAGGCATAAAGGCTACTTTCATATTTCTACCGAGAGCCAATTCACCTTTTTGAGTAGCATATCCTTCACAAAGCACTTGTCCTAATTTAACTTTATCTCCTTTTTTAACAATCGGTTTTAAGTTAATAGAAGTTCCTTGATTGGTTTTCCTAAATTTAATTAGTTTATATGTTTTCTCATCTACCTCAAAACTTACTTTTCTTTCTTCGTCAGTTCTATCATACTTAATGGTAATGATATCAGAATCTACATATTCTACAACTCCGCTACCTTCAGCATTAATTAAGATTCTTGAATCTTTAGCAACTCTACGTTCAAGTCCTGTTCCTACAATTGGAGATTCTGGACGTAATAATGGAACTGCTTGACGCATCATATTTGATCCCATTAATGCTCTATTGGCATCATCATGCTCCAAGAAAGGAATCAATGATGCAGAAATAGATGCAATTTGATTAGGCGCAACATCCATAAAGTTTACGTCTTTAATTTCAACTTCTGGGAAATCTGCTTCTTCTCTTGTGATAATTCTTTCGGCAACAAATTTATCATTAGCATCTAATTCTAAATTAGATTGCGCAAATTTCATTCCTTCTTCTTCCTCTGCAGATAAGTATGTTGGTTCGTCTGTTGTATTAACAACACCATCTTCAACTTTTCTATAGGCAGTTTCGATAAATCCTAAGTTATTTACTTTTGCAAATACTGCTAAAGATGAAATCAGACCAATATTTGGTCCCTCTGGAGTTTCAATAGGACATAAACGACCATAATGAGTATAGTGAACATCACGAACCTCAAATCCTGCTCTTTCACGAGATAAACCTCCAGGTCCAAGCGCAGATAAACGACGTTTGTGAGTAATCTCTGCTAATGGATTTGTTTGATCCATAAATTGAGATAATTGGTTTGTTCCAAAAAATGAATTAATTACAGAAGACAAGGTCTTAGCATTAATCAAATCTATTGGTGTAAAGACCTCATTATCACGAACATTCATACGCTCACGAATAGTACGTGCCATTCTAGAAAGACCAACACCAAATTGAGAAGCTAGTTGTTCACCAACTGTACGTACACGACGGTTAGAAAGATGATCAATATCATCAACTTCTGCTTTAGAGTTTACCAAGTTTATCAAGTTTTTGATAATGGTAATAATATCTTCTTTTGTTAAAACTTTAATGTCCATATCAACATTAAGTTCTAATTTTTTATTCATTCTAAAACGACCAACTTCTCCTAAGTTATAACGTTGTTCTGAAAAGAATAATTTATCAATAATACCTTTTGCTGTCTCATAATCTGGCGGCTCAGCATTACGTAATTGTCTATAAATATGTTCTACCGCTTCTTTTTCAGAATTGGTAGGATCTTTTTGTAATGTGTTATGAATGATTGCATAATCAGCCATTTGATTGTCTTCTTTATGAAGCAATATCGTTTTAGAACCAGAATTAATGATTTCACCAATGTGTTCTTTTTCTAAAATTGTATCACGGTCAAAAACAATTTCATTTCTTTCAATAGAAACCACTTCTCCTGTATCTTCATCAACAAAATCTTCAAACCATGTTTTTAATACACGTGCTGCTAATTTACGTCCTAATATTCTTTTTAACCCGCTTTTAGAAACTTTCACTTCTTCTGCAAGATCAAAGATTTCAAGAATATCTTTATCTCTTTCAAATCCGATAGCACGGAAAAGTGTTGTTACTGGTAATTTTTTCTTTCTATCAATGTAAGCGTACATTACTTGATTGATATCGGTTGCAAATTCTATCCAAGATCCTTTAAAAGGAATTACTCTTGCAGAGTACAACTTTGTTCCATTTGCGTGGAATGATTGCCCGAAGAATACTCCTGGAGAACGGTGTAATTGAGAAACTACAACACGTTCTGCACCATTTATAACAAACGTTCCACTTTCTGTCATATAAGGAATAGTTCCTAAATATACATCTTGAACTATTGTTTCAAAATCTTCATGTTCTGGATCGGTACAGTAAAGTTTTAGTCTTGCTTTTAAAGGTACAGAGTGCGTTAATCCTCTTTCAATACATTCGCGAATGGAATATCTTGGTGGATCTACAAAGTAATCTAAAAACTCTAAAACAAATTGATTTCGAGTATCTGTAATTGGGAAAATGTCGGTGAAGGTTCTATACAATCCTTCAGTACTTCTCTCGTCAGCTTTGGTTTTTAATTGAAAAAAATCTTGGAATGATTTTATTTGTATATCCAAAAAATCTGGATAATCAGTTATCAATTTTGCTGATGCAAAGTTTATTCTTTCGGTATTATTTTTCGTTGCCAATGGAAATATTTTTTTAATTAAAAGTCAGTTAAAAATACAAGAACGAATATATACGCAAAATGGTTTAGGTCTTTTTTGGTTACCCAAAGACCTAAACCTTAATGTGTGTAAATGGTAAAAACTTATTTAAGTTCTACCTCTGCTCCAGCTTCTTCTAAAGATTTTTTAAGACCTTCTGCCTCATCTTTAGAGATACCTTCTTTGATTGGTGCTGGTGCACTATCAACAATCCCTTTAGCTTCTTTCAAACCTAAACCGGTTAATTCTTTAACTAATTTTACTACTGCTAATTTAGAACCTCCTGCTGCTTTTAAAATTACATCGAATTCAGATTTTTCTGCTGCAACATCTGCTCCACCTGCTGCTGGACCTGCTACTGCTACTGCAGCTGCTGCTGGTGCAATTCCATATTCGTCTTTTAAAATAGCTACTAATTCATTAACTTCTTTTACTGATAAGTTAACTAATTGTTCTGCGAAATCTTTTAATTCTGCCATTTTCTTTTGTTTTAATTTTTAATATTTAGTGTTTATTTAGTGCTTTATTATTTTTCTGATAATGTCTTAAGAATTCTAGATAATTTACTTCCTCCAGACTGTAATGCTGAAATAACATTTTTAGCTGGTGATTGTAATATCGTGATAATTTCTCCAATAACTTCTTCCTTAGATTTGATGTTTACAAGAGTATTTAATTGGTCATCGCCAACATAAATTGCTTCTTCAACATACGCTCCTTTAAGAACAGGTTTGTCAGAGTTCTTACGAAATTCTTTAATTACTTTTGCTGGAGCATTACCTGTATCAGAAATCATCAAAGAAGTATTTCCTTTCAATGTTTCTGACAATTCTCCAAAATCTTTATCAGATTTTTCCATTGCTTTTGCAAGCAATGTATTTTTAACAACTGCTAATTTTACATTTGCTTTAAAACAAGCTCTACGTAAATTAGAAGTACTCAATGCATCTAATCCTGAAATGTCTGCCAAATAAATGATACCACCATCAGTCAATTGAGTTGTTAAATCGTCTATTACTTGTGATTTTTCTTCTCTAGTCATAATTATAGTGATTTATCATCAATAGCAACTGAAGGACTCATAGTACTTGACATAAAAATGCTTTTTATATAAGTTCCTTTAGCTGAAGTTGGCTTCAATTTAATGATTGTTTGTAATAATTCATTTGCATTACCTGCAATCTTATCTGCATCAAATGATACTTTAGCGATTGCAGCGTGTATAATTCCTGTTTTATCAACTTTAAAGTCAATTTTACCAGCTTTTACATCTTTTACTGCTTTTGCGACATCCATCGTTACAGTACCCGTTTTAGGGTTTGGCATTAATCCTCTTGGTCCTAATACACGTCCTAAAGGTCCTAATTTACCCATAACACTTGGCATTGTAATAATTACATCTACATCTGTCCATCCTCCTTTAATTTTTAGAAGGTATTCGTCAAGTCCAACATAATCTGCTCCTGCAGCTGTTGCTTCGGCTTCTTTATCTGGAGTTACTAATGCTAAAACTTTTACATCTTTACCAGTTCCGTGTGGTAATGTTACTACACCCCTCACCAGTTGATTGGCTTTACGAGGGTCAACACCCAAACGGATTGCTAAATCTACTGATGCGTCAAATTTCACATTAGTTATTTCCTTAATCAACGCGGATGCATCTGATACATTAAGAGCTTGAGATTTGTCAACTTTTGCTACAGCCTCTTTTTGTTTTTTAGTTAATTTTGTCATTTCTTAAAAACTTTTAAAGTTAAACTGGAGCATTTCCTTTTACTTTGATTCCCATTGAGCGAGCAGTTCCTGCCATCATTTTCATTGCAGATTCAATTGTAAATGCATTTAAATCTACCATTTTATCTTCTGCTATTGTTTTCAATTGGTCCCAAGTAACGGTTGCTACTTTGATTCGATTAGGTTCTCCCGAACCTTTTTTAATTTTTGCTGCTTCTAATATTTGTACTGCAGCAGGAGGCGTTTTTACAACAAACTCAAAAGATTTATCAGTATATACAGTAATTGCAACTGGTAAAACCTTTCCTTGTTTGTCTTGAGTTCTCGCATTAAATTGCTTACAGAACTCCATAATATTAACTCCGGCAGCACCCAAAGCTGGTCCTACTGGTGGCGAAGGGTTTGCAACTCCTCCACGCACTTGTAATTTTACAACTTTGCTTATTTCTTTTGCCATTTTCTTTACTTTAAGTTAGACATTACAACATGTTGGAAGCACTTTGCAATATCATTTTTTATATTTAATGTAACAATTATGAAATCTTTTCTACTTGCATATAACTTAGTTCTAATGGAGTTTTTCTTCCGAAAATCTTTACCATTACTTCTAATTTCCTTTTCTCTTCATTTATTTTCTCTATCGAGCCATCAAATCCATTAAATGGACCATCAACAACTTTTACAGTTTCTCCGATGATGTAAGGAATTGTTACATTTTCATTTTGAACTGCTAATTCATCTACTTTACCAAGCATTCTATTCACTTCTGATTTTCTTAACGGAACAGGATCTCCTCCTTTAACTTCTCCTAAAAAGCCAATAACTCCAGGAACAGATTTAATAATATGTGGTATCTCTCCACTTAAATTAGCCTCAATCATAATGTAACCTGGAAAATAAACTCTTTCTTTATTTATTTTCTTTCCTTTACGTATTTGTATAACTTTCTCTGTTGGAACCAAAACCTGATCTATATAATCAGACAGTTTCAAACGTGTTATTTCGTTCTCAATATAGTTTTTAACTTTATTTTCTTGACCTCCAATAGCTCTAACAACATACCACTTCTTTACAGATTCAGCCATAACAATTCTTTATCTCTTTATTAAAATAGTTTAAAATATTCTCCTAAAATCGTTTGAAATGCTCTATCAACAACAAATACTGCTAATGCAAATATAACTGTAAATATTGCCACAACAACGGTAGACTTTTGAGCTTCATTCCAAGAAATCCATGTCATTTTTGTGTTTAACTCTTCAAATGAGTCCTTAATATATTTTATAACTTTCATATTTATACTATTTTGCACGGGTGGAGAGGCTCGAACTCCCGACAACTGGTTTTGGAGACCAGTGCTCTACCAACTGAGCTACACCCGTAAATACAAGATGCTTCTTCTAAAAAAGAGAAGCACCTTATAAGATTTTTTGGGTGTGGCTTAATTATAGAATTTCTGTAACCTGACCAGCACCAACTGTTCTACCTCCTTCACGAATTGCAAAGCGTAAACCTATATTCATTGCAATTGGTTGATGTAATTCAACAGTAATAGTTAAGTTATCACCTGGCATTACCATTTCAACTCCATTAGGCAAGTTAATTGTACCTGTTACATCTGTAGTTCTTACGTAGAACTGTGGACGATAGTTGTTATGGAATGGAGTGTGACGACCACCTTCTTCTTTTTTAAGAACGTAAACCTCAGCTTTAAATTTAGCATGTGGAGTTACAGAACCTGGTTTGCAGATTACCATTCCTCTTTTAATGTCAGACTTTTCAATACCTCTTAACAAGATACCAACGTTATCTCCAGCCTCACCTCTATCTAATATTTTACGGAACATCTCAACTCCAGTAACAGTAGAACCTAATTTTTCAGCTCCCATACCAATAATATCAACAGCATCACCTGTGTTAGCAACACCAGTTTCGATACGACCTGTAGCAACAGTTCCACGACCTGTAATTGTAAATACATCCTCGATTGGCATTAAGAAATCTTTTTCAATATCACGAACTGGTAATTCAATCCAAGAATCAACAGCATCCATTAATTCCATAATAGAATCAGACCATTTTTTTTCACCATTCAATCCACCTAAAGCAGAACCAGCAATAATAGGAGTATTATCTCCGTCATACTCATAGAAGTCTAATAATTCTCTTACTTCCATTTCTACTAATTCTAATAATTCCTCATCATCAACCATATCTACTTTATTCATAAATACAACCATTCTTGGAATACCTACTTGGCGTCCTAATAAGATATGCTCACGAGTTTGTGGCATTGGTCCGTCTGTAGCAGCAACAACTAAAATTGCACCATCCATTTGAGCAGCACCTGTTACCATATTTTTTACGTAATCGGCGTGACCTGGGCAGTCAACGTGAGCGTAATGACGATTAGCGGTTGAATACTCAACGTGTGAAGTATTAATTGTAATACCTCTTTCTTTTTCTTCTGGAGCGTTATCGATTTGATCGAAATTTTTTACTTCAGAAAGTCCTTTTGCTGCTAATACAGTAGTAATTGCAGCTGTTAAAGTTGTTTTACCGTGATCAACGTGTCCAATTGTACCTATGTTAAGGTGTGGTTTGGAACGGTCAAAATGTTCTTTTGCCATGATTATTAATTTTTAATTCTTAGTTATATATAATTTTAGTGTTCATTATTATTTATTCGAGCCAATGACGGGAATTGAACCCGTGACCTCTTCCTTACCAAGGAAACGCTCTACCACTGAGCCACACCGGCTTTTTAAAAGATAGAGAAATAACCACGTCATAAACGTGATTATACTCTGATGAGCGAGAGACCGGGCTCGAACCGGCGACAGTCAGCTTGGAAGGCTGAAGCTCTACCAACTGAGCTACTCTCGCATTTTTTAATTCAATTCCTTTATTTTAGTTTGGCTAAAATAATGGTGGTGAGAGAAGGATTCGAACCTTCGAAGCTTGCGCAGCAGATTTACAGTCTGCCCTCGTTGGCCACTTGAGTATCTCACCATATTTTCAAAGAACTGAAAATTGATCTCTCAATTTCTCTCGAAAAAAATCAAGCCCTAATACAGAGCTTGAACTTGCTTTTCTGAGCCAATGGAGGGGCTCGAACCCACGACCTGCTGATTACAAATCAGCTGCTCTAGCCAGCTGAGCTACATCGGCTTTTTCTGTAATAAAAACAGTCCGCTATTTCTAACGGACTGCAAAGGTATAAAGTTTTATTTTTTATACAAAACTTTTTTGCTCTTTTTTATACTTTTTTTTATACGTAATGTGCTCGTTGTTTTTCTTTATGTTTATTTAGTTGTCTTTTTAATAAATCTACCGCTTTTGTAATACCTTGCTCAAAAGTTTTGCATGATTTTTTTACCATAAGTTCACCTCCTGAAACATTAATTTTTACTTCTGCAATCTTATTTTCTTTATCACTGGTCTGTTGTACTTTTAAAAACACTTCAGAATCAATTATCTTATCGTAATATTTTTCTAAAGAAATTATCTTATTTTCAACAAATTCTACCAACTCTTTGTCTGCATTAAAATTTACAGATTGAACAAATACTTTCATATAAAATTAATTTTTATTGCTCCTTGGATGAGCATTGTTATACACTTCTTTTAACTTACCCATACTACTATGAGTATAAACTTGTGTCGATGCTAAACTTGAATGTCCTAATAATTCTTTAACTGAATTAAGGTCTGCACCTTCATTTAACAAGTGTGTTGCAAACGAATGTCGCAAAACATGTGGGCTCTTTTTAACCTTCGACGACACCGTACTAAAGTACTCATTAATTACTCGATACACAAGTGTTGGATATAATTTTTTTTGCTTATCAGTAAAAAAAAGAAAATCTATTGTTAAACGCTCTTTTTCTCTTTCCAACAAATATTTTTTAATCGAATCTTTAACTGATAGTAATAACGGAACAAATCGTTCTTTATTCCTTTTTCCCAACACTTTAATAGTATTGTTTGAAAAATCTACATCTTTAACTTTTAAATTGATTAATTCGTTTCTTCTAATTCCTGTGGAATATAATAATTCAACCATCATTTTATTTCTCAATGAAGTAAAATTATCCTCTATATCAAACTGATGAAGAACGCTAACAATTTCTTTTTCTGAAAACGGAACTTGAACACGCTTTGAAACTTTTAACGCTTGGTGTTTTTGCAACGGATTCTCTACTATTTGTTTTGCTTTTTGCTGGAATTTATAAAAGGACTTCAAACTACTCACTTTTCTATTGATAGTTCTATTTGAAATCTCAGCATCTACCAAACTAACTATCCAAGCACGAATCTGCGGATAATTTACACTCAATAAATCGTCATCTTGATATTCTTGAATACAAAATTCAAGAAAGTTTTTTAAATCATTTTGATACGCAGTAATTGTGTGTGCTGAGTATTTTTTCTCAAAAGAAAGATAGTCAATAAATGATTTTACAGGCATAAAAAAAACCGTTAGAATACAAAGTTACGAATTCTAACGGTTTAAATATTATTTATAAAGATATTATCCTTGCTCTTCGCGAGTTCTTAATTTCTGAACATAAGCAGCTTTAATATTTTGTGCTCTTTTTACTACTGAAGGCTTATCAAATTGCTTACGTGAACGTAAATTCTTCATTGTCTTAGTGCGGTCAAATTTTCTCTTAAAACGTTTTAACGCTCTATCGATGTTTTCTCCTTCTTTTATTGGTATAATCAACATAATTTAGTCCTCTTTTCTTAGTTCTCCTATTTTTAAGATGGCGCAAAGATACAAACTAATTTAATATCAACAATGATAATGCAATAAATATTTATGTAGCGGGCTTGTAATCTTTTTTATCTATTACAATTTTAGCAATTATTTCTTTTAAAATCTCTGAAGTTCCTCCTCCAATAGGTCCTAAACGACTATCTCTAAGCAATCTTGCCATTGGGTAATCTTCCATATAACCATATCCTCCGAGTAATTGTAGGCATTCATAAATAACGTTATCTGCCATTTTAGTTGCAGTTAATTTCGCCATGCTTGCTTCTTTAACTATATATTGCCCACCATCTAATCTTTTTGCTACTGAATAATTAAACTCTTTACAAACTTCAATTTCAGATATCATTTCTGCAACAGAGTGCCTTAAGGCTTGAAACTTATCAATCGATTTGCCAAAGACTTGTCTTTCTGACATATATTGTATTGCGTATTCAACTGCATATTCAGCTCGTGCGTGTGCGTTAATTGCCATAACCAAACGCTCCAACGCAAAGTGTTGCATTATATAAGGAAAGCCTTTACCTTCTTCTCCCATTAAATTTTCTATAGGAATTTCTACATTGTCAAATGCAATTTCTGCAGTGTCTGACGCTCGCCATCCTAATTTATCTAATTTGGTAGAAAAAATGCCTTTTGTATCTCTATCAATCATAAAAATACTGATTCCTTTTCCTCCAAGTGCTACATCTGTTTTAGCAGCAACAACTAAATAATCAGAATAAATTCCATTGGTAATAAAAGTTTTAGAACCATTAATGATATAAGTATTCCCTTTTTTAACAGCCGTAGTTCTCATTCCTGCAACATCAGAACCTCCAAAAGGTTCGGTGATACACAAACATCCAATTTTTTCTCCGTCAATACTTGCTGTTAAATATTTTTTTTTGATTCTTTCATCACCTTCTTTATTTACATGTGTCATCGCTAAAAATTGATGTGCCCACATTGCAGCTGCAAAACCTCCAGAATTTATTTTTTGCAATTCTTCTAAAAAGATAACTGTATAAAATAGGTCAACTCCTAATCCTCCATATTCTTTAGGAGAATTTAATCCAAAATAGCCCATTTCTCCGAATTTTTTCCAGATAAATCTATCAATCGATCCTGATTTCTCCCATCTATCTATATGTGGAACAACTTCTTTTTGTAAGAATTCCTTAAAACTTTGTCTAAAATTTTGGTGTTCTTCTGTAAAATATATCGCATTCATATAAAAATATCTTTCACGTGTTTATATCTACTTTTTTTTAACTGTCACATGGTGGCTGCCTACCGCAGGCAGGTTCGCTATTAATCATTCTATTGAGTGATAATGATTATGTATGCTCGGTTCTTTTATTTCGCCTGCAAATATACGGCGATTTTATCAAATTTATCTAAAGGAAAACCTTCAATTGTTTTCAATTCCTCTAAGTTTTGAATTTCAGCAACTTCATCACGATACTGAAATATTTTCTTTGTAAGTTCGTAATCAATATAAGGCAAGTGCAGCACCTCTTTAAAGGTCGCTGTATTCACATTTATCTTATTGATTATTATTGGCTTTGACAAAACTGTAAATCGTTCTAATATTCGACTGATGACTTCTGGTTTTAAACCATAGACTTCACTAAGTTGATCATCAGAAAAGAAACCTTTGAGTGTTCCTCTGAATTTGATTATTCGTTCTGAAAGCTTCTCTCCTATTCCGTTTACTAGTTGCAATTGTATTGCAGTTGCAGTGTTCAAATCTTGCTTTTTTCCTGTAAACACTTTTTGAGTTGTGCTTGCTTTATATTTTTCCTTCGGATATTTTTTCTTATTTATCCAATCTGGAAATTTAAAATTAGGTGATAAAACTGCTAATAAACTGTCTGATATTTTTGTTACTTGTTGAAATTGTTTTGCAGAATTGATATATTTTCCGTTTGCTCTATGTACAAGCAGTCTGTCAATTTCTTGCGTAGTCATTCCTAAACGATAGCCTTTATAGTCTGTTATAAAACTTGGATTGAACGGAAATATTTTTGGTTTCCGCTTTTCTATTTCAATTAACTTCAAAGAGTCTATCTGCTGTTGAAATAACGCAATTTCATCTGAATTTAAATCTGTAACGTTATCCGAAGAAAAATCAGTAAAGAAATAAATTCCTTGAAAAACAAGAATTAATAGAAGTAAAAAGAAAATCCCATTTCGTTGGCTTTTATTATACCTGAAATGAGATTTTCTTTTTGTCATAAGTATTATAAATAATAATATTACTTAGAATGTCCAATAGCAATTAAATATCGTTTTATTTCTTTTCGTACTTTTGGTGCTAAAATAATAAGTCCTATAATATTTGGAAATACCATTGCAAAAATCATAGCATCAGAAAAATCAATAACCGAACCTAGACTTGCCGAAGAACCAATTATTACAAATGCTAAAAATAAAGATTTATATATTTTATCTGCTAACTTACCTCTTCCAAATAAATATACCCACCCTTGTAAACCATAATACGACCAAGAAAGCATCGTTGAAAAGGCAAATAAAATTACTGCTATAGTAAGTACAATTGAAAAATTAGGTATTGCAGCATCAAAAGCTAAAGAAGTCATGTCAACACCACCAATTCGTTCTCCATTTGAGTTTAATAAAACTTCTTTGTTTATGACATCACCATATTCAAACAATCCTTTTTTTAAGTTCATAATTACAATAACTAAAGCAGTCATTGTACAAATAATTACGGTATCAACAAAAGGTCCAATAGAGGCAACAATTCCCTCACTTGCAGGAAATCTAGTTTTTACTGCAGCATGAGCAATTGATGCCGAACCAACTCCTGCCTCGTTAGAAAATGCAGCACGTTGAAAACCAACAATCATAACACCAATTACGCCACCTAATGCGGAGTTTGCATTAAAAGCACCATCCCAAATTTGTGCAAATGCACTAGGTACAGTTGGTAAATTAATAAATATAATAATAAGTGCAGCACCTACATAAATAATTGCCATAAAAGGGACTACTTTTTCTGCTACTTTCCCTATTCTTTTAATACCTCCAATAATTACTAGTCCTACTAAAATAGCCATTGCAACGCCAAAAAAGAAACCTACAGAACTAGAGTTTGTTTGTGCTAATATTTTAAATTGTGCTGCTGCTTGATTGGCTTGAAACATATTTCCACCACCAAAAGAACCACCAACTACCATTATTGCAAAAAAGACGGCTAACACTTTACCTAAGCCAGCAAGATTATTTTCTTTTAAACCTTTAGTTAAATAATACATTGGTCCACCATAAATTTTTCCATCTTCACCAACTTCGCGGTATTTTACGCCTAAAGTTGCTTCAACTAATTTTGATGACATCCCAATTAAACCTGCTAAAATCATCCAAATTGTTGCTCCTGGACCACCAATTGCAATAGCAACGGCAACGCCAGCAATATTACCCAAACCAACGGTTGCAGATAATGCTGCGGTTAATGCTTGAAAGTGAGTAACTTCACCAATAACACCTTCTTTTTGTATAGTTTCAAAAGAATCGCCATCATCATTTGGCGTTGGATCTCCAGCCATAGTTTCGGAAACATGATGATCTATATCATCGTACTTGCCTTTTGCTGCTCTAATGGCAACACCAAATAATCTAAAGTTTGCAAAGCGGTTATAAAGTGTAAAATACAAAGCACCTAACAATAATATGATAATTACAATTGGTACATTTTTACCTGCAATGCTTATGGGGTAAAAAATAATATCAGAAATAAATTTTGAAAAAGGAGCAAATGCTTGTTCTACGCGTTCATCTATTCTTAAATTTTCTTGTGTAAATGTTATAAACGGTATTACTAAAAATAGTAATGAAAGAAGTTTTTTCTTCATAATATAGTTGAATAAGTTTTAGTTAATAAGTCTGCAATATCATAAAAAATGGTGCAACTTCAAATTTTTTAACAGAATACTTAAAAAAGCGTTTGTAATTTTTCAATTTGTTCTGGACGTCCAAGAACAATTAATTTAGAACCTGCAATTAATTGTGTCGTCGCTTCAGGATTTATAATATATTCACCAGCATCAGAAATAAAACCTATAACCGAACAGCCTGTTTTTCTACGTAAATCTAAATCAAGAATAGATTGTGAAATATAAGCATTTGGCAAGTCATCAACCATAATTTCTCGAAGGTTTGATGTACATTCACCATCTACAGAAAGCATATCTACAAACTCAATAACATCAGGAGTTACAACAAGTGAGGCCATGTGATCTCCACCTAATTTATCTGGCATAATTACATTGTCTGCTCCTGCAATTTTTAATTTTTTATAAGATGATTCGTCTGACGCACGGCTAATTATATGTAAGTTTTTATTCATCTGTCTTGCAGACAATACAACAAATAGGTTGTCGGCATCAGAAGGTAAAGCAACTATTAAGTTTTTAGCTTTTTCAATTGCAGCTTTTTCAAGAATTGCATCGTCTGTAGCATCACCATATACAATCAAACTTCCATCCTCTTCCAATATTATTGCTCCGTCATTATCACGTTCTATAACAACGCAATCTTGATTGTACTTTCGCAATTTTATCAATGCTTGTTGTCCATTTCTACCATAACCACAAATGATGGTATGCTGTTTTAGCGAATCTATTTTCTTTTGCATTTTATTATGTTTTAATTCTTCAAAAAAGTTTCCGTTGGCAATATTTTCTGTGATTACTTTGATGATATAACCATATAAAGTAACACTCAAAAAAATTAGAAATATCGTAAAAATCTTACCTTCAGGAGATAATGGATGTACCAACCCAAAACCAACTGTAGATATGGTAATTACGGTCATATAGAGTGCATCGACAAAAGAATCTCCTGATATAGACATATATCCTACAACTCCTATTGTAAGAACAATAAAAAGTAATAAAACGGCTATATATAATTTTCTTTTGATACTCATAGATCAAAAACCGAACTTCTTTTGGTGTATATCATATCTTTTAACCTTAATAGAAAAGCCAACGTAAGATAAACTCCAAACGACAAACCTACAGTAATAAATGAGATGTAAATAAAAAACAAACGCACATTTGTAGCTCGCATCCCTAATCTATCTGCCAAACGCGAAAAAACACCAAAACCGTGGCGTTCAAAAAAATGTCGTATTGAATGTACAGATTTCATCTTTTAAAATTTTAGGCAAGATACATTTTAATTTAAAAACGATATGTATTTTAACTTGACTATGTTATTTTAAAACGCCATCTTCGCACCTACTATTCGGCAGGCAAGGTCTAACGATAAAAAATTAATTTAAAATACTAAGGTGCAAAAACTGTGGATAACTCACTTTACAAGTGCTTTAATAACATGAGACAAAAGAACAACACGCAGAACATTAAATAACATATACCCATGCAAAAAACCAAGTCGTTCGCATGTAGGAAACTTTTTTGCTAGGGATTAGTGCCATTTTATTAGATATTTTCCTAAGTCACAGTATACAAAGCTCTTCATACAAAGGTTCAGGATTTCTCGTAACTAACCGTCCATAGACACAAAAGCGAAGCTTCAAAATGCTTCACAATTTTTAAATAATCAAACCAACAGCTAAATTCTCAATTCTATTCTGTAACTTTGCATTTTTCCAAGAAATAGATGTCAAATCAGCAAGAATATATTGAAGTTTTAGGAGCACGTGTTCATAATTTAAAGAACATTGATGTGCGTATTCCACGTGAGAAACTTGTAGTTATTACAGGTTTGAGTGGTAGTGGCAAATCTTCTTTGGCTTTTGACACTATTTATGCAGAAGGTCAAAGACGCTATATCGAAACTTTTTCTGCCTATGCGCGCCAATTTTTAGGAGGTTTGGAGCGTCCTGATGTCGATAAAATTGATGGGCTTTCACCAGTTATTGCTATTGAGCAAAAGACTACGAATAAAAGTCCGAGATCAACAGTTGGAACGATTACCGAGATTTATGATTTTATGCGGTTGCTCTATGCACGTGCTTCTGATGCTTATTCTTACAACACCAACGAAAGAATGGTGAGTTATAGCGATGAGCAAATTTTAAATTTGATTTTACAAGATTTTGACGGCAAGAAGGTGAGTATTTTTGCTCCTGTTGTAAAGTCGAGAAAAGGACATTATCGTGAACTTTTTGAGCAAATCGCTAAACAAGGTTTTGTGCGTGTACGTGTAGATGGAGAAATTGTAGAAATTGAAAAAGGAATGCGTTTGGATCGATATAAAAATCATGATATTGAAATTGTGATTGACCGATTAAAAATAGATACATCCGCAGAAAAAAGACTGAAAGAAAGCATTACAACTGCTTTGTATTCTGGAAATAATATATTGATGGTTTTGGATATTGATAGTGACAAACCTCGATTTTTCAGTAGAGAGTTAATGTGTCCAACAACAGGAATTGCATATCCAAATCCTGAGCCAAATACTTTCTCGTTCAATTCACCAAAAGGTGCTTGTCAGGCGTGTAATGGTCTTGGAAAAACAAATATCGTGAATCCTGAAAAGGTAATTCCTGACACTACAGTTTCTATAAAAAATGGCGGAATTACACCTCTTGGAGATCAGAAAAGCAGTTGGATTTTTAAACAACTTGAAACCATTGCAGAGCGTTTTAATTTTAAATTGAATGACCCTATCAAATCCATTCCAAAAAAGGCAATGGAAATTATTTTATACGGTGGAAATGAAAAATTTGATGTTGCATCAAAATCAATGGGAATTACACGTAAGTATGAAATTGATTTTGAAGGAATAAATAATTTTATCGAAAGTCAGTATAAAAATGCTGAATCGACTTCTATAAAACGTTGGGCAAAAGGCTTTATGAACGAAGTGAATTGTACAACTTGTGAAGGGAAACGCCTAAAAAAAGAAGCCTTACACTTCAAGTTTTTAGATAAAAACATCACCGATTTAGCGCAAATGGATATTACTGAATTAGCAAAATGGTTCAGCACTATCGAGAGCAAACTATCGGAAAAACAAAAAATAATAGGAAGTGAAATCATTAAGGAAATTAGAACTAGAATTCAATTTTTGGTCGATGTTGGTCTCGATTATTTAACGATTGATAGAACTTCGAAATCACTTTCTGGAGGAGAAGCACAACGCATCAGATTGGCGACTCAAATTGGCTCACAATTGGTTGGCGTACTCTACATTTTAGATGAGCCGAGTATTGGATTACATCAACGTGACAATAAGAAATTAATAGATTCACTCATAAAATTAAGGGATTTAGGAAATTCTATTATTGTGGTAGAACATGATAAAGATATGATTGAACATGCCGACTTCGTGTTAGATATTGGTCCAGGAGCAGGAAAACACGGAGGAGAAATTGTGAGTAAAGGAACTTATGACGATTTAAAAACTCACAAGACTCTTACTGCAGATTACCTAAATGAAACAAAAAAAATAGCAATTCCGAAGAAAAGAAGAAAAGGAAACGGTAAAAAAATTGTTTTAAAAGGAGCAACTGGAAATAACTTAAAAAATGTAACAGCAGTATTTCCTCTCGGAAAAATGATTTGTGTTACAGGTGTTTCTGGTAGTGGAAAATCGACTTTGATAAACGGCACATTATATCCTATTTTAAACAAGCATATTTATAGAGGAGTTAAGAAGCCAATGCCTTACAAATCTATAAAAGGATTGGAGCATGTCGATAAAATTATTGCAATAAATCAATCTCCTATTGGTAGAACTCCACGCTCAAATCCAGCGACTTATACAGGTGTTTTTGGCGATATACGAAATATTTTCGCTAAAATTCCTGAAGCACAAATTAGAGGCTATAAACCTGGAAGGTTCTCGTTTAATGTAAAAGGAGGGCGTTGTGAAACCTGCCAAGGAGGAGGAGTTCGAGTTATCGAAATGAACTTTTTACCAGACGTAGAAGTAGAATGCGAAACCTGTCAAGGCAAACGTTTTAACCGAGAAACTCTCGAAATAAGACATAAAGGAAAATCAATTTCCAATATTTTGAATATGACAATTAATGAAGCTGTTTTGTTTTTTGAATACTATCCTAAAATATTTAAAAAAGTGAAAACAATTCAAGATGTTGGCTTAGGCTATATAACTCTTGGTCAGCAATCTACAACGCTTTCTGGAGGAGAAGCACAACGAATAAAATTGGCTTCTGAACTCTCAAAAAGAGATACAGGAAATACATTTTATATTCTTGACGAACCAACAACAGGACTTCATTTTGAAGATATTAGAGTTTTAATGGAAGTGCTCAACAAACTTACTGACAAAGGAAATACAGTCTTGGTGATTGAGCATAATATGGATGTAATCAAACTTGCAGATCACATTATTGACATAGGAAAAGAAGGTGGAAAAAATGGAGGAAGAATTCTTTGTGAAGGCACTCCTGAAAAAATTATGGATAGCAAAGAAAGTTATACCGCTCACTTCTTAAAAAAAGAGCTAATTTAGCACCTTGTCTTAATTATTTTTTAAGGCGCAATTATCAAAAAAATAAAAATCGAAACGATTATGACTGAAGATAGAAAAATTAAAGCAAAATTAAAGCAAAAAACTTGGAATGAAATAAAAACCAATGATTCTTGGGCGATATTTAAAATTATGGCTGAGTTTGTTGATGGATATGAAAAACTAAGTAAAATTGGACCTTGCGTGAGTATTTTTGGTTCGGCAAGAACAAATACAGAGCATAAATATTACAAGCTTGCAGAAGAAATTGCTTTTGATTTAACACAGCATGGTTATGGAGTTGTAACTGGAGGAGGTCCTGGAATTATGGAAGCAGGGAACAAAGGAGCGCATCGTGGAAAAGGAGTTTCTGTAGGACTGAATATCGAATTACCTTTCGAGCAACACGACAATCAGTTTATAGATAAAGGGAAAAATTTAGATTTCGATTACTTTTTTGTTCGTAAAGTTATGTTTGTAAAATATTCTCAAGGATTTGTTGTAATGCCTGGAGGTTTTGGAACACTTGACGAAATGTTTGAGGCAATTACACTTATTCAAACAAAAAAAATAGGCGCTTTCCCAATTATATTGGTTGGTACAGATTTTTGGAGTGGCTTAATTGATTGGGTGAAAAACACACTTTTAGAAAAATTTGGAAATATTAGTCCAAAAGATTTGAATTTATTCTCAATTGTTGATAATTCAGATGAAGTGATTGATGTGATTAATAATTTTTATAAGAAATATGAATTAAGCCCAAATTTCTAATAATGAAAAGTCTGATATTTTTACCGTTTGCGAACTGGAAACAGAAGCAGGAGCTGATGAAATATTAACACAATCTATACAAATTTCGATAGATGTGAGTAATTTTTCAACAAGTGCTTACGTTATTACATTAGCAAAGAATAAATTTATTAATCCTATTAATTCGTAAAAAATCAATTGAAAAAATTTCTGAGTTTCACTTTCCTTTTTTCTTTTCTATTTATTGATACTTCATTTGCACAAAATAATGAGGTAACAATAAATGCAACTTTAGATACTGAAACTCATGAATTAAAAATTCAACAAGAAATAGTTTTTTACAATAATACAAATACAACTTTAGACACTATTTACTTGCATAATTGGGCGAATGGCTATAAAAACAAAAAAACACCTTTATCAAAACGCTTAATTGAAAATTACAATAAAAATTTACACTTTTCGAAAGAAAAATTTCAAGGGTATTCTGATGTAAAAAATATTTCTGTAAATTATTCTTCAGCAACTTGGAGAACAACAAAAAACGCTATTGATATTATAGAACTACCGCTTAAAAAAATCTTGAATCCAAAAGATTCTATTGTAATTAGTGCAACATATACAGTTAAAATTCCTTCAGACAGATTTACCAAATATGGCAGGAGTAAAAATGCTTACGATTTAAGGTATTGGTACTTAGTTCCAACATTTTATGACCAAGACTGGAAGTTGATGAGTAATTTAGATATGGATGATTTATTGATGGAGTTAAGCAATTACGACATCACTTTTACAGTTCCAAACAACTACAATTTAAATACAGGTTTATCAACTACAATCACAAATAATGGTAACGAAAAAATATATCATTTAAGTGGTAAAAACAGAATTGATATTGAATTGAATATCAATAAAAAAAATGATTTTGAAGTTTTTAATACTGATAACATTTCTATTAAAACAAATTTAAATTCTGATAAGTTAAGCGCTGGAGTCAAAACTGATATATTAAATAGAGAAATTGCTTTTATTGAAAAATATTTAGGAAAATATCCTCATAAAAGGTTATTGATAAATAAAATAACTTATTCTAAAAATCCTGTTTACGGCTTCAATCAATTACCTTCTTTTTTACGTTCATTTTCTGATGTTTTTGAATGGGATATTAAAATGTTTAAAGCATTGACTGAAAAATATCTCAACAATGTAATAGTCGTAAACAAACGTCAAGATTCTTGGCTTTTAGATGGATTACAATCTTATTTAATGATGGAATATGTTGAAGAAAATTATCCTGAAATGAAAGCGACAGGAAATATTTCTAAGATTTGGGGATTACGTAAATTTAATCTTACGCAACTAAAGTTTAATGATAAATACCCTCTAATTTATCAATTTGCAGCGCGTAAAAATGTAGATCAACCATTGAATATGAGAGCCGATTCGCTATCAAATTTTAATAGAAAGATAGTCAACAAATACAAAGCAGGATTAGGACTTCGATATTTAAATGAATTTCTAAAAGATGATATTGTATCATAAATATTAAAGCAATTTTACAAAGAAAGCACGCTAAAGTTTACACACAGTGACCGTTTTAAAGAATTAGTTCTTAACAAAACCAACAAAGATTTATCTTGGTTTTTTGGCGATTATATCAAATCAAAAAAGAAAATAGATTATACTATTAGTAATGTTGAAATACTCAAAGATTCTGTTGCCGTAACTATAAAAAACAAACGAGATATTTCTGCTCCTATTGCTTTGTATGGCATAAAGAATAAAGACATTCACTTTAAAAAATGGATTTCAGGCATTTATTCTATAAAAACAATTATCATCCCTAAAAACGGATTTGACAAATTATCTCTTAATTATGAATATTTATATCCTGAACTAAACCTACGTGATAACTGGAAAAATTTAGATAAAAAATTATTCAACAGACCTCTACAACTTAAATTTTTACGAGATATTGAAGATCCTTATTACAATCAATTGTACTACAGTCCTATTTATAAATACAATTTCTATGATGGCTTACAACTTGGTGTTTCACTGAGCAATAAAGCTATTTTAAATAAGAATTTTACATATAAAATCAGCCCTTACTACGGAACAAAGTCTAAAAGTTTAGTTGGTTCTTTTTCAGCACTCTATAAACATATTCCGAAAAAAGAAAAATCAAAAATAGATAAAACCTTTTTTGGAATCGCAGGGAGTTCATTCAATTATGCTCCAGAATTAGCGTATCGCTCAATTTCTCCTTATATGTCTATACAATTTAAACGAAAAAATTTACGTGATGTTGGTGGAAGTGCTATTTTCGCAAATTATGTAAATATAAAACGAGATGCTAATCCGAATGCAATAAATCAGAATCCTGAATCAAATAAATACAGTGTTTTCAATATTGGATATTCCTACTCAAAGCCAAATATTATTGAAGATTTAAGATATACCACAAATCTTGAACTTGCCAATAAATTTAGCAAGATATCTGTAGATTTTCGGTATCGAAAACTAACAGATAAGAATCGTCAATTTGATTTTCGTTTTTATGCAAGAGCATTTATAGACAACAAAACAACTTCAGATTTTTTTGACTTTGGATTGACTCGACAGAATGACTATTTGTTTAGATTAGATTATTTAGGGCGATCTGAAAGTAGTGGTTTTTTTAGTCAGCAGTATATAACCAACGAAGGAGGGTTTAAGTCCTTTTTACCTCAAAATTTTGCAAATCAATGGCTCGCAACTATAAATGCTAGTATTGGATTGTGGCGTTGGACAGAAATTTATAATGATGTTGGATTCTTAAAAAACAAAGACGAATCTGTTTATTTTGCGTATGAAAATGGTGTTAGACTTAACTTCATTCACGAAATATTAGAAGTTTATTTCCCTCTCTATTCAAATAATGGTTGGGAAGTTGGACAGCCAAATTACAGTTCAAAAATCAGATTTTCATTAAGCATAAATCCTGTAAAAATTATTAATTTCGATAGAAGAGGCTTCTATTGATGAGAATATGATAATTATTTATAATTATTTTCATAATTCATTATAAAAACTTAAATTTGCAAAAAGTTTCAAAATTCCATCTATGATCTCTGAGAGAACTTCAAAAAGCACAAACCAATTATCATTCGAAGAGTTTAAAAACGAAATTTTAAGCGATTATAAACTTGCCGTAGTAAGTAGAGAATGTAGTTTGTTAGGTCGTAGAGAAGTACTTTCTGGAAAAGGGAAATTTGGTATTTTTGGTGACGGTAAAGAAGTGCCTCAACTTGCGATGGCAAAAGCATTTAAAAAAGGAGATTTTCGATCAGGATATTACCGTGATCAGACCTTTATGATGGCTATTGGAGAATTAACTCCTCAACAATTTTTTGCAGGTATATATGCACATCCAGATATAAAAGCAGAGCCTTTTTCTGCTGGTCGTCAGATGGGAGGACATTTTGCAACACACAGCATCAATGAAGATGGCTCTTGGAAAAACTTAACTAAACAATATAATAGTTCTGCTGATATTTCTTCAACTGCATCACAAATGCCTCGTCTTTTAGGATTAGCACAAGCATCAAAAATATATAAGAGTTTAGATTCTTTAGACAATCATAGCAAAAAATTCTCTAATAAAGGAAATGAAATTGCTTGGGGAACAATAGGAAATGCAAGTACGAGTGAAGGCTTATTTTTTGAAACAATCAATGCTGCAGGAGTGCTACAAGTACCAATGCTAGTCAGTGTTTGGGACGATGCCTATGGAATATCTGTTCCTGCAAAACATCACACTACAAAAGAGAGTATTTCTGAAGCCTTAAAAGGTTTTCAGCGTGATAAAAATAGTGATGGATATGAAATCGTTACTGTAAATGGTTGGGATTATGTACAGCTAACAGACACTTATAATAAAATTTCTAAACTTGTTCGTACAAAACATATTCCAGCAATAGTACATGTAAAAGAATTGACACAACCTCAAGGACATTCTACTTCAGGTTCTCATGAACGTTACAAATCTAAAGAACGTTTAAAATGGGAAAAAGAGTTTGATTGTAACACAAAAATGCGTGAATGGATTTTAAATTTCGAATTAGATAGTAATGGTGAAACGCTACGTTTTGTAGACAGTGAAGATGAATTAATCACACTTGAAAAATCAGCAAAAAAAGAGGTGAGTCAAGCAAAAAGAGATGCTTGGAAAGCATTTGTTGATCCTATCAAAAAAGACTTAACTATTTTTGTTTCTTTAATTAAAAAAATTGCACTAATAAGTTCTAATAAAAATTTTATTGCAAAAATTATAAACGAACTTCATTCTTTGGTCGATCCTTCACGAAAAGAATTTTTTACACTTGTAAGAAAAGTATTACCATATATCATTCATGATAATTCTGAAGCTAAAGATAAATTACTTGTATGGCTTGAAGAAACACGATTAGATAATAATGTAAAATACAGCTCAGACTTGTATGACGAATCTGAAAACGCTACAACAAATATCAAAGAAATTTTACCAATCTACAGTCAAGAATCTACACAAGTTGATGGTAGAGTTGTACTAAAAGATAATTTTGACTCGATTTTTAGTGATTATCCAGAAACATTGATTTTTGGAGAAGATGTTGGTCGTATTGGAGATGTTAATCAAGGACTCGAAGGGCTTCAAGAAAAATTTGGAAAAATAAGAATTGCTGATACAGGAATACGTGAAGCAACCATTATAGGACAAGCGATCGGAATGGCAATGAGAGGGTTACGTCCTATTGCAGAAATTCAATATTTAGATTATTTAATCTATGCTTTACAATTGATGAGTGATGATATTGCAACGCTTCGCTACAGAACGATGGGAAAACAAATTGCACCTGTAATTGTACGTACTCGTGGACATAGACTTGAAGGAATTTGGCATTCAGGTTCGCCTATGGGATTATTACTTGGCGGATTGAGAGGAATGTATATTTTGGTGCCAAGAAATATGACAAAAGCAGCAGGATTTTATAACACCCTATTAAAAGCCAACGAACCTGCACTTATCATTGAGTGTTTAAATGGCTATCGATTAAAAGAAGAACTACCTACTAATTTAGGCAAATTCACTACACCAATTGGTGTTGTAGAAACACTTAAAGAAGGTACAGATATTACAATTGTATCTTATGGCTCAACCTTAAGAATTGTAGAAAAAGTAGCCAAAGATTTATTACAAGTTGATATTGATGTAGAAGTGATTGACGCACAAAGTTTATTACCTTTTGATATCAATCATGATATTGTAAAAAGTTTACAAAAAACAAATCGTTTGATGATTGTTGATGAAGATGTTCCTGGAGGAGGCTCTGCATATATTATGCAAGAAATTCTTGAAGAACAAAACGGTTATCAATATTTAGATAGCAAGCCTATAACTGTAACTTCGTATGCGCATCGTCCTGCATATGGAACTGATGGAGATTATTTCTCAAAACCAAACGAGAATGATATTTTTGAATCTGCCTATAAAATAATGCATGAAGTAAATCCAACGAAGTATCCAAAACTTGTTTAGTTAAAATTATTCTTTTCATTTACTACTGTTCAAGATCGTACTTTTGAAGCAGATTCTGTAATTATTGTAACAAAACACCAAACAACTGTTAAAAGGAGTAACTTTTACGTACACAGCAAGCACTGGAACACTTCCTCTTTGGGAAGATGAAAAAGCAATTACATCACTATTTTATACGTATTATACCATGGTTATAGAAATGGACATATGATGTACCTTCGCAATGAAGATTTAAAATCTTTAAACCAATATATTCGTTATTTCATTAAAAAAGCTACACCAAAAAAAGGTCAATCTGCGAAGTATTAAACTAACCTTTCAACAAACTATTTCCAATAGCGCACTGCAAACATTTTTGCTGTGTGCAATATTCGTTTTTCAATTGTAGTAATGCTTGTGATTCAAACGCATTATTCGATTTGATTTTGAGTGAATTAAACGTATCAATAATACTGTTCTTTTCAGGTTTTAGTTGCTGAATTAAACTCAAAATAACAGATTCATCTAATTTTCCAATATGTTTTAAATATACAAACTTCAATGGAATTATCGTATTTATCAAAAGTAAATCAATAAAAGATTTTGTGAGTTTCTTCATTCTTTTTGGAGATTCTTTTTCAAATGTATAATGTGTTTCCCAAAATTCAGAAGTTGTTATTTCAAACAAATCGTAAATTTCTGATATCGTTTCTAAAAACATTAATTTTGAAAACACATTTTGATGTATAGTATACAAACTTGCAAGTTGTGAGATTCTAATTGTAGGAAAATTCATCGGACGCAATCTAAAATACTGTACAGAATTCCGAAGAACCATATCCAATTTATATTTTTTCTTCTGATAATTATACTCTTTATTTAATTCATTAAAATACTGGTTGTCAGTTGACTTATTAAATATTCCTAATTGACCAAAAAATAGACTTTCTAAATTTAGTTGGTTATTCCACTCTTTTCTAACAACCGAAAAATCTATTGAAGTTGCCATTTCAAAAAATGGATCAGCATTCACTTTTAACCCAAAATTACGAGCCAATAATCGAAATAAAATGGCTTCCCAATCAAAATTTGTTTTTTCTAATAATTGTGTAATCAAAACTGATTTTCGCTCCAATCGTTCAAAATACAACCGTTCCAACCAATTGGAAATAACAAAACTATCAACAGAAGAAATGTCTTGTTCGCAGTTAATCCATTTATGAGGTTTTGAGAATAATTTTTGATACTTCTGAAGTAATTTTTTTGAAACAAACTCTTTTAACTCCAATGTTGGAATTGCGATATTCTCACTGCTATGCACTTCAACATCATGCTCCCAAACAACATGTAAAATCACATTGTCATAATTACTATCATTCTCATGGTTATGAACATACCAATCAGATGATTTAATATGAATTTCAACATTTCCTGCCCATAATTGAGTTCCAATTTTCAATTGCGCATTAAAAAAATCTGGACCAGTATTGTGATTATGAGTTCCTATAGAAATTATAGTTATCACTTCTCCTTCTGATGTTTTTATAGCATCCGAAAAAAATAGTTTATGCTTCCATAAATAATGTAGTAAATCTTCTTTCATAGCATTTTGAAGAGTTAAATATACATCATTTAAATTTTATAAAAAATTACAATCGCATAAAAAATGGCATTGCTATTTATTTTCCGTTGTTTACAATTCAAAACAGAATACCTAAGAAAATCGGTTATTGAAATTTAATATTTAAACTTTAAATTTTGAATTACGTTTCTGTATCTTTGTTCAACATAATTTAACACTAAAAAAAATGAATACAGCCATAAGAAACCTTGAACCAAACAGAGTATGGAATAATTTTGCAGATTTAAATGCAGTGCCTCGTGCATCAAAAAAAGAAGAGCGAGTAATTGACTTTATGGTTGCTTTTGGGAAAAAATTAGGATTGGATACGATTATTGATCCTATCCAAAATGTAATCATCAAGAAACCTGCAACTAAAGGGATGGAAAATCGCAAAACAATTGTGATGCAAAGCCATTTAGATATGGTACACCAAAAAAATAACGATACCGTTTTTGATTTTGATACTGAAGGAATTAAAATGTATGTTGATAAAGATTGGGTACGTGCAGATGGTACAACTCTTGGTGCTGATAACGGTCTTGGAGTTGCATCTATTATGAGTATTCTAGAGTCTACCGATATTCCTCATCCTGCAATAGAAGCTTTATTTACTATTGATGAAGAAACAGGAATGACTGGAGCAATAGGTTTACAAGCAGGATATTTAACTGGAGAAATTCTATTAAATTTAGATACTGAAGATGATGATGAAATTGGCGTTGGATGTGCTGGAGGTGTTGACGTAACTGCTACTAAAAAATATACAGGAGAGCGTATTCCTGCAAACTCTACGGCTTATAAGGTTACTGTAAAAGGTTTGCAAGGAGGACATTCTGGAATGGATATCATAAAAGGTCTTGGAAATGCAAACAAAATGATGAATAGAGTTTTGCATGCTTTAGAGTCTCAACTTCAAATTGCTGAAATTGACGGCGGAAGTTTGCGAAATGCAATTCCGAGAGAAAGCAATGCAATTGTAACAACTCAAAATACGAGTAATTTTAAAAACGCTTTTAACAAAATTTCTGCTGAAATTCATAACGAATATGACACTACAGAAAAAGATTTAGAAATTTTATTTACTGACATTGACAAACCTAAATCTGTTCTTTCAAATGCTGATCAAATAGCATTAATAAACGCTATTTATTCAGCACATAACGGAGTTTTTAGAATGAGTCCAGATATTGAAGATTTAGTAGAAACTTCTAATAATATTGCGCGAGTTATTGTAAAAGATGGAAACATTAAAGTTGGATGCTTAACGCGTTCATCAGTAGAATCAGGAAAATGGGATATGGCATATACACTTCAATCTACTTTTAAATTAGGCGGATTTGATGTTGAGTTTGGTGGATCTTATCCTGGATGGAAGCCAAATCCAAGTTCAGAAATCTTAAAAGTGATGCGTAAATTATATGAAGATATGTTTGATGAAAAACCAAACATTTTAGCCTGTCATGCTGGACTTGAATGTGGAATTCTAGGAACTCACTATCCAGAAATGGATATGATTTCTTTTGGACCAACTATCAAAGGAGCACACTCTCCTGACGAAAGAGCAAGTATCAGTTCAACTCAAAAATATTGGAAGTATTTATTAGAAATATTAGCAAATATTCCTAAAAAAACATAATTAATTACTGCGATTTAACTTCTCAAGTAGTTTAAAGTAGGAGATGTGCCTAATTCTAACAAATTATTAACATCTTCTACTTTCAAAACTCATAAATAATCGTATTTTTACGTCTTAATACCTCACAATCTATATGGGAAAAATAATTGCAATTGCAAATCAAAAAGGCGGTGTTGGTAAAACAACAACTGCTGTAAATTTAGCAGCTTCTTTAGGTGTACTTGAACAAAAAATATTATTAATTGATGCTGATCCTCAAGCAAATGCCTCATCAAGTTTAGGAATTGATGCTGACCAAGTAATTAAAGGAACGTATCAACTCTTAGAACATACAGTCTCTGCTAAAGAAGTAATTATAAAAACGGAGTCTCCAAATGTAGATGTCATCCCTTCACATATTGATTTAGTTGCTATTGAAATAGAATTAGTAGATAAAAAACAACGTGAATATATGCTTCAAAAAGCATTAGAAGAAGTGAAAAACGATTATGATTATATCTTAATTGATTGTGCTCCTTCGCTTGGCTTGATAACTTTAAACTCTTTAGTTGCTGCTGATGCTGTTATTATTCCAATACAGTGTGAATATTTTGCACTTGAAGGCTTAGGAAAGCTACTAAATACTATCAAAGGTGTACAAAACATCCATAATAAAGAGTTGAATATCGAAGGCTTATTACTAACAATGCACGACTCACGCTTACGACTTTCTAATCAAGTTGTTGATGAAGTAAAAAAACACTTTGATAATATGGTTTTTAAAACAATCATTCAACGAAATGTACGTTTAAGTGAAGCGCCAAGTTATGGTGAAAGTATTATAAAATATGATGCAACAAGTAAAGGTGCAGAAAATTATCTTAGTTTAGCAAACGAAGTTCTTAAAAAGAATAGTAAATAATGGCAAAAGCAACAAAAAAACAAGCTTTAGGAAGAGGCTTGTCTGCATTATTAAAAGATTCAACTACCGATAAACTTATCGGAAGTATTGTTGAGATAAATCTTGATTCGATTGAAGTAAATCCGTATCAACCAAGATTTCACTTTGATAGCGAAGCTTTGCAAGAATTAGCAAATTCAATCAAAGAATTAGGTATTGTTCAACCTATTACTGTTCGAAAATTAGAAGAAAATAAATATCAATTAGTTTCTGGAGAACGTCGTTTTAGAGCTTCAAAATTAATCGAAAATAAAACAATTCCAGCATATATTCGTACTGCAAATGACCAAGAAATGCTCGAAATGGCGTTGGTTGAAAACATACAGCGTAAAGACCTTGATCCAATCGAAGTTGCGCTATCTTATCAACGTTTGATTGATGAAATCAATTTAACACAAGAAGAAATGAGTAAGCGTGTTGGTAAAAAACGTTCTACTATTTCTAACTACTTAAGATTGTTAAAATTAGACCCTATAATTCAAACAGGAATTAGAGACAAATTTATTTCTATGGGTCATGGTCGCGCAATTATAAATATTGACAGTCAAGACCAACAACTAACTATTTACGAGAAAATATTAAAAGGAAAATTATCTGTACGACAAACAGAAAATTTGGTTAAAACCATAAAAAGCGGGATTCCAGATACAAATCACACAAAAACACCTCAAGTTCCATTTTATGTGAAAAATAGTTTAGGCGAACTTCAGGAGCATTTTAATTGTAATATAAGAGTTAAAATGATGAAAAATAATAATGGTAAGATTGTAATACCTTTTACTTCTGAAAAAGATTTTATTCGCATTAAAAAATTATTACAATAATCGTGAATTATAAAGCATTCTATATCCTTATTATGTGTGTTATTTTTAACATCAATTTCTCTTTTTCTCAAAAGAATGATATATACATTAGCGATACAATTCTGACAGTAAATGAAGGAATTAATCCTCTTACCCCATCAACAGCAGCATTTTATTCTGCCATTCTTCCAGGACTTGGACAAGCATATAACAAGAAATACTGGAAAATTCCAATTGTATATGCAGCACTTGGAACTTCAACATACTTCTATATTGGGAATAACAGGCAATACAATCGAACTCGAACTGCATTTAAATTATTAAAAGCAGGAAAACCACATGAATTTGATGGTTTAAACGGTAATAATTTATTGAGTGAAGCAGCGCTTGTAAGAGCTCAAAAACGATTTAAAGAAGGTCGAGATTTATCATTATTTATAACTATTGGACTTTATATTCTTAATATCGTTGAGGCAAGTGTAGATGCGCATTTAATGCAATTAAATACAGATAGTAACCTTTCTTTCAACCCTAATTTATTAATAGATCCCATAACAAATCAAATTGCTGCAGGAGTTTCTGTTTCTTATAGTTTTAACTAATGAAGATTGTACTTTTAGGATATGGAAAAATGGGAAAAGCAATTGAAAAAATTGCTTTAAATCGTGGACATGAAATCGTTTTAAAAGTTGATGTTAACACTCATTCTTATGATATTTCGATTGCTGATATTGCCATTGATTTTAGCACACCAACAGCAGCATTTAAAAATATTAGTAATTGCATTAATAATAATGTTCCCATTATTTCTGGCACAACTGGATGGCATAAAGATTTTAATAAAACTGTTAAACTTTGCAAAGAAAAAAACGGCGCATTTATTTCAGCAACTAATTTTAGTTTAGGAGTCAATATTTTCTTTGAACTCAACGAAAAATTAGCCAAAATGATGGCAAATTTAACAGCATACAATTGTACTATTGAAGAAATTCATCACACAGAAAAAATAGATGCTCCAAGCGGAACAGCAATTACAATTGCTGAAGGTATACTCAAAAATACTGATAAAAAAGATTGGAAATTAAATGTGACAAATAGTAAAGATTCACTACCAATAATATCAAAAAGAATTCCTAACGTTTCAGGAACTCATTCCATAAGGTACACATCACCTATAGATACTTTAGAAATCAAACACACAGCTCACAATCGAGAAGGTTTTGCATTAGGAGCAGTTATTGCCGCTGAATGGTTGCTTGACAAAAAAGGAGTTTATACTATGAAAGATGTTTTAGGAATCAAAAAATAAAAATTATGACAGCAACACAGTGGTTTATGTTCATATTAATTATACAAGTAATTCATTTTTTAGGAACTTGGAAACTCTATGTAAAAGCAGGAAGACAAGGATGGGAAGCAGCAATTCCAGTTTATAATGCCATAGTTTTAATGCAAATAATCAATCGTCCAAAATGGTGGGTGATTCTCCTTTTTATTCCAATTGTAAATCTATTTATGTTTCCAGTTGTATGGATTGAAACCATTCGAAGTTTTGGTAAAAAATCTCGATTAGATAGCGCTTTGGTTATTCTTACTCTTGGTTTTTATATCTATTACATTAATTATTTTACTGATGTTGAGTACATTAAAGATAGAAGCCTCAAACCAAATAGTACTTTAGGAGATTGGATAAGTTCTATTGCTTTTGCCATTATCGCTGCAACAACAGTACATACATATATTATGCAACCTTATGTCATACCTTCATCGTCATTAGAAAAATCATTATTGATTGGCGATTTCTTATTTGTTAGCAAGTTTCATTATGGTGCACGAGTTCCTATGACAACAGTTGCATTGCCAATGGTACATGATACAATTTTTCTATTAAATAAAAAATCGTACTTATTTAGTGATAATTTTGAGAAAAAAGAAACTTCATTATTGAATAAATTACAGTTGCCGTATATGAGAATTCCAGGTTTTCAAAAAATAAAACGAAACGAAATTGTCGTTTTTAATCAGCCTGCAGATACGTTGCTCGATATGAATGATTTTCAACCAGATAGAAATTATTACAAACCGATAGACAAAAAAACCAATTTGGTAAAACGTTGTGTAGGCATTGCAGGAGATTCTCTGTCTATTGTAAATGGATATGTATATATCAATGGTAAACGCACAGAATTACCTGACAGAGCAAAACCTCAATGGTATTTTGATATAAATACTGGAGGAAAACCATTAAGTAAAAACATGCTTTTAAACAGATTAAAAGTGAGAGAAGGTGGACAAACTCGTGATGGAAATTATGTCTTGAATCTAACAGACGAAGATGCTGCAAGACTATCTAAAAATCCATTGGTAAAAAAAATAAAGAAACGAATTACTCCAAAAGGTCAAGGAGAAGCTGCTTTATTCCCTCACGTATCAAGTTTAAATTGGAATGGAGATAATTATGGTCCTCTATATATTCCTAAGAAAGGCGCAACAGTAAAATTAGACCAAGAATCATTACCGTTTTATAAACGTGTAATTTCAGAATATGAAAGAAACAATTTAACTGTTAATGGTGATGAAATTTATATCAATGGGCAATTAGCAACAGATTACACATTCAAACAAGATTATTACTGGATGATGGGCGATAATCGTCAAAACTCTTTAGACGCTCGTTATTGGGGCTTTGTTCCTTTTGATCATGTTGTTGGAAAACCTGTGCTGATTTGGATGAGTTATGATGGCGGTATTTTTAGAAATCCTCGTTGGGAACGCTTCTTTACAACTGTGCATGGAAAAGGAAAAGCAACATCTTTTCGTTATTTAGTCTTTGGAATCATTATTGGCTGGATTGTGTATAGTAATTTTAGAAAGAAAAAGAAAAAAGCGTAAATGCTATTTTTACCAACATACTTCGCTCCTATTTCTCAATACGTTGCTATTTTTAAAAATAAGAAAATTATTTTTGAAGTTGAAGATAATTTCCAGAAACAAACCTATCGAAATCGATGTAATATATATGGCACAAATGGTAAATTAACGCTTAATATTCCGATCATTCACAACGGAAAACAAAAAACAAAAGATATTCGTATCGATAATAGTGTTAAATGGCAACGTAACCATTTTCGATCTTTGGCATCAGCATATAATTCTTCGCCATTCTTTGAATTTTACGAAGATGATTTACGTCCGTTATATGAGCAAAAACAAGCGTTTCTTCTCGATTTTAACTTAAAATGTCATATGTTTATAATCAATGCTTTGCAAAGTGAAATCACCTATTCAAAAACTGATACTTATCAAGTTAAGCCGAAGATAAAAGACTTTCGGAGTCTTGCTATTGCAAAAAAAGAACCGAAATACTCATTCGATTCTTATTTTCAAATTTTTAATGATACCCACGGTTTTATTTCCAACTTAAGTATTTTAGACCTCCTTTTTATGGAAGGACCAAATGCAGAAACTTATTTGAAAAGTTCTGAATTATCTTGTTAACTTCTTATATTTAATACGCTTCGGCATTAAATCTCCTCCAAGTCGTTTCTTTTTATTCTCTTCATATTCTGAGAAAGAACCTTCAAAATAATATACTTGAGAATCACCTTCAAAAGCAAGAATATGTGTACAAATACGATCTAAAAACCATCTATCATGCGAAATAACAACTGCACAACCTGCAAAGTTTTCTAAACCTTCTTCCAAGGCTCTCAACGTATTTACATCCAAGTCATTTGTTGGCTCATCAAGTAGTAAAACATTCCCTTCTTCTTTTAAAGTCATTGCGAGATGCAATCTATTTCGTTCTCCACCAGAAAGTGTACTCACTTTTTTATTTTGCTCAGAGCCTGCAAAATTAAAACGGCTCAAATATGCTCTTGAATTCACCATTTTTCCTCCCATCATAACCAAATCTTGTCCGTCAGAAAAATTTTCCCAAATAGATTTATCAGCATCAATATTAGAATGTGACTGATCTACATAGGCAATCTTAGTAGTATCACCGACTTTAAACTCTCCTTTATCAGGAGTTTCTTGCTTCATAATCATCTTAAAAATAGTAGTTTTTCCGGCACCATTTGGTCCAATAATTCCAACTATGCCGTTTGGAGGCAAACTAAAATTCAAATCTTCATATAATAACTTGTCACCAAATGCTTTTGAAACACCCTTCGCATCAATCACATTAGTTCCCAAACGTGGACCATTCGGAATATAAATTTCTAGTTTTTCTTCCAATTGTTTTTGATCTTGGCTCATCAATTTATCATAATTCGCCAAACGTGCTTTCGATTTTGACTGGCGTCCTTTTGCTCCTTGACGTACCCATTCTAATTCTCGTTCTAAAGTTTTTTGTCTTTTTGAAGCAGTTTTTTCTTCTTGCTTAAGTCTATTCCCTTTTTGCTCTAACCAAGATGAGTAATTCCCTTTCCAAGGAATACCTTCACCTCTATCCAACTCCAAAATCCATCCTGCAACATTGTCTAAGAAATATCTATCGTGCGTTACTGCAATGACAGTTCCTTTATATTGCGATAAGTGATGCTCTAACCAATGTACTGATTCAGCATCGAGGTGATTTGTTGGCTCGTCGAGCAATAAAACATCAGGTTGTTGCAATAACAATCTACATAAAGCAACTCTACGCCTTTCTCCTCCAGATAATACGCTTATTGGTGTGTCGCCTTCTGGTGTTCGTAAAGCATCCATTGCGATCTCTAATTTCGTATCTAATTCCCAAGCGTCTAATGCATCTATTTTATCTTGCAATACTGCTTGTTGATTCATCAACTTTTCCATCTTGTCGGCATCGGAATAGACTTCTTCTAACCCAAACATGTCGTTAATTTTATTATACTCTTCGAGTACAGCAACAGTTTCTGCAACGCCTTCTCTTACAATATCAATTACCGTTTTTGTTTCGTCTAATTTTGGTTCTTGCGAGAGATAACCAACTGTTAGCCCTTGATTAAAGTTTATATCTCCTTGATAATTTTTCTCAATTCCAGCAATAATTTTCATCAAAGTTGATTTTCCAGAACCATTGAGGCCTAAAATTCCAATTTTTGCTCCATAGAAAAAACTTAAATGTATATTTTTTAAGACAGGCTTATTTGCTCCAGCATACGTCTTACTGACTCTGGTCATCGAAAATATTATCTTCTTGTCGTCACTCATTACAATCGTTTATAAGTTTATTTGTTTCTCGTTTAGGTGCCTTCTCTTTTCATCAAAACCTTTGACCCTTTGCCCCTTATACTCTTCCCTTGAGCGCGTTAAATACCCAAGCAATTGCAAAAAATCCTACACCAACAGCAGCAAATCCCCAACCTGCAACATCTTCGTATCTATATGCTCCCATTAATATTAATGCAACTCCAACAAAAATCATTATAAAAGTTGCCCAAGCGAGTACTGTATTTTTATTCATTGCCATATATCAGTAATTTTGTAGTTTGAAATACAAATATCGTCATTTATTTTGTTATTTCTTATAGTTCAGCTGCCAATCTACATCCTTGATTAATTGCGCGTTTTGCATCTAATTCTGTCGCAACATCTGCACCACCAATCACATGGACTTTTATTCCTTTTTCTTTTAATGGAGTAACTAATTCTTTTAACGGAGTTTGACCTGCGCAGATAATTACATTATCAACTTTTAATATCTTTTGTTCTTCATTTTGAGTGTAATGCAAACCTTCATCGTCAATTTTTGTATATTGAACTTCGTTAATAAACCGCACGTTTTTCTTTTTTAATGTCGAACGATGAATCCACCCTGTAGTTTTACCTAATTTACCTCCAAATTTACCTTTGCTACGTTTGAACATAAAAATATCTCTTGGAGAAGGTTCTATTTCTGATACAACGCCTTCAATACCACTTCTTGATTTTAAGGTTTTATCAATTCCCCATTCTTTGAGCCAAGCATCAATATTTTGAGAAGTACTTTCACCTTCGTGAGCCAAGTATTCTGATACATCAAAACCAATTCCTCCAGCACCAATAACAGCAACACGTTTTCCAACTGGTTTTTTAAATTTCAAAACATCTAAATAATTTAGCACTTTAGTATGTTCAATTCCTTCAATTTTTGGCATTCTTGGTTTTATTCCTGTTGCAATAATTACTTCATCAAAACTACCGCCAACTAATTCATCCGAAGATACTCTTATATTTAATTTTACAGTAACATTATGAAGCTCTAATTGCTTTTTGAAATAACGAATCGTTTCATAAAATTCTTCTTTTCCCGGAATTTGTTTTGCAATATTAAACTGTCCTCCAATTTCTTTATCAGCATCAAATAACGTAACATTATGTCCTCGTTCTCCTAAAATAGATGCTGCTGACATTCCTGCAGGACCAGCACCAACAACTGCAATTTTTTTCTTTTTATCAGTTTTATTGTAGTTTAATTCAGTCTCATAACAGGCTCTCGGATTTACCAAACAACTCGCTACTTTCTGCTGAAAAACATGATCTAAACACGCTTGATTACAACCAATACACGTATTAATTTCATCATCTTTTTCGGCTTTGGCTTTATTTACCCATTCTGGATCTGCTAAGAAGGGTCTTGCCATAGAAATCATATCTGCATGACCGTCTGCCAATACTTTTTCAGCAGTTTCTGGCATATTAATTCTATTGGAAGTAATTAATGGAATTTTAATTTCTGATTTCATTTTTTTTGTAACCCATGTAAAAGCAGCTCTTGGAACTGATGTTGCTATGGTTGGAATTCTTGATTCGTGCCATCCTATTCCAGTATTAATAATTGTTGCTCCTGCTTTTTCAATTTCTTTTCCTAATTGAACTACTTCATCCCACGTGCTTCCTTTTTCAACCAAATCAAGCATTGATAATCTATAAATGATAATAAATTCATTACCAACAGCTTCACGTGTTTGTTTTACCAATTCAATAGGCAAACGCATACGATTCTCATAACTTCCCCCATAATTATCGGTACGTTTATTTGTTCTTTCAGCAATAAATTGGTTGATTAAATATCCTTCGGAACCCATTATTTCTACACCATCATAACCTGCCAATTTTGATAATTTAGCAGAATTTACAAAATCACGAATGGTTCTTTTAATTCCAGACTGATTGAGTTTAAAAGGCTTAAAAGGTGTTATTGGTGATTTAATTTTGGAAGGAGCAACATTAAATGGATGATAACCATAACGTCCTGCATGTAAAATTTGCATACATATTTTCCCTCCTTCTTTATGCACAGCATCAGTAATTACTTTATGATGAAGTGCATGTTTTTTTGAACTCATTCTTGCAGAAAATAGTCCTGTCCAACCTTGAATGTTTGGAGCAATTCCTCCTGTAACAATTAGTCCAACACCTCCTTTTGCGCGCTCAGCATAATAACGTGCTATTTTTTCTAATCCGTTTTTTTCTTCTTCAAGACCAGTATGCATAGAACCCATTAAAATTCTATTTTTTAAGGTTGTGAAACCTAAATCTAATGGTTCAAAAATATGTTTATATTTCATGTGCTTGTATCTCTTGTTTTTTTAACTGTTACATGGTGCCTGCCTGTCGCAGGCAGGTTCGCTATTAATTATTCCCTTGGGAGATAATACTTTTAACATACTCATTTCATAAATAATAAAGCTAGTTATTATGCGCGCATAATATATTGCAAGATACACTATTTTAGAAAATAAAAAACTCAAGATAAATCTTGAATTTTTTTCAAATAAGCAACTTTAAACCAGTTAAAAATTTAGTATTTGTATGAATTTTAAAATAGGTTTTCTCTAAAAAAATCGCTTAGGTCAACTTTTTTGGATTGATTTTATATTCTTGTGCAACGATTACTGGTGTTGTAGTGCGTTTTTTATTTCAGTTTCCCAATCCAAACATCTCCTTTCGGATGAAAATATATTTTCTCGTTGTCTTTTTCAACTACGTGAAATTTATCTTGAATTAGTTTATTATAAAATTTCTGGTCTTTATTATATTCCTTTTCAGACTCATATTGTTCTTTAGGAAAATTTATTTCCCATTCGTGAGTAGAATCCAAGTCAATTTTTCTGTCCCAAGTAAATTTTTGTAATTCAGTTGATAATTCTCCAAGGTGATTTAGGTCAAATTCATTATTTTTATTAGAAACTAAAAAAAATTCATTTTCGTAATAAGTTACTTTTTCACCTATTGCACACACAATTTCTGATTTCAGCATTCTCGGATTATAAACCTGAGTTCGACCTAAGAAAGTCATCATTTAATTAGGATAAAAAGTAGAAAAATAGTACATTTAAGTATTAAAAATCAAATGTTTAACTAAATTTCTACTTATGATTTCTACAGATAAAATTACAACTATTTTTTGTTCTATTGATGATTTTTGTATTGTTTTTGAACCTGAATTTAAGAAAAAACAACTTTCTACAGGAAAAAAGACTCGAAATAGAAAATTTAAAATGTCAATGAGCGAAATTTTGACAATCACAGTTTTGTTTCATATAAGTGGTTATCGAAATTTCAAACACTATTATTTGTTCTATGTTCGAAAACACCTTAGTCAAGAATTTCCAAAAACAGTTTCATATAATCGTTTCACAGAACTTATGCAATCCAATATGTTGCCTTTGTGTTTGTATATGAAAACTTGCTGTTTAGGAAAATGTACAGGAATTTCTTTTATTGATTCTACTCCTGTTCGTGTTTGTAATAAAAAACGAATCTCAAAAAATCAAGTTTTCAAAGACATTGCAACTATAGGAAAATCTACTATGGGATGGTTTTATGGTTTTAAACTTCATATCATAGTCAATGACAAAGGAGAATTGCTTGAATTTGTTATCACTCAAGCCAATGTAGATGATAGAGCCCCTTTAAAGCAAGAGAACTTTTTAGCCAAAATATTCGGAAAATTATATGCAGATAAAGGATATATTTCTAAAGAATTGTCATCTTTGTTGTTTGATCAAGGGCTTCATTTAGTAACTGGAATTAGAAATAATATGAAAAACATATTGATGACAATGAGAGATAAGATTCTACTTAGGAAAAGGTCTGTAATAGAAACCATCAATGACCAACTTAAAAACATCTGTCAAGCAGAACATTCTAGACATAGAAGTTTTGGTAACTTTATCACCAATTTAGTAGCGAGTCTTATTGCTTATTCTTTTCAAGAAAAGAAACCTTCTATCAAGTTTGAAACTCAAAATACAAATCAACTAGCATTGTTTTGTTAAAACCTTAGGTCGAACTCAGGTTATAAAGCCAAATTGCTAAATAATATTCTTTATTGAATAATTTGTCAAGTTCATTTTTCCATTCAAAATATATTTTCAATAGAGTTTCAATAATTTTTTTTCGTAACTCTCCTTTTATTCCAAACACTTCTCCATACCATTCTTCAATTTCATAATTATAATATTTTTCCTTCTTTAAGAAATCGATATTTAATTTGTGTTCAGAGTCAGAAATCGACTTATTTATTTGTCTAATAATTTTCTTTGAAAGAATAGTTTTCTTGTTCATTTCGGTTTTTCTCAAATGCACTACAACGTTATTGTATATGAAAAGTAGCAGAATAAAATGCTAATATTTTCAGTTTTAATTAAAATAGCAGTTAAGTACAAAACTTAAAGTTTAGCGCTTAACTGCTATTTTTTATATACGTGGTTGTGTGCAGTTATTTAGTTAAAATATATTCTGATAAAAAATAATTTCCTATCAAGCCAAACATAATTAACAAAATAATTGCTATTTTCAGAATACTTCTATCTTTTAATTTTTCAACATTTTTTTCATTAAAAAAATAAAAAATTCCGAAAGCAGAAAAAAAGTGGACTGCGATAAACAAAATAATATTCATAAATACATACATAAAGCAAATTCTCCAACTATTAATCCTACACCAACCCAAGCAGATGCATATCTTGCAACCATTTTACCTGCAACTCTTCTTAATAACTTTTTTTGTGCTCCTTTTTTCATATTTTTCCAATCTCTAAATTTGCTTAAATCATCAAAACCGAATGCTTTTTGAGCACATCTAACGATTTTACTCCAGTTTTGAGCATTTACAGTTTGCACGCCAAACATCAAATTTATGAAGTCATTACTATTATATCCTAAAGGAGTTGTTTCTGAACTAACCATCACCATCAATTGAACTAAAGGGACAAGAGCTCGTAAAATTTGCTGAATCATCCTTTCCATCTAATATTTCAACTATATCAGAATCGTTAAAACCTGATGCGTATAAATAGTTTTTTGCTGAATTTATAGCAGGGCTTAATGCATTTTTTGTTTCTTGTTTATCAATAGATATACATAATGTACTACTGTCTTCGCATAGAAGCTCTTCAGAACTTATTTCTAAATCTCCAGTATTAATAAAATCAACAACTTGATTAAAATTTTCAATTTCTAATCTTTGTCAGGACTTGTTTTAACTAAAGTTATTTCTCCTAATTCTTCGTCTATTCCTCTCCTTAGTAAGTTTCCGTTAATTGAAGATTTTTTATTTACTTTAATGCTGGAAAAATTATTTTTTGATATTTGTAATGATTCTATAAAATTATTTTCTGCTGAACTAATTTCAATTTCACTTGATTCTTCACTACAAGATTGAATAATTAAAAATGTTCCAATAAATAATAATTTAATAGTAAAGATTGCAAACATTCCTTTTGCAAATTTGTTTAATCCATTTTTCATATGGTTAATTTTTAAAGAGAATCTACTTTCTTTTAAGATTTCTCTATGTTTATAAATTTTTATTTTCTACTCTTTTGATTTTCAAAAACTCAGTTTACTTTTTCTTTTACTTCGGTTTCAACTTTCACATTTTCCGATTTTGGATGGTCAGTCCATTTTAACCGTTATTTTTTTAATTGCACACAACGGTCTAGTATAAGAATAGTAGCGGCTTTTTATGCACTTACTTTTCGGTTAAACACAAACCCTTTTTATATTTCACTTTGTTACGTTTTAGCGATTAAAACCGCTATTATTTTTATAAATGTGCCTGTTGCACAAGATACAATTAATTTCACAAAAAAAAATAATAATAAAGGTTTTAAATTATTTTGTTAATCCATTGATATTAAGTATCTTTATACATGCAAGGAAAGAAAATATACCAAGAAAAGTTGTTTGCTAATTTTCAGTTAAGCGACCGAGTTCCCAAGAACAATTTTTATCGAAGATTACATAAAGTTTTAGATTTAGACTTTTTGTATAAACTCACAAGACCATTTTATGGAGAGAGTGGACAGGAGAGTATTGATCCTATAGTTTTCTTTAAACTTTGTTTAGTAGGATATTTAGAAAACATCATAAGCGATCGCAAATTAATCTCTCATTGTGCAATGCGGTTAGATATTTTGTATTTTATAGGTTATGATATTGATGAACCATTACCTTGGCATTCTACCATAAGTCGTACCCGACAATTATATACAGAAGCAGTATTTGAAGAATTTTTTACCAAAGTATTACAAATGTGTATAAACAAAGGGATGGTTTCTGGTCATACCCAAGCCATAGATTCTGCACCTATAAAAGCCAATGCTTCTATGGATACATTGGAACTAAAAGTACCTGCCGAAGAACTAGAAGATTATTTACTCAAGGTTCGTCATATTAGCGATGCCGATAAACCCAAGAATACACGTAAAGCAAAAGAGAATAAGGCAAGTAAGGAGCAACAAACTGTTACTGCAAAGCCAAGAGAATTACAAGCCATAAAAAGCAGCAATAAAAAATGGTCTAAAGACCAGAATTATCGTCCAGGGGCAGGAAATAAGGGATCTAAATATACATCCAACAAAACCCATTATAGTCCAACCGATCCAGATGCTCGGATAAGTGTCAAACCAGGCAAAGCTAGGAAGCTCAACTATAGTAGTCAACTAAGTGTAGATACGGGTCATCATGTGATAACAGATATTAAAGCCTATCATGCAGATAAAAAAGACAGTCAATGTTTAGAAGATATCACTGTTCGATTAAAAAAGCGATTAGATAAAAACGGATTACTTTGGCAAAACATATTGGCAGATACAGGCTATAGTGATGGTAGCAATTATGCCTTTTTAGAAACCGAAGCCTTAGAAAGTTATATCCCACCACATGGAACTTACAAAGGAGGACCAGAAGGTTTTTTATATGATAAAGAACAAGATTGTTATATATGTCCACAAGGAAAAACAATACCGTTTAAAAAAGTGTTTAGAGATTATAAAACAGGTACAAAAAAGAAAGAATATAGATGTTCATCACTATTTTGTAAGACTTGCCCTATAAAGCAACAATGTTTGGGTAAAACGGCACAAGAAAAGAAGTTTACTGTAACCTATTATCGAGAAGAATATGAACGCAATAACAAAAGAGTAAACTCCAAACAAGGACGTTATATGAAATACAAACGCAGTAGTACTGTTGAGCCTGTTTTTGGGACCCTCACTCAATTTATGGGACTCCGTAAAATAAATACGATTGGTATTCAACAAGCCAACAAGGTTATGCATATGGCTGCAATTGCTTATAATATCAAGAAATACCTAAAATTCACTAGCAAAACTGTACAAACTAACAAGCAAAGACTTGCTTTTTACTTATATCAAATAAAAGAGGTGATAGTACTTCAAATAAGCAACTTTAAACCAGTTAAAAATTTAGAATTTGTATGAATTTTAAAATAAGTTTTTTCTAAAAAATCGCTTATGTCAACTTTTTTGGATTGATTTTATATTCTTGTGCAACGATTACCATTGTTGTGTGCAGTATTTTATTCAACTATCATTTTAAAACTAATACTTGGGGTTTCATTTCCATAATAATGATAAATTCGAACATAATAAACTCCGTCATTATTTGAGCCACTATCACCAACAAAATTATTTCTAAAAGTCTCATTACCACCAATTCCATTTTGATTTGCGTAATTATAATAGTTTGTTGTGGTAATATCGGGAAGATAATTTGTAAAGGTGCAATTAGTACGTGTGCCAATTACTGGGTCAAAATTATTACTTACGTCATAAATTTTGACATCATTAACAGTAGTCCCACTTGGAACATAAAAAGATAACCAAAAACCTCTAACATTACCACCTCCAGAACTTTCTCCATCGATTGGAATTGCTGAACCATAGTTTGAAACATTTATGTTAATTTCGTATTCTTGGTTTACTTGCATTAAAGGTGCAGAGCAATCATCGTCAGCTGGTGTTATTGAAATCGGATTTCCTCCACTTGAACCTTGCACATTAATTGTAAAACTGTCATTCCAAGTACCTTCATCAGAAGAGAAAGTAACAGTAAATGTTACTGTTTTAGTTGGGCAATCTGCCGAAACTTGAAAATCTAAATTTCCACTATTCCAATCATATGAACCATGAGTTACGTCACCATACCCTTGGCTATGGTCGGAAATGTTAATGTCAGAGTCGTTTGTGTCAAAGTATACATCCACATTATTAGCAGTCGCATTTCCAATGTTTTGAACCTGTATATCCAAGTCAATATCTTCACCAGCTTCCACAATTTCATTGTTATTGTCATCCCCATCAATTCTAAAATCGCTAAATACTAAATTTGGTTGGCTAGAATTATTTGATGTCGTAAAAATTTCTTGACTACCATAAGAAGTTCCCTCGCTATTTGTTGCATAGGCTCTAACATAATAAGTAGTATTAGAATTTAAGTTTGACAATGAACTTGTAAAAGTTCCGGTTCCAGTTCCGTTGTTTGTACTGTTGTTACTTGTTGTTGGATTTTGGTTTGTACTCCAACAAATTCCTCTAGCAGTAACATTGTTTCCGCCATCGTTGGTAACATTCCCACCACTTGATGCAGATGTTTCAGTAACGTTAGTTATTGAACTAGTTGTTACTGTTGGTGTGGAATTATTACTTGAGTCAGTTGTAAAAGTTTGTTGATTTCCATAAGCAGTTCCCTCATTATTAGTTGCGTAAGCTCTTACATAATAAGTTGTATTAGGATTTAGGTTAGTTAATGAACTTGTAAAAGTTCCAGTACCAGTTCCATTGTTTGTACTGTCGTTATTTGTAGTTGGATTTTGGTTTGTACTCCAACAAATACCTTTAGCTGTAACATTACTTCCACCATCATTAGTAACATTTCCACCACTTGATGCAGATGTTTCAGTAATATTCGTAATTGAAGTTGTAGATAAAGATGGAATTGTATCTGATGTTCCTATAGTAGTAAAACTCCAAGTATTTGATGTTGATAAAATTTGATCTGTTGCAGGATTAATTACTTCCACCTTCCAATAATAAGTAGTTCCTTGTTGTAGATTTGAATACTGATTAAATGTAGAATTTGTTATTGTGAAATTTGTCAAATTAGTGCTTAAACCAGTATATATTTTAAATGCTGCGTAATCAGGTGTATTGTCTCCTAAGCTGAATGAAAAAGTGCCATTAACAGGAACATTCTCTGCATTATTTAAAGGTACTGGTCCAGTTGGCTCTCCTACTGTAGGATTATCACATTCATAAAATACTGTTTCTACTTTATAGTAACAATCATATTCAGAGTTTTCAAATTGAATATATTGAGATATAACGTTAAGTTGGTCATTAAGGAAATTAGCAGCGTTAATAATATCATTAATAACGTTAAATACTTCGAAAATCTCCTCCAATATTGTTGAGTTTACACCAACACATTGTACTCCGTCAGATAAAAGTTCAGCTATAGTTGGTTGAATATCAAGAAATGCTTCAACAAGTACATCAGGTGCTACATTGTTATTTCCATATTCCTCAGCGAAATCTATTGCATCAATTGCGCTATCGAAAATTGGTTCAAAGCAATCATTATCAATAGTTGGTACTGCTAGTTGAGCTAAAACAATAAAACTATCAAATAAGAATTTACGAAAGTCAGCATTAAAAGCTTCAATTTCTTCTAGGTCGTTATCATTAAATACTCCTGAAATATCAGCACCTGAATTAGATTTAATATGGTATACCGCATTTACATCTGTAATTGTAATATCTTCTTGTTCCTGCCCATCTAATAATCCATCATCTAATCCATCATCGAATGGATTACCATCTTTAGTAATACTAAATCCTACGTGAATGTCTGCATTATTTTTTATTGATAATATATTATCAAAAGCAGTATAGATTGTTGTTAATTCCAGAAGTGGCATTTGATTTCGACTTAGTAAGGCTAAATTTTCTACAGAATAGATTTGGGTTATAATTTCTTGTATTTTTTGTTTAAAGTTTTCGTCACTTAAATTTATTGACGTAGAATTGTCTAATATGTTTTTAGCAGATATGAAATTTGGATTATTAAGTACCTGATTAACTATTATATTTTTATTAGAATCATCTAACTTATAATAAGCTGAGTTATATGTGCATAAAAATAAAACAGTCGATTCACTTGACAATTTTACATCGTTTAAATTTGGATGTTTTTTTCTAACAAAAAGCAATTGATTATCGTCAGTTAATAAAAATTCCAATTCATTTGAAGATGAAGGCAAATCAAGATTTGTATTGATTCCTAGTTCTGTAATGCCATCTAATGATAGTACTTTTAAATTTTCTGGAACTAGATTATTTTCTGAAAATAAAATTCTACCGTTTACAATTTTTTCAGTTTCAATTTCAACCTTTTCATCACCTTTTTCACAACCTAAAGTCAAAATTAAAAGAATGAATGGTATGTATTTACGTAATTTCATAAAATTTGTTTTTCTAAATTTAGATAATCAATTTATCATTTAAAACTTCTGATGATAATCTATAGTTTTCGAGTGAAAATATTGTTGGCAAATAGTCACTCAATATTGCACACAACATATGGATAAGTGCAGTAATTTTTCTGAAGGAAAAATTATTGTCATTTATCTGATGTTGTGTTTAGTCTTTCTATTTTGCTTTTCTTATTATTTTCAAATATAAGCAAAATAGAAAGACGTAGTCCAAAAAATGAAGCAATAGTATCAAAGGAATTAACTATAAATTTAAATCGAGTATTTTATTTTTTTAGGTTTTAAATTTATAATTCGTTTTTATTAGATTATGGTATAGAAGTAGTACATGTGTCAAAACAAGCAGATGCATCAAAAACTTCAACGTCTCCTAATCCTCCTTTATCGTTACCATTTGGATCTAAGTCAATAAATAAATCAGTGTCTTTATTGGCTGTTGGAGTTGTAGCTGTTACAGAATTATTTCCAGCATAAGAGATTCCTTCAAGACCATAAATTAGATTAAAATTCGGAGCACTTACAAAATTAGTTGCCATCATATAATTTCCTGACGCCCAAAAGAAATCATCGCATATAGCACTCACGTTATTTCCATTATTTGTATATGCAAAATCAACACCTCCAGCAGAATTTTCTCCAGAAAAACCACCAATAAAATATTGTGTTTTAAAAGCCCAAGTTGTTCCAGTTCTTGTATAACTCAACAACTTTGGCACTATGAGGTGCTCCTCTTTCAGAAAGTAACATTTCTCCTGTATTACTAGAAAATGCAATATCTGAAATAACATTTTGAGTGCCTGGAATAGCATTTATCTCCACAATTTCTGGATTAGTTCCTGTTGGAAAACTACCATCACTTTGAAGTGTTATAGAATATAAGTTTCTTGTGCCTGCAGTTGTAATCCTTGGAAAATAAACTTTTACACTTCCACTTTCATAGTTTACGCCTACTGCCCCAAACTTGTTCATCTTGACCCACAATTCCTGCTCCAGAAATATCTGCAACCCATGGATCAAATGCTGTTCCTACTAGAGTTCCTCCTGACACACTATATCTGTAGATTTTACCATCTTCAAGGTTAGTGACAAATAACTGATTGTTTACTTTATCATAAGCAATATTTCAGTTCCATTTAAATTCCCACCAGTATTTGGTAATGAAAACAAAGGTACTGTATTCCAAGTTGGATGCCCTGAACTTTTATATACTTGTCCTGGATTAGTATTTGTTAGAGTTATTGTTCCTGATTGATCATATATATGTGACGCTGCTAAATAAATATTTTCATTATTATCTATTGCAATCCCAAAAACTTGCCCAATATTTGCAGGTGTCCAACTTATAGGATGAATTGTATTTGCTACAGTATTTAAACCATTTGATCCCCAATCATCAGCTATTGGTGCTGTAGAATTTTGACTCGTATTGTAAATTACACCTACTGGATCACCTAATCTACGGCTATGACAAGTAGCTACTGTCCATCCTGCTAATGCTGAATTTGGAGCATTTGAAATACATGTCGTATATTCACAATTCTCATCATTGTCACAAGAAATTGGCACTAATAATAGTAGCATTGCTACTACATTTAAAATTGTTGCTTTATAATTTTCCATTATTTCTATGTTTTATTTAGTTTATAATTAAATCAAGGTAGCAAGTTTACAACTGCCTTGATTTGGTTTTAGATTAATTGCTTAATCAATTCAAATATTATTATTCTGGACACAGCACTTTAAACTCTGTTCTACGGTTTACTTCATGCTCACTATCAATACATTGTACGCCATTTGTACAACGATTTAACAATCGGTATTCTCCATAACCTTTAGCAATAATTCTACTATAATCAATTCCTTGAGAAATGATATAGGCTGCAGAGTTTGTTGCTCTACGTTGCGATAAGTCTTCGTTATAACTATCACTTCCTTGGCTATCTGTATGAGAACTTAACTCAACTTTAACCATTGGATTGGTTTTCATAAATGTTACCAACTTATTCAGTTCTGGTTTAGCATCTTGACGAACAAAATCCTTATCTAAATCAAAATTGATATTTTCCATCGGTATTGCTGTGTTACACTCGACATACGTTAAGCAAATTTCAAGTTTTACGAAAAGAGTTGTAGTTCTATTATAATCATTGGTCGAAACAGTTTCAACTTGAGAAATATAATTGTCTTTTTTTCCAACAATTGTATAGGTCGCTGCTTCATTTAAATGGACAATATAGATTCCATCGGAATCGGTAACTGTACTTTTTTGTTCCGCTTTACTTGTGTTTTTTAGTGTCACAGAAACCCCTTCTAGATCCTTTTGGAGTAGTACATTCTACTGCACTTCCTTTTAAAATAAGAGTTTCTGTCGCCAGATACAAGTTCTTTTTGAATACCAAGCTGAGTTCTTTTTACAATTTTTAAATTCGTCTTTACTAATTGTATTTTCTTCTAAATCTATATTGTATAATTTCCCTTTTATTAAATAGTCGTCTTCACTTAGATCTTCAAAAACTGCTACTCCATAAGAATTTGTGGTAGTGCTTTTTACAACATTTCCATTAAGATCTGTTAATACGATATCAGTATCTGGAAGCAATTCTCCAGTAAACTTGTCTTTGGCAGTAACGGTTACACCACAACCACATGTAGCACAACAATGAGGTGTATGATCTAAACCACAAACATTACAATTACTCTTTTTTGGAAAACGAAACGTTAATCCTGCAATTACTCCAACAGAAGAAAGGTCGTGTATGCATGGTTCAAGTCGCTGTGTATTTCCATTTGTTTTTGTTATACAACTTCCTGGCAGTGTAGTGTCATCCAACTTCCAGTAAGAAGCTGATTTTCCACCTTTTACTAATTCAGTTACATTAAAGTGACGTGAATAATAGGCTCCTAAATGTACTCCAGTATTTCTACTTTGGCTGAAGAAATAATTAAATCGTAGTTGTCCTTCTTGCTGAAAAAACACTTTTATCATTATAGCCTGCATGGACATTCAAATCACGACTATTAGCAACATCATACAAAAGTGTTCTTCCTCCTTTGATAGAACGCAAGACCTGGTCTAGTATTCAATTCTGACAGTAGACTTGTTATTTCTACTTCGATGTTGAAAATTTGGTCCTATACCAAGAAAACTTCTTTTAACTGTGGCTTCGGATAGTGCAAAGTTTGTAATAAGTGCTCCTAGAACGCATCAAATAAATTTGCTGTAGGATAGGTACTTTCTGGTTTATTTTTGATGTAGTCATAGCCTATACCAATACCAAACCATCTCCAATAATAGTCTATAGACACTCCTAAATCTAGTCCTGCCTTATAATCTGGTATAAGGAGTGTTGTTCTTAAAAGAAGGAAAATCAATGTCCCGCCCTTGGGCTAATTTGTAAATAATTCTTTTTAATAGAATCATTTTGAGCTGTTACAAAATAAGTGTTTGTAACAACTAGTGTCAATACTAGATATTTTAATAGTTGTTTCATAATAATTGAGTTCTACAATCTGATTTATTTCACAACTGGTTAATAATTACTTTTTTTAATTTCGCAAGTTGTTTTATACAATGCTTGTTGGCGCAAATATTAGAATAGGTAGATTCAACTAGCAAATGCAACTTTTAGGTTTACAAATATATAAAATTATTTTAAAAAGGCTAATTATAATTAGCCTTTTTTTATTTTACTAACAACTATCTTGCTAGATAAACTTTTCACAATGAAGTATCCTAATACTGATGAATTTCTTAAACAACTTGGGATAAGAATTAGAGTTTTACGAAAAGAAAGAAAACTATCCCAACAAAAGTTAGGAATAGAGGCACTTATAGAAAAATCTACCATACAACGAATTGAAAGGGGGCTCATGAATTGTACGGTAAAAACCTTACTAAAAATCACAAATGCTTTAGATGTTGAATATGCAGAACTCTTTGAGTTCGCAAACAAAAACACGTCTAAAAAATAACTCCCTCTTCTCATTTTTTCTTTTAAAGAAATGGCAATGTAAAATCATTTAAATCCAATACAGATACTTCAACATTTTTAAGTAAACCAGAAGTATATACTGCTAACCGTTTATTGATTGAGTTTTTACTATTACTTCCTGCAAATACTATTATGTTTTTCATTTCTTATTTTTTTATTATAAATACTCGTTGTTATTATGATTTAAGTTAAAAAAGTTGTTCCTCTTACTGAAAATCAGTAACTTGTTTTAGTGATAAAACATTAATTATGAGTAACTTGAGTCAAATTACGAAAGAATTTTAGAAGTATTACAAAAAATATCAAAAGACCAACTTTTAGCCTATCAAAGGCGTCAACCAAAGATGAGCGATTTAGAACTGGTCAGTTTAGGTTTGACAGCCGAATTTATGGGAATAACAATGAGAATAATTTATTTAGAAAACTTCCAAAGATCATTTCCTTAAAAATAGACAGAAGCGTTTACAACAGAAGACGACGAAGATTTTTAACAGAAACATTAACAGTATTAAAATTAGCATTATTTAAAATGCACAACAGCTGTAGTAATTATTTCACATTTGTTACAAATACTGCGTTTTTTAATGATTATTCATCAAAGCAACAATTAAATTTTCTTACTTTAGCAACTCAATATTGAATACTCATAGTATGGACATCAACTTCAATAAAAACGAAGATTATAATAAACTTTTAGTTTCTGATTTACGAAAAAGATTTACCAAAGTAAAACTTGGTGGCGGTCAAAAACGGATAGACAAGCATCGAGCAAAAGGAAAATTAACTGCACGAGAACGCATTGATTATCTGCTTGATAGTAAGTCTAAAAGTATTGAAATTGCTGCATTTGCAGGTGATGAAATGTATGCAGAACATGGAGGTTGTCCGTCAGCAGGAGTTGTGGTAAAAATTGGATATGTTTCAGGAAAACAATGTATTGTTGTTGCCAATGATGCGACTGTAAAAGCAGGTGCTTGGTTTCCAATTACAGGAAAGAAAAACCTAAGAGCTCAAGAAATAGCTATCGAAAATAAATTATCAATTATTTATTTGGTGGATTCTGCAGGAGTTTATTTGCCGATGCAAGATGAAATTTTTCCAGACAAAGAGCATTTCGGACGTATTTTTAGAAATAATGCTATAATGAGTAGCATGGGAATTACACAAATTTCTGCAATTATGGGCTCTTGCGTTGCAGGAGGAGCATACTTGCCAATCATGAGTGACGAAGCCATTATTGTTGATAAAACTGGAAGTATTTTCTTGGCTGGAAGTTATTTGGTAAAAGCCGCAATCGGAGAAAGTATAGATAGTGAAACTCTTGGAGGCGCAACGACACATTGTGAAATTAGTGGTGTTACTGACTATAAAGCAACTGATGACAAAGATGCTTTGGATAAAATTAAAAATATCATTGGCAAGATTGGAAACAGCGAAAAAGCAGGCTTTAATCGTGTAAAAACATCCAAACCAAAAGAAAAACAAGAAGATATCTACGGAATATTGCCAAAATTAAGAACTGGTCAATATGATATGAAAGAAATTATCAAACGATTGATTGACAAATCAGAGTTTGAAGAATACAAGGCTGATTATGGCAAAACTATTATTTGTGGCTACACTCGCATCGATGGTTGGGCAGTTGGTATTGTTGCCAATCAACGAAAAGTAGTGAAAAACGCCAAAAAAGAAATGCAATTTGGCGGTGTTATTTATTCTGATAGTGCCGATAAAGCGACTCGTTTTATTTCAAATTGCAATCAAAAGAAAATACCGTTGATTTTCTTACAAGATGTTACTGGTTTTATGGTTGGCAGTAAATCTGAACACGGCGGAATCATCAAAGACGGTGCAAAAATGGTGAATGCTGTGAGTAATAGTGTTGTGCCAAAATTTACGGTCGTCATTGGCAATTCGTATGGAGCAGGAAACTACGCAATGTGTGGAAAAGCGTATGACCCAAGATTGATAGTTGCTTGGCCAAGTGCACGATTGGCAGTGATGGGAGGTGCACAAGCCGCAAAAGTTTTATTGCAGATAGAAACGGCATCGTTAAAAAAACAAGGCGAAACAATAACTCCTGAAAAAGAACAAGAAATTTTAAAAACGATTGAAGAGCGCTATGACAAACAAACTTCTCCGTACTATGCCGCTTCTCGTATTTGGACAGATGCTGTCATTGACCCTTTAGACACAAGAACGTGGATAAGTATGGGAATTGAAGCTGCAAACAATGCACCAATTGAAAAACAATTTAATTTAGGGATTATCCAGGTTTAAAGATGCGAACTTTAGGCACGGAGTTTGATTTAGTAAAAGGCATTAAAACCCAGGACAAGATCTAGACCCAATAAGAGGAATCGGGGCAAGCCACGAGGTATTAAACAAAAATAAATAATTTAATAAATGGGAAGAGCATTTGAACTAAGAAAAGGGCGAAAAATGAAACGTTGGTCAGCAATGGCAAAAACGTTTACTAGAATAGGAAAAGACATCGTAATGGCTGTGAAAGAAGGAGGTACAAATCCTGATGCAAACTCCCGTTTGAGGGCCGTTATGCAAAATGCAAAAGCGGCGAATATGCCGAAAGAAAATGTAGAACGTGCTATAAAAAAGGCTTCTGACAAAGATACTGCCAACTACAAGGAAGTGTTATTTGAAGGGTATGCTCCTCACGGAATTGCAGTCGTAATTGAAACGGCAACTGACAATAATAACCGAACAGTTGCCAATGTTCGTGCTGTTTTTAACAAGTATAATGGTAACCTTGGAACTTCAGGTTCTGTGATTTTTATGTTTGATCATACATGTACATTTACGCTAAAAAAAGAAGACATTTCTATTGATTTAGAAGAGTTAGAACTTGAATTAATAGATTTTGATGTAGAAGAAGTTTTTGATGACGAAGAAGGAATTATCATCTATGCTCCTTTTGAGCAATTTGGTGCAATTCAATCTTTCTTTGAACAAGAAAACGTAGAAATTTTATCTTCTAGTTTTGAGCGTATTCCAACAACTACAACCAAACTCAATGAACAACAACAAGCAGACGTTGAGAAATTATTAGAAAAACTGGAAGAAGAAGATGATGTGCAGAATGTATATCATTCTATGGTAATGTAAACTAGATTTCAAGAGAACGATTTAAAAAATTGTTTGCTTATAAAATTTTTTTAGATATTAATAAAGAAGTGATTTAAACTTTTTATAAGGTTAAAAAAGGGTTGTTTATATTTGCGTTAACATACGTAAAATATTTAAAAACAACCCATTATGTACACAGTACTAGACAAAGATACAATAGAAATGGAGATTATACCACATATACCATTGCCAAAACGAGGATTTCCACCCACAGTTCCATTAGTAGAGATTGTTAATGCCATTCTTTACAAGTTAAAAACAGGAGTGCAATGGCATCAATTACCAACAGAAGTCTTTTTTAAAGAAAAACCATTGTGTTGGGAGTCGGTTTATTATCATTACCGTAAATGGTGTGTCAATGGAGTTTGGAAGAGCTGTTGGATATTCTTTTTGGAAAAGCACAAATCTAAATTGGACCTTTCCAGTGTCGATTTAGACGGTAGCCATACTCCTGCAATAAGAGGAGGAGAACAAGTAGAATACCAAGGGAGAAAGAAATGTAAAACCACCAATGCTCTTTATTTGACAGACAGACAAGGACTTCCTATTGCGATGTCTGAACCTCTAGCAGGAAATCACAATGACCTTTATGATATAGAAGTGCAATTTGAAGTTGTTACTGGAACATTAGAACAAGCCAATATTTCTGTAGAAGGCTTATTTCTCAATGCTGATGCAGGGTTTGACGCAAAAAAATTTAGAACTTCTTGCAGTAAAAAGGACATCAATGCCAATATATGCTTCAATAAACGCAATGGTAATACTGACAGAGATGAATATTTTGACCAAAAACTTTACAAAGAAAGGTATGCAATAGAACGTACAAATGCGTGGATGGACAGTTTTCGTTCACTTCTGAACAGATTTGATACTACTGTGGCTAGTTGGTTGGGATTTAATTATCTGTCGTTCATAGTTATAGCGCTTAAAAAATTCAAAAAGAAAAAACTAATAAAAGTTTAAATGAGTTCAAAGACTAAATCTATAACGCAATTAACTTCAACGTCATTTCCCGTTGGATTTTTTTAGTATCCGTTTCTACAAACTTTTCTACAAAGTATATTTCCTTCGGAGTTTCATATTTAGAAAGAGAGAGAGTCTTCACTTCATCTAGAATGACACTTTTCAACTTTTCAACTTTTAAACTTTCAACAATCAATACCAATTTCTCTCCTAAAATTTCATCTGGAATAGAAGCAACAAAAAATCTATCTGAAATAATTTCTGCTAACTTCTCCTCTATTTGCTCTGGAATTAATTTAATACCTCCCGAATTAATAACGTTATCAAAACGACCAAGCCATTGAAATTCGATATTAGAAATCAACTCAACCAAATCATTCGTAACAACTGCATTTACTGAAACTTTTGGAGCATCAATTACTAAACAACCTCTTTTATCTTTTGATACTTTGACGTTTGGCAAAGTTTTATAAAAAGATCTTTCGACTGCGCTCAAGGAGACATTTTGGTAGTTATTTACCTTTTTCGCTGCAATATGTGTTATCGTTTCTGTCATTCCATACGTTGCAAAAATTTCCGTTTTAATGGTTTGCAATTTATATTCTAACGCTGTTGGAATTACGCCTCCTCCAACAATTAGCTTTTTTATTTTATACAGGTTATCAAATGAATGATACACTTGCATTGGTACCATTGCACAAAAATCATACTGTTTTTCTACTCCTTTTAACGGATTTGAACTTGGCGAAACTATATCTAATTTCCAACCTAAAACCATCGCACGAACCAACATCATCTTTCCTGCAATAAAACTTGGATTCATACACAATAATGCAGTTGTATTCTCTTTTAAATTAAAGAATTCTCCTGTTGCAAGAGCAGAATTTATCATAAATTCCTTTTTGATATCAATTAGTTTTGGTTTTCCCGTTGAGCCAGAACTTTGCACTATAATCATTTCTGAATCTGATAAAAAGCCTGATAGGAAAGAAAAAACAGATGAAGAAAAACTTTCTGCAAATTCCAATAAGTCCTTTGTGTTATCAAAAGATGTGTTGTTTAGTTGAAATTTTCTATGAATTGAAAATGGCATTCTACAAAATAACAAAATTGGCATAACAATTGTTTATAAAAGATAGATAAAATGTGTAAAGTCTTAAATTTTTCTTAATTCGGTATACAAACATTGGTTAACTATTCATTAAACAATATATTTGAAACTTAATATTATTAGATGAACCGAGCTTGTAAAATCATTATCACTAAAATAATGATTAATAGCGAACCTGCCTGCGGCAGGCAGTCACCATGTGACAGTTAAAAAACAATAAATAAAACATATGAAAAAAATTGTAGTTCTATTTCTATGTATTAGTCAATTTATGATTGCTCAAAATCCTGTTGACTTTGATGCTGAAGATTTTTATTATCTTAAAAGAAGTGAGTCTTTAAAGGTGACTTTGAATAAAGATAAATTTACAATTATCAATGATGTTTTTAAAAAAGCAAAATACAATACTTCAAACAAGTTATATTTTGCAAATGATTTAATTCATTTTGATAGTTTTACTGACATTAATGATATCGAGGCTTTTACAGAAAATGCTTCGTTAAAAATGGAAGTAGATCATTTTGAGACCAAAGATCAATTTGGCGGAAGTGTCTTTTTTAGCGATCAGCAGAGTATCAATTTTGTTTTTCCTATAGTAAAAAAAGGTGCCGAAACAACATTGAAGTATACAGAAAATATTAAAGACCCTCATTTTTTAGGTTCATTTCGATTTGGCTCTTTTGTCCCAACAAAAGAAGCTGTTTATACTGTTGAAGTTCCAAAAAATGTAGAATTAGGCTACAAGGCTTTTAATTTAGGTAAAGCAAACGTACTATTTGAAAAAAAGGAAACGAAAAAGTCGACAATATATACTTGGAAAGCCAATAATATTGGTGATTTTAGAAAAGAAGACAAAAGTTTATCAGTCTTAAAATATTTACCTCATATTATTGTTTACATAAAAAATTATAACACAAAAGGTGTAGAAAAACCTGTTTTAAATGATGTTAAAGATTTGTATTCTTGGTATGTATCGTTAAAAAATCAGGTTGATAAATCAAATTTAGAAGAGGTATTTAGTATTTCTGAAAACCTTACAAAAGATTTAAATTCTGATAAAGAAAAAGCAAAAGCGATTTTTAATTGGGTGCAAGATAATATCACATATGTAGCTTTTGAAGACGGTCTTGGCGGATTTATTCCAAGAGGTGCAGCAAGTGTTTGCAATAAGCGTTATGGTGATTGTAAGGACATGGCAAACATATTGTATGAAATGCTGAATCATATTGGAATTGAAGCGCATCATACTTGGATTGGTACAAGAGACAGACCATATTCTTATTACGAAGTCCCAACTCCAATAGTTGATAATCATATGATTACTACTGTATTTATTGATGATGAAGTCATCTTTTTAGACGCAACAGACAGTTATGTTCCCTTTGGAATGTCAAGTTCGTTTACACAATCTAAAGAGGCCTTAATTGGAATTTCTGATGAAGAATTTAAAATTGTTAAAGTTCCAATACAAGGAAAAGAAAAAAACACTTCATTGATTGAAACTATTATAACATTAGAAGAAAGCACGATAAAAGCATCAGGAAAAAGAACAATGAAAGGTTATGAAATGGTTGATTTTATAGTTGATGCGAAATATAAAAAAGATGATAAAACTGATGAAGAATACTTGAATAATAAGTATCAAATTGGAAATAACAAAACTGCTTATACAAAAATTGATTTAGGTGATTTGTCTTCTAAAAACGATTCTTATTCAATTAGTTATGATATAGAAATAAACAATTACTCAAAGAAAATTGGCTCTAAAGTATATTTAAATTTAAATTTAGAAAAACCATTATCAACTGCTATCATATTAGCAGAAAAACAACGTTTTGGAAAAAAAATAGATCATAAGTATATCAGAAATTATAACACAACATTCGTAATTCCTGAAGGGTATATATTAAAAGCTATTCCAAAAAATATTGCAAACGAATTAGACTTGTATGGTTATTCGTTTACATTTCAACAGAAAGAAAATAAATTGATTGTAAATAAGACAATTTACATGAACACATTGGCGCTTGAAAACGAACAGTTTGAAGATTACAACATCTTTATAAAAAGTTTGATAAAAGCGTACAAAAAAAGTATCGTTTTAGAAAAAATATAAACAACAATAAAGTCTCGACTTCAGTTTATCTTAAGTACAGTCTAGAGGTGTAACCTCAATAAAAATAACAGCATGAAAAAAATATTCACTATTGCATTATTATTAATTGCAACAATCTCATTTTCACAATATTACAAAACGTATGATTGGGAAGAAAATCCGAAGTTACATGAATTGACAGCAAAAGAAAACAAAGAATCTTCAATAGCCCTATTAAAGAAAAGTATTGTTGAATTTAAGCAATCTGCCATTACAACTAATATCAGTATTTATGAAACCACACACAATATAATTCGTGTAAATGATGATACTGGAATTGCAAAGCATAATCAGGTTTATATATCTATGTATAACGTAAAAAAGATAAAAAGCATCAAGGCAAGAACTATCAGTAAAGAAGGGAAAATTACCAATCTTGATGAGAATAATATTAAACAAATAGAGAATGTAGAAAAATATGGAGATTTCCAAATTTTTGCTATCGAAGGTGCAGAAAACGGTTCTGAAATTGAAGTTTTATACACTATAGAAAAAGAATTTTCTCCGTTTGGTAGTGAGACATTACAATTTGATTATCCAATCAAGCGTTCGGAAATGATTTTCATTACCAATAACCTAACTGGAAATATAAAAACATACAATATTGATCAATCTTTCGATCGCACATATCTTGAAGAAAAACTGGTTGAAGAGTTGGTTTTAAATGATATTCCTGCGACTGTAGAAGAAGATTATGCAACAAGCAATTCTAACAAGATTTATGTTGCATATCAATGTTTTGGGAATCCTGATTTAACACAAGAAAATTTATGGAACAATACTATCAGTAACATTGCTTCTGGATATTTTCCAAAAGAAATTAAGAAAAGTGCCATCGCAGAAGTAGAGAATGTAATTCTAAAAGATCAAAAAAGTGACATTTCGCTATACACCAAAGCAAGTCTTTTAGAAAATTATATAAAAAATAACTTTACTGTTGTTAAGAACAGAAATGAGCAATTAAATGATATTGATTATATCCTAAAGAACAAAACAGCAAGTGAATTTAGTATCGTAAAAGCGTACGCACAATTTTTGGAAGCAATGAAAATTGAATATCAAATTGTTATAACTGCAAATAGATTTGAACACAAACTTGATCCTGAGTTTTACAATCCAAGTGCGCTACGAGAATTTATGATTTACTTACCAGAAATAAAACAATATATTTCTCCTACAAGAATTGACTATCGCTTGAGTGAAGCGCCTTCTAATATTTTAGGGAATCACGGTGTGTTTATTAATAAAGATGTCGAGTATTATTTTCCTAAAATATCTCAATATGATCCTAATTACAGTAACATAAAGCGTACTATGAACATTTCTTTTTCTGATGATTTTGACAAAGTTATCATTGATGAAAATCAAGAATATACTGGGCATTGGGGAATTTTATATAGAGCATTGATGACTTTCTTCACTGGTCAAGACAAGGTAAATCTTAAAGATCAATTGACTGGTTCTGGTATTGAAGATAAAAATATTTTAAATTTTGAAGTCGAAAATACTGATATCAATCAAACCGAATATAACTTGCCATATATTGTAAAAAGCACTACAGAATCTTCAGCATTATTAGAAGAAGTAGGAGATAGTTATATTTTTCAACTTGGAAAAATTATAGGTACTCAGAGTGAATTGTATCAAGAAAAAGAACGTGTTCATCCTATAGAAATGCAATATCCAAATCAATATAATTATACCATTACTGTTGATATTCCTAAAGGTTACACATTAGAAGGTTTAGAATCATTGGAAATTAACAAGAGAATGGAAGTTGAAGGTGAATTATTTTGTAAATGGCTTTCAGAGTACGAAATAAAAAATAATAAATTGGTGATAACAATTGAAGAATCTTATTATATCAATGAATTCCCAAAAGAACACTACGAAGCATTTAGACAAGTAATTAATGCTGCTTCAGACTTTAATAAAGCAGCAGTATTATTTAGTGCGAAGTAAAAGAGTTCAAACACTTTAGTTGTCATTTTGAGCTAAGTAATCTCACTTTCTATGAGATTGCCACATTCGTGCCTCATTCACAATGACATTTTTTTTATCACAATATTTTATAATTGTCATCAACAGTTGAAATGGCAACAACTTTTCCTGTCAATTTTTCTTTCCAATTTGTCCAATTATATTTTTTTGAAAAAATGAAGAGAAGAATAGGATATACTACAAAAACTGGAAAATACATTTCTATTCCTACAGATGGCTCTGCAGTATCTATATATAAAGCGTCTGTTTGCATTACTGTCCATGTTGCAGTAATAAAAATAGATGCTGCAATATTATTTGCAGCATGCATACCAAACGCCAATTCCATACCTTCATCCATCAACGTTGAAATTCCATACAACAAGCCTGTACCAATATAAAATACCATTACGCTATATCCTAATGCTGCAACTTCAGGATTTGCTCCATGCATTAATCCAAAAAGCAATGATGTAATTATTAAAGCAAACAATTTAGATTTTGTACTTACGCCAAAACCTTGCATTAAATAACCTCTAAAAAGTAGTTCTTCTGTTCCTATTTGAAAAGGAAATAATAAAAAAGAAACAATTAATAAAATAAAAAATGGCATTGGTTTAAAATTCCAAATTAATTCTCCTGAATCTCCTCCATAAGCCAAGAATAATGTAATCACTTGAATCCCAAAAATCAATAGAAATCCAAATAGTACACGCTTCCAATCTATACTTTTTCTTGAAGTAATCACAGATACAAAACTACGTTTATGCAAAAACTTAACAACATATTTTACAGCGAGCACGCCAAAAACTCCAGTCAGCAACATCATTGCTAACATTAAATTTTTGTTTATTCCCAATGTAGTAAAGTTTGATGCTGCTGCACGTTCAAACTCAATTAAATCACTTGAATGAAAGACTGCAGTTACCAAAAAAGGTATTGCACCAATAATTTGCCAAAAAATAAAAATTATTAAAAAACCTACTAAATATCTCCACCATTCATTCTCTCCTTTAAACGCTTGCTTAATAAAATCCATATTTTTATTTTAAATTAAAATTCCAATTTTTACTATCATTATAATGCAATGTTCCTTTTATTACTTCTAATGGACTATCAAAATTATTGGTAAACAAACTTCCAGTTCCAAGACCTTGCGGCAAATCAACCTCTAGATTATACGTGTATTGCGCAATCGCATTCAATCCAATATTACTTTCAAGCGCAGAGGTAATCCAATAATCTATTTGTTGCTTTTTTGATAACGCAATCCATTCATTACTTCCTTTAAAACCACCAACCAAACTTGGCTTCAATATAATAAATTGTGGTTTAACTGTTAGTAGTAATGCTTCTTTTTTTGTTACATCAAAAATGCCAATTAATTCTTCGTCCAACGCAATTGGCAACGGAGTTTCTTCACACAACCGTGCCATTTCTTGCCATTGTCCTTGCTTTATAGGTTGCTCGATAGAATGCAATTCATAGCCTGACAATCTCTTTAATTTCTCCAATGCTTCCTTTGGATGAAATGCTCCGTTTGCGTCAACACGCAGTTCTATTTCGTTAGCATTAAATTCTTTTCTGATAGATTTTAAGAATGATAATTCCGTATTAAAATCTATTGCACCAATTTTCATTTTGATGGTTGTAAAACCACTTTCCAATTTCTCTTTTATTTGCTGATGCATAAACTGCTCACTTCCCATCCAAATCAATCCATTGATTGGAATGGATGCGTTCCTTTTTGTAAAATCTGACGGAAATAGTTCAAATTCATTTGTGCTTATTAACGATAACAATGCTTGTTCCAATCCAAATTGAATAGAAGGAAACTCTATGAGTTCTGATAACAACGTTTCTTTTTCTAGATGGATGTTTTTACACAGCCATTCTAATTTATCTTCATAATCTGGTCTGTCATCAATACTCAATCCTCTAAACAATCCGCACTCACCTACTCCTTGTGAAGAGTCATCAGAAATCAACAAAAAAAAAGTTTCTTTGGTGTGTAGTATTCCTCGTGAAGTACCACTTGCTTGCCTAAAATTGAGAATATATTTTTGGAAAGTTGCTTTCATAATTAGATTTCGAAAAATACAAAAATTTCTGTAGATGTCATTAACTCAACTATTTGTTGGCAAATGTAATTTATTTATGAAATATTTTTCAAATCTTGTTTACCAATTATAGTCATATCTTTAAGATGCGTATGTATTTATACCTACAGGTTATAATAACCTTGTAGGAAAGCTGTTTTTTTTTAAAATCTACTGAAGTTTAATAATCATACTAAAAATATATGAAAATTACTTAACTATCCTGTATTGGATAATTTTTTGTGTCGGAGTAAAGATAAATTCAGTTTCAATTGACTTTACCGTACGATGGTAAAGTTAGTTAAAATAATTAAGAAAGTCAGGTTTTATAATAACTCCACCAGGGCAAAATCATACTTTTACTTTCAATATTTTCAATAAATAGTCTTCGTCCCAAGCAGCCTTTAGTCTTTTACTCTTAACAGACAATTTTTTTGTTTTTTCATTTTTTAATAGGTTCAATGCTATTTTGAGTAGTATAGAATAGTTTTGCGCTGCATTTCCTTTTCTTTTTCTTGACGCATCTTCTGAAAAAGTAACATCAAGTGTCCAATGCAATTTATTTTCTACAGACCAATGAGAGCGTATATTATCTTGAAATATACTCGCATTATTCTTCAAATTTGAGATGTAATATCTAGTAGATTTCTCTGTTTTCTTATCACTATTTTTAAATTCTCTAATACTTTCAATGCGAATAATACTTGCTAAATTTTTCCAAGCATTCTCTTGCTCAATAAATTTAAAATCGGTGATTACACTACATGTTCTTGTTTCTATTCTTCCGTGATCTAAATCTTCACTAAGGCTTGTTTCTAGTTGTTTTGAAAACCTAAATTCATCTTGTATATCTTCTAACAATTGAGGCTGATTCCCTTTTACCGCTAAGATATAATTTGCATCATTATCAATTATTTTTTTTGCAATTTCTTTTTGAGTACCTATTGCATCTATAGTAATAGTATTACCTGTAAGGTCTAAAATATCAAGCAAATTAGGTATTGCTGTAATATCATTTGATTTTTCATCGGTTTTTACTTGCCCTAAAACTAGATTGTTTTCACAAGCCCAAGCACTTACCATATGGATAGGTGATGTTCTAACATCTGATTTTGCTCCTCTTAATGTTTTCCCATCAATCGCAATTACTTGTCCTTTACTTAAATCGACAATGGAATTAACCCAATCAATAAAACAAGATTCAAAGTGGTCACTATCTATTGCTGTAAAGACTCTATTAATAGTGTCTTTTGAGGGAATACCCGCTGGTAATTCAAGAAACTTTTTTTTTAACTCCTCTTTTGATTTGGCAAACCCAACCATTTGTTACCAAGTTTCTGCTCCACAAATCACTGAAATTATTCCGATTAGGAGGATGTCTATTAAATTGTGTCGCTTGTTTATATGACTTCTGTGGTCTCCTATTTGGCTAAAAATAAGTATTAAATGATCTGATGATCTCATGATATTAAGTTGTTGATTATCAGTATAATATACAAAATAATAATAACTTAAACAACTATAATTCAACTAAAATTAACAGTGTTTTTATCAAAAAAGTATGATTTTGCCCTGATAACTCCATATATATAAACAAAAAAATGCAATTACTCTTTAAATCTACTACGTTTTATATCACTCCCAATTTTTTTCCAACTTTAATAAATGCAGCAATCGCTTTATCAAGATGTTCTTTAGTATGTGCTGCTGAAAGTTGCACTCTAATTCGTGATTTTTCTCTTGGCACAACTGGAAAGAAAAATCCGATGACATAAATACCTTCTTCCAACAATGCATTTGCCATATCTTGAGATAATTTGGCGTCATACAACATCACAGGAATAATCGCAGCATCTGCACCAACAAGGTCAAAACCTGCTTTTTCCATATTACTTCTAAAGTAATTTGTATTTTCTTCGAGTTTATCTCTTAGCGATGTATCATTAGAAATCATGTCAAAAACCTTTAGCGAAGCACCAACAATTGCAGGCGCCAAAGAATTAGAAAACAAATAAGGTCTTGATCGCTGACGCAAAATTTCAACAATTTCTTTTTTACCAGTAGTAAACCCTCCCATTGCTCCGCCTAGTGCCTTCCCAAGTGTGCCAGTAATAATATCTACACGTCCTAAAACATTCTTCAATTCTATGGTTCCACGACCCGTTTTTCCAATAAATCCTGAAGCGTGACATTCATCAACCATCACCAAAGCATCATATTTATCGGCTAAATCACATATTTTATCGAGTTGTGCAACGATTCCGTCCATAGAAAAAACACCGTCAGTCACAATGATTTTAAAGCGATGATTTTGCTTGTTTGCTTCAATCAATTGTGCCTCCAAAGCGTTCATATCATTATTTGCATAACGATAACGTGCTGCTTTACAAAGACGAACTCCGTCTATAATAGATGCGTGATTTAAAGAATCAGAAATAATTGCATCTTCTTTACCTAATAATGGTTCAAAAACGCCTCCATTTGCATCAAATGCTGCAGCGTACAAAATGGTGTCTTCACAATGAAAAAATTCGGCTATTTTCTCTTCTAGTTCTTTGTGAATGTCTTGTGTACCGCAAATAAAACGAACAGATGACATTCCAAAACCATGAGAATCTATTGTGTCTTTTGCTGCTTGAATCACTTCCTTATTATTTGATAATCCTAAATAATTATTTGCACAGAAATTAATTACTTCTTCACCCGTAGAAACTTTAATTACTGCATCTTGTGAAGTTGTGATAATGCGTTCCGATTTATACAATCCTGCATTTTTAATCTCTTGAATTTCTTTTTGTAAGTGTTCTTTTATATTTCCGTACATCTATTTATAATTAAGCATAAAATTATAATTAAGCATAAAAAAACCTACATAATAAATTCTGCAGGCTTTTTTATTTGTTACGATTCGTATCTTATTTTTCGTTTTTATTCATCATCCCTAAAACAATTCCAATAACTGCACCTGTAATTGCAGCAGTTACTACACTAATTAGAACATCTGTTACGATGTTTTGATAATTTGGCTCCATAGAAGCGTACATAAAGAAGTTCATCGACAAAGCAACTAATAATCCTATAATGGCTCCTGCCTTTGCTCCAGTCATCCAAGTGCTGATGTTTGCCCATTTTGCAAAAATATAAGTCAATAAAGCAGCAAAAAATAAACATCCTAAAAAGATAAAAACTAAGTTTCCTTCTTGAGGGTAAAGATTAGTAAATAACATTCCGTATGCTACCCAACCTAATAAAAAGTAAATAATGGCTCCAACAATAGAACCTGCGATAAAATTTGAAATTTTCATAATAAATAAATTAAAATTAGTTAATGATTTAATAGTCTCAAATATAGTGTTTTTTTATGACTTTCTATATCTCACTACATAAGGCTTTATATTTCTCTTTTAATTTCTCTAACATTTCTTTAGTCATTGACTTTAAATCATATTTTGGTTTCCAATTCCAATCTTCTCTTGCAGCAGTATCATCAATATTTTTTGGCCAACCATCAGCAATATCTTGCCTAAAATCTGGCTTATAGTTGACTTTAAAATTTGGGTACACTTCTTTAATTGTTGATGCAATCTCTTTTGGAGAAAAACTCATACTCGCTATATTATAAGAAGTTCTCAGTTTAATTTTATCTTTTGGAGCATTCATCAGTTCTATGGTTGCTCTAATAGCATCATCCATAAAAATCATTGGTAAAACGGTATCATCCCTTAAAAAACAGGTGAAATCTTCATTTTTCACAGCGTTATGATATATTTCAACTGCATAGTCTGTAGTTCCACCTCCTGGAAGAGATTGATGCCCAATAACTCCAGGATAACGTAATGAACGAATATCCAAATTATATTTTAAAAAATAATATTGTGCCCAATTTTCTCCTGACGCTTTACTCATACCGTAAACCGTTTCTGGATTTAGATATGATGACTGTGCTGTATTTTCTCTGTCAACTGCATCTCCAAAAACAGCTATTGAACTTGGAAAAAAGACTTTTTCTACATTATTTAATCTTGCAACTTCAAATACGTTTAGCATCATAGTCATATTAAGATTCCATGTTCTCAATGGATTTTTCTCTCCGTTGGCTGAAAGAATTGCCGCCAAATGATAAATTTGTGTTATAGCATATTTACGAACTACAGCCTCCATAGCATCATAATCTGTTGCATCTAGCAATTCGAAAATACCATTAAAATGAGAGTTTGAATTTATATCCGAAGCGATAACATTCTCTCTTCTGTACAATTTCTGGAGTTCATTTTCTAAAACAGAGCCTAATTGTCCATTTGCTCCAATTATCAGAATTTTATTTTTCTTCATTCTTTTTTATAATTTTACTAAAAAAAGTGTCGTAAATTAAATGATATTCAATTTACAAATTTAAATTAATGAACGTTGATAACGAAATAATAAATTGTCTTTTTTTTAAATCTTATATCTTCTTTATTTACTGTAAATTAGCACAAAAATATTTCAATGCAAATACCAGACCTTCCGAATTTAATTCTTTATGCAATCCCATTTTTTGCAATTACATTACTTATAGAAGGATTTATTATAGTAAAACATACGGCTAAAACATATTCTACTAAGGATGCTATAACGTCAGTTTTAACAGGACTAATAGGAAATGTAATTATCGGAAATCTAATCACTAAAATAATTTCTCTTTTTATATTTGCATATATATGGCAACATTATAGAATGACTACAATTCCTTTTGTTTGGTGGTCTTGGCTGATAATCTTTTTTCTTGAAGATTTTGCTTATTATTGGAATCATCGAATTGGTCATAGAAGCCGTCTTTTTTGGGCTTCACATATAGTGCATCATTCATCAGAAAAATACAATTTAAGTACCGCTTTAAGACAAACTTGGACAGGCGGTTTTTACGGTTTTATTTTTTGGACTTGGATAGCACTTCTCGGATTTCATCCTGCGATGATATTTACACAAATGTCTATCAGTTTGATATATCAATATTGGATTCACACTGAACTTATCAATAAAATGCCTAAATGGTTTGAGGCAATTTTTAATACACCATCACATCATAGAGTTCATCACGGAAATAATCCATTATACTTGGATAAAAATTACGCTGGAATTTTAATTATTTGGGATAGACTATTTGGGACTTTTCAAGCAGAATTAAAAGAAGAAAAGGTTGTTTATGGTTTGACCACAAATATAAAAACCTACAATATTCTTAAAATTGCTTTTAACGAATGGATTGCATTATTTAAAGATGCTTTTGGTGCTAAAACCTCGTTTATCAATAAATTAAAATATTTTATCAAGCCTCCAGGATGGCGACACGATGGTACGGGAACTTTATCGGAAGATATACTACGTGAATGGAAAGAGAAGTAGAAATAAAAAACACCTTTTATTAAATAACTATACATGACTCGAAAAAACCTCATCAACCAAATAAACTCAACCAACATTTGGGACATTATTATAATTGGTGGAGGAGCAACAGGTTTAGGAGCAGCAGTTGAAGCAACAACAAGAGGTTACAAAACGCTATTATTAGAACAATATGATTATACAATTGGCACTTCAAGTAGAAGCACAAAATTGGTTCATGGTGGTGTTCGTTATTTAGCACAAGGTAATGTTTCATTAGTTTTAGAAGCCCTAAAAGAAAGAGGATTATTACTTAAAAATGCACCTCATTTAGTGACTAATAAACCTTTTTTAATTCCGTCTTATAAATGGTGGTATAAGCCTTTTTACACTTTTGGCTTGACTATTTATGACTTACTTTCTGGTAGATTAAGATTTGGAACTTCAAGACCCTATTCTAAAGAAAAGACTTTAGAGAAAATTCCGACACTCAAAAAATTAAATTTAAGAGGAAGTATTTTATATCATGACGGACAATTTGACGATGCAAGGTTAGGGATTAATTTAGTGCAAACTATCATAGATAATGATGGAACTGCTCTAAATTACATGAAAGTAACTGGATTTTTAAAAAAAGATAATAAAATAAAAGGTGTTTTTGCTAAAGATGGTGAAACAGGAACTGTTTTTGAAATCAAAACCAAAGCCGTCTTAAATGCAACAGGAGTTTTTGTTGATACAATGATACAAAAAGACAATCCAAAGGCAAAAAATGTTATCAAACCAAGTCAAGGAGTACATATAGTTATCGACAATAAGTTTTTACAATCAGATTATGCATTAATGATTCCTAAGACAAAAGATGGTCGTGTTTTGTTTGCTGTACCTTGGCACAATAAAGTGATTTTAGGTACAACTGATGTTGCTAAAGAAGAACCAGCCATAGAGCCTAAAGTAACCGATGAAGAGGTAGATTTTATTTTAGAAACTGCTAGTAGATATTTAGAAATTAAACCTACAAGAGCAGATATAAAAAGTGTTTTTGCAGGATTAAGACCCTTAGCAGCACCAAAAACAGCTATAAACGGAAAAACAAAAGAGATTTCAAGAAGCCATAAAATAATCACATCAGATTCTGGTTTAGTTTCTATAATTGGAGGGAAATGGACAACTTATAGAGAAATGGGCGAAGATGCGATAGATAAATTAGCAGCCCTTTTTAAACTGCCAGTAAGAGAAAGTATATCCGAAGAATTACATATACATGGTTATAAAGAAAACGTAGATTTTGGCAATCCCTTTTATTTTTATGGATCGGATATGCAAGAAATTGAAAAACTTATTAAGTTAAATCCAGAATTAAAAGATTGGATTAGTAAAGATTTAAAAATTAACAAAGCACAAGTAGTTTTGGCAGTACAGAGCGAATATGCTAGAAATGTAGAAGACTTTTTATCACGTAGGACAAGAGCTTTGCTTTTAGATGCAAAAGAGAGTTTAAAAATGGCACCAATGGTTGCTAAAATTATGGCAAATGAATTAGGTCGGGATAAAAAATGGGAAGACGAACAAGTCCAAAAATTTAACAAACTGGCAAAAGGATATTTACTAAATTAAAAAATGTTTAAATTTTTAAAACAAACACCTGATAAAACACCAATTACTAAAGATAAAGTTGATCAATTGTATAGTAAAATGCGTTGGCAAGTTTTTTTTGGAATTTTTATTGGTTATATATGGATTATTGAAAACAAAAACCATCGATTAAAAGAAATAAATAAAATTTAAAATGAAGACAAGTAGCTACCTTATTTTAGTATTAACAGCTTGTAAAAAAGAAGTGAAAGAAAAAAACAGATGCAAAAAATTAAAAAAATAAGCGAAAGCACAAAAAAAGTGCGTGATTATATAAAAAAGGACATCATTATAGCACATCGAGGTAGTACTTATTGGACACCAGAAGAAACAGAGCCTGCTTACCGTTGGGCAAGAAATATCGGTGCAGATTATTTAGAATTAGATGTCCAGTTAACCAAAGACAATGAATTAGTTGCTTTTCATGATGATGATTTAAAACGAACTACAAATATTCAAGAAATATTTCCAGACAGAGTTAATGCCACAATTAATGATTTTACCCTAGTAGAATTAAGGAAATTAGATGTAGGTTCTTGGTTTAATAAAGCAAATCCAAATCAAGCAAAAGAGCGTTTTAAAAATCTTAAAATTCTCACCTTACAAGATGTAATTATGATTGCTGAAGGAAACAGAATACAAAGAAATAATGAAAAACCAGTTAAAGTAATAGTTGATGGTATTTGGAATGGCAAATATCAATACGAAAAAGATCTAAATGATAATGGTAATAGACCAGGAATTTATGTTGAAACCAAGCATCCAAAATCTAATATAGAAAAATATTTAAAAGAAGAACTAACTCGTTTAGGTTGGAATATTAATGCAAACCCAAAAGAGATAAAAACGCAAGAAAATAAGGTAGCTATTGCAAACACAAATGCGCGTCTTATTTTGCAATCCTTTTCCCCAGAAAGTATTGCTAATTTAGAAAAAAACTTGCCAAATATTCCAAAGTGTTTTTTATTATGGAGACCAGATATGAAAGGAGATATAAAAGAAACCTATACCAAAGCAATTCGTTTTGCTATTGCAAATAATGTTCATATTATCGGCACAAGTATTGCAGGCAAACCAAATAATTACCAAGAATTAACTGCTGATTGGATGACTGCACTAATTCATACCTCTGATTTACTAATTCATCCCTATTCTTTTGATACCAACATACAATTTATGGAATATAGTAACAGAATTGATGGTGTTTTTACAAATAGAGCAGACTTAGCTTTAGAGTATTATTATAGACATAACACAATCCTTTCTAAAGATATTTTAATTGGATTAGGGTACTAATCTATTTTATAAGGCACTATCCTAAAAAGTGTCTTATAAACTAAAACAAAAAATCCCGCAAATTGCGGGATTTTTTTATTCCTAAAAACTTTTTATTACAATGAGTATTCTACTCCAAACATTAAGTTTTCATTTTGTTTTAATTGAATTCCATTAACTTTTTGATAAATAGGAAATCCAACTTCAAAGCCAAAACGGAAATTATTAAAACTTCCCTCAGAAATATAAGTGTTAATTCCAAATCCATAATTGATATATGTTCCTCCAGAATTATTTGTATCAGCAGTAGTAACCATCATTGGATTTAATATAGGATTTGCACCTTCAATCTCTCCAATCACAATACCTTCTAATCGAGCAGAAAAACTTAGCCAATTATTTGCTTTTACAGCCAACCAATTGTTTAATTTATATTGATTCCCTAAACGGTAATCATTATCATTCTTGCCAAATCTCATTGTCCCTTTTAATTGATTTCCCCAAGAAATTTTATCTGATTGACCTAAATATGTCACTCCTAAATTTGCATCGACTGTTCCTGAGCCAATTTGCATCGGATAAGGCAAAATAACCTCATTTCCCATAGACATTGGAGTTACATCCTTTATATCAATACTTCCTGTAGGAATTGAGAATCCAAATTGAGTATATATCTCTTGTTTATTTTTATTAAAGAGTTTATACATTCCAGAAATTTTCAAATCTCCAAATCCTGAAGATTTTGTTGAAAATGGCACTAACATTCCTGACATCATACGCCCTTGCAAATCCATTTCTCTTTCAGCAATATTAGCCATTAACACCAACGTCAGTTTATTTGACGGAGCGTACATAACTCCTAACATATGCATTTTCATTGGCATTTTAAGAGGCGTTACCATATATCCCTCATTATGAGCATCTAAATTAGAAATATCATTAGTTCCTTGTCGCAGGTCTTTCATATTCATATTCATAAATCGATATGAGAACATCCAACTTCCCTTGTCATGCATGTGACTTCCCATTATAGAAATAGGCGCTGTTAAATTAGTTGAATGTTTATGAATAGAATAATCCATTTTTGAAACAGTATCCATTTTTTGATGATGTGCGTGTTCTTCTTGTGCATTGATGTTTAGACAAAACATTGCCAATATCAATAAAAATATTTTTTTCATTTATGTTCGTTTAAATTTTTTATATAGTAATATATTATCAATCGTAATACACTCAAATGTTTTTAGAGTTATCAATAATTAATATTATTTATGTGTGATTTATTCCGAAGTTAAAATCAATCGGAATGACAAAAAAATTAAACTATGAAATTGGAGGTTTAAATAATGTAGAATGGTATTTAGTAGGTAGTTTTGTTATTTGAAAATAGTTTTTCTTACTAACTATTTTAATCTCCTTTATTGAAGATTTATATTCTTCTTCTATTAAAGAAATGGGATATTTTGACAAATCTATTTGAGGAACTGGATGGTCATGAGATTTGTTCGTTGATTTTTGAAGTTTTTTATTCAAATAGCACTTTCCATTACATGCCAATTCAGGTTTATTTCTATTCTCACAAAGCACACTAACTATGTATTCTTTATTGAGATTATACTCAATTAAGGGCATTATAGGTTGCAGCATTGCAACTATATATAACATATAAAAAAACGTACCTAAAAATTGATTTTTCAAATATTAAATTTTTTGTAAAAATATAACTCCTTTTAAATATATTCTATGATATTTATCACTTATAAAATAATTTGTCCCAATCCAAAAAGAATAGCGAACAAGAAAGTACTTAATGCCAATTTCTTTAATTCTGGATCTAAATCTTTAGGATTTTTATTTTTATAAACTGTGCGTAAGTGTATAAAAATTGGGATAAAAGCAATTACAAATAAAAATTGTTTAGGCTCTGTAACATATAAGATTGCAGATATAAACGCAACAATCAACAAAAAATAATGGTATTTTTTGGCTGATGCTCCTCCTATCTTCACAACCAATGTATTCTTATTTGATTTCGTATCAGATTCTCTATCTCGCATATTATTAAGGTTTAAAACACCTACACTTAACAATCCTATTGATATTGCTGGGAGAAAAACCATATAATCTAAGTGTTTTGTATAAAGGAAGTAGCTTCCATAAACACTTAATAATCCGAAGAAAATAAATACAAAAACATCACCTAAACTACTATAACCATAAGCGTTTTTTCCCATCGTGTATTTAATTGCCGCAACAATACTTGCGATTCCTAAAAAGAAAAAGAGCACCGAATACCCAAAATTTTCTTTTCCGAAGGATACATAAATTAGTAGCAGAGCTAATAATAAAGTAATAACTCCTGTAATCTTAATAGCGTTGAGCATTTGCTTTGGAGAGATTGCACCACTTTGCAATGCTCGTTTAGGTCCTACTCTATCTTCGTTGTCTGTTCCTTTCATTCCATCACCATAATCGTTGGCGAAATTGGAAAGAACTTGAAAGCCTATAGTTGTAAACATTGCTAAAACGAATATTTTCCAATCAAAAAAACCATAAGCATATGCCAAAAAACTCCCTAAAATAATTCCTGAGACTGAAAGTGGTAATGTGCGTAGTCTTGCGGCTTGAATGTAATCTTTGAACATGTTAATCGTGAGTATATTCTTTACTCAATACCAGTGCTTGAGATATGTCTATTCTAGATCCTTTATTTATAGGAACTATAAAAGCATCAGGATATAATTGTTGGGCAGTTTTTTTAAAAACAGTTGCTTCACGATAGGTTTCAAAGTTTCCAAACCTATATTTAATCAAAGAGTCTCCTTCTTTAATCCATTGAACTTCCGAAGATTTTTCTATAAAATTATTTCGCTTTTTAAAAGCTCCTATCTGAACGGTATACACCAAAATAGAATCATATTCAGATGGATGTCTTAAAGAAATTCCTCCTCGAAGAAGCGTTGAATCCAAATTAATAATCTTTTCAGTACTAATTTCACTTTTAGCATCAACTTTTTTACCTTTCCTAGAACACGATATGAACATTAGAAAAACAAGAAAAAATAATATTTTATAATTTTTAAATTTATAAATCATTTGCATTTACTATTAATTCAGCAATATCCATTACTTCAACAATTCCTTCATTATTGGTTGCTTTGATTCCGTCTGTCATCATTGTATTACAATATGGACATCCTGTTGCAATAATTTGAGGCTTGGTTTCAAGAGTGTCTTCTGTACGCAAAATATTGATTTCTTTATCCCCTTTTTCTGCATCTTTAAACATTTGTGCTCCTCCTGCACCACAGCATAAGGCTGTTGATTTATGGCGTTTCATTTCTGTTAAATTTACGCCCATTTTTCTAATAATAGTTCTCGGACTTTCATACTCGCCATTTGCTCTTCCTAAATAGCAAGGGTCGTGATATGTAACTCTTTTACCATTTAATACGGTATCATCAACTGACAATCTACCTTCATCAATTAACTTTTTTATAAATTGTGTATGATGATATACTTCATATTTTCCTCCTAATTCTGGATATTCATTTTTAAAAGTATTAAACGAATGTGGATCTGCAGTAACGATTGTTTTCACTTCATACGTATTGAGTACTTCAATATTCATCATTGCTTGCATTTGAAATAAAAATTCATTTCCTGCTCTTTTAGCAACATCACCTGTTGAACTTTCTTCGGTACCCAAAACTGCAAAATCAACATTTGCCTTGTGTAAAATTTTTATAAAAGCGCGTGTTATTTTTTTTGCTCTATCGTCATAACTTCCTGCAGCGCCAACCCAAAATAATATTTCTGGTTGCTTTCCTTGCGCCATCATTTCTGCCATTGTTGGTACGTTCATAATGCAGTTTATTTGTTTATGCTCAAAAGTCTTATGCAATTGCATAAAGAAAATTAATGTTTTCCGTCATCAAAAACTTGAATGGTTACTTCTTTATCTACCAAATCAGTAAATTTACCTCTAAATCGTGTCGCTTTCACCAAATGATTGTCAATCCAATGATAATTGCCTCCTCTTGGTTTTCCCATTAACAAACTATGATATTTAAATCCGTTTTCTCTCAACCAAATTTCAGTGTATGCTCTATGCTCTTCAGTTCTTGAAGTAAAAAAACAAATAATATGTCCTTCTTCATACCATTTATTAAGTGTTTCCAAAGCATCAGAATATACTTTTGCTATAAGCATTCGTTCTGGCTCCTCATTAGGAATATCATCACAAACAGTTCCGTCAATATCAATTAGATAATTTTTAACACCTTCTGCCAAAACAGGACTTAACAAATTACCCTCTTTATCTTTTAATTCGTTTAATTCTTTGTTAAATTTATTTTTCATCTTTCCAGTTTAATCTATCCATTTGATTGTATTGCCATGGTGCGCCATTATTTTCAATATTGGTCATCATCATATTTAATTCTTGTGGTGCTGCAGACTGTTCCATCACTAAATATTTTCGCATTTCCATAATGATACCTAACGGATCAATATTTATAGGACATTCTTCAACACAAGCATTACAAGTTGTACAAGCCCACAATTCTTCAGGTGTTATATAATCGTTTAATAATTGTTTATTATCGTCTTTAAATTTTCCATTTTTATCAATATTCTTACCAACTTCTTCAAGTCTATCACGAGTTTTCATCATGATATTTCTTGGCGACAATTCTTTTCCAGTCAGATTTGCTGGACATACAGAAGTACATCGCCCACATTCTGTACACGTATATGCATTCATCAACTGTACCCAATTCAAATCAGTAACATCACTTGCTCCAAATTTTTCAGGAACAGTTTCCTCTTCTCCTTCTGTTGGTGCTGCATAAGGATCTATAATAGGATCCATCATCATTTGTACTTCTTTGGTTACATTATCATCATTAGTAAATTTTCCTTTAGCTTCAAGATTTGCATAAAATGTATTTGGAAATGCTAATAGAATATGCAAATGCTTTGAATAGTATAAATAATTTAAGAAAATTAAGATTCCTATAATGTGAATCCACCAAGCAGAACGCTCGATTAGATGAACGCTTGTAACATCCATTCTTTCAAAAAGAGGTGCTAAAAATTGACTTATCGGATTTCCAGAATTCAATTCTTGAAAATGAATATCTGTTGCATTCATTATTAAAAACAAACTCATCAAAACCATTTCAAAATACAAAATATAAAGTGCATCATTTTTAGGAAATCCTTTCATTTCTTTATTCCAAAAACGAGGAATCCGCACAATCATTCTACGAAACCAAAAAATAATTACTGACACCAATACCAATAAGGCTAACACTTCAAAACTCCCTATTAAAAACGAGTAAAATCTACCTAAAAAGCTAAGCACACGATGTGTGCCAAAAAGACCATCAATAATGATTTCAAGTACTTCTATATTGATGATAATAAAACCAAGATAAACAATAATATGTAACAATCCTGCAATTGGTCGGCGTACCATTTTAGATTGTCCTAAAGCAATATTTGCCATATTTTTCCAACGCTCAGACTTATTGTCAGTTCGGTCAATATCTTTTCCTAAATTTATGTTTCGAGTAATTTTTCTGATGTTTTTAACAAAGAAACCTATTCCTAAGATGAGTAAAATTGCAAAGAGTATATTTGATAAATACTGCATTAATTTTCTTCTTTAGGATTATATTCTTTGGCTTTTTTACCAAATAAAGAAAAATGTACAAATCGCTTTGGATGTAATTTCATTTCACGCAATAGTTCTTCCATTTCTTTGGATGCGCTTTCAAGATTGTTATACAAACCTTCATCTTTCATCAATTTTCCTATAGAACCTTCCCCTCTATCAATTCCTGCAATAACAGCATCAAAACTTGAAATTGTACTTTGTATTTTTTTGATTGTTTGTCCTAAATTAGCATTGACTAGAGAGTCTGAAAGTTTAACGAAATTCTCTGTAGCAACCTCTAAATTGGTAAGTGAAGTCCCTAATTTATCTTTGTTCTCTAATAAAAGTGCATCTAAAGAAACTGACGCTTTTTTAAAATTAGCGACTGTTGCATTTAAATTTGCAAAAGTTGCTTTTAAATTTTTACGAGTATCTGCATTTAAAGTTTGATTCAAGCCAAGCATTAAAGAATCTGCACTTACAATTACATTCTCTAATTTAGCTTGTAAAGGGTTCAACTTTTCTCCAACCGAAGAAAATATATCAGATTCTATTTCGCCATTTAAATAATCTCCAGAAACTGCTTTTTTACCTTCAAAAGATGGTACAATTGCCAATGACTGTCCTCCCATCAAACTAGCACTATATATTTTTGCAATACTATTTTTAGAGAATTGAAAATCATTATCAACACCAAATTCTACAATCAATGTTCCTTTTTTATTTGGATTAAAGGCAATGTCCACAACCTTACCAACTTGTAAACCGTTGATTGTAACAGCGCTTGCTGTGTTTAGGCCTTGTACATTATTGTACTCTGCAAAATAAGTTCGAGGAGAAGAATTAAAAAGGTTTTGACCTTTCATAAAGCTATATCCCCAAATAAAAACACCAATTATAACAATGGCAACAATACCTGATTTTAATTCTCTTGACAACTTCAAAATAGTAATATTTTTAAGTAACAATATTACTAATAATTTCTGTGAGTAGAAACTATTTACTAAGGAGTTTTTAAGGCTTTTTGAATACTTATTTTTTCTCCATTTTTGTAAGCCACAATATAGGCTGTAGAATACCCTTTCTTTTTCACTTCTTTTTGATGTGCTACAACTTCATCATAATTTGAAGTTTTTCCGTAATAATATTTATAACCCTTACCAACTTTTACGCGTTCAACACCTTTAAGACCTTTAAAGTTATATGATTTTGTTTCTAATTTTGTAGATCCAAAAGCAATCTGAACTTTAAAAATTATATCCTTATTTATTTGGGAATCATTATCTTCAATGACGATATTTTCAATAGTATTTATGTCCAATTGTTTTAAATATGTTTCAATTCCTTTGGCGATAGTTTGTGCAAACTTTGATTGTCCATTTGTTGAATTTAGGTAATTCGCTTCTGTCTTATTGGTTATAAAACCTGTTTCAATCAATACGCTTGGCATATATGTTTGATGTAGAACAATAAAACCTGCTTGTTTTACACCTCTACTTTTTCGCTTTAATTTGTTGGTGAAATTATTTTGAATAATACTTGCCAATTGTAAACTCTGATCTAAGTATTCTTCTTGCATCAATGTAATTCCTATAACTGATTCTGGAGAATTTGGATCGAAACCCTTATAATTTTCTTTATAATTATCTTCTAATAATATTACAGAGTTTTCTGCTTTTGCTACTGCAAAATTTGTTTTGTTCCTATGTACTCCAAGCACATAAGTTTCTGAACCATAAGCATTGGTATGATGCGCATTACAATGAATTGAAACAAATAAATCTGCATCTGCTTTATTGGCTATTTTACCTCTCTTAAATAAATCTACAAAAACATCTGTCTTACGAGTATAAATAACATTTATGTCTTTGTTTTCTGATAAAATTTTACCAATCACAAGTGTTATCTTGAGTGCAACATCTTTTTCTTTGTATTTTTTATAACCTACTTTTCCAGGGTCACTACCTCCATGACCAGCATCCAACACAACAGTATAAGTATGTTCCTGAGCATAACTTGTTAAAGTTATTAGAATAAAAAGGAATGATAGTACGAAAACTTGCATTGCTTTCGTTTTGGTATTAAATTTGTGGGACATCTGTAAGTTCATCAATTTATTTTAATTATTTTTGGCAACTTATAAGAACTATTCAAATATTAAGCCAACTTACACTAATGGTACAAAATAATGGCTTTAAATTTATAGCGAAATTAAGAAAAGTTAGGAATTTTTGACCTATTTTTATCTATAAAACGACAAAGTATTTAACGCATTGCTAATAAATACACTAAAAACACTTTTTATACTGATTTTTTTCAGTCTATCTTCGCAAATTATTATTGCGCAAGAACTTAAACGTGAACTTGGCAGTGAAAAGAAAATTAACATTCCTGTTGTTGATAAAAGTGTACAACAAAACGATAGCATTACTACAAGTATTGAAACTTTAATAAAACCTAAAGACTCTACACAAACTGATAGCATCAAAAAATCAGGTGCTGCAATTGAAAATATTATCACTCATACTGCTGATGATTATATCCGTGAAGATTTCAGAAAAAAATTAATGACATTGCATAACAATGCTGTGATTGACTATGGTAAAATCAATATGAAAGCAGGACATATTGTGATAAATCATGAAACAAACGTGATTTTTGCTGTTGGAATCAAAGATAGTTTAGGATACCATCAAAGACCTGTTGTTATACAAGATGGTCAAGAATCAGAACATGATTCTATCAAGATAAATTATAAGAATAAAAGAGCATTAGCTTGGAATACCAAATCAAAACTTGGTGATGAGTTAGATACAAGAACTAGTGTAATGAAAAAAATTAACGACTCTACAATTTATATAAGAGATGTTATCATAACCACTTCAAAAAAAGAAATTCCTGATTATCATATCCTTGTGAGTAAAGGAAAAATGGTGCCTGACAAAAAAATTATTGCAGGAAAATCTCAATTATACATTGCCGAAGTTCCTACTCCAGTAATTTTACCGTTTGCTTATTATCCGTTAACTAAAGGGCGTACTTCTGGAATTTTATTACCATCGTATGGAAGTAATAATAACCAAGGGTTTTTCTTACAAAATGGTGGTTATTATTTTGTGTTGAATGATCATTTTGATCTAACAGTTTTAGGAGATGTATATACCAATGGAAGTTGGGGATTGAACCTACAGAGTAACTATTATGCTCGCTATAAGTATAATGGTACATTGAGTTTTAGATATGAAAATCTTATAAACAGCCTTCGTGGGTTTGATGACTTTAGCAAAACAACAAATTATAATATTCGTTGGAGTCATAGCCAAGATGCAAAAGCAAATCCGAATGCCCGTTTTTCTGCATCTGTAAATCTAGGAAGTAGTACGTATTACCGACAATCTTTAAATGAATTTAATAATAATTCGTTTTTAAACAATACTTTGAGCTCGTCTATTTCTTATCAAAAAACATTTGTTGGAACTCCATTTAACTTAACTGGATCAATTACACATTCTCAAAATACAAATACGGAAACTATTGTCATGTCTTTCCCGTCATTGCAAGTGAGTATGAACAGACAATATCCTTTCGCTCCAAAAGATGGTGCAAAGAAAAATGCACTACACAAATTAGGCGTTACTTACAACTTAAGAGGTGATTATAGGATTAATACTACTGATAGTTTATTCTTCAGAAAAGAAATGTTTGAGACTGCAAGATCTGGAGTACAGCATGATGTTTCATTAAATACAAGTATGAAAGTTATGAAACATTTTACACTTTCACCATCTGCAATATATAAAGATGTTTGGTATTTTGACAGGATAAATAGACGTTATGACGCTATGCTTGATGAAGTGATAACTGATACTATTAAAGGTTTTAGTTCTTTTAGAGAATATAATGTTAGCATGTCGTTATCTACTACTTTATATGGAGATGTCCCCTTTAAAAAAGGTAGATTACAAGCAATAAGACACACGATGAGACCATCAGTTTCTTATACTTACAGACCTGATTTCAGTTTTTATTATGATGAAGTACAACAAAGTGCTGATCCTACTGATATTTTAGAATATACACGATTTGAACAAGGTATTTACGGAACTCCAAGTCGCAATCTCTTAAATAGTCTTAGTTTCTCTATTGCCAATACATTGGAAGCAAAAGTAATGTCAAAAGATTCTACTGAAACAAAACCTAAAAAAATCAGTTTAATAAAGAATTTAAACATTTCGAGCAGTTATAATATTGCTGCTGATTCATTAAAATGGAGTCCTCTAAATATTAATGCAGGAACTGCATTTTTTAACAAAAAATTAAATCTAAACGTACGCGCAACACTTGATCCTTATGCAATTGATGTAAATGGCAGAAAAATAAATACTTTTAATATTGATAATGACGGAAGTCTCTTTAGGCTTACAAATGCTGGAATGACAATGAATTATTCATTAGCAAGCAAAGAAAATAAAGCATCTGATAACAACTCACAAAGTGGTGTTGGTGGTAATGATAGTAATAGAACTTCTGATGGAATTTTTGGAGAAAATATAGCTACTACAAACGATCAAAGCGTAGCTAATAATAGTGATGAAAAAACAAAAAAAACATCCAAATTGTATAACTCTACAATTCCTTGGACATTAAATTTAGCCTATTCTTTTAATTACGCAAATTCGGCAAGGCAAGATGAAATTTCTTCACACTCACTGATGTTTTCTGGAGATATAGAATTAACACCAAAGTGGGAAGTTGGATTTAGTTCTGGTTATGATTTAAAAAATGCTGGATTTACATATACACAACTCCATTTTAACAGAGATTTAGACAGTTGGAGAATGAGTTTTAATTGGGTGCCATTTGGCACGAGAACAACATATAACTTCTTTATAGGAGTTAAATCATCTGTATTGAGTGACCTTAAATATGATAAACGAAATCTTCCGGATAGAAGGTTATTTTAGGAATATTAGACTGTTAAATTTATAGATTGCTAGGCACTTATAGTATCAGAATACTAAACTAAATATTATGAAACGAGCATGTTAAAAGCATTATCACCCAAGGGAATGATTAATAGCGAACCTGCCTGCGGCAGGCAGGCACCATGTGACAGTTTAAAAACAATAAATATAAAGATATGAAAAAAATTATCAATACACCAAACGCTCCTGCACCAATAGGACCTTACAGCCAAGCAATACTTACAGGAAATACGTTATACACTTCAGGTCAAATTGCAATCAACCCGAAAAATGGAGAATTGATTTTAGATACTATTCCAAAAGAAACAAAACAAGTTATGGAAAATCTAAAAGCCGTTTTAACTGCTGCTGACATGACTTTTGAAAACGTAATTAAAACCACTATTTTCATTTCTGATATGCATAATTTTGGAGCGATAAACAAGGTGTATGCAACTTATTTTAATACTGACACCGCTCCTGCGCGTGAGACTGTTGAAGTTGCTAATTTACCAAAGTTTGTGAATGTAGAGATCTCTGTGATTGCAGTGAAGTAACTAATCTATCGTATCTTTCTTAAAATTGACAAGCAATTTTTTAACAATACTATCTTTTACTTTCTGAATAGTATCAATCTCAACTTCTTTCTTTTTGAGTCCTATTTTCTCTAAAAACTCTTTCCCATTCTCAAAATCAAATTGATAAGAGAGTCCAGCTCCTTGCGTATATCCTTCTTCTTCTTCGGTATATTGAATTTCATTTTGACGATTAAAAACTTTTGAACGTAGTGTTTCTTCATCGTTTAATAAAAATTCTACTTCTACTTCTCCTCTCACAGGTTGTTGTTTGGAACCAACAGGAACTCCAACACTTCCATTTATTAATATTTTTTCATTTATTCGAGTTGCAACTGTAACACCAAATTGATTATCAGTATTTAAATTGTCTATTTTTGATCTATCAGAGCCAAGATCAACAACATACCCAAGTTTAAACTTATCATTTCCTCCTCCAAGAATATTTGTAAATGCTTGGGACAATAATAATTCGCCTGTTTCTGATAAAAGTGACGCTCCATAATCACCTAAACCACTATCTTCATTATAAAAAATACCCGCTGCTAACAAAGAACCGAAATGACGAATTTTAATATTCTTATCGTTATTTTGATTGATTTTAAAGTCCAATTCTGCATCAATACTTGATCCTGCATCAGGAATTCTAATATCATATTCTTTTTGAGAATCATATAATTCTCCTGTAAAATGCATAATCAAATCAACAGGAATATCTTTACTTGTTGTAATGTTTTCTAATATCGATTTTGGATTTGCTTTCACTCTATAAATAGTTTCAATATCGAGTTCGGCAGTGTATGGACTTCCGTCCCAAGAGACAGTTCCTCCTTTAACGGCTTTAAATTGTTTGTTTATTAGTCCACCGTATTTAAAGTCATACGTACCGTTATCAATCACAAAATCGCCATACATATTAAACTTCCCTTTTGTGTCTATTTCTATACGCAAATCTCCTGTTCCACTTCCTTTTAATGCGCTTCCTGTCGCCTTGTCCAGAATCATTTCTACAACAGCATCTTTGGTAATTTGCAAATCAAAATTGAGCGATAATCCTTTAAATTTCTCCAACAAGACTTCAGATGATAAATCAAATTTTTCTTCGTCTTTAGCAGTTATAAAAGTCACCAATTTTGTATTTGAAATCGTTTTTACATCACTTAGAGGAATCACAAAATATGTACCATCGTTGGTTTTACCATTTATATCAATGGTTAAATCATCAGTAAAACCAGTAATAGTTGCATTACCTTCCATAAATCCTGTGCCGTAATAGAGTTCGTCAGATTCTTTAGTATCAAGAATTAGTAGGTTTTTTGTTTCTAAGTCTAAATCTAATCGCCAATCACTAAACTTCTTATGAGACATTGTTCCAAGCAACGTTCCTCTTGTTCTATGCGTTACATCATGCAATGTCAAATCGACAATATCAAAAGTTTGCTTGCGCAATTCTACAACCGTTGTTCCTTCAAAATCGTAATCTACATTGAGATAAGGAAATGCAATTCCAGATGAATCTAAGAACAATTCACCATTCATATTAGGATTTTCTAAAAGACCTTTGAGTGTTGTTGTCCCATACACAAAACCTCTAATATTTGAGAAATTTTCTCCGCCAATTGGATCTAATAAATCTAACTTAAATTTATTAAAATCAACATTCATATCAATTATAGGTTTTTTAATTGATAAATCAATTGTTCCGTCTGCCAGTAAACTCTGATTATCATCTTCTTTTACCGACACATTTACATCAAATTTCTTTACCGAATTTTTTCCTTTCATATCAATATTAAGATCTCCAAGAAAAGTCTCATTAACAAAGAAATCTTCAACTCCAATATTGGCAATTGGTAAAATAGTTACTCCGTTTTGATTATACATTACTTCTCCATTTATCAAACCAGCAAAATTCCAACCTTCAATTTCTGGTGTGATTCCTGCCAAATCAACATTTTCAAAGTTTATATTCAAATCTTTATTTGATTTTCCACTTGTTGAGCCAAATAAGTTGATTTTTTGTTTCCCTGAAATCAAGTCAAACTCTTGAACATCAAAAAATTTAAATTTATTATCAAAAATTACTTTGTTCTTTTTATTCTTATCAGAATTGATAATCCAAGTTGTATTCTTATACCTTAAATTTGATTTGTTTATTCCTATAACCGACTTTTTATTTTTATCAATCGTATGATAAAATCCTAAATCGTAGGTTTCTGTTTTATTCTTTCCACCAATAAACTCTGTTCTAAAAAAGAGTGTATCATTTAATGTTACGTTCACTAAATTTAAATCAGATACATCATAATATTTTGTCCTGATTTTATCTACTGATAACTGTGTGTTGAATAACGGATTTTTATTATCTATCTGCAATCTAATATTATCCACAATATTTTTATAAGCATCTATTTTGGGTGAACGCAACGTCAGTTTGAATTCATCATCATCAGAATTTATAGAGCCACGAATTGAAGTGTTTTTCCCTAAAATTATTTCAGGATAAAAAACCTCCACAATCTTATTATAAACCTTAAAATTAAAATCTAAATACTGATCAGAAGAAACTGGAAACGGATGATAGTTTGCGTAAATACTACCTATCGAATTCCTCGCAAGATTTTCTAATTCATTAAATTTAAATCTCCCTTTAACTTTCCCATTGATTATATCTGTTGAGTTTATCGTTATTGTCCTGATATCTTCTTTAAAAGAAGAATTAATATTAAAATCTTTGAAAAAATAATGATCATTTTGATTAGTGTAAGATGCATTTTTAAAAGAAACTTCTCCAGCTAAATTATCAACTGTATTTCCCGTAAAATCAGCATCAATATCCCCTTTTACGAGTGATTTAGAGTCCTTTTTGAATAAATTTAACTTATTAAAATCGGCATATTCTACCTGAGCCTTAAAATTAAAATTATAAATATCAGAAGATAAATCTGCCAATCCATCAAACTTAATTTTTATGTTTTCATCGTTGGAAACCATTTTTCCGTTAAACTTTTTGTTCTCAAAAACACCATTCATATTGATGTTTTGATAGGTGTATCCTTTATATTGATGCTTAAAAACTTTTCCGTCAATACGAGCATTTACGGTTTCTATTGTAAATCCTTTTCCATCAATATCAGCATCTAAGGACAATTTACCAATGAGAGAATCTTTGACAAATTTTCCGAATTCAAAATCGATAATTTTAATATGTCCTTTATACGAAGCATTGTCTATATCATTAATATTTGTCAGTTTTAAATCAGAAATAGTAGTTCCTAGATCACTATTCATTTGAACTTGTGCGTCAATAATCTCAGGAGTTACAAACGTATTTCCTGTAATTGTAAACCTTCCTAATTCTTTAAAAGTTGAAGGCAATGTATTCCCTAAAATAGTTGGTAATAAATTTTTAAGATGATTGTAACTTGATGTTAAATTTCTCAATTTTGCATTTGCCGAAAAACCATTTTTGGTATTAAAAGCATTTTTTACGTGAATATCTCCTACAATAACCGAATTCAGATCAGAATGTAATTTTAAATCATCAGCAATAAAATCATTGAGAGTTCCACTTAAATTTGTTGTAAAATGTAAAACATCACGCTTCCCAAACTCGTTGTAAAATTTATTCAAATCAACTAAAGAGACGTCTGCTTCTGTGATTGTTGCATCAAACTTCACTTTGTTATTAAAATCTGCAAAAGAACCATTACTATGAAATACCAAATCCATCAAAACTTTAGAAGTTTTGGTTTCTAACGTTGCATTTAACAACTTCATTTCTTGTTTTGTGTATGTAAAGTTTGTTGTGAGATTTTCTATTTCGACCCCGTGATTTTCAACAAATCTTAAGCCTTTTATATCTCCATAAATATTTGGCCCTTGAATTTTAAAATTATCAATATATCCATTAATATTTTGAAATGTGACTGCTCTCGAATCAATGTCGTTTTCATCATAAATCTTAAAATCAGCACCTGAAAGATGTACAGAAGTAGAAGTCATTAAAAAATTAGAAGGGCTATCATCTTGGTTTTCGCCATCAAACTTTGCCGTGAAAATAGAAAATGAATCATATTTTTCGTCTTTATAAGTTTTCATTATAAAGTTTACACCCTTTAAAGCAATATCACCAAACTCTAGTTTATTATCTAAAATGTTTTTAAAGTTTAATAAAGAAGCACTCAAATTCCTAACATTTATCATTGAGTCTTGGTGATGATCTATAATAGAAATATCTTTTAATTGAATTTTTCCGAGGTAAGATAAATCAACTTCATCAACAGTAATCTCTGTTTTATACGTTTCATTCAAATAATTCGTTGCCATTTTGCCAAGACGCGTTTGCACAACTGAAAGTGACAATAAAAAAATTATCAATAGCAAAAATAACGCAAGAGCGAGTAAAAATCTGAGTAGTATTTTTTTAAATCGTTTGATAAACTTTAACTTTGCATTCTAACGGCAATTTTCGTGCCTTAATTATCTTTTTAATGTCTGAAAAATCAATTTATATTCTTGGTATTGAATCTTCATGTGATGATACGAGTGCTGCTGTGTTATGCAACGGAAAAGTATTGTCAAATGTTGTAGCAAATCAAGAAATTCACACTGCTTATGGTGGTGTAGTCCCTGAATTAGCTTCACGTGCACATCAACAGAATATAATTCCAGTAGTTCAGCAGGCAATTCAAAGAGCAAATATCGACAAAAATCAATTAAAAGCCATAGCTTTTACGCAAGGACCTGGATTAATGGGTTCTTTATTGGTTGGAGCCTCTTTTGCAAAGTCTTTTTCGCTTGGTTTAGATATTCCGTTGGTTGCTATAAATCACATGCAAGCACATATTTTAGCACATTTTATAGATGATGAAAATCAGCAGAAACCTCATTTTCCATTTTTATGCTTAACAATTAGTGGAGGGCATACACAAATTGTTAAAGTAACTGATTATTTTTCAATGGAAATTTTGGGTGAAACTCTTGACGATGCAGTTGGTGAAGCCTTTGACAAGTCTGGAAAAATTTTAGGGTTACCGTATCCTGCAGGATCATTGATTGATAAATACGCTCAATTAGGAAATCCCAAAGCATATCAATTTACCAAACCAAGAGTTGGAAAATTAGAGTTTAGTTTTAGCGGCTTAAAAACTGGAATTCTTCGTTTTATTCAAAAAGGTGTTGCTGAAAATCCTGATTTTATCAAAGAAAACTTACATGACATTTGTGCTTCTATTCAAGAAACAATTATACAAATACTGATGGATAAACTCAAAAATGCTGTTAAAGAAACTAGCATCAAACATATTGCAATTGCTGGAGGTGTAAGTGCAAATTCTGAAATACGCAAAATGCTAAAACAAGCTGAAAAAAATCTTGGTTGGACAACTTATATTCCAAAATTTGAATACACAACCGACAATGCTGCAATGATTGCTATTGCTGGATATTTGAGTTATCAAAAGGGTGTTTTTTCTACCGTTGCTGTAACTTCTTCTGCGAGAATGAAAGTTGATGAGTGACTTAACTCCCCTATCTCAATTTGTTTGACTCCTTCTAACTTAATAGATATTGTAAATAACACCATACATAATTAGATTTCATTACACTAAGTTTAACACAAACATTAAATAAAAAAAGGCGACCAAATGGTCGCCTTTTTAAGAATATTAAATAAAATTATTATTGACTAATAACTCTAAATTCAGTTCTTCTGTTTCTTGCATGTTCAGCTTCTGTACATGACACTCCATCAGAACATCTGTTTGTTAATTTGTTTTCTCCAAATCCGTTAGCAACAAGTTGGCTTGCGTTAACACCTTTAGACATTAAGTAATTAACAACCGATTGAGCTCTTCTTTCAGACAATGCTTGATTGCTTGTTTTAGAACCTCTTGAATCTGTATGAGAAGCTATCTCAGTGCTTACACCTTTATTTAAAATAGGTAATAAACGTGCGTCAATTAATTGCTTAGCAGCAGATGTTAAAGTAGCACTTCCTAAATTCCAACGTATTGGTAATGGACTGTACTCTAAATCTTTACACTCAACTTCTTTCCAAGTAGTTAAACCACCTTTAGAAATCAAAATTTCTTTAGAAATAGTTTTGTATTGTGCAGGTACCATAACTTCTTCAGCCCACGCATCTTTAACTAAAATTGTTTTTGTTAACGTTTTTGAAGATTCAGGAATAGCTGTTGTATTTGCTTTTGCAGCAGAAACTAAAACTGTTTTAACCATTGTTTTAGTTTTTTGAGGAATATCAATTCTTGTTGTTGTCGCTGGTATAATTACTGTTTTAGTAATTTGTTTAGTTTGTGCTGGTATTTCCATTCTCTTTGTAGTAGGAGGAGTTACCATTACTCTTTTCTTAAAAGTCTTAACTACAGCAGGAACTACAACCTCTCTTGTACTAGGAGGAGTTACCATTACTGTTTTCTTGTATATCTTAACAACTTCAGGAATTTTAACTACTCTTGTAGATGGTTGTCTTGTCATTAATTTTTTAGTGTATGTCGCTTTTCCACATGATGGGTCATCACATACATTATCTCTAACGCTAGATGCATCATTAGTTAAGATAGTTTTAGAAATTGTAGTAAATTGAGCTGGTATTTCTTTAAAACACCAGTATCTACAATCATTAGGATCGCTAGATTGACAGTCAGGAGCTTTTTCACTCATTTGCCACTGAGCCGATGAAGCTTTAGTTTCTATTGTTTCACTAGTCTTACTAAAATTAGCAGGAATAACACTTAATTTTGTTCCAAACTCTTTTTCTATGTAAGATACGCTTTCAGTTCCCCATTCTCCAGGAACTACTTCTAAACGCTCTGAAGAAACTTGACAAACAACATTTTCAGTAAGAGTTTTGTATGTAGCAGGAACTACTACTAATTTCTTATAAGCAGGAGATGTCTCTATTTCAAAAGATTTAGTTTCATAAACTGCAGGAACAAGAACTAGGCTGTATGAAGCTTCTGAAGTAGTAATTGTTTCTGAAGTAGTACTTCTCTTTGCAGAAATAACCTCTAAAGAATATGAAGGTTCTTTTGTAACAACAGTAAAGTTTTCATTTCTATACTCTGCAGGAATAATACTTAATGAACTACCTGCTTCTTTTCCAACAACAGTAACTTTTTCAGTTCTATATTCTGCAGGGTGTGAGATTAATTTTTTGTATGAAGGAGCTGTTTCAATTGTTACTTCTTCATTTTTCCATACATCAGGAGTTTTACAACGAACGTAACATTTTCCTAATTCTGGATTGTCTGGTAAATCTTGTGCTGCTACAGTAAAACTGAATACTAAAAAGGCACATGATAATAGTAGTTTTCTCTCATTTTAATTATGTTTAATTTATAGTTAATACATTTATTTAGACACAACCATATTATTAAAGTCACCTTGAAATAAAAAATAATTATAGCAATTAGAATTATAAGTATACGATTGAACGATGTAAAAATAGCATTTTTTTCTTAAATGTTAAAGAAAAGTTAATAAAATTATTGTTTTTGATATAATGTCTTGATTATACCATCTGCTAAACCAATTTTAGGAACATATATTTTGGTTGCTCCACTCCATTTCATAGCGTTTAAGTAGATTTTTGAAGCAGGAATAATTACATCTGCTCTATCAGGATTTAAACTGAGTTCTGAAACACGCTCCTCATAAGACATTTGCTTTAAAAACTTATAATGAGCATATAAATATATATATGATAGTGATTTTCCAGGTACTTTACCTGACATTTTGTAAATCGTATTGATGTTTCCTCCAGAACCTATAAGGGATAATCGTTTTAATCCTTTTATGTTTTCTTTAATCCATTTTTCAATCAATTTCCATTGACCTTTGGAAAATTCTTTTTTGTTTAATAATCTTACCGTACCTAATTTAAAAGATTTTGAATTCACTACTTTTCCGTTAGAAAAAACGGTAAATTCTGTACTTCCACCGCCAACATCTACATATAAATAAGAAGAATCATCTTTAATAACTTCAGTCAAATCAGTAGAAAAAATAATTTCTGCTTCAGTTTTTCCGTCAATCAAATCGATTTGGACACCTGTTTCTTTATATATATCTGCAATAATTTCTAATCCGTTTGATGCTTCTCTCATCGCTGATGTAGCACAAGCTTGATATTTTTCAACCTTATGAACATTCATCAATAATTTAAATGCATTTAACGCATCAATCATCCTTTTTTTATTTTCTGATGATATCTTTCCTGCAACAAAAACATCTGCTCCTAAACGAATTGGTACACGAACCAATGAGGATTTTTTGAATTGTGTTTCTTCGCCTTTTCTTACTATAATATTGTTTACCAATAATCTTATGGCATTAGAGCCAATATCAATAGCAGCATATTTTTTTATTTCCAAGATAAAAATTATTTATAAACTTTATGATTCTTAGGAAAATCTACTAAAATGGTTTTGCCTTTTGATAAGTTTTTCCAATGTTTGATATTCAATTCAATACCGATAATTCCACATGTTGGCACATGATTTATCAATTTATTACCATATTTATTGACAAATGTGCTAATACCATGATCATGACTAAAAATAATGGCAGAATCATAAGCATCATCTAAAGCTTTTACGGTTTTAATCAAATAACCATCGCTAAAACTATATAGTGATTTACTAATCTTCAAATTTGATAGCGGATAATTAAACGTATTACAGAAAATTATACTTGTATGCAAGGCTCTATTGGCACTGCTTGACATAAAAACATCTGGACGATTGATTTGATTTTTCATAGCCTTCGCCATTGTGTGCGCATCATTGATGCCTCTTTTCTTTAAAGGTCGATCAGAATCGTCTATGTCTTGATATTCCCAAGAAGATTTTGCATGCCGAATTATATAAATTGTTTTCATATTGAAGCAAATATAAAAAATTATGGAGCTAATCGTTCAATTTTCCAATCAAAATTTTCTTGAAGTGTATATCGTATTCTATCGTGCATTCTATTTGGTCTTCCTTGCCAAAATTCTATAGAAATAGGTTTTACAATATATCCTCCCCAATGTTTTGGCCGTGGTATTTCTTTATGCTGATACTTTTTTTCAAGCGATGCTAAACTGCTATCTAATACTGCTTTTGAAGTTACAACTTCACTTTGGTTAGAAGCCCAAGCACCAAGTTTACTTCCGTCTGGTCGTGATTCAAAATAACCGTCAGATAGGTTTTCTGCTATTTTTTCTGCTTTTCCTTTGATAATGATTTGTCGCTCTTGTGAATGCCAAAAAAACGACAAACACACATTTGGATTCTCGGCAATTGCCTTTCCTTTTTCAGAATTGTAATTGGTGTAAAAGATAAAGCCTTCCCAAGAAAACTTTTTTAAAAGTACAACTCTGTTTTTTGGAAAACTATCCAAACCAACCGTAGAAATTGTCATAGCGTTTGATTCTTCGCTACTGCTACTTTCATCAATTTCATAAAACCATTGCTGAAATAACTCCATAGGATTTTCAGGACAGTTTTTTTCTAACAATTCTTGTTTTTTATATGTTTTTCTATGGTTACTTAAATCGTTTGACATATTCTTTAGCGGATTTTAATCTAAACTAATAAAATTAATAATTACTTCTTTTTAATCAACCACAAACCAATAAAAGTTATCAAGCCGTTTAGAGGCAATATTTCCCAGTGAAATTTATAGGCTCCTATGACACTTTCTGGTAAAATTGTAATTGCATACGTCAATGAAATTGATAATAGTCCTACAATCCATGCGTATTTATCTTTTATCGTGTAGTTGGTTAAAATTCCAAAAGCAAACAATCCTAACAATGGACCATAAGTAAAAGTTGCAAACTTAAACAAGTTACTAACCACATTTCCGTCAAGATAATTGAATAAAATCACAACAAATATTAATAAGATAGATACGGCAATATGAACTTTCTTGCGAAGTGGTTTTTGTTCTTCTTTAGGCTTTTTTTCAATATTAAGAAAATCAACAGAAAAAGAAGTGGTTAAAGATGTCAATGCACTATCAGCACTTGAATATGCTGCTGCAATCAAACCAATTATAAAGGTAACGGCTAATGAGGCTCCTAAACCTTGATTCATCGCAATTTCTGGAAATAATAAATCTGTTCTTGTCCTCCCATCAACAATAGGAATGTCAATTCCAAATTTCTCTGAATAAATAAATAATAAGGCTCCTAAGGATAAAAACACAAAGTTTACAATCAATAATAAGGTTGCCATTGTAAACATATTTTTCTGTGCATCTTTTTGATTCTTACAAGTCAGGCTTTTCTGCATCATATCTTGATCTAGTCCTGTCATTGCAATGGCAATAAAAATCCCACCAATAAAGTATTTCCAGAAATACGTTTTAGAATTAGGATCGTCAAAAAAGAATATTTGCCCTTTTTCGGCAAATTCACTAGAATTTAAAAACTCCATATATGACCAATCTAATTTTTGATTTATCAAATAAATTCCAACGCCAACAGCAACCAACATTGCCAAAGTTTGCAAAGTGTCTGTCCAAACAATTGTTTTAATTCCGCCTCTAAAAGTATAGATCCAAATCAACAAAATTGAAATGACAACTGTTGCCCAAAACGGAACGCCTATTTGTTCAAAAACAATATATTGCATTGCAAGAGCCACTAAAAAGAGACGAAATGATGCGCCTGTAACTCGAGAAAGCAAAAAGAAAAATGCACCAGTTTTATAACTCACTTTGCCAAATCGCTGTTCTAAATATTGATAAATTGATGTAACATTGAGACGATAATAAATAGGTAATAAAACAATCAAAATGAATAAATATCCTACGAAAAACCCAAAAACACCTTGCATATATGCAAATTGCTGTCCGCCAATCATTCCAGGAACCGATATAAATGTCACTCCAGAAAGTGATGCACCAATCATTCCAAAGGCTACAACGTACCAAGGTGATTGCTTGTTTGCTTTAAAAAATGTTTCGTTCGAATCGTTTTTTCCTGTTAAAAAAGAGACCAATAATAAAAGTCCAAAGTAACCTGCAATCAGAAATAATATTGTTGTTGGATTCATTTGCGTCTTATTTGTTCGTTTTGTTTAATCGTGACTGCCACAAAGAAACAAAATAAAACGGAATTTAAATCTTAAATTTTAAATCATTCAATTTTAAATATTTTACATTTGCCAAATGAATTTTTCTTCTAAAATCTTGGAAAATGCTGTAAATGAAGTGTCCCAACTTCCAGGAATTGGAAAACGAACAGCATTGCGTTTGGTTTTACACTTATTGAAACGTCCAAAAGAACAAACACATTATTTAACAACAGCTTTAAATAATCTGGTAGAAGAAATAAGATTGTGTGAAAAGTGCCATAATATTTCTGATGTTGCTATTTGCGAAATTTGCTCAAGTCATAACCGAAACCAAGAAATTGTTTGTGTTGTTGAAGATGTACGCGATGTAATGGCAATTGAAAGTACAGCACAATATAAAGGTTTGTACCATGTGCTTGGAGGTAAGATTTCTCCGATAGAAGGTATTGGTCCACAGAATTTAACAATCGAGAGTTTGGTTCAAAAAATAGCATCAGCAACTATAAAAGAAGTTGTTTTTGCGTTGAGTTCTACAATGGAAGGTGATACAACCAATTTTTATATTTTTAAACAACTAGAACATCTTGATGTAAAGATCTCTACAATTGCTCGTGGAATTTCTGTTGGCGATGAACTTCAATATGCTGATGAGGTAACATTGGGAAGAAGTATTCTGAATCGTGTTCCATTTGAAAACTCACTACAAGGTTAGATGCAATTATCAATTATTATAGTCAATTATAACGTTCGATATTTTTTAGAACTCTGTTTGTAAAGTGTGCCAGAGGCTCTTGCAGAAATAGATTCTGAAATAATTGTTGTTGATAATAATTCTGGTGATGCTAGTTGTAAAATGGTTTCTGAAAAATTCCCAAAAGTAACTTGTGGAATAATAAGAATATTGGCTTTTCTAAAGCCAATAATCAAGGAGTTGCAAAAGCAAAAGGGCAGTATGTGTTGATTTTAAATCCAGATACAGTTGTGGCAAAAGATACTTTCAAAAAAATATTGAAATTTGCAAAAGCACGTCAAAGTTTTGGTGCATTAGGAGTTAAATTGATTGATGGGAAAGGGAAGTTTTTACCTGAAAGTAAAAGAGAAATTCCTACTCCAATGGTTTCTTTTTATAAATTGAGTGGGTGAAACAATATGAATTTACTGATAAAAAATCTTTTGATGATTTTGAAGGGTTTCTAAATATAAATAACATCAAAGAGGTACTATTTGATAATAATAATTTGACATATCAAGATATAATTACAGAAATAGTCAAATTAAAAAATATGGATTTGACCTTTAAAATTCATCCAAAAAACACAAATTATATTCTTGGAAGTAACTCTTCAGAAAGTAAAGGTGAAGTACTTATTCTCAAATAGTCTTATCATTCTTTGCTCGAATTGTTTTATACAATCGTATGCCGAACATTAGTAGTAAAGAAAATAACACGATTCCTATAACTCCCCAAATCCAATTAATTGCATTTTTTAACACTACTAAAAACACAATTGAGAACAAAATAATGGTCGCCACTTCATTCCATATTCTCAATTTAAAAGAATTATACTTTACAATGTCATTCTGTAATTGGATAAATATTCTATGACAGACTCCGTGATAAATATATAATGCAAATACAAATGATAATTTCGTAAGCATCCAAGGCATTTTCAAGTAAGCAGGATTTTGAAATAACATCCAAAAAGCAAAAATACTTGCCAATATTGCTGAAGGCCAAGTTATAATATACCACAGTCTTTTACTCATCAATTTATATTGTTTCTGCAAAATTTCTTTTTCAGGGGAGACTTTCTTTTCTGCTTCAGCATGATAAATAAAGAGTCTTACTATATAAAATAAGCCTGAAAACCAAGTAATTACAAATATGATGTGTAAAGATTTTAAATATAGAAAACTCATATGATTATACTTGAATGCTTTCGTTTTGCCAGTTTTTTATCCAATCAGTAACCACAGTTATCCAATCTTCATTGTCATTCAAACATGCAATATGTTTATAACTTTTCCCTCCGGCATTTATAAATTGATTTTTACCTTCCATAGCAATTTCTTCTAATGTTTCTAAACAATCTGCTACAAAAGCAGGAGTGATTACCGCCAATTTTTTGATACCTTCTTTTGGGAAACGTTCAAATTCAAAATCTGTATATGGCTTCAGCCAAGGGTCTTTCAATAATCTTGATTGGAATGAATTGCTATATGTTTTTTCTTCTAAATTTAATACGTTTACAATCTCTTTAGTTGTCTCAAAGCATTGATGACGGTAACATGTCTCGTGTGCTTTTGAAGGTGTACTACAGCATAATTTATTGAGTTTACAATGCGATTTTGTAGTATCAGCAAGTAAAATATGACGCTCTGGAAGACCATGATATGAGAATAGTATGTGATCAAAATCAAAACCGTTTAACTGCCCATTAATATTGTCAGCCATTACCTTGATATAATCAGGATTGTTATAAAAAACAGGGTGAGCATCAATAGTAATATTTGGAAAGTATTTTTTTCGGAGTTCTTGGGCTTTTACAATAACAGTCTCATAACTCGACATCGCATAATGAGGATATAATGGAATCATAAAAATTTCAGTAACTCCTTTATCCACCAATTCTTGAATACCTTTATAAATACTCATCGATCCATATCTCATTCCGAGAGCAATAGGAATGTCTATTTTTGGCGCAACTTTATTTGTAAAGCGTTGGGAAATAACCTCTAAAGGAGAGCCTTCTTTCCACCAGATTTTTTTATAGACTTTTGCAGATTTTTTTGGTCGAGTACGCAAAATAATCCCTTTTACCAACAAGAATCGTTTCCAATATGGCATATCAATTACACGTTTGTCCATTAAAAATTCATCAAGATATCTGCGAACATCTTTTGTTTTGGTACTATCTGGAGAGCCTAAATTTACCAATAAAACTCCTTTCATTTATTTTGATTATTAATATTGAGTACTACTTAAGTTCAAGTATTAAGTGCGACAGTTTTGGTTAAAATTAATTAAAAATACTTCATTAGGTGTTTTATTATAAAAAAATAAACAGGTTTTATAGCATCTTTTTAGGTTTTCTTTTTGTTTTTAATCAACAATATTTTATTTGAAATCACTCTAAATTAGAAACTGTAAACCCCCCTACAAACTTACAAAAATAAGTGTTTCTATAAGTTATTACGAATAAAAATTATCTAAAATTAAAGAAACGATATAAAAACTACTTTTAGCGATACTTTTCTATTTTTAAATTTGATATTTTTGAATTTTTAATAAATTTAGATAAAATGCAAGGCATCAAAGGTTCAACTAAGTTATATAATATAGGGATTAGTTATAAAAAAGCTGATGTTCATACACGAAGTAATTTTAGCATTTCGAAAAAAAATCAATTGTTATTGCTCCAAGAGGCTAAGAAAAATGGAATTGAAGGAATTTTTGTGCTATCAACTTGTAATAGAATTGAAATTACAGGGTTTGCAGAACATCCTTTCCAATTGATAAGTCTCTTGTGCAAATATTCTAATGGTTCTGTTGATGAATTTGTAAAGGTGTCGAGTGTTTATAAAAATAAAGACGCTATCAATCATTTATTTCGGTTAGTTACAGGTCTTGAAAGTCAAATTTTAGGCGATTATGAAATTGTAGGGCAATTAAAAGTGTCATTTAAGCAAGCAAAAGCATTAAATGTAACCAATACTTATTTAGAGAGGTTAATTAATTTAGTACTTCAAGCAAGTAAAAACGTAAAAAATAAAACTCAATTAAGTTCAGGCATAACTTCAGTTTCTTATGCTGCGGTTCAATATATTACCAAAAATCTGTCAGGCTATAATACTAAAAATATTTTAGTATATGGTCTTGGTAAAATGGGGAGTCGTACGTGTAAAAATTTATCAAAATATACTAAAAACAAGAGTGTTTGCTTGATAAATAGAACTGAATCAAAAGCCGCTGAATTTGTAAAAGAATATTCATCGATTAGAATAGGGGATTTTTTAGATTTACCCAAAGAAATTGATATTGCAGATATTTTGATTGTTTCTACAGGAGCCTCATTACCAACGATAACAAAAAACCATATTTTATTAAAAAACAAAAAATTACTCGTTTTAGATTTGTCAATACCAAAAAATGTTTCTGAAGAAATTACAAAATATAAAAACATTACATTGATTGATGTAGATGAACTATCTAAAGTTACTGATGAAACATTAGTGAAACGCCAAAAAGAAGTTCCAAAAGCAGAGGCAATTATCGAAACATATAAGTCAGAATTTAATGAATGGATAGAATATAGAAAATTTACTCCAGCAATTAATAATTTAAAGCAGTCATTAAAGCAAATGCAAGAAGATGAAATAGCTTTTCACCGTAAGAAAATAAAAAGTTTTGATGTCTCTCATGCTGAAATGATAACCTCAAAACTTATTCAAAAGATAACAACTCAGTTTGCAAAACATCTAAAAGATGAGAAAACAACAGCAAATCAAAGTATTGAGGTAATAGGAAAAGTGTTTAGTCTAAAAAGCGGAAATAAATAATGCAACAGCTAATTAGAATAGGAACACGCTCAAGTAAATTAGCACTTTGGCAAGCAAATTTAGTTGCAACTAAACTTCAGGAGATTGAAGATTTAGATTTGAAAACTGAAATTGTAAAAATTGATTCACAAGGTGATATAGATTTAAGAAAACCATTACATAAACTTGGAATTACTGGTATTTTTACTAAGAATTTAGATGCTGCAATGTTGCGTGGAGAAATAGATATTGCCGTTCACTCTTTAAAAGATGTACCAACGGTTTTACCTAAAGGAATTGTACAAACAGCCGTTTTGAAACGTGCAGGTTCTTTGGATGTTTTGATCTGTAAAAATGAAGATGACCAAGAGTTTTTATATCTAAAGGATGCCATAATTGCAACAGGAAGTTTACGTAGAAAAGCACAATGGTTACACCAATATCCTGAGCATACAATTGTTGGTTTACGTGGAAATGTAAATACACGAATGGAGAAACTGAAAAATAGTGATTGGGATGGAGCTATTTTTGCGCAAGCAGGATTGCATCGTGTTAAGTTATTGCCAAAAAATCATGTCAAACTAAATTGGATGGTTCCAGCACCAGCGCAGGGAGTTATAATGATTACGGCTTTAGAGAATGATACAGAAATAACAGCTATTTGTAAGCACTTAAACCATACAGATACAGAATTATGCTCTCATGTAGAACGACAATTTCTAAACACATTAGAAGGAGGTTGTACCGCACCAATAGGTGCACTAGCATTTATAAAAGACACCAAATTAGTATTTAAGGGAGTGCTGTTTAGTTTAGATGGAAAACGTAAAATTGAAATTGACAAATCTTGTTATAGAGTAGAAGCAAAAGAACTAGGTAAACGATGTGCAGAAGATATTTTATCTCGTGGCGGAAAACGATTGATGGATGAAATTGCAGGAGGAAAGAAAGTAATAAATGTGCTTTCAACCAAACAATTAGCACAAATGCAAACAGATCTATTTAATGATGCTATTGGTTTTGAAATGAGTGATTTTATAGCCATTCGATTCAATAGATTAAAACCAAGTCTTGTTAAAAATACGATTAAAAATGTTGTAATTACAAGTCAAAATGGAGTCGAATCATTGTTAAATAATTTTTCGCCAACAGAACTTGATTTTAATAATATATACTGTGTTGGTCGTAGAACAAAAAGGTTGATTGAAAAGAAATTTGGACAAAAAGTAACACATGTTGAAAATTCAGCAAAAGAATTGGCAGCATTTATCGTAAGAATGCGTTTGGAAGAAATTACTTATTTCTGTGGAAGTCTAAAGCGTGATGAATTAAATATAATTTTATCAGAAAACAATATAAAAATTAACGAAGTTGAGGCGTACCGTACAATTTTAAACGAACGAAAATTTGAGAGTATTTTTGATGGAGTATTATTTTATAGCCCTTCAGGAGTTCAGAGTTTTATTGCTGATAATGATACTAATGATGCAGTTGCATTTTGTATAGGTCAAACAACTGCCAATGAAGCGAAAAAACACTTTTCAAAAATTGAAGTATCAATAATGCCTACAATTGAAAGTGTGTTAAAATCCGTAAATAAATATTATGCTGAATAGAACGAGAAGACTTCGTAAATCTGAAGGAATTCGCAGATTGGTAAGAGAAACTAAATTATCTGTAGATAATTTAATTTACCCATTATTTATTGAAGAAGGTGAAAATATTGAGACGGAAATAGTTTCAATGCCTGGAATCAAGCGTTTTTCATTAGATAGGATTTCTTCAGAATTGGATGAAGTTGTGGAATTAAAAATTCCTGCTGTATTGTTGTTTGGTATTCCATCTCACAAGGATGATGAAGGAACGGAAACATGGAATGACAATGGGATTATGCAGCAAGCAATTCGATTTATCAAAAAAAATTATCCGAGTTTATATGTAATTACGGATGTGTGTTTTTGTGAATATACATCTCATGGTCATTGTGGAATTATACATGATAATGATGTTGATAATGACGCAACATTAGTCAACATTGCTAAGCAAGTAATTTCTCATGCTAAAGCAGGAGTAGATATGGTTGCACCTTCAGGAATGATGGATGGAACAGTTGCGATGGTACGTGAATCATTGGATAATACAGGATTTGAAAACCTTCCAATTATGGGGTATTCAGTAAAATATTCGTCAGCATTTTATGGACCATTCAGAGATGCTGCAGATTCTGCACCAACATTTGGAGATAGAAGAACTTATCAAATGGATACTGCCAATCGCAATGAAGCAATGCGAGAAGCGGCATTTGACGATCAAGAAGGAGCAGATATATTGATGGTAAAACCAGCGTTATCATATTTGGATATTATTAGAGATTTAAAAAATAATTTTGATAGACCTATTGCTTGTTATAATGTCAGTGGAGAATATGCAATGATAAAAGCCGCTGCAGAAAAAGGATGGATTGATGGAGAGAAAGTGATGATGGAAAGCCTATTGTCAATGAAACGAGCAGGAGCAGATATAATTATCACCTATTTTGCAAAAGAAGTAGCGAAAATTTTAGCAAAAAATTAATTTTCTCAAAATGATTTCTTTAATTGAAAAAGCAGTTGAGAAGTACTATCATATAAATCATTCAAGAATAATTAAATGTATAATTTTTTCTTGCTGATTCTACTATGAATAAAATTGAATGGGCAATTAATATTGAGATTAAAGACCTTAGAGATGTTATATTCTATGCATAATAATAGTGATAAAATGAAGATTAGAGATTTTAATAAAACATTTAAGAAAAATGGACTTTAAAAATTCAGAAAAATTATACAAAGAAGGATTGGTACATCTTGTAGGAGCAGTAAATTCTCCTGTAAGAGCATTTGCTTCTGTAGGAGGAAACCCATTATTTATTAAAAAAGCTGAAGGAAGTCAGATAGTTGATGTTGATAGTAATAGATATATAGATTTAGTATTGTCTTATGGACCAATGATTCTTGGTCATCAGGATAAAAGTGTGAAAAAGGCAATTAAAAAAGCATTGAAAAACGGATATTCTTTTGGAGCCTCTACTAAAAACGAGATCAAATTAGCAAAGATTGTATGTGATGCTTTTCCAGGAATGGATAAAGTACGGTTTGTGAATTCAGGAACTGAGGCTGTTTTAAGTGCACTGAGATTGGCAAGAGCATTTACAGGAAAAGATAAGATTATCAAGTTTGCTGGTTGCTATCATGGTCATTCAGATGCATTATTGGTTGCTGCTGGTTCTGGATTGGCAACATTGAGTATTCCTGGAAGTAAAGGTGTTCCACATGATGCCGTAAAAAACACATTGATTGCTGAGTATAATAATTTAGATAGTGTAAAACAGCAAATAAAAGATCATTCAGATATCGCTGCCATTATTATTGAGCCAGTTGGCGGAAATATGGGTGTGGTGATTCCACAGGATAATTTTTTAAAGGAATTAAGCATATTAGCAAAAGAAAATGGAATTCTTTTAATCGCTGATGAAGTGATGACTGGATTTCGTTCAAAATATGGAGGTGCTCAAGAACTATTTGATGTTAAAGCAGATATTACTTGTTTAGGAAAAGTAATTGGAGGAGGTTTTCCAGTTGGTGCTTATGGTGCAAGAAATGAAATTATGGAAATGGTTTCTCCTTTAGGTGCGATGTACCAAGCAGGAACTTTATCTGGAAATCCAATTGCAATGGCTTCTGGAATAGCAACTCTTAATAAATTGAAAGCGCAAGACCCTTATCAGAAATTTGAGAAAATAGGTGAGAAAATCGAAGGATTTTTATTGAATTCTGCTAAGAAGTATGATGTAGATGTAGTTGTGAATAGATTTGGATCTATGATTAATCCTTTTTTTACAAATGTAAAAGTTGAAGATTTTGCAACTGCTCAGACGAGTGATACTGAGAAATTTGTAGTATTCTTTTGGGAAATGATTAAGAAAGGGATCTTTTTACCTCCATCTCAATTTGAAGCATGGTTTTTATGTTCGGTATTAAGTGATGATGATTTAGAAATAATTAAAAATGCAATTGACGCTTCTATAAAGAAAGTGTCAAAAATGGATAAATAAAAAATGATAAAAAACGATTTATTTTTAAGAGCCTTAAAAGGTGAAATAGTTGAACGTCCTCCTGTATGGATGATGAGACAAGCAGGAAGATTCTTGCCAGAGTTTATGGCAATTCGTGAGAAATATGATTTTTTCACTAGATGTAGAACACCAGAATTAGCAAGTGAGATTACAGTGCAACCTATAAGAAGATATGGAATGGATGCGGCTATTTTATTTTCGGATATTCTTGTGATACCTCAAGCAATGAATATAGAAGTACAAATGAAGCCTAATTTTGGACCTTATTTACCTAATCCTGTGCAAACTCAAGAAGCCGTAAATCAAGTTATTATTCCAAACGTAGATGTTGAATTGGATTATGTAATGCAAGCAATTAAAGCGACTAAAGAATTACTAGATAATGAAATTCCATTGATTGGATTTGCTGGTTCGCCATGGACAGTTTTCTGTTATTGTGTACAAGGTCAAGGAAGTAAATCATTTGACAAGGCAAAAAAATTCTGTTTTGCCAATCCTATTGCAGCACATCAATTATTGCAAAAAATTACAGATACAACAATTGCTTATTTAAAAGCTAAGGTGAAGGCTGGAGTTGATGTTGTTCAGATATTTGATTCTTGGGGAGGAATGTTATCTCCTGTAGATTATCAAGAGTTTTCCTGGAAATATATCAATCAAATTATTGAAGCATTAAAAGATGATGCTCCAGTGATTACATTTGCCAAAGGCTGTTGGTATGCGCTAGAAGAAATGTCAAATTCTAATGCTTCAGCACTTGGAGTTGATTGGACAGTAACTCCAGAGGTTGCTCGAAAATTGACAAATAATAATATTACTCTTCAAGGAAATTTTGATCCAACAAGATTGTATTCTCCACCATCTGAAATTAAAAAAATGGTAAAAGAAATGATTGATGCTTTTGGGAAAGATAGCTATATTGTGAATTTAGGACATGGAATTTTACCAGATATTCCATTGGACAATGCGAAAGCATTTATTGACGCAGTTAAAGAATATAATTGATGAAACTATCAGCATTTTAACTTAGAACCACTCCACTTGCTGTTAAAGATACTTCAAGTCTTAATGAATTGATGATTTCTAATGTTGAACAGTTTCAACTTTTTTTACCAACAACACTTTCTCAAAACTTGACTTTGGAAGATGCTAAAATCTATATTTTTTTTAAAAATAAAGAGCATAAGGATGAAAGTCAGCTTACATTACTAAGCCAACATCGTCACAGGATTTTCTATATATCCTTTTAGTGTCTGTAAAAACAAAGATCCTGTTGCGCCATCAACTGTTCTATGGTCACATGCAAGTGTTAATTTCATAGTATTTCCAGCAACTACATGTCCGTTTTTAACAACTGGTTTTTGTAGAATTGCTCCAACTGATAAAATAGCAGAATTTGGTTGATTGATAATCGAAGTAAAACTTTCAATGCCAAACATTCCAAGATTAGAAATTGTAAATGTACTTCCTTGCATTTCGTCAGGAGTTAATTTTTTCTTTTTTGCACGTCCAGCATAATCTCTAACAGTAGCGCCTATTTGCGGTAATGATTGTTCGTTTGCAAACTGCACTACAGGGACAACTAAGCCATCTTCAACAGCTACAGCCACACCTATATGAACGTGATTGTTTAACTTCATACGGTCATCAAACCATTGGGAATTTACTTGAGGATGCTGTTTTAGAGCCAATGCACAAGCCTTAACAATCATATCGTTATATGATATCTTTGTATCAGGAATTGAATTGTATTGCTGACGGAATGCAATAGCATTGTCCATATCAAACTCAACATTTAAATAATAATGTGGTGCTGTAAATTTAGAATTTGTTAACGCTCTCGCTATTGCTTTGCGCATTTGAGAATTAGGTATTTCATCGAAATCCTCTTGTCCTGAGGCAACAAATTTCGCAACATTTGCAGTTGATGCATCTGAAGTTGCAGGAACGTAATTTTCAACATCACGTTTTATAATACGTCCATGATCTCCTGTTCCTAGAACAGATGAAAGTTTAATACCTTTTTCTTCTGCTAATTTTTTTGCTAGTGGAGAAGCAATTACACGTCCGTTAGAATTTGTAGAAACACTTGAAGTTACTGTTTTTGGTGCTCCAACTTTTTCCTCTATAGGTTTTGCAACTTCTTTTATAGGAGTTTTGCTTTCTGTTTTAGGAGTATCAGTTTTGAAATTTTTAATAACAGCATCAATATCAGTTCCTTTTTCTCCGATTATTGCAAGAAGCGAATCTACAAGTGCCGTTTCTCCTTCTTGCAAACCAATGTAAAGTAGTGTTCCTTCATTGAAAGATTCGAATTCCATTGTTGCTTTGTCAGTTTCAATTTCAGCAAGAATATCCCCTTCTTCAATTTTATCACCAACTTTTTTTAGCCAAGAAGCAACCGTTCCTTCCGTCATCGTGTCGCTCAATCGAGGCATTGTGATGATTTCTATTCCTTTTGGAATTTTAAAAGAACTTGATTCTTTAGTGTCTTCGCTTTTAAGAGCAGTAATATCTTCGTGTTTATCTTCTGATGTTGTTTCAACAGTATCAGTATTAGCAATTAAAGCAGAAATATCTTCTCCCTCTTCACCAATAATCGCTAAAAGAGAATCTACAGGAGCAGTTTCTCCTTTTTGCAAACCAATGTAAAGTAGCGTTCCTTCATTGAAAGATTCAAATTCCATTGTTGCTTTGTCAGTCTCGATTTCAGCAAGAATATCTCCTTCTTCAATTTTGTCGCCAACTTTTTTTAGCCAAGAAGATACAACTCCTTCCGTCATAGTATCACTTAATCGAGGCATTGTTATAATTTCCGCCATTATCTATGTTTTAAAAATGGATAAGCTTCCTGTTCATATACCATATCATATAGTTGTTGTACTTCTGGATATGGAGATTTTTCAGCAAAATCAACACATTCTTGTACTTTTGATTTTACATCCTTTTGTATTGCATCAATTTCATCTTGAGACAAGTAATTCTCTTTTTTTATGATATCTAAAACTTGTGTGATAGGATCAATTTTTTTGTACTCTGCAACTTCATCTTTCGTTCTATAATGTTGCGCATCAGACATTGAATGACCTCTAAATCTATATGTTTTTATTTCAAGGAATGTTGGTCCATCACCGCATCTTGCTCTTGCAATTGCTTCGTCCATTGCTTCTGCAACTTTCACAGGATTCATTCCATCAACAGGTCCACAAGGCATTTCGTATCCTAAACCTAGTTTCCAAATATCTGTATGATTAGAAGTTCTTTCAACTGATGTTCCCATCGCATATCCATTATTCTCACAAATGAAAACTACTGGTAATTTCCAGTTCATAGCCATATTAAAGGTTTCGTGTAATGAGCCTTGACGTGCTGCACCATCACCAAAATAAGTAAGTGTTACACCGTCTCTTTCAAAATATTTATCGGCAAATGCAATTCCTGCGCCTAAAGGTATTTGTCCACCTACAATTCCATGACCTCCATAAAAACCTTTTTCTTTTGAAAAAATGTGCATTGAACCTCCCATTCCTTTTGAAGTCCCTGTTACTTTACCATACAATTCAGCAAATATATTTTTTGGATCAACACCCATTCCTATTGGTTGTACGTGATTGCGGTATGCGGTAATCATTTTATCTTTTGATAGATCCATAGCATGTAATGCTCCTGCAAGTACTGCTTCTTGACCATTGTATAAATGTAAAAATCCACGTACTTTTTGTTGGATATAAACGGCTGCAAGCTTATCTTCGAACTTTCGCCAAAACCACATATCTTTATACCAATTGATGTAGGTTTCTTTTGTAATCGGATTCATAAAAAATAAAAATTAAAGTAACTACAAAAATAGTATTATTAATAATAAGATTGAAAAGAAATAACTACTTTTTTAGGGTATAAGATTTATTAATATGTGTGTATCATATTAAAGTGGAAATAGACATAACTATATTGCTAATCAGATTATTGATGTGATTAAAAAAGCCTTCTAAAATTTAGAAGGCTTTTTTATAATTTATAAAATATGGAACTAAGAAAATAATTTTCCTATTTTTTCTTTTTCTTCGTCTGCTAATTGAGAATCCACTAAAATTCTTCCAGAATGCTCATCTGTAATTATTTTTTTACGATTTGCAATTTCTACTTGTCTCTGTGGAGGAATTGTAAAGAAAGAACCTCCAGAAGCACCCCTATCTACAGATACAACAGCCAAGCCATTTTTTACGCTTGATCTAATTCTTTTGTATGCTTTGAATAAGTGAGCTTCAATAACTCCTCCAAATTCTTCAGATTTTTTATGAAGTATTTTTTCTTCTTTTTCTGTTTCAGACATGATATCATCCAATTCAGCCTTTTTGTGCTTTAAATGATCATTTTGCTTTCCAAGAATTTCATTATTTTGGTCGATAACTTCTTTCTTTTGCTCAATTTTAACCTTATATTCTTTAATTCTTTTCTCAGCTAATTCAACTTCAAGCCCTTGGTATTCAACTTCTTTCGTTAGAGAATCAAATTCTCTGTTGTTACGAACATTTTTTTGTTGCTCTTCATATTTTTTTACCAATACTCCTGCTTCAGCAATCGTATTTTTCTTCCCTTTTATATCAGTTTCTAAATTAGTCACATCTTCTTCTAAGTTAGAAATACGAGTATTCAATCCAGCAATTTCATCTTCTAAATCTTCAATCTCTAAAGGAAGTTCACCTCTTACACTTTGAATCTCATCAATTCTTGAATCAATTAATTGTAAGTCATACAATGCTCTTAACTTCTGTTCAACAGTTACTTCTTTTTTCTTTGCCATGCTTTATAGATAATAAATTGGATTTGTATTTTTCTTTGATAAAACGACTGCAAAATTAGGCATTTTTTTTGTAAGAAACTCAACTAAAAGGTTTTTTGTGAACTGCTCACTTTCATAATGACCAATATCAGCAATTACAAGTTTGTTCTCGGCTTTATAAAACTCATGATATTTTATATCTGCGGTTATATAAACGTCAGCGTTTGCTTGTATTGCATTGCCAATAGCAAAACTTCCTGAACCTCCTAAAACTGCAACTTTTTTAATTGGTTTTCCAAGTAATTTTGAGTGACGAATACAAGTTATATTCATCGTTTTTTTAAGGGTTTTAAAGAAATTTATTTCATCCATTTCTTCTTTTAATTCTCCAATCATTCCCATTCCTATATTTTGATGTGAATTTTCTAACGATACAATATCGTATGCGATTTCTTCATAAGGGTGATTTTTAAAGAGTGTTGTAAGTATTTTTCCTTCTAAATGCTTTTCGAAAATAACACTGATGAAAGTTTCGTTTTCTATATGAAGACTTCCTTTTTCTCCTTTTACCGGATTCGAATTTTCATTTCCTCTATACGTTCCATAACCATCAGTATTAAAACTACAGTTGTCATAATTGCCAATATTTCCTGCTCCTGATTCAAAGAGTGCTGTTCGCAAAATTTCAGCATCTTTTTGAGGAACATAGGTCGTTAATTTTCTAAGCATTCCTTTTTTTGGAATTAATATTTTTTGATTTACAAGTCCTAAAACAGCACAAATTTTTGCATTTACACCAACATTTGAATTGTCTAAAGCAGTATGCATTGCATAAATTGCAATATCGTTTTTGATGGCTTTAAGCACTACACGTTCTACATAATTATTTCCGTTTATTTTTTTTAATCCAGAAAAAATAATGGGATGAAAACTGACAATTAAATTACAATTTGTTTCGATTGCCTCATCAACAACGCTTTCTAATGTGTCTAAAGTTACCAAAACTCCAGAAACTTCAGTATTGTAATTTCCGACAAGCAATCCAACATTATCAAAGTCTTCAGCGTATTTTAGAGGTGCAATTTCTTCAATATAATTTGTAATATCCTTTATTTTCATTTTGTAGTTGTATTTAGTTTCAAAGTTAAACTTTTCAATCGAATAATAATAATTGTTTCGTATTTTCGCATAGATGAACAAAACACGTAAAATATTATATCCACTTTCTGTTTTATATGGCAAAATAACAAAGATTCGTAATAAAATGTATAATAAAGGTGTTTTGAAATCAACTCAATTTGAAATTCCTGTAATTGTTGTTGGCAATTTAAGTGTTGGAGGAACTGGGAAAACACCACAAATAGAATATTTAATCCGTTTGCTCAAAAAGGATTATATAATTGCGGTATTGAGTAGAGGATATAAACGAAAATCTAAAGGTTTTTTAATTGCTGATACTTCTTCTGATGCACAAAAAATAGGAGATGAGCCTTTTCAATATTTTCAAAAATTTGAGGATATAATTGTTGCTGTTGATACTGATAGAGTTAATGGAATTAATCAATTAAAGGAACTAAATAATCCACCAGAAATAATTTTATTGGATGATGCTTTTCAGCATCGGAAAGTTGATGCAGGATTTAATATTTTATTGACTCCTTATAATGATTTGTATGTCGATGATATGATGCTTCCAACAGGAAATTTACGTGAAAGAATAGAAGGAGCAGAGCGAGCGCAAATAATAATAGTAACCAAATGTCCAAATGAGTTATCAGAAGATAAACAATTTGACATTGCATCAAAATTAAAGCCGACATTGTATCAAACAGTATTTTTTTCTACAATTGAGTATTCATCAGTAATAAAAGATAAAAAGGAGGAAATTTCTTTGAGTGATTTAACAGCGTATCAAGTTTTATTGGTTACAGGAATTGCCAATCCAATTCCTTTAGAAAAATATTTGAAGTCTAAAGATATAGCGTTTGAGCATTTAAAATATCCTGATCATCACGATTTTTCGAATAAAGAAAGAAATAAAATAAAATCAATTTTTAATAAAATCACGTCAAAGAAAAAGATAATTTTAACAACTGAAAAAGATTTTGCTAGATTAGAAAATCAATTGGACGTGAAGTATTTAGAGATAAAAACGAAATTCATTAATCACGGACGAGATTTTGATAAAAAAATAATTAATTATGTGGAACAAAGTTCAAGAAACAGTTAAATTTTTGAAAGAAACAGGTATTTCAATTCCAAATTTTGGAATTGTACTTGGTACTAGATTAGGAAACTTGAGCGAAGATATTAATGCAACTGTTAGAATACCGTAGGAATATCAACAGTTTCAGAAGTTATTATTGCGAAATATATGGGTATAAAATGCTTTGGATTGTCTGTGATTACTGATCTAGGGATTGAAGGGGTAGTAGTAGAAGTTTCTCACGAAGAGGTTCAAAAAGTAGCAAAATAGCAGAAAAAATAGTTGTAAGATTGGTTAAACAATTTATTGAATCTTTTGGACGTTAATAAAATGGCATTATATTTGTAAATGTTTGAATATTAAATTTATAATATGAAAAAATTAGTTTTTAGTTTATTATTTATTTTTGGATTTTCGTTTATGTCTTTTGTTCAAAGCCAAGAAGTGAAGTGGCAAGAAGATTATGATAAAGCAGTTAAGAAAGCAAAAAAACAGGACAAACCTATTCTGTTATTTTTTACAGGTTCTGATTGGTGTGGACCTTGTAAAATGTTAGTTAAAGATTTTTTTGAGTCTAATAAGTTTGCAAAAACAGCAAATGAAAAAAATCTTATTGTTTATAAGGCAGATTTTCCTAATAATAAAGATTTAGTTTCTCCTAAAAAACGCAAGAAAAATTATTTTTTAAAAACTATGTATGATGTAGGTTCATATCCTACTATTGTCATAATTGATAAAAATGGAAATGAATTAGCAAGAAAAAAGAGTTATAATTTAATGCGCGATCCAAGTTATCATTTTAAATTTTTGAAAAAAGTATTGAAAAATATTTAAGATTATATAGTAGTCTGTAAATAATTACAAAAAGCTAGAGAAGTTAACTTCTCTGGCTTTTTGTTTTAATAGTGATAATAACACTACAAACTAAAATACATTAGCATAATTTTATTAGAAATCAAAAACCTTTTCAGTTAGGGAAGTATTACAAATTGTATGCTCTCTAAAGATCCCACATTTTTCTAACAAACCTTTTTTCACGTTTTATTTTTGTTCCTACAAGGCTTTCCCATAAATACAATCCTGATATTTTTTCAATTTTTGTAGTCTCAACTTGAAAATCTTTTAAAGGTAAATCGGTTTCTTCATTTGGCATGATAAATGACCACATCTCTATTTTTCCTCTATTATTTTCGGTTAGTACAGACTTAAAATAAGCATGCGGAATTGGCAATGTAACTCCGTTATCATCTGTTGCGCCCATCATCACAACTTCTTGATCAAAAAAGAATAAAGGTCCTGAGATAACATATGTTTCGAGTACTTTTTCTTTTGCGTCTAACTTTCTAACTGCTCCTTCTAATTTTTTCCAAATATTTCTATTAAATTTTGAGTGTTGTGGAGACATATTGGAAAGCAAAAAAGTCTCGCTATTCTGAATTTCAGTTCCTATTTGGTTTGCACTTGCTACCAAATGACCTCTATCAAAACCTGAATTTTCATAATCTGCTAAATCCGCTCTAAAACGTTCTGGAACTCTATAATCTGGTCTAAAGTTATCTGCTCTTTCTACATCAGGTGCTTTTGGATTTATAATTTCTAAAGCCCATTTTGCTTGTCTAAAGTAATAGGAATACCCTAAAACATAGTGTCGATTATACAATACTTGATCTGCTGCTGGAAGTCCGTAACGTGTTTCACGTTTTAAATTTGGTTGTTTCATAGTTTTAATTTTTGATTGTAAGATACAATTTTTTGGCCATCTATAAAAAAACCAGTATTTTAAGATAAGTAAGTTCGAGTTATAAGTACAACATACTTTACTTGTAAACCCTGTAACAGTTAATTATGATGAATTCATTATGAGAAGCAATAGTCATTGAAAAGGACGATGGACAACATGCCAAAAATAATAATTTGCCATTTCTGTAAAGACATGAATCTATCTAAACCTCTTACATATAATCCTCAATAGGATTACAAGAACAAACAAGATTTCTGTCTCCATAAGCATCATCAACTCTACGAACTGGTGTCCAGTATTTGTTATTGGCAATCCAATCTAATGGAAATGCGGCTTCTTTTCTTGAATAAGAGAAATCCCAAACATCATTAGTTAACATTTCTTGAGTGTGTGGAGCGTTTTTTAAAACAGAATTATCTCCTTCTTTATGAGCGTCAATTTCTTTTTTGATTTGAATCATTGCATCTGCAAAACGATCTATTTCTTCTTTAGATTCACTTTCTGTAGGTTCTATCATTAAAGTTCCTGCTACAGGAAATGATAATGTTGGTGCATGAAAACCATAATCCATTAATCGTTTAGCAATATCACCAACTTCAACTCCCTTTTCTTTAAATTCTCTAAAGTCCACAATCATTTCATGTGCTACTCTTCCTTTTTCACCAGAATATAATATTTTGTAGTGATTTTCTAATCGTGCTTTTAAATAATTTGCATTTAAGATAGCATATTCAGTCGCTTTTTTTAGACCATTAGTACCTAACATTTTAATATATCCATAAGATATTAAATCTACCATTGCAGATCCAAAAGGTGCTGCAGAAATTGCTGTAATTCCTTTTTCACCTCCTGTTTTACAAACAGGGTTTGTTGGTAAAAATTCTGATAAATGTTTAACCACACAAATTGGTCCTACTCCAGGACCTCCTCCTCCGTGAGGAATAGCAAAGGTTTTATGTAAATTTAAGTGACAAACATCTGCTCCTATTTCTGCAGGATTTGTCAATCCAACTTGAGCATTCATATTTGCGCCATCCATATAAACTTGTCCTCCATTATTATGAATTATCTCCGTAATTTCTCTAATAGCTGATTCAAAAACACCATGTGTTGAAGGATAGGTAATCATTAAAGCAGCTAAGTTGTCTTTATGTAAAATTGCTTTTTCTCTTAAATCATCTATATCAATATTACCATCTTCGCTAGTTTTGGTAACAACTACTTTCATTCCTGCCATCACTGCAGATGCTGGATTTGTACCGTGAGCAGAAGAAGGTATCAAACAAATATTTCGATGCTCTTCATTATTAGATTTGTGGTATGCTTTGATAACCATTAAACCTGCATATTCGCCTTGAGCTCCAGAATTTGGCTGTAAAGAGGTTGCATAAAAACCTGTAATTACATTTAAGTGTTCTTCTAAAGTATGTAACATTTCACGGTAACCTAGTACTTGGTCTTTTGGTACAAACGGATGTATATTGTTCCAACTACTATAGCTTAAAGGTAACATTTCTGAAGCTGCATTCAATTTCATAGTACAAGAACCTAAGGATATCATAGAGTCTGTAAGCGAAATATCTTTACGTTCTAATCTTTTGATATAACGCATCATTTCTGTTTCTGAATGGTGTGAATTAAAAACTTCGTGTGTCAAATATTTAGTTGTTCTTAATAAATTATTTGGTATGTTTTCACAAATAGAGCAATGGTCAACTAATATTGCATCTTTATTTTCTGCTTCAGCAAGTACAGCTAAAATGTTATTAATATCTTCGTTTGTAGTAGTTTCATTTAACGAAATACCAATGGTAACTTCGTCAATTTTTAAGAAATTTAATTCAAATCTTTGTGCAATAAAATTCACTTTTGTAGCATTGGTAACTTTTACACATAAGGTGTCAAAAAAGGAATCGTTACATTGTTCTAAACCTAATTTTTCAATACCTTCATTTAATGTATTTGCCAATGAATGTGTTTTTTTAGCGATATATTTTAATCCGTTTGGTCCATGATAAACGGCATACATACCTGCCATTACTGCTAATAATACTTGTGCTGTACAAATATTTGATGTTGCTTTTTCTCGCTTTATATGTTGTTCTCTTGTTTGCAATGCCATTCGCAAAGCACGATTACCATTTACATCTACAGTTATTCCAATAATTCTTCCTGGAATTTGACGTTTATACGCTTCGCCTGTTGCAAAATATGCTGCATGCGGACCTCCAAACCCTAACGGAATTCCGAATCTTTGCGTGGTACCAACAGCAACATCTGCACCCATTTTTACAGGTGATTTTAACATAGTTAAACTTAACAAATCTGCAGCAACTACTACTTTGGATTCGTTTTGATGTGCTTTTTCTATAAAATTAGTATAATCGTAAACTTGTCCGTTTTTTGTAGGATATTGTACTATTGCTCCATAAACTTCTTCTGAAAAAGCAAAATCTTCGTGATTACCAATTACTAACTCTATTCCTAGCGGATTTGATCTTGTTTTTAGAATAGATATGGTTTGTGGTAAAACTTCTTCAGACACAAAAAATGTATTTGCATTTGCTTTTTTCTGCGCTCTACTACGTGCATTAAACAACATAACCATTGCTTCGGCAGCAGCAGTTCCTTCGTCTAACAAAGAAGAATTTGCCATTGGTAAACCTGTTAAATCACTTACCATAGTCTGGTAATTTAACAAGGCTTCTAAGCGTCCTTGTGAAATTTCTGCTTGATATGGTGTATACGAAGTGTACCAACTTGGATTTTCAAAAATATTTCGTTGAATAACTGCTGGTAAAATTGCTGCATTATATCCTAAACCTATAAAAGATTTATAAACTTTATTTTTGTTTGCCAGTTTTTTTATATGCATTGCAAATTCGATTTCGCTCATTGCTTTTGGCAAATCTAAATCATCTTTAAGTCTTATATCTGTTGGAATTGTTTCATTTATTAATCGGTCTAAAGAGTTTACACCAATTGTTTTGAGCATTTTTTTTACATCTGAATCTCTTGGTCCAAGATGCCTAACTGCGAAAGAATCTGTTTGCATTTTATAAAAATTTAGAGAGACAAAAATAATTAATTTTCTAATAAAAAGTTAGTTAAAGGCAGATGATTTATTAAGATATATAAATAAGATAATTCCAATGCTTATATTTGTTTAATGCAATTTTTAAAAAAGTTTTTTGAATTCTATATATTTAGCAATATTCACGTTGCAGTAGGAACTTTTTGCTTGGTTAAAATCACATTATTAACCTATGGTATTTCTGAAAATAACACAGCATTATTTGTTCTATTTTCTACGATTGTAGCCTACAATCTTATCCGTTTTTATCGTATTTCTGATATTGCTAGTTGGTTTTCAGATTGGTTGAAAATCAATAAAATAATTCTTTACATTTTAACTTTAACTAGTGTTTTGTTAGCGAGTTTTTTAGCACTTTCTTTTCAGTTAAAAGCATTTTTATGGTTGTTCCCTTTTGGGATTTTTACATTTTTTTACGGACTCCCATTCCCGTTTAAAAACATTCCGTTGCGTAATATTGCTGGAATAAAATTGTTTCTAATAGCCATTTCTTTTGCAGGAATCACAGTGCTTTTCCCGTTAGTTCAAAACGATATAAAAATCAATTTTAACGTTTGGATAATCTTTATTCAGCGCTTTTTATTTGTAGTGTTGATAACTATTCCTTTTGATATAAGAGATTTGTATGTTGATAGTGAATCACTAAAAACACTTCCACAAATGGTTGGTGTAAAAAAGGCAAAGATGATTGGCATATTATTAGGTGTTTTGCTTGTTACTTTAGAGTTTTTAAAACAGCCAATTGAGGCAAACCAATTGATAATCATATTGATAGTAAGTACTACTGCTATTTTATTTCTGATAAACTCCAAAGAAAAGCAATCTAAATATTACAGTGCATTTTGGATAGAATCCATGCCGCTTTTTTGGTTTCTACTAATAATATATGTAAGTTTGTCAACAACAAATAAACACAAATTGACTACCTATAAAAGCACATTAGAATTTGCCAAAAAATTAGATTCTGAAGACGAATTAAGTTCGTATCGTAAACGATTTCATATACCAAAAGATACTGACAGAAACGAACTAATTTACCTTACAGGAAATTCTCTTGGATTACAACCAAAATCCACCAAAGAATATATTAATCAAGAACTTGAGGATTGGGCAAACCTTGGCGTAGAAGGACATACAGAAGCCAAAAATCCTTGGTTGCCATATCATGAATTTTTGACTGAAAGTATGGCTAAAATTGTTAGTGCAAAATCATTGGAAGTTGTGGTGATGAATACCTTAACAACCAATCTTCATTTGATGATGGTTTCATTCTATAAACCAACAAAAAAGAGATATAAAATATTGATTGAAGCAGATGCTTTTCCTTCTGATAAATATGCTGTTGAATCTCAATTGCGTCATCATGGTTATAATGATTCAGAAGGATTGATATTGTGGAAAGCACGAGAAGGTGAAGAATTGGTAAACTATGACGATTTAGAGCAAATTCTTGAAAAATATGGTGATGAAATTGCATTAATAATGATTGGCGGAGTTAATTATTATACTGGTCAATATTTTGATTTAAAAAGAATCACAGAATTAGGACATAAAAATGGTTGTGTAGTAGGTTTTGATTGTGCGCATGGAGCAGGAAATGTGGAGTTAAATCTACATGATTCAGGAGCCGATTTTGCAGTTTGGTGTACGTATAAATATTTGAATTCTGGTCCAGGAAGTTTGGGAGGATGTTTTGTTCATGAGCGCCATGCTTACGACAAAACTTTAAATAGATTTACTGGTTGGTGGAGCCATAATAAAAAAACGCGTTTTAATATGCGTCATGAATTTGATGTACTCGCAGGAGCAGAAGGTTGGCAACTTTCTAATCCTCCAATATTATCAATGGCTGCTATAAAAGCCTCATTAGACATGTTTAACGAAATCGGAATTGAAAAATTGAGTAAAAAATCTAAAAAACTGACAGGATACTTTGAATTTTTAATCAACGGATTAAATCATAAAGATATAAGAATTATCACACCTTCTAATCCTGAAGAAAGAGGGTGCCAACTTTCTATACAAGTTTTAAATGCTGATAAAAAGTTACATGATAGATTGATGGAAGAAGGAGTGATAAGTGATTGGCGAGAACCAGACGTAATACGTTGTGCTCCTGTACCAATGTATAATAGTTTTGAAGATGTATATAAAATGGTTGAGAAGTTAAAGAAGATATTAAATGAGCAAACAAGATAATATAGTAATTGTAGGCGCAGGTCTTTGTGGAAGTTTATTAGCCTTGAGAATGGCTCAAAGAGGTTATAAGGTGGAAGTCTTTGAAAGTCGTCCAGATTTGAGAACTACAGATATTTCTGTTGGAAAATCTATAAATTTAGCCTTATCAGATAGAGGTTTTAAAGCCTTGAGATTGGTTGGTGTTGAAGAGAAGGCACGCAAAATTTGTATTCCAATGTATGGCCGTTTAATACATGACAAAGAAGGAAATACATTTGCATCCAACTATTCTGGAAGAGATGGAGAATATATCAATTCAATTTCTCGTGGAGACTTGAACGGAATTTTATTAACCGAAGCCGAAAAGCACGAAAACGTAAACATACATTTTAATAAAAAATGCACTTCAGTAGATATTGAAAATACAATAGCACACTTTAAAGATTATCAAACGAAAGAAGAGTTTTCTATTGATGCAGAAATTATTTTTGGAACGGATGGAGCAGGTTCTGTATTGCGAAAAAGTTATTATTTAGAACGAAAATTCTTATTTAGCTATTCGCAAAACTATCTAACGCATGGTTATAAAGAGCTAGAGATTCCAGCCAATAAGTTAGGAAATCATCAAATAAGTAAAGATCACTTACATATTTGGCCTCGTGGAGAATATATGTTGATAGCACTCCCAAATTTGAATGGAAGTTTTACAGTAACCTTGTTTTTAGGACACGAAGAAGGTGATTATAATTTCAATAATTTGTCATCCGAAGAAAAGATAAAAACGTTTTTTAAAATTCAATTTCCAGATGTTTTAGAGTTGATTCCTAATATTGCTACTGAGTTTACAAATAACCCTACAGGAGCACTTGGAACCATAAAATGCTCGCCTTGGTATTATCAAAATAAAACCTTAATCATAGGTGATGCTGCACATGCAGTTGTTCCTTTTTATGGGCAAGGAATGAATGCTTCGTTTGAAGATGTTGTTGTTTTTGATACTATTTTAGATAAATTTGAAGGAAACTGGAGCACTGTTTTTGAAGAATATCAAAAAACGAGAAAAAAAGATGCTGATGCAATAGGAGATTTAGCAATTGAGAACTATTTTGAAATGAGAAATCATGTTACAAATCCGTTATTTAAAGAAAAGAGGACAATAGAAATGGCATTGGAATCGACTTTTCCTACTGAGTATTTCTCAAAGTATTCTATGGTTACTTTTAATGAAGATATTCCATATTCAGAAGCAATGAAAAAAGGAAGAGCACAGGACAAAGCGATTTTAAATTTATTGGATGATGGAGAAGTGAATGTTGATGATAATCTAAACAAAACTTTAAAGAAAGTGCAGGAAGCAACACAGCATATTTTGGATGATGATAAAATTGCAGGGTTAAAATAAATTGTCATTCTGAACGAAGTGAAGAATCTAAAAAAAACAGATACTTCGTTTCACTCAGTACGACAGATAGACTAAATAAGATTATGAGTGATAAGAAAAATGAGATTCCTGCTTCCGCAGGAACTAAGGTAGCACCAAGAGGCGCATATCCACATGTAAAAGTTGTTGGAGGTTTTATTTTTGTTTCAGGAACAAGTTCACGAAGACCAGACAATACAATTGCTGGAGTAGATGTAATTGATGAAATGGGAACAAAATATTTGAATGCTGAAGTACAAACTCGTGAAGTCTTAAAAAATATTGATGCCAATTTAAAAAAAGTAGGTGCTTCTATAAAAGATGTGGTGGATGTTTCTACATTCTTGGTAAATATGAATGATTTTGCTAGCTATAATAGAGCGTATGCAGAGTTTTTTGACAAAGAAACTGGGCCAACACGTACTACAGTTGCAGTACATCAATTACCACATCCAGATTTGGTAGTGGAGATTAAAGTGACGGCGTATAAGAAACAATAATGAACATTCAAAACTACATAGACGGCAATTTTCAGAATCCAATTCAAAATAATTGGATCGACAATTACAATCCATCAAATGGTGAAATATATGGTCAGATTCCTAATTCGTCTAATGAAGATGTTGAAAAAGCATATCAAGTAGCAAAAAAAGCATTTCCTTCTTGGTCTAAAACTACGTTGGAATATCGCAGTCGAATTCTTATAAGAATATCAGAATTATTAGAAAAAAAATTGGAGCAATTCGCTCAAGCAGAGTCTAAAGACAATGGAAAACCATTATCGCTCGCCAAAAAAATTGATATTCCAAGAGCGGCAAGTAATTTTCGTTTTTTTGGAAATGCAATTACACAGTTTGCAAGTGAAAGTCACGAAAGTGTAGGTCAAGGTGCTATAAATTATACATTGCGACAACCAATAGGTGTTGTAGGTTGTATTTCTCCTTGGAATTTACCGTTGTATTTATTTACTTGGAAAATTGCTCCAGCAATTGCTACTGGAAATTGCGTTGTTGCAAAACCAAGTGAGGTAACTCCAATGACAGCATATTTGTTAGGCGAAATTTGTACCAAAGCAGGATTACCAAAAGGTGTATTGAATATTGTGCACGGTTTAGGCACAACTACAGGTCAAGCAATCATTGCACACCCTGATATCAAAGCAATATCTTTTACAGGAGGTACAGCAACAGGAGCACATATTGCTCGCGTAGCAGCGCCAATGTTTAAAAAGTTATCTTTAGAACTTGGAGGAAAAAACCCAAACATCATTTTTGCAGATTGTGATTATGATGATATGTTGGAGACTTCTGTTCGTTCTTCATTTACCAATCAAGGTCAGATTTGCCTTTGTGGAAGTAGAATTTTTGTAGAAGCATCTATTTATGATCAATTCAAGAAAGATTTTGTAGAAAAAGTAAAACAATTAAAAGTTGGACATCCACGTGATAGTTCTACGGATATTGGTGCTTTGGTTTCAAAGCCTCATTTAGAAAAAGTAGTTGAATATATAGAAATTGCCAAGCAAGAAAATGGAAAAGTACTCTGCGGAGGTGAAATTGTTACTGTCACAGGAAGTGAAAATGGATATTATCTACAACCAACAGTTATTGAAGTTCCAACAGATGAATGCCGTGTGAATCAGGAAGAAATTTTTGGTCCAGTTGTTACCATAATGCCTTTTACTACTGAAGAAGAAGTGCTTGAAATGGCAAATAAGGTGAAGTATGGATTGTCTACGACATTGTGGACAAGCGACTTAAAACGAACCATGAGAATGAGTGCTAAATTGCAATCTGGAATTGTATGGGTGAATACTTGGATGCTACGTGATTTAAGAACACCTTTTGGCGGAGTCAAAGCTAGTGGAGTTGGACGAGAAGGAGGGTTTGAGGCTTTACGTTTTTTTACGGAAGCAAAAAATGTGTGTATTAAGTATGAATAAATTATAAAGTATGAATTTAGGGTTAGAAAATAAAAATGCACTTGTATGTGGAAGTACACAAGGAATTGGAAAAGCATCAGCAATGGCTCTTGCACGAGAAGGTGCTAATGTGACTTTACTTGCAAGAAATGAAGATAAACTAAAACAAGTTTTATCTGAACTTCCAAATAACAGTCAAAATCATAGTTATTTGGTTGCTAATTTTCAGAAACCAGAAAAATTAAAAGAGAAATTGGAAGCATCAGATTTACAATTTCATATTCTGATTAATAATACAGGAGGTCCTGCAGGAGGTCCAGTTTTTAATGCATCATTAGATAAATTTGAAAGCGCTTTTACACAACATTTAAAATGTAATCATGTGTTGGTACAAGCAGTTGTTCCTTATATGAAAACTCAATGTTTTGGCAGGATTATTAATATTATTTCAACATCAGTCAAGCAACCTTTGGAGGGTCTTGGAGTTTCAAATACGATTCGTGGTGCTGTTGCCAATTGGTCAAAAACATTAGCAAACGAATTAGGAGAACATGGTGTTACTGTAAATAATGTACTTCCTGGAGCCACTGGAACTGAAAGATTGTCTGAAATATTGAAAAATAAATCAGCAAAAACAGGAAAATCAATAGATGAGGTTTCAGACGGAATGAAAAATACAATTCCAGCAAAAAGATTTGCACAACCTGAAGAGATTGCTAACGCTGTAGCATTTTTATCAAGTGAAGCAGCAAGTTATATAAATGGAATTAACCTTCCTGTTGATGGAGGAAGAACAAAATCTTTGTAGATTTATAAAATTAAAACAAAATTGTCATTACGAGGAATAAAATGACGTGGTAATCTAATTGTAATAAAAATAGATTGCTTCTGCAAATTTATATTTGCTTCGCAATGACGGTCAAAAAATAAAATTATGAGTAAAATGGTATCGCCCTTAAATTTTAAAGCATGGATTGAAGAAAACCGTCATTTGTTAAAACCTCCTGTAGGAAATAAATGTGTGTGGAAGGATGCAGATTTTATTATAATGGTTGTTGGCGGACCTAATAATAGAAAAGATTATCATTATAATAAAACGGCTGAATTTTTCTATCAAATGGAAGGAGATATCGTTTTAAAAATTATAGATAAAGGAACGCCAAAGGATATTCACATTAAGGAAGGAGATATTTATTTATTACCGCCAAAAGTGCCGCATTCTCCACAGAGAGGTGCAAATACTGTTGGCTTGGTTATAGAATATCCAAGACCAAAAGATATGCTAGATGCATTGGAATGGTATTGTGAAAGTTGTAATAATAGGCTGTATAGAGAAGAGTTTGCACTAGACAACATTGAAACAGATATGCCAGTTATTTTCGACAAATATTATTCTGATATAGATAAATGTACTTGTGATAATTGTGGATCCATAATGGAATCTCCCAAAGAGGCTAATATCAAATTTGATAGTTAATATGAAAAGAAAACTTCGCATAAACGGTCATTCGCATTTGTTGCCATATCCGGAACAAATTCCTCAATTTATGAAAGAGAAGGAAATTTTTTGGGTAGATGATGAGCGGAAACACATGCTTCAAAAAGGCTGGAAAAGACCTGTTACTCATTCTAGTTTTTTCTTAGACGAAAAAATTGAATGGATGGATAAAAATCGTTTAGATCACGCAGTAGTTTTAAACCTTTCTCAGTTATATGGGAATGGATTGCGTTTAGAAGAAATGAAAAAAGCACTTCGTTTTCAAAATGATTTTAATGCCAAAGTTCAGCAAGATCATCCTGAAAAATTTACATGCGGATTTGTTGTTCATCCAGGATTTATTCATGGAGCATTATGGGAAATGGAACGTTGTGTAGAGCAATTGAGAATGCGTGTTTTATGTTTGCCAACGCATTTTATGGATTCTATAGGACAGTGGCGATGTGTGTTTGACAAAGAGAACGATGCAATTTTTGAACTGGCTGACAAATATAAATTGGCAATAGAAATTCATCCTTATGATGGAGATAAAATGATAAAATTAGAAAACACGAATTGGCGTTTTCATTTGATTTGGATGCTTGCTCAATGTGGAGATGCATATCATTTTTATACGTTAAACGGAATGCAAGAACGTTTTCCTAATATCCGAACTTGTTTCGCGCATGGAGGTCAACTAGCACAAATGAATTTAGGTCGCCGAATTCAAGGTTTTGATGGTCGTCCAGATTTGTTTGAAGGAAAAACGCATCCAAGAAAAGCAGTTGGTCATCCCAATATTTACTTTGATACCTTGGTTCACGATACAGATTCTTTAAAGTTGATGATTGAACGACAAGGTTCAAATCAAGTTATTATGGGCTTAGATGATCCATATCCTTTAGGAGAAATGGAAAGTGATGCTCAATCTTCATATCCAGGAAAGTTATTAGATCTAGCAATGGAAAGAGATATTGTAAACGAAAAACAATATCACGAAATTTGGGAAGACAATACCCTTCGTTGGTTGTTTGGTAATGATGCAAAAGCGAAAAAAGATTTAGTAGATAAAATTCTTAGTTAAGAATGATTATCTAAATATTTTGAACATAAAAAAACCTCCATATTTGGAGGTTTTCTGATAAATTGTTAATCCGAAGATTTTATATTGTCTAGTTATCGCCTTGCGATTAGAAATCTTGATTTACATCCCAAGCCTCTAATGTTTCTTTTAAAGTCTTGATAAACATTCCGCCAAGCGCACCGTTTACAACTCTATGATCATAAGAATGCGATACAAACATTTTCTGACGAATACCTATAAAATCACCTTCTGAAGTTTCTATAACCGCAGGAACTTTACGAATAGCACCTAAAGCTAAAATAGCAACTTGTGGTTGGTTGATTATTGGCGTTCCCATTACAGAACCAAAACTCCCAACATTGGTAACAGTATATGTTCCTCCTTGAATATCGTCTGGTTTTAATTGATTTGCTCTTGCTCTATTCGCCAAATCATTTACAGCTTTGGTCATACCAACCAAGTTTAATTGATCAGCATTTTTAATCACAGGAACAATAAGGTTTCCATCGCCAAGTGCGGCAGCCATTCCAAGATTTATATTTTTTCTTTTAATAATAGTATCACCATCAACAGTGATATTTATCATTGGAAATTTCTTAATTGTAGCTGCAACTGCTTGCATTAAAATAGGTGTAAAAGTCAGTTTTTCACTTTCACGCTTCATAAAAGCATCTTTAACTTTCGCTCTCCATTTTACAATATTGGTAACATCAATCTCGATAAATGATTGTACATGTGCTGAAGTATGAACAGAGTCAACCATGTGTTTTGCAACCAATTTACCCATTCTTGTCATTTCAATGATTTCATCACCTCCATTTACAGAAACAGGTGTTGCTTTTTGTATTGGATTAGAAGTTTCTTGAACTTTCGATTCCGTTTGAAGTGACGCCCCTATTTTAGGAGCATTCCCTTTATTTTCGATGTAAGAAAGTATATCGTTTTTAGTAACTCTACCGTCTTTTCCTGTTCCAGAAATAGCTTCGAGTTCACTCATAGAAACCCCTTCAGCCTCAGCGATATTACGCACCAACGGAGAATAAAATTTCTCGCTTTTTCCTTTTTTATCTATTGATGCAGAAGTTGCAACAATTGCTTTTTCTACTGATTTTTCAATCTCAACAACAGGTTCTGGAGTCGAAACAACCGTTTCTTCTGTTGACCCTTCGTCATCTATCTCAATAATTGCAATTGTATCTCCAACTTTTACAACTGCATCTTTTTCAAATAATTTTTTAATCAAAACACCTTCAACTTCACTAGGCACTTCACTATCAACTTTGTCTGTTGCAATTTCTACAATTGCATCGTCCAATTCAATAGTATCACCAACTTCTTTTAACCAAGAAGTGATAGTTGCTTCTGCAACACTCTCTCCCATTTTTGGTAGTTTGATTTCAAATTTAGCCATACTATTCTATTCTTTTGAGAATGCAAAGGTACAAAAAAGTATTTTCTATCAATTGTAGAAAGAAAAATAAATTTAATAAAAAATTACATTATTATTAATAAAAATTGATATTACAGATTATTAATGAATAATTCGTAAAATATTAAGAATAATGGTGATTATATTGTTGTAGAAAAAATTCTTGTGGTTGGTTTATTTTCTAACAATCTGATATCAAAAGCCATACATACATTCCTCACAAACATTCGTCCTTCTTCTCTCACTTTAAGTGTTTTACCATCTATTACAAGCAAATCATCATCAATAATTTCTTGAAGCTGCGTTAGAATAGTAATTTTCATTTTGTCAGATAAACCATCATTCCAATCTGTTTCTAAATTGCACATTAAGTCTAATATGTGCTTTCTAATTGCCATGTCAGTTTTGGTTAATAAATGACCTCTAAATACTGGAAGCAATCCTTCATTTACCCGCTCTTGATACTCCTCAACTTTTTTCTCATTTTGGGCAAAAGCATACCAAGAATCACTAATTGACGACATACCCAAACCTATCATTAATTGAGTTTTCCCAGCAGTATACCCCATAAAATTACGATGTAATTTCTTTTCTTCTAAAGCAATATTTAAGGAATCAGAAGATAATGCAAAATGATCCATCCCAATTTCTACATACCCATTTTCAAAAAACAATTGTTTTCCTAACTCATATAAATAGCGTTTTTCTTCATCTTTTGGCAGGTCATTTTCATCAAAACCCCGCTGACCAACACCTTTAATCCAAGGGACATGCGCATAACTATAATAGGCTATTCTATCTGGCTTTAAAGCAATTGTTTTTTTGATAGTATCTCTAATGCTTTCTTCGGTTTGAAATGGTAGTCCAAAAATCAAATCATGACTAATTGATGTATATCCTATTTCTCTTGACCAGTCATTTATTTTTTTTACTTGCTCAAAACTCTGCACTCTATGAATTGCTTTTTGAACTACTGAATCATAATCTTGAATTCCGAAACTATTTCTGCGAGAGCCTAAGTGGTACAAAGTTTGTAATTGTTCTTTTGAGGTATGGTTTGGATGTCCTTCATAACTAAATTCAAATCCATCAAATTTTTCAGCTGTTTCAAAAATTCCATTAATAAGTTTAGATAAATTTTCAGCAGAAAAGAAAGTTGGTGTTCCTCCTCCTAAATGAATCTCTCTAATTTTAGGTTTGCAATCAAACAACTTACAATACAACTTCCATTCTTTAAGTACCGTTTCTAAATAGGGTTCTTCAACAGAATGACGCTTGGTAATTCTTTTATGACATGCACAAAAGGTACATAAACTTTCACAAAATGGTAAATGAATATATACACTTATTCCTTCAGTATCATTACTTTCGTTAAAAGATTTAACAACAGATTGTTTCCAATCATTAATTGGAATTCCTTTTTTGTTCCAAAAAGGTACCGTTGGGTAACTCGTATATCTTGGACCAGGAATATTATATTTTTGAATTAGTGCTGTGTTCATTTTTTTAATATGATAAATTATTATATTGTTTTATTACAATAAGAAACCTTTTCAAAATCTCTAATATTAGCAAATACATGAATAAAGTCATTATCTGAATCTTGAACTAAAGAATGTTTAACCCTAAAATTCATTAAAGACCAGACAAATTGGGTGTAAAGTGTTATATTTAAGCCGTTAATAACAAATATTTCACTTTTTAAATACACTCAGATTTGAGTTGTAAAGATACCCTATTTTATCGAGGAAACCGATCGGTTTCGATTGATTTTTCGTACTTTTCTTAGTTCAAATGCTCTTCCCATTTATTAAATTATTTATTCTTGGATTTGTTTATTCGTTGAATCGCCTAAATATAAATAGTATAGTATTGATTTGCAATTATTAGTCGATTTTGTTGGTGTGAATTAGAATGTGCTAAAAAAAACTAAAACTCTTTTCCTTGAGATCCTAGAATGCTTTTTTTATTGTTTAACTTTCTCAATTATTTTGGCTAACTTTGCTTATTGTACGATAAAGTCAATTGAAACTGAATTTATCTTTACTCCGATATATAAAATACACATACATATTAATTATGTTCTTTTTAGAAATAGCTTGAAAAAAGTATTTTCGTAAAAAAATCCCCAACTTTCGTTGAGGATTTTCAATTTTATATAACTAATCTGCTTATTTCTTAAACTTAGCATATTTAGTTTTGAACTTATCAATACGTCCTGCAGTATCAATTAATTTCTTCTTACCTGTATAGAAAGGGTGCGAAGTTCTTGAAATCTCTAACTTCACTAAAGGATACTCAACACCATCAACATCAAGTGTTTCTTTAGCCTCAGCAGTTGAACGTGTCAAAAATACGTCTCCGTTTGACATATCTTTAAATGCCATCATTCTATAATTTTCTGGGTGTATACCTTTTCTCATTGTTTTTGTTTTTAAGTCGTAACGCTTTTTGACGTTACTATTTTTGAGATTGCAAATTTAACCTTATTTTTGATATTTCAAATAATAAAAGTGTTTTATTTGTATAAAAATTAAACGTTTAAAGATTTATAATATGTTAATAAAAAATAATTTTATAATTCTATTCATTTCAATTATTTTCTTCGCTTGTGAGGATGATTACAAATTCAAGTTAAATACACCTAACAAACTGAATATCAACAAAATATTAGAGATATCTTTGACTGATAAAAATGACAATCCTATTGAATCAGTTCAATTTTCTATAGACAATCAAAAGATTGAAAGCACTTTAGATTTTAGCACAACGTTGGATATTTCAAATTACAAATTAGGAAGACATACTATTTCTGTACTTATTTTTTATACTGATAAAACAAAAAAAATAACAAATACCGTTTATTTTTTGGCTGATACAGAACCTGCAGTTTATGATTACAAAATCATCAATACATATCCTCATGACAAAACTGCTTACACACAAGGTCTCGAAATTCACAACGGATTTTTATACGAAAGCACGGGTAAAAACGGATCTTCATCTTTAAGAAAAGTTGAATTAAAAACAGGAAAAGTAGTACAAAAAATAGATTTAGATAAGCAGTATTTTGGTGAAGGAATCACAAAATTTGGCGATGAAATTATGATGCTAACTTATAAAAAAGGCATTGGATTTATCTATGATTTTGAAACTTTTGAGCAAGAAGGAACATTCAAATATAAAAACAGCCTTGAAGGTTGGGGATTAACTAATGATGGTAAGAAACTCATAAAATCAGACGGCACAGAACGTATTTGGTTTTTAAATTCCAAAACGAAAGCCGAACAAAATTTTATTGAAGCCTATACAAACACTCGTAAAGTTGAACAACTAAACGAATTAGAATATATTGATGGAAAAATATATGCAAATATCTATCAAAAAAATTCTATTTTAATTGTTGATGTAACTACTGGAAAAGTTGAAGGAGTTGCAGATTTAAAAGGACTTAGAGATAAAGTAGAACAACACAAAAAATTAGACGTTTTAAACGGTATCGCTTATGATAAAAGCACCAAAAAACTCTATGTTACTGGAAAAAACTGGGATAAACTGTTTGAAATAGAGTTGGTAAAAAGGCAATAACTAATTATAATAAAAGTTATATTTGTAACAATAAAACTTTTGCACAACAAATGAAAAACTACTGGATGTTTTTTACACTTATTATAGTTGTTTTAGTCGCATCTTGTCGTGATGATTTTGAAACAGTAGCTTAGGAAAAGATAGAACGATAACTCCTGACATTAGTGCATATCAACATATAATTTTTGATTAATGAAAAACATAATTGTTACAGGCGCAAGTAGAGGAATTGGTTTTGAATTAGTGCAATTATTTGCAAAAAATAACTGCAATGTTTTAGCAGTTTCAAGAAATATTTCTTCATTAGAAAAATTAAATTTTGATAATTTAACACCATTATCTATTGATATTTCTGAAGAAAATGAATTAGAAAAAATAGTTTCATTTGTAGATACTAATTGGGAGAAAGTTGATATTCTCATTAATAATGCTGGAAAATTAACTAACAAACCATTTTACAAAACCACTACTCAAGATTTTTTAGACGTTTACAAAATCAATGTTTTTGCTGTTGCAGAACTAACTCGTAGAATGATTCCGTTTTTAAACAAACAAAGTCACGTTGTAACTATCAGCAGTATGGGAGGAACTCAAGGAAGTGTAAAATTTCCTGGTCTTTCAGCATATAGCTCTTCAAAAGGTGCGGTAATTACGCTCACAGAATTATTGGCTGAAGAATATAAAGACAGCGGAATTTCTTTCAATGTATTGGCACTTGGCGCTGTACAAACAGAAATGCTTGCAGAAGCTTTTCCTGATTATAAAGCATCAACCTCAGCACTTGAAATGGCAACTTATATTTATGATTTTGCATTGACAGGAAATAAGTTCTACAACGGAAAAGTGTTACAAGTTTCAAGTTCTACGCCTTAAATTTTATTTACTTACTTTGAGAATCTACTCTAAAAATATATGAAAGACGTATGAAAAATTTATAGCAATCGCGTATTGTAGAATTTTATATTATCGGTTACTGTATGGTTAGTGGCGTGTTAAAATTCTATAGCTTTCAGTAAGCAATAGTCTTTATAAAAAAGGACTTGCTTTTTACTTATATCAAATAAAAGAGGCAATAGTACTTCAAATAAGCAACTTTAAACCAATTAAAAATTTAGAATTTGTATGAATTTTAAAATAAGTTTTTTCTAAAAAATCGCTTATGTCAACTTTTTTGGATTGATTTTATATTCTTGTGCAACGATTACCATTGTTATGCACTTTTATTCTATTCGTAATTAGTATTGATATTGGAATTAATGCTGTCCCAACAACAAAAACAATCATTCCATAAATTATACTTTCAGGTGTTATATTTTCTATTGATTTTAAAATCAAGAATGTTCCAAATGGGATAAATAAGAATAATCCTGTTATAAATCCTGGATTATATTTTCTTTTAACAATAAACATAATGGTGTGCATTATTCCATTAAGAATTGTTACTCCTAATAATCCAATTGCAAGCCAAATAAAGTTCTCACCTAAAATTGCAGATAGTAAATAAGCGGTCCATCCTAAAATTACATTAACCAATATTATTCCTTTGTCATTTAAGGGAAATCTTGTTATTTTGTTTTTATCTAAAATATTTTCGTTGTAAAACTCTTTGAATTTTCCGGGATAAACATATTCTTCAAATTGATGGAGCAATAAAGTTGCAAAATGCACCCAAAGCAAAGATTCAATTTCCGAAAAACTTGAATTAAGCAATAAAACAAATATAATTACAATTGCAATTAGTCCTCCAATTTTCGCCCAATTTTTGTTAATCCAGTTCATTTCGTCTAATTGTGCCTAACATATGGATAAGTGCAGTAATTTTTCCTTCAGAAAAATTATTGTCATTTATCTGATGTTGTGTTGTGTTTAGTCTTTCTATTTTGCTTTTCTTATTATTTTCAAATGTAAGCAAAATAGAAAGACGTAGTCCAAAAAATGAAGCAATAGTATCAAAGGAATTAACTATAAATTTGTTTGTAAATAAGATAGGTCATTATATTTGTATAATTAATGTCTTATTTGCAAAATTATAGAAAATTTAAATCGATTATTTTGTTTTTTGCTTTAAAACTTGATTTTCTCAAAAAAAATCGCTTATGTCAACTTTTTTGGACTGATTTTATATTCTTGTGCAACGATTACCATTGTTAGGCACAGTTTACCAAGGTCTTATGTAAATTACTGTTTTGCCATTTTTTTCTGCGTGGTAGCTAGCGGTTGTTCCATCCCAAGACCAGCTTCTTACATTATCACTCGAACTAAAAAATAATTCTTCAAACTCTCCGAAATTTATACCATCAAAAGTTCTTGAATACAAAACTGTTTTACCATTTTTTTCTGCGTGGTAGCTAGCGGTTGTTCCATCCCAAGACCAGCTTCTTACATTATCACTTGAACTAAATGGTAATTCTCTAAAATCACCAAAATTCGTGCCGTCAAATGGTCTTATATATAATACTGTTTTACCATTTTTTTCTGCGTGGTAGCTAGCGGTTGTTCCATCCCAAGACCAGCTTCTTACATTATCACTTGAGCTGAAAGGTAATTCTCTAAATTGTCCATAGTTTACCCCATCAAAAGACCTTATATACAAAACATTTTTTCCGTTTTTCTCAGCTATATAACTTGCGGTTGTTCCATTCCAAGACCATCCTCTTATATTATCACTTGAGCTAAATCTATTTGGATAAGCCAAATTAACACTAGTAATGTCATTAGAGCTTAATCCATTCCTCTGTCCGATTGTAGTAGATGAATTTGCAGGTGGTATTTTTATATCAATTGTTTTTTGTCCATTCTTAGAAAATCCATAGTGTCCATAGTGCATAATTGAACCATAATCATAATTTCCTATATCCATTCCAGGATAGCCTCTATCAACATAGCGTTTAAAATTATGTTCTTTACCAGAATGTATATTATTCCAAAGAATTGAAATGTAGTTATCTCTATCCTTTCTAGATTGTTCGTGATAGAAACCAGAAGCGTGAAGTATTTCGTGTATTATACTACCAAAGGAACAAGGTCCGATGTTAATGTTTTGCTTACCTCTTTGTTTACCAATCCAAGAAGAACAACCAGATGAAGTAACAAAATTAACATAATCACTTTGACTTGTTCTAGGGGTTAACTTTAAGTTTGTTTTAGAGTTTACTTCATTAATAGCTTGTAAAATTAGATTTCTTCTGGGATGATTGCTTTGAATTGTATAAGGTATTTTTCCTTCAGTCCATAGTTTTCCATTTCCAGTTATTACGGCTAATCTATTTTCAGAAAAATCCTCTGTTCTTCCAATAATAATATCACCTTCTATTATAACAAGACTGTCAACAAATTCAGCTTGAAACTCTTGAACGGAATCGGTAAATGACATTTGCATTTCTATCATTTTAAATTCACTAGATTTTCTATCAGCATTGTGGTATTCAGTAGGTAATTCAAAGTCATTATTCTTACAAGAAAAGATTGTGACTACTAAAGTGGTAAGTAAAATTATTTTTTTCATATCGAAAGTTTTTTTTCAAAAGTTATGTACTGGCTTTAAATTTAACAATACCCTATAGTGGTGATTTAATTGTGCCTAACGGTCTCGTGTATGATTTCGTTGCGTTTTTAAAGTTGCGTTTTTTTTTCGATAGGGTAGTGTTTTTTGACTTGTAAGAACTTTCATATTCTTAACTAACTAAGCAATGAATTATACACGTTGTGCCTGTTGCACAAGATACAATTAATTTCACAAAAAAAAAAGATAATAAGGTTTTAAATTATTTTGTCAATTCATTGATATTAAGTATCTTTATACATGCAAGGAAAGAAAATATACCAAGAAAAGTTGTTTGCTAATTTTCAGTTAAGCGACCGAGTTCCCAAGAACAATTTTTATCGAAGATTACATAAAGTTTTAGATTTAGACTTTTTGTATAAACTCACAAGACCATTTTATGGAGAGAGTGGACAGGAGAGTATTGATCCTATAGTTTTCTTTAAACTTTGTTTAGTAGGATATTTAGAAAACATCATAAGCGATCGCAAATTAATCTCTCATTGTGCAATGCGGTTAGATATTTTGTATTTTATAGGTTATGATATTGATGAACCATTACCTTGGCATTCTACCATAAGTCGTACCCGACAATTATATACAGAAGCAGTATTTGAAGAATTTTTTACCAAAGTATTACAAATGTGTATAAACAAAGGGATGGTTTCTGGTCATACCCAAGCCATAGATTCTGCACCTATAAAAGCCAATGCTTCTATGGATACATTGGAACTAAAAGTACCTGCCGATGAACTAGAAGATTATTTACTCAAGGTTCGTCATATTAGCGATGCCGATAAACCCAAGAATACACGTAAAGCAAAAGAGAATAAGGCAAGTAAGGAGCAACAAACTGTTACTGCAAAGCCAAGAGAATTACAAGATAAAGAACAAGATTGTTATATATGTCCACAAGGAAAAACAATACCGTTTAAAAAAGTGTTTAGAGATTATAAAACAGGTACAAAAAAGAAAGAATATAGATGTTCATCATTAGTTTGTAAGACTTGCCCTATAAAGCAACAATGTTTGGGTAAAACGGCACAAGAAAAGAAGTTTACTGTAACCTATTATCGAGAAGAATATGAACGCAATAACAAAAGAGTAAACTCCAAACAAGGACGTTATATGAAATACAAACGCAGTAGTACTGTTGAGCCTGTTTTTGGGACTCTCACTCAATTTATGGGACTCCGTAAAATAAATACGATTGGAATAAACCAAGCCAACAAGGTTATGCATATGGCTGCAATTGCTTATAATATCAAGAAATACCTAAAATTCACTAGCAAAACTGTACAAACTAACAAGCAAAGACTTGCTTTTTACTTATATCAAATAAAAGAGGTGATAGTACTTCAAATAAGCAACTTTAAACCAATTAAAAATTTAGAATTTGTATGAATTTTAAAATAAGTTTTTTCTAAAAAATCGCTTATGTCAACTTTTTTGGATTGATTTTATATTCTTGTGCAACGATTACCGTTGTTACAAGCTGGCGTTTTTAAGTCTCTCAATTTCTTTTTTGATATCTTTCAGGACATCTTTATTTACAATGTCTTTTTTATTTCCAGTTCGAGTTGAAAAAACAACAAATACTTTTCCTCCAAATTTTTCTTCAAAATCTTGAAAACTCACACTCATTCTGTCTGTTATATTATAATTTCCAAAATTTGCGTTTGCTGTTATTGGTTTAATTTGTATTCCAAATGCTTTATTCTTAATTTTTCCTATATAATCAATGTCACCAGCGTGGTCTAATTCTGGGTCACTTTCCTCAAACACAACTTCTGGAAATGATTTTGCAAGTCCATCGTTAACAACTGACTTTTCAAGTAAAAAACCATCGTAAGTGCGTATAATTGTAACTTCATAAATGTAATCTTTACAGTCTTGTAATGTTAAATCTTCAAAAGCTGCTGTCCACTCAGGAATAACTACTTCTGTTATTTTTGCGTATAATCTTTCTCCAAGTTCGTCCAATGTTTCTTTGGTTACTTTAATACTATCTTTTTTCTTGGTATATGCCTTTTCAAAATAGAATTTCTCCCATTCATCAAGTGCTTTGGGTTGACATTCTCTTATCAATGCCATAACTGCATCAACTTTATTCGGTCTCGTAAGTTGATAAGTATTACTTGTGTAGTTTAGCACTTTTTCTTTTTTGCCAAAAGGTTTTGCGTATTTTTTTATTTCTTTTTTTGCCATTATATAGTTTCCTTGTTCAAATAAATAAATTTTTCTTTATTCTTATAATTATATGCCAAATCGGCATCCGCAAAACCATTTTTTATCAAATGTGCGTTAAGGAATGTTTTATTTTTTAGATATAAGTAAACCATTAAATAGTTGTTCTCGTCGTGTTTCTTTTCATCATATTTTAGAAAAACATTTTGTCCTTTTGTTTTAAGTAGCAAAAACTCAATAGCCTTTCCGTTTGCTTCTTTTTTTTCTTTAACTCCAATAAGCCTAACAATTAAATCGTTATCTAACTTTACTAATTCAGGACTAATAATTTCTTTAATAGAATAATACTCTTCTCTTTTGGTTGAACTATTTTGGTCAATCTTTGAACCAAATTGAAATTTTTTAGGGTCTGTTTTTTTATCAAAGTTATGAAAGTCCTTAAAAATATATGGTAGTTTTTCTATTTCATCTTTAAAGTTGGTGTTTGTTTTTTCTTGTTTTATAAAGCTGTAATCTGAATAAAAAATATCTCCTTGATTTATTCCTAATTTTCTTTTAATAAAAGGAATAAAGTCAGGGTTCATCTCATATCCAGTTGAATTTCGGTTTAGTTTTTTTGCTACAAGTGAAGTTGTTCCACTTCCAAGAAATGGGTCAAGAACAGTATCACCAACAAACGAGAACATTTTTATAAGTCTTTTGGGTAATTCTTCTGGGAACATCGCTATATGTCCGTCTTGTCTTGCTCCGCCAAAATTCCAATGTCCGGCAAAATATGTTTTCCATTCTTCTTTGGTCATTTTTGACTGTTCTTTTACTTCTTTGCTTGGTTTTATTGGTGTTCCTAGTTTCTTGAATAATAAAATAAATTCATAATCTATGGATATAATTCCATTTCTTGGCGTTGGATAACTCCCCATTAAAGAAGCTCCACCAGTTGTGTTTGAAGTAGTTTTCTTTTGCCATATTATTGCACCCATATAATCAAATCCAATAGCTTCGCAGAATTTTATTATTTCTGTTCGGATTGGGATTACTTTATATCTGCCATAATAAACAGCTCTTGCAAATTGGTCACCAATATTAACACATAGCCTACACCCATTATTTAGAACTCTATAACTTTCTTTCCAGACAAGATTTAAGTTGTTAATGTATTTTTCATAATTATCATTATATCCGATTTGATTTTCTGTTCCATAATCTTTTAACTGCCAATAAGGTGGTGAAGTAATAATCAAATCAACCGATTTATCTTTCAATTCAGCCATTTTACGACTGTCTCCGTTTATTATTTTATGTCTCGTATTAAAACTCATTTTACATCCTTTAAATTAAAAAAACAAAGATAATCATTATTATTCTTGCACTGAAATTTGTTTTGTACAGTTTTTTCAGCTTGCTTGTAACATATGGATAAGTGTAGTAATTTTTCTGAAGGAAAAATTATTGTCATTTATCTGATGTTGTGTTTAGTCTTTCTATTTTGCTTTTCTTATTATTTTCAAATATAAGCAAAATAGAAAGACGTAGTCCAAAAAATGAAGCAATAGTATCAAAGGAATTAACTATAAATTTGTTTGTAAATAAGATAGGTCAGGTCATTAATTAACTATAAAGTTTGTATTGTAAAACAAAAACAATAAGAAGAATAGGTCATTAACAATATAATGGTGTGCATTGTATAATGTCTTATTTGCAAAATTATAGAAAATTTAAATCGATTATTTTATTTTTTGCTTTAAAACTTAATTTTCTCAAAAAAAAATCGCTTAGGTCAACTTTTTTGGATTGATTTTATATTCTTGTGCAACGATTACCGTTGTTGTAGAACGTTTTTTTTTTGAATTGTACTATTTTAATAAAAATATCTCAGCGATTATATTAAGATTTTCCTCAGTAAGATTTGAAGTCTTTTTCAGAATGGTAATAAAGTCTTCCACTTCCTTTTCTGTTGCTGGGCATCCTAAATTTTCTCCTTTGGCATTGAATGAATTTTCGATCAAAACTCCAGTATTGTCAAGAATAGCCCAGAATGGCAAACCTGATAATGGCAAACCTAAATTTTCTCCTTTATCTGATTTTTCTCCTTTATGTTTTTTTAGAAAATCAATTGCTCCAGGATTCTCTAAATGCTTATTCTTTTTTGATTCCTTAACAACCAAGGTTACTATCACATAATTGGTATCGAAGAATGATTTACAGTTGTCATTTTTCATTTGTTCATCCATTTTCTTACACCAACCACACCAAGAAGCACTATACTTTACAAAAACATTCTTGTTTTCAATTTTGGCTTGAGTAAATGCAATCTCTAAAATGCTTGAAGCACTATTTTGTGCTTTTTTCTCTGTTTCTGCAGTAGGTTTTACAATTTCTTTTTCAAGTAATTGTTTTTCAGTTTTTGAATTTGAATTACAACTTACTAAACTTACTAAAAATATAATTAAAATGGCTCCTAAAATTTTCTTCATAGTTCTAGTTTTGTATTGTGGCTAATGTTAAGATAAAGTTTTGTTTTAATGAACTTTATCATACGATATGCAAAGTTAGTTCAAATAATTGAGAAGTTAGTTCAAATAATTGAGAAAGTCAAGTTTTAATATCCTTAAAATTCATGTAAATAAAAGTTGTATTTATTAATTGAATCTAAAATTAGATTATTAATTCCATTTTAAAGACCAGTAAGACAAGAAATAATTATCTTTGTAATCGATGCATAAAACTCTTGAAAAATACATTCCAAAAGCGGCAGTTCCTTTAGTTGTTGAATTACTAAACAAATATCCTCATCAATTAAAGATTGTCAATCAACGTCAAACAAAACATGGTGATTTTAGACTTACTAAAAATAAAAAATATCAAATTACTGTAAATAATAACTTAAATTCGTATCAATTTTTATTAACGTTGATTCATGAGATTGCTCATTTAGTAACACATTTAAATCACAAGCGTGCTCGACCTCACGGAAAAGAATGGAAACAAAATTTTCAACATTTAATGCTGCCTTTTATCAATCTAGAAATTTATCCAAAGGAAATTCTACCTCATTTAGCAAACCATCTCAAAAACCCTAAGGCAAGTACTGATGCTGATGTGAAATTAGCATTGGCTATGAAGCAATTTAGTAAAAAGTCTGATAAGAACTTTATCTTTGAAATTCCGTTTGGAAGTGATTTTATTTTTAAAAATCGTATATTTCGCAAAGGAAACAAAAGACGCACACGATATGAGTGCCTTGAATTGAAAGCTAAAAAGTTATACTTATTCAACCAAAATGCAGAAGTTGAATTGGTAATCAAAAAATAATCATGAACAAAAACTATTACGCAGTTATAATGGCAGGAGGAGTTGGCTCTCGTTTTTGGCCAATGAGCACACAAGAATATCCAAAACAGTTTCATGATATGTTAGGAACTGGAGATTCACTTATTCAAAAAACTTATAGTCGATTAGAACGATTAATACCAACTGAAAATATCTTAATATCGACCAATAAAAGATATAAAAAAATAGTTTTAGAACAATTAGCAAATACCACTCCAAAACAATTATTATTAGAGCCTTGTATGCGAAATACTTCACCTTGCATCCTATATGCTGCATTAAAAATTCACGTCATCAATCCTGATGGTGTTATGATTATTGCTCCAAGTGATCATTGGATTGAAAATGAAGTTGAGTTTATCAACAACATTGAAACCTCTTTTGAATTTTGTCAAAAAAATGATGTGTTGATGACACTTGGAATTCAACCAAGTTCTCCAAATACAGGTTATGGTTATATTCAATTTGAAAATAATGATAACGAAATAAAAAAAGTAAAACAATTTACCGAAAAACCAACTATAGAAACTGCAAAGGAGTTTGTAGAAAGTGGCGAATACCTTTGGAATGCAGGAATTTTTATATGGAGCGTCAAAAGTATTTTGAAAGCATTTAAAACGAATTTGCCAGAAATGCATACGCTATTTTGTACAGCAAACAATGTATACAACACCGAATTTGAAGATGATTTTATCAACTCCAATTACGAAAAAGCAGAAAATGTCTCTATAGATTATGGTGTCCTTGAAAAAGCAACGAACGTACATGTACTTCCTGTCAATTTTGGCTGGAATGATCTTGGAACTTGGAGTTCACTTTATAATAAACTCCCTAAAGACGACCAACAAAATGCTTTTGTAGGAGGAAAAACTATTTTTAGAAAAGCATCTAACAATATGGTGCGTACTCAAAATGGGAAGCGTGTTATAATACAAGGATTAAATGATTATATTGTGATAGAAAAAGATGCTATTTTACTTATCTGTCCAAAAAGCGACGAACAAAATATTAAACAGATTGCAAGCCAAGTAAAAGAAGATTTTGGTGGAGAATTTGTATAAAAAATTATATGGAATCAAAATTTGAAAAAAAGATAGAGCAAACTGCCGAAGAGGATACTCCTGAAAATTTCGGAAGTATTTGGGGAGATTTTAAACTATTTTTAAAAAAAACATTAGATATCAGAAATGATACCGATAAAAGTGGGACAATAGAAGATATAAAAGACAATATTTCTATGCAAGGTCATACTGCGTGGATTCTTGTTTTCTCTATCTTAATTGCATCTATAGGTCTAAATGTGAGTTCTACTGCAGTTGTGATTGGAGCCATGCTTATATCTCCCTTAATGGGTCCAATTTTAGGAATTGGTCTATCTATTGGAATCAACGACATTGATACTTTAAGGCGTTCGTTAGTTAATCTTGGTGTAATGATAGGATTGAGTTTAATTACTTCATTTTTGTTCTTTAAAATTCCATTATTTCAAGATTTAACACCTGAATTGGAGGCACGAACTGCACCTGATGTTCGTGATGTTTTTATTGCTATTGCTGGTGGATTGGCGTTGATTATTGCAATAAGTAGACGTTCAAAACAAACCAATACTATTGCTGGTGTAGCTATTGCAACTGCATTAATGCCGCCTCTATGTACCGCAGGATATGGACTTGCAATATGGAATTTAGAATACTTTTTTGGCGCAATGTTTTTATTTACCATAAACACAATTTTTATTGCATTAGCTACTTTTCTTATTGTAAAATTTTTACGTTTTCCGATGGTAAAATATATCAATTCAGCAAAAAGAAAACGAATTGCTCAATTGGCAACTTTTGTAGCTATTCTTATTTTTGGCTTTAGTGTTTATACTTTTTATGAGCTTTATAAGAAAAATAGTTTTGAAGATATTGCAAAAACTTTTATTGAAGAAATGAAAGCAAATGATATCAGCATTATTGATGAAGATGATGAAAATATAAATTATCAAAATAATAGTATCAAATTGGTTTTATACGGAAGAAACCTAACTAAAGATGAAATAAAAAAATGGGAATCAAAACTTGTAGATTATGGATTACCAACAACAAAATTAAACATTCAGCAAGGAGCAGACAATTCTGATTTACGTGCAGAAGTACAAGACTTAAGTGATTTATATGCTCGAAATCAACAAATTATATCTTCTCGCGATGAAAAAATAAGACAAAGTGAAGATAAAATAAAGGTACTTGAAACCGAGTTGAGTAAATATTATAAAGTTCCTTTCTCACAATTAAGCAAAGAGGTGAAAATTAATTATGGAGGATTAAAGTCTCTTAAATTTTCAAATTTAATTTCTACTAATTTTGAATCTACTGATACTATTTCAGTATTTACAACATCTTGGTATGATTCTATACCAAATAAAGATACTCAGGAAGTTAAATTAAAAGAATTTTTAAAGACTCGATTAAAATTAGACACTTTAAGAGTTGTACGAGAATAACGTTCAAAAAAGTGAGGGGGTGACTCAAAGTCACCCTCTCACTAATAAAACCTGTGACTTGGCTGGGGCTCGAACCCAGGACCACCTCCTTAAAAGGGAGGTGCTCTACCAACTGAGCTACCAAGTCGTCCTTTTACACTTTTGCGGCTGCAAATATAAATTACTTTTCATAGAAAACAAATAGTTTTATTATTTACTTTCTTTGGTAGATTCACGAACTTTTTTAAATAAATTAGAAGAATATACAAAGTTTACGATTGTCTGATTATCAGTAACGAAGATTTCTTTATTGGTTCCTTCCCATGCTTTTTTACCATCTTTTAAAAACACAATTTTCTCACCTATTTCCATTACAGAGTTCATATCATGTGAATTTACAACTGTAATTATTTGATATTCATCTGTTATTTCTTGAATTAAATTGTCTATAACTGTTGCTGTCTGAGGATCTAATCCTGAATTTGGTTCATCGCAAAATAAATATTTAGGATTCATAACAATCGCTCTTGCAATTGCAACACGTTTTTGCATTCCTCCTGAAATTTCTGCAGGGAATTTTAAATTTGAATTCGTTAAATTTACTCTGTCTAATACAACATTTACTCTTTCAAGCATTTCCTTTTTTGATTGATTAGCGAACATTTTTAAAGGAAACATTACATTCTCCTCTACTGTGAGTGAATCAAACAATGCGCCTCCTTGAAAAAGCATTCCTATTTCAGTTCTTAACAATCGCTTTTCATCAATATTTAATTTAGAATATATTCTGCCGTCAAAAGATATTTCTCCTTCTTCTGGTATATGCAATCCTAATAAACATTTTAAAAATACAGTTTTTCCAGAACCACTTTGCCCAATAATCATATTGACCTTTCCTTTTTCGAAAGTACTTGTAATTCCTTTTAAAATATGTGCTTCACCAAAACTTTTATGTAAATTTTTAACTTCTATCATTATCCTAAAAGCATTTGAGTTAAAAAATAATTCAACAAAATAATTACAACACTTGTCCAAACTACTGCTTGCGTACTTGCCTTCCCAACTTCTAACGACCCTCCTTTTACATAATAACCATGATATGCAGGAACTGTGGCTATAACGAAGGCGAAAACTATTGTTTTTATAATTGCATATTTTATAAAATATGGATTAAAATCTAACTGAACACCATTAATATAATCAACTGAATAAAATAAATCTGTTAATATTCCTGCAGCCCATCCTCCATAAATTCCAAGAAACATAGCAATTAAAACTAATAAAGGATAAAAAAGTAAAGCTGCCAATACTTTTGGCAATACCAAATAACTTAATGAGTTAATCCCCATCACTTCTAATGCATCGATTTGTTCTGTCACACGCATAGTTCCCATACTTGACGCTATATAAGAGCCTACTTTTCCTGCTAAAATTATAGAAGTAAAAGTTGGTCCAAATTCTAAAATCATAGAGCGCTTGGTTGCAAAACCTATCAAATATTTAGGAATAAAAGGATTATCAACATTTAAAGCTGTTTGAATAGCGACAACGCCCCCAATAAAAAAAGAAATAAACATAATGATTCCTAAAGATTTTAATCCTAAATCTTCTACTTCACGAAAAAAAGTTTCTCTAAACACTCTCCACTTTTGTGGGCGTTTAAAGACTTGCCTTAGCATCATAAAGTATTTACCAATATGCTCAATATAATTCACTCAATTTCTTTTGGCTAAAATATTAAATTAATGTAATCCATAGACCATTTATATCATAAAATTGTATCTTTGTTTATAGAGTATCAACTTCAAAATAAATGAAAAAAATTTTATTATTATCCGCAATCTTATTATTATCAACAAGTTATAAAGTACAAGAAACCTCTCAAACTTCGGAAAATGTAGTTGTTGGAAACTCAAAACCAAAATTGGTTATAGGAATTATAGTCGACCAAATGCGATACGATTATTTAACGCGTTTTTATAATAAATATAGTGATGGAGGTTTTAAACGATTGATGATTGATGGCTATAATCTAAAAAACACACATCTAAATTATTCTTCTACTAAAACTGCTGTCGGACATACATCTATTTATACTGGCACAACACCCAATAATCATGGCGTTATTGCAAATGATTGGTATGACAAAAAATCAAAAAAGTGGATTAACTGTGTAGGTGATGACAGCTATACTTCAATTGGATCAGCATCAAAAAAGGGCGAAAAATCTCCGCATAGAAATCAAGTTAGTACTATTGGTGACCAACTACATTTGTCACAAAATATGAATGGAAAAGTCATTGGAATCAGTATAAAAGATCGTGGAGCCATATTACCTGCAGGACACAGTGCAAATGCTGCTTATTGGTATGATGGTGACGATATAGGAAATTGGATTTCGAGTAGTTACTATATGAATGAATTGCCAAAATGGGTTTGTAGCTTCAATAAAGCTAAAAAAGTCGATGAGTATTTAAGTAAAACTTGGAATACATATTATGATATTTCTACATATACCGAAAGCACATCTGACGATACTAATTATGAACAAAAATTTAAAGGAAAAGCTAAAACAACTTTTCCTTATGATTTGCCAAAATTAAGAGTAGAAAACGGTAATTATAGTTTAATTCGTGAGACGCCTTTTGGCAATAGTTTGACCTTAGATTTTGCAATTGAAGCAATCAAAAATGAAAATCTTGGCAAAAGTGAATTTACTGATTTGTTAGCTGTAAGTTTTTCAAGTACAGATTATATAGGTCATGGTTTTGGTGTGTCGTCTAAGGAAATTGAAGATGCATATATCAGGTTAGATAAAGATTTAGAGCGGTTTTTATTATTTTTAGATTCTGAAGTTGGTGAAAAAAATTACACCCTATTTTTAACTGCTGATCATGGTGCAACTGAAGTGCCAAGATATTTAAAAGACCAATCTATTCCTGCAAGATATATTGACAAGAAAAAATTACGAAAACACATTAAACAAATTGCAAAAGAACTATTTGGAACAGAAAACTTAATTGAACATACCTCAAATAATACCGTTTATTTGAATAAAAAAGAAATTAAACGGTTAAAACTAAATCTTACAGACGTTCAACAAATTATTGCTGATGAATTGATTAACTATAAAGGTATTTACAAAACTATAACTGCAAGGACGCTTCAAACAACTAATTTCTCAGAAGGGTTTCTGAGTTTAGTTCAAAATAGTTATAATCAAAAAATATCTGGTGATATCGTGTTCATGTACAAGCCTTCCTCTATTACTGATTATTATAAAAACAGAGGAGGAACTACACACGGAACTGGTTATAATTACAATACACACGTACCTTTACTTTTTTATGGAAATGGTATTAAAAAAGGAGAATCGAGTGCTTACCATCCTATAATCGACATCGTTCCAACACTTTCTACTATATTAAATATTGAGTTTACCAATGGGAATACAGGGAAGGTAATTGAAGAAGTATTAGAGTAATAACTTACAGAAAAGACTTATCAAAAGCAAGCGGAAGCAAATCGTGTAGTGAGTCAGTTTTTATTATCTTTTTAGATTCTCCCATAAAATAAATTTCGATATTAGATTCTTGTTTTATCTCATATTCTGATAACGTTTGACGATATGCACCACAAGGTGCAACAGGTTCAGTAACGTGATTGTTTTGTGAAGTTGCTATAATTGCTATTTGGCATCATTACCAGAATATGGAGCATACGCAGTTTTTAGAACCTTAATTGCCTCATCCATCAACACTTGAACATCTTTTGGAAGTTCATCTACAGTTTCAAAAACGGAAATTGATGTTGATAATTGATTTTTTTTATGTGTATTATATCTATTATTTTTTAACTATCACATGATGCCTACCTGCCGCAGGCAGGTTTGCTATGAATCATTCTCTTGAGCATTAATGATTTTAATATGCTCGGTTCATATAAGATTTATGCTATTAATAATCTTCATATAAATCTCCAAAATCAAACGCTAAAGAAAAACGCAATGTATTCTCTAACGGATTATTAACATCTGAAGAATTAAATAAATATGAGATATCTATATTACTGCTTTTAAACTTAAACCCTGCGCCTAATGTAAAATATTTACGCCCTCCTTTTAAGTCATTCTCATTAAAATATCCTGTCCGCAGAGCAAAAGCATTGTTATACATATACTCTACACCAAGTGCCCAAGTAAATTCTTTTATTTCTTCACTAAAACCTCCTGGAGCATCTCCAAACGATTGGAACATTCCTTTAAAAAACCCTACATTATCATCTTTCCCTTCAATAATTTCACCAGATCCATCTCTTAATGGCGGTGTTGGAACTAATAGTTTTGTAAATTCTAAGGTTGCTGCTATTGTATTATAGTCATCTAAAATAAAATCAAATCCTCCACCTAACTTTAGGTTGGTTGGTATAAAGTTTTCATTATCTGCACCATCAGTATAAGAAACTTTAGGCCCTATATTAGATAAGTTAAATCCGCCTCGCCATTTCCCATTAAAATCTCCATAATTTTCTTCTTCTGACTGATAATAACCAGACACATCTACAGAAAAAGTGTTTACTGGTTTTAAAGGTGTATCACTAATTTCTATTCCCAAATCCGAACGGATAAATCTCATCCCAATTCCCATAGAAAAAGTTTCATTAAGTTTTAACGCATATGTTCCTGCTAAAGAAAATTCATTTAATTTTTCTATTCCTTGATCTCCTCCAAAATCATCAGTTAATTGTATTTCTCCTAAATTAAAGTATTTTAAACTTACTCCCCAAGCACTTCTTTCATTCAACCTATTTGCAACAGTAAATCCTCCTAAAAAAACATCATTAGTTAATTCTCTTAACCATGGCGTATATATAACTCCAATCTTATATTGACTATTTATGAAAGCAATTTTAGATGGATTATGGTGCAATGAATTGGCATCAGCAGAAGTTGCAACTCCTACATCTCCCATTCCTCCTGCGCGTGCGTCTGGTGTAATTAATAAGAACGGTGTTGCAGTAGTTATAGGATTTGGAACATCCTGTGCTTTTATGGTAGGTATGGTAAGTAATAGAATAAGTAGTGTTAATAGTAAATTTTTCATTTAATTCGTTTTTGTTTCTTTTTAAGGATATTACAAATATCTGTAATTTTCATTGAAGTATAACTAGCTTCTCATATTTTTCTGCCTTTGCATTAGATAAAGTGCTTTTTACATTTAATTTATACACATATACTCCTTTTCCAATTTTATCTCCAAAGTCATCCAATCCATTTCATGTTACAGAACGAGACAAATTTCCAGTTGATTGGACTAATTGATAATCGTTTTAACCAATTTTCCAGAGACTGTAAATATCTGTATTTGAACTTCTAATGGTTCATTCGGCTTGTTATGATTAAACCAAAATTCTGTGTAATTCACAAACGGATTTGGATAATTCAACACATTATCCAATACCATATCTGCATCATTGACTACAACAAATATTAACGTAGCACAAGACGTATTATTGTATGTATCCCTAACACATAATTCTATGGTATGCAATCCTGTTTCGAGATTGCGTAAAGGATACTTCACTTTTCCCTTTGTATAATCGTTTAATTCCGTTTGATAGTAATCATTTAATATAAATGGATTGGCCGGTATCACCGTCTAAAACAGCAACAATATCGTGGTCAACTGCTGTAAAAAACTAAGTTTTCTTTTCCGTAAGCAATACGCAAATCTCTCGGTGCTATAAAATCAAATGTAAATAAACCATTTTCTACTGCTGCTCTACCTCTAAATATCTTACTTTCTAAAGCATCAAATTCCATTGTAATCCCAAAATTGTTATTATCAAGTGTTGTCCTCATTATTTCCTTATCAAATACTGTTGCAGATAATTCACCATTAAAATCAGTTAATAAATTTCCCTGAGGATCTGTTACAATTCCATTAAAAATTATATGAGACAATGCCTTAATTATATCTAAAGGTGTTATAATGTCAACGCCATTCATTTGTATAAGTTTAACATCAACTTTTGGAACTGCTAATTTCATTGCAGGATCGCCTAAATAATAAATAAACACGTTCCTTCTTTAATTAAAGGCGTCATGGTCAAAATCACTTCTGATTCCTCTCTTGAATTTGCAATATCCAATTTGTTTTTTATTGTTGTTGGTATTTTATTTAAAGAGTTGTTTTTTGAAAAATTAGATGTGATTATTTGGTAATTTACATTGGTAATTTTATATGAATCTATTGCATATCCTTTCGTGATTTTCCATGATTTTGTATAAAGTAGGTAGCAAATCATCATCAAGAAATTGATTTTTAACTGTAGAAACTTGTAATTTGTTATTTCTGCTTGTAATAACTAAAGTGTCATCATTCCACTCTAATTCTACTTTTTCATTTACACTATTCTGGGCGTAACCCACAAAAAATGAGAATATTATATAAAAAATACATGCTTCGTTTTGTTCATATTACATTAATAAACGGATAAATTGATTAGATATTTTAATACAATACAACATTACACATAATAAAGAAAAAAAACAATCGTTATAGAGAACAATGATGGAAATTACATTCTATTAAAAAAACTTGTAAAAATCGTTATTTGGTGTACCTTGCGACACTAAAGAAACCCTAAAGTAAAACAAAATGAAAATTGTTAAGGTAAATTTATTAATTATTCTATTGGCAACACTATTTGTTGGTTGTCATAACAGAACAAACAAGAACAGCACCTCTCTAACAGGGTGGAGTTCTAGTGATAAAGCAAAAGCTGGATTTTCTGAAAGCAAAAGTTATAAAGGACAACAAACTCCTCCAGGAATGGTATTGATTGAAGGAGGAACATTTACAATGGGACACGTACAAGACGATGTTTTATTTGACTGGAATACAACTCCTGTAAAAATGCAAGTTCGTTCGTTCTTTCTTGATGAAACAGAAGTTACAAATTCAGAATATCTTTTTTACTTAGAATGGCTAGAAAAAATATTTCCTAAATCAGAGAGCTTAAATGAACATATATATGAGAGCGCTTTACCTGATACTTTAGTATGGAGACATACACTAGGTAGAAATGAATTACTTACTGAAAACTATTTGCGTCACCCGTCTTATTCTGATTACCCTGTAGTTGGAGTTAGTTGGAAACAGGCAAATGAATATTGCAAATGGAGAAGTGATAGAGTTTCTGAAAAAACTTTAATTGACAAAGGTATTATGAATAATCCTTACAGGATGGATTCATTAAAACTTGACGGAAACAACTATTTTAGTACTGATACTTATTTAGAAAGCCCTTCTTCATTATTTCAAGGAGATTCTTCTGTTTATAAAAAAGGATTGCCTATAGCAAGAAAAAAAGGAGACAAGAAAAGTGGAAAAGGAAAATTTTCAGGAAGACATGTTAAAATCTCTGACGGAATCCTTTCTCCAAAATTCAGACTACCTACAGAAGCTGAATGGGAATATGCTGCAAAAGCAGATATGGAAAACAGAGAATACAATAACATAAGAGGTCGTAAAAAATATGCTTGGAATGGAAAATATTCTCGAAATAAAAAAAAACGATTTAAAGGTGACCAAGTAGCAAATTTCAAACAAGGTCGTGGAGATTATAGTGGTCCTGCAGGTTGGAGTAGTGATGGAGGAGACATTACAATGTCTATTAAATCTTATGATCCTAATGCTTATGGATTATATGATATGTCTGGAAATGTTGCAGAATGGGTTGCTGATGTTTATAGACCTATAATTGACACAGATGCTAATGATTTTAATTACTATCGTGGAAATGTATTTACTAAAAAGAAAATTGATGAAAATGGTAAAGTTGTAATTGTAGATTACAATACTATTAAATTTGATACTTTGGATAATGGAAAAATTGTTCCTTTAGGTTTACCTGGAACTATCCAATTTATTCCAATTACAAAGCGTGATGCTTTTATGAGAAATAATTATGAAAAATCAGACAACATTGATTCAAAAGATGGTGATTTTGCTTCAACAAAATTATACGAAAAAGATGAAGATGAATTAGAAACAAAGCCAAGAATGTATAACTCACCTATTGTACCAAATAATATGGGAGAAAGTGGTCTTAGAATGCTAGAATATGATGATGAATATAGAACAACTTTAATTAGTGATAATGCAAGAGTATATAAAGGCGGTTCATGGAAAGATAGAGAATATTGGTTAGACCCTGCACAAAGAAGACATTTACCAGAATATTTGGCTACGAGTTTTATTGGGTTTAGATGTGCTACAGACAAACTTGGAGCAATGACAACACCAAAAACAAGAAAACCTTATTCTGAAAAAGTAAAATAATTATTATTTTAAATATTCTTTAAAACCTCGTTTTATTAACGAGGTTTTTTTTATTTTTATATCATGACAATTAAAGATATATATAAGCTCTACACCAAACATTACTTAGTAGATACAGACACACGTTCTATTCGAAAAAACACACTATTTTTTGCTTTAAAAGGTAATAATTTTAATGGTAATAAGTTTGCAGAAGAAGCAATAAAAAAAGGTGCCAGTTATTCTATTGTTGATGAAAAAGAATATCAAACTAATGAGAAAATCATATTAGCAGATAATGTCTTAAGATGCTTACAAAACTTAGCAACACATCATAGGAAGACTTTAAACGTTCCTATTCTTTCTCTTACAGGAAGTAATGGTAAAACGACTACAAAAGAACTAATCAATGCTATCTTATCACAAAAATTTAATACGACTGCAACAAAAGGCAACTTAAACAATCATATTGGAGTTCCTTTAACGCTACTTTCAATGACTAATAAGACAGCGTTTGGAATTGTAGAAATGGGAGCAAATCATCTAAAAGAAATTGAATTTTTATGCAGTATCGCTCAACCAAATTTTGGGTGTATCACCAACTTTGGGAAAGCACATCTCGAAGGTTTTGGAAGTCTTGAAGGCATTATCAAAGCAAAATCTGAGTTATATAATTTCTTAAAATCTACAAGAGGTAAAGTTTTTGTCAATCCCAATGATAAAACTCAATTAATACAAACTGAAGGTATTCATACTATCCCTTTTGAAAAAAGTTTAACGTTTCTTGAAGCAAATCCTTTTGTGAAATTATCATATAAAAATATTGAGATAAACAGTCAATTAATTGGAGTATATAATTACACAAATATTGCAGCAGCAATTACAATTGGAGATTATTTTGAAATTGATAAATTTGAGATAAAAAATGCTATTGAAAATTACACGCCAACAAACAATCGATCTCAAATAATTGAAAAAGAAAGCGTTAAGATAATTTTAGATGCATATAATGCAAATCCGAGTAGTATGAAAGTAGCTCTTGAAAATTTTGATTCGTTGACAGACTCTTCAAAAATTATTGTTTTAGGTGATATGTTTGAACTCGGAGAATCTGCTCTAGAAGAACATCAATTTATTGCTGAAATGTCCGAAAAAATAAATGTAAAATCAGTTTTTTTAATTGGAGAAACATTTTTTAAAACAAGCACAAAAAAAGCATCCAAATATAAATGCTTTGATGATTTTATTAAGAATATAGATTCTTCTATATTTAAAAACTCAACATTACTGATTAAAGGATCTCGTGGAATGGCACTTGAAAGGTTACTCGATTATTTGTAATTTCTTTCTGTGATATTCTATTAATCCATCAATAGGTCTTCTTACAATATTTCCGATTTTTACATTGTATTTTTTTGCAACTTGATTGATAATATCCGAAGAAAAATATGCAATTGAACCTACAAAATAAACTGGAACTTTTTGATAATTATCGTATGGTTTAATTCTGTTTTTAAAAAAATCTTTAATTCCTTTTTTAAGCACCGAAGCAAAGTATTCGTTTTGTTCACTTTTAAACATAAATTCTGCAAAATTGGCTAAATATGTATTCGGATTTTCCTTTTTATAAATGTTTAACTTAATTTCATCTGCATTTAAATTATACTGTGTAGCAAATTTTAGACGTAAATCATCGGGCATTTTTTTATAAAAATAATCGCGAATTAATTTTTTTCCAAAATAATTACCACTCGCTTCATCCATCAGAATATATCCTAACGAAGGTATCGAAGTATGGATAATCTTCCCATCAAAAAAACTGCTATTTGAGCCTGTTCCAAGGATACAAACAATTCCAGGTTCTGAAGTGACAGCATAAGCAGCAGCATATGTATCTTCTTTTATAGTAACTGTTGCATTAGAAAAGTAATCCTCAAAAATTGCGTTGAGCATTAAATTCGGATTCTTAGTTCCACATCCTGCACCATAAAAATAAACTTCACTTATCTTGGCTTTATACTCTTTTAGCTCTTCGTTTTCAACAAGTCTTTTATTAATGATTTCTTTCTTAAAAACAGCAGGATTTAACCCTTTTGTTCTTGTTTTTAGGAGAATACCTCCTCTATTATCAAGGAGTATCCAATCGCACTTAGTTGAGCCGCCATCAGCAATTAAAATCATTTTTTAAAGAAATTTATTTATAACGAATTTATATGAAGTGCTAAGTCAACTAATTTTGATGAAAAACCATATTCGTTATCATACCAAGAAACTAATTTGAAAAAGTTATCATTCAATCCAATACTTGCTCCTGCATCAAAAACACTTGTTCTTGATTCGGATACGAAATCTTGAGAAACTACACCTTCTTCAGTATAACCTAAAACACCATTCATTTCATTTTCTGAAGCATTTTTGAGTACTTTCTTCAATTCTTCAATAGTTGCACTTTTTTCAGTTCTGACCGTTAAATCTACTACTGAAACATTGGCAGTAGGAACTCTAAACGCCATTCCCGTTAATTTTCCATTTACTTCTGGAAGTACCTTCCCAACTGCTTTTGCAACACCTGTAGATGTTGGAATAATATTGTTTATTGCCGATCTTCCTAATCTATAATTTTTCCTTGATGCACTATCAACTGTATATTGTGTTGAAGTTGCTGCATGTATCGTTGTCATTAAACCTTCAACAATACCAAAGTTGTCATTGATTACTTTAACAACTGGTGCTAAACAGTTGGTAGTACATGAAGCGTTTGAAACTATTTTGTCTGATGCTTTAACTTTGTCATGATTAACACTCATAACAAACATTGGTGCATCAGCAGATGGTGCAGAAATTACCACTTTCTTTCCTCCTGCTTTTAAATGAGCTCCTGCTTTTTCTAATGTTGTAAAAATTCCTGTACAATCTAAAACAACATCTACTCCTATTGCATCCCATTTTAAAACTTCTGGATTTCTTTCTGAAGAAACTCTAATTTCTTCACCGTTTACAACTAAATTTCCATTATTCACAGAAATATCTCCATCAAATTTACCATGAATTGAATCGTATTTCAGTAAATATGCTAAATGATCTATATCTAATAAATCATTAATCCCTACAACTCGAACTTCTGGATTTTTCATTGCTATTCTAAAAGCAATTCTTCCTATTCTGCCAAATCCATTAATTCCAATTTTTGTTTTTGCCATTCTATTTTTATACTTTATGTTGTCATTATATCAGAAACCTTTATAAGTTCTGCATTTATTTTTGTTTCTCCTTTTATTGCCAAATCTAATGAAGTTAATGTTATTTTATTATCGTGAATACCAACCATAAAGTTAGATTTTCCTTCCAATAAAATTTCTACTACCTTCACTCCCATTCTACTTGCTAACACTCTATCAAAACAAGATGGAGCACCTCCTCGCTGCATATGTCCAAGAACTGATACTCTAACTTCATAACTAGGCATGTTTTCTTCTACATATTTTGCCAATTCAAATACATTTTCTCCTGTCTTGTCTCCTTCTGCAACTACTACAATACTTGATGTTTTTCCAGACTTTCTACTTTTTTTAAGCGATTCTAACAATCTATCTAAACCTAAATCTTCTTCAGGAATTAATATTTCTTCTGCTCCTGCTCCAACACCTACATTCAATGCAATATCACCAACATCGCGTCCCATAACCTCAACAAAAAATAATCTATTATGTGAACTTGCAGTATCTCTAATTTTATCTATCGCCTCAACAGCTGTATTTAGTGCAGTGTCGTAACCAAGCGTAAAATTGGTTCCAAAAATATCATTATCTATCGTTCCAGGAATTCCAATTACAGGAAAATTAAATTCTTTATTAAATATCTCTGCTCCTGTAAAACTTCCATCTCCTCCTATAACTACAAAAGCATCAATATCCTTTTGTTTAATATTTTTATATGCTTTTTTACGCCCTTCAATTGTTCTAAATTCCTCTGAACGAGCTGTTTTTAAAATTGTTCCTCCTTTATTAATAATATTATTTACACTTCGAGCATTCAACTCTTTAAAATCTCCTTCAATCATCCCTTGATATCCTCTATATATCCCAACACATTTAATATTATAGTATGCACATGCTCTAACAACCGATCTAATTGCAGCATTCATCCCTGGAGAATCTCCTCCAGAAGTTAAAACTCCTATTTTTTTAACTTTATTCATTTTAAATAAATCTAATTACAAATTTACGATTTGTAAGCTGGCTTCCTATACTTTTAACGAAATTCAACTACATCGATTTCGGAAAATATACAATCTATAAAAAAGATTTTTAAATTAAATTATTCGAAAAAAATAAAGACTTCTTTTATGGATTCAAAAAATACTACTGAGAATAATAAATGCCTCCTTTACTTTTCTGTTTTCTGATCAATCATACCTAAAAAACTTTCAAAGGCTTCCCAGTATTTTTCATTGCCTTTGATAGATTCCCAAAGTGCTCTTGAACCGTGAACTCCTTCAATTGATGGTTTGAACCAAAACTTAAAACCATCAGTACTAACAATATTCAACTTATCTATTTGGTCTATTTCTTTTTTAGATGATGTCACAAAAACAGGTTTTTTATAATCTAGTAGTTTATCACTCATTTTTATTCCCTTCAAATATTCTCCAGGACTAAATGCCGCAACCGCCTTAACTTTCTCATTTTCTTTCCCAATCAACAACACTAAAGATGCAGAATATGAACTTCCAACTAATAATATTGGTTGATTACCATTCATATCATACAAATAATCAACTGCTGATTCTATATCTTGTCGTGCATCCAAATAACTAGTTGGCAAGCCTTTTTCTTTTGCTCGTTGAGCAGTTTCGTTTGCTATTTCATTTGCTATTTTTCCCGATCGTTGATCTATTGCTAAACAAGAATAACCTAAATAATTTAATCTTATTGCAGTATCCTTATATTCACCTCTACTAAATCCTGCTTGGTGACATAATAAAACAATTGGTTTTTTACCATTTACTTCATATAAATCTGCCGAAATAAGTAAACCATCTTTTGAAGGAAACCTTGTTTTTACAACAAAAATATTTGGTTTTTCTACAGGATTTTCAACTTGTTTTTCTGTTGAATTTTTTGATTGCTCTTTAGATTTTTGCTCATTTTTCTTACATGAAATAATCAATAAACAAAAAAATAATAGCACTACTATTTTTTTCATAATTATGCTCTATAAGTATCTGGTCTCCAGTTTTTAATAGATTTTTTTATTTCATCTTCCGATAAGTCTTCCGAAACTGCTCTTTTTGCTAATTCCAAAAACTCAGCATCCGAAGCAAAACGCAAACCAATAATTTGTCTCATTTTCAAGTCTCTACTAAATGGTTTTCCCGCTAATAAATAATGCCTGAAATTTTCTTCTGCGCGTATTGCTCTATCTTGTGCTTTTAGAGAAAATGTTCTAGCATAGTAAGTGACCGATAAGAAAATTATAGCAACTAAAATTAGCAAACTAGCAGCATATAAATTTTCGTGTCCTGCTGTAACTACGTTTACAATCCCTCCTATTAGCAATGCCAGAATTAATGCAAAAGTAACATAGTGATAACCCGTAACCATTCTTTTGTGATTCTTGTAATTTTGATTTTCCATGAATATTATTTTTATGATTGAATTGTAAATATACCATTTAAAATGAAAAGAAATAAAATAAAAAATCCTGTTATTTCTAACAGGGTTTTACTTTGGTGCGATGAGGGATTATCTCGATTTTATCAACGCTATTATCTTCTCTCTACTTTTCTAGCTTTTCAGTTTACGTTCATAAGCATAAGCCTCTACTTTGGTCAAAAAATGAGTTGCATAAACAACTTTCCAATCGTTTGCTCTTCCTGTAAAACCTTTACTATTTTGATTGTGTCTAATAAGTCGTATATCAATATCAGAAGTATAACCAATATAATACTTGTCCAATTTTTTACTATAGAGAATATAAGTTGTGAAATTGCTCATAGATAAATAAAAAAACTCCACAAATTTTGTGGAGTCTTTAGTGGGCAATGAGGGATTCGAACCCCCGACCCCCTCGGTGTAAACGAGGTGCTCTGAACCAACTGAGCTAATTGCCCGATTTTTTGTTTTATTCGGGATTCGAAAACCCGACGCTGCCGATACAATCGGAATGCTCTGAACCAACTGAGCTAATTGCCCGATTTTTTGCTTTCATTCGGGATTCGAAAACCCGACGCTATACAATCGGAATGCTCTAAACCAACTGAGCTAATTGCCCGATTTTTTGTTTCATTCGGGATTCGAAAACCCGACGCTGCCGATACAATCGAAATGCTCTGAACCAACTGAGCTAATTGCCCTAAGCGTACCTGCCTGCGACAAGCAGGTGCAAATATAAGTGAGTTTTTCATTCTCACAAAGTTTTTGATAAAAAAATCAAACTATTTCTGCTACTACAAATGTACTTCCACCAATAAAAATTAAATCTTTATCTGATGCGTTCTTCTTAGCGTTTTCAAATGCTATATTTACAGAAGAATACTCTTTTCCATTCAAATTATATTCAGCCGATTTCTTTTTTAAAATTGAGGCGTCTAAACCTCTCGGAATGTCTGGTTTACAAAAATAATATGTTGCTTTTTTGGGGAATAGAGGTAAAATGGAATCCAAATTTTTGTCATTTACAACTCCCAATACAATATGCAATTTCTCAAATAGTTGCACTTGCACTTGTTCCATCACATACGTCAAACCTTCTTTGTTGTGTGCTGTATCACAAATAGTCAATGGAGTTTCATTCAATAGTTGCCAACGACCTAGCAATCCTGTGTTTTTGACAACATTTTGTAATCCGTTGCTAATGTTTTTATCAGAAATTGAAAGACTCTCTTGTAAAACTTTTATAGTTTGTACTGCAGTTTTGATATTCTTTAATTGATAGCTTCCTTTTAAATCCGAAACATAATTTTCTTTGATATTTTTATCAGCTAAAAATAAATTGGAATGTGTTTCTATTGTTTTCTGATAAAAAATTGAATGAATCTCTTCTTGATATTCACCAATAACAACTGGAACTTCATATTTAATAATTCCTGCTTTTTCAAATGCTATTTCAGTCAAGGTATTTCCTAACATTTGCGTATGGTCAAAACCGATATTGGTAATTACAGAAACCAATGGCGTTATAATATTCGTAGAGTCTAATCTTCCTCCAAGACCAACTTCTATAATAGCAATATCAATAGTGTGCTTCGCAAAACTATGAAATGCTAATCCAACAGTCATTTCAAAAAATGACAAGTTATTTTTATCAAAAAAAAGTTTATTATCAGCAATAAAATCAACAACTTCGCCTTCTGAAATTGGTTGACCATTTATTTTAATTCGCTCTCTAAAATCTTTTAAATGTGGTGATGTGTACAAACCAACTTTATAGCCAGATTCTTGCAAAATTGATGCAATCATATGGCTTGTAGAACCTTTACCGTTAGTCCCTGCAACGTGCACAGATTTAAATTTCTGTTCAGGAGAATTAAGATGTCTTGAAAATAAAATACTATTGGTTAAGTCTTTTTTAAATGCGGTCTTACCTTGATTTTGGTACATAGGTAACTGAGAAAACATCCAGTCTAAAGTATCTTGATAAGTCATTAATAATGTGATAATGATGTAATATTTAAAATGAGTTAATGCAAAAATAAGTCCTTTATCCTATCATTATAGCATTCATTCATCAAATCATTCTAATTAGATAAAGAAAAACGGTATTTAATAATTCCTATTTGCTTACTTCCTGCATTAGAATCGGCCTGCCAAGTCGTTTTCATTGCTGCAATTTTTGCTTGAGACAATAAACATGCTGCGGTATTCGTAGAGCCCTTAACTCCCGGAGTTGCTTTGATTACTTTTCCGTTTCTGTCAACTTCTATGGACACAATTACCAAACCTTCTTCTTCACACTCGTATCTTGGTTTTGGTCTGCTCAATACCTTTCTATTTCCTAGTTGATAATCCCCGTCACCACCACTTCCACCATTTCCATAGTAACCATCAGCATTTGGATCTCCGTTTTCATTTCCTTTGTCTCCTTCTGTATTATCATCTCCTTCACCACCAGTTGTTGAACCGTTAGAAGTGTTTAATCCTCCCATAAGTTCGTCTAACTTCCGCTTTTTATCATCTTCTTCCTTTTTCTTACGTGCTGCTTCGACCTTTGCTTGACGTTCTGCTGCCTCTGCTTTACGTTTTACTTCAGCTTCTTTTTTAATTCTGATAGATTCTTCTGATTCTTGCGTAACTACATCTTCAGATAGAGCATCATCAGCAACAGATTCTTCAACTGTCTCTTCAACTACTTCCTCTTCGGTAACCTGAGGATTTGGTTGTGTTTTAATTGGTTCTAAAGGTTGAATGTTTCCACTACCAACATTAGAAGTTCCAAAATTAACTGCAATTCCAGATTCTATTGGTGGATACATATATTTTAAGCCAAAAAAGAAAATACATAACAATAATAACAATATAATTATTGTTGTTATCGTTGCCGATTTTCGTTTGTGTATGGTGTTTAATCCTTTCATTTATTTAGGCTTCACCGCCAAAATCACTTTAAATCTATTTCTATTTGCTATATCCATTACCAAAACTGCTTGCTCGATTGGCACACCTTCTTCAGCTCTTAAAAGTATAGTCTTACTTTCGCTGGTTGACAATAAATTTCTTAATTCCCCTTCTATTTCTGATTTTTTTACATTCACGCCATTAATATAAAATTTCGAATTTTTCTTAATACTTACCGAAACTGTTTTTGTGTTGGTAGATTTTCCTTTTGCTGTTGGCAAAATCATATCCAACGCATTTGGCGCATTAGACGTCAGCATAAAAAAGACCAATAACAAGAATACAATATCTGTCATAGAACTCATACTAAATTCTGGACTTATTTTATTTCTTCCTTTAAATTTCATTATCATTATTCTAAAATTAGGTCTCGACTGTGCTCGACCTGACATTTGTCTCCTCGAGCGCAGTCAAGAGGTCTTCTATACTGGTTCGTTTAACAAATCTAAAAACTCAACTGCTTTTGCTTCCATTTGATGTACCACTTTATTGGTTTTTACAACAATATGATTGTAAGCGATATAGGCAATAATACCAACGACCAATCCTGCAACAGTTGTTGTCATTGCAGTATTAATTCCTCCAGCAAGTGCTCCCATATCTGCTTGTCCTCCACTTGTTGCCATTTCATGAAATGCCAAAATCATACCAATAACAGTTCCTAAAAAACCTATCATTGGTGCAGCACCTGCAACGGTTGCCAAAATACTTACATTTTTTTCGAGTTTATAGACTTCAAGAGTTCCTGCACTTTCTATGGCTGTATTAATATCTTCCAAAGGTTTTCCTATTCTTGAAATTCCTTTTTCAATCAATCTAGCTTCAGGAGAATTTGTTTGTGCGCACAATACTTTTGTGGCATCTAATTTTCCGTTTGAAACCTGATCTTTTATTTGATTCATAAAATTGTCATCGGTTTTAGAAACGGCATTAATAGCAAAAACACGCTCGAAATAAATGTATAGTGCTGTTATCAATAAGATTAATAAAATAGCGATTACTACTTGTCCTCCTATTCCGCCATCCATAATTAAATTATAGATAGATAGCGTTTTATCTTCTGATAAGACCTCGTCTAAAACTTCTTGTGCTTCTTGTTGCATTGGTTTTCTTATTTTTATATACGTTATTGTAACGAAATTAATGTTTGGAAATTATAATTACTTAGTTGTATAAAGTTAAAATGTCATTCTGAATGAAATGAAGAATCTAATAATAATCTAAAATAATTATATTTATAAGGTTTTCGACTTCGCTCAAAATGACAATTGAAAATCTTCTTTAGTTTTTCATACTATAAAATTGCTCTCATTCCTATAAAGGCAAGAGAACCAGCTACAAACCCAATTGCCGCAAGCCATGCTATTTTTTTCAAATACCACATAAAATTTATCTTCTCCATTCCCATAGCCACAACTCCTGCTGCTGAACCGATAATTAGCATACTTCCTCCAGTTCCTGCAGAAAATGCTACGAAATGCCATAATGGATTATCCATTGGTTCTTGGAACATTCCCATACTTGCTGCTACCAAAGGCACATTATCGACTACTGCTGAACCAACACCTAATAACATCACTACAATATCTGTATTTGGAATTATCTCTTTTAAAGATTCGGCGCCAATAAATAATATTCCTAAAGATTCAAGTGCTGCAACTGCCATCAATATTCCGAAGAAAAATAAAACACTTGGCATTTCGATTTTTGACAATGATTTATGAACGGGACTATGATGCCCTTCAGAATTATCTCCTTCTTGATCAATAATATGTGAAATACTAAATTCTGAACGACTATACAACTCAGCAAAAAGTCCTACAACTGCCAATGAAAGCATCATACCAACATAAGGAGGTAAATGCGTAATTACTTTGAAAAATGGTACAAAAATAATTGCTCCTAAACCTATATATAACATTGTAGAGCCATATTTACTTTTTGCTTTTTGATTTCTTTCACCTTCTATTATATCAATTTCACCCTTAAAAGGTTTCATAAATGATGCAATAATTACTGGAATAACCATACATACTAAAGATGGAATGAATAGATATTTTATCAGCATCCATGCAGATACTTTACCACCAATCCAAAGCATTGTAGTGGTAACATCACCAATAGGAGAAAATGCTCCTCCTGCATTTGCAGCGATAATAATTAAACCTGCAAACCACAAACGTGTGTTGCGGTCTTTAATAATTTTTTGAAGTATTGATATTAATACAATCGTTGCCGTTAAATTATCTATAATTGCTGATAAAATAAATGCTAAGCCAGCAAAAATCCATAATAGCTTTTTCTTTTTTCGAGTTCTTATATAGTTCTTAAAGGTTGCAAATCCATCAAAATAGTCAATAATTTCAACAATAGTCATTGCACCTAATAAGAAGAATAGAATCTCAGCAGTTTTACCTAAATGATGTAATAATGTATCTTCGAGTAAATGATGTTTCTCGCCGCTTTCTAAAGCTGAAAATCCACCTTCGCCATCAATCAACTCATGCGCTCCTGAATCAAACCAATTTGGATATGCTTCAATACCAAAAGCAACCAATGCCCAAAGTATAGCCATCATTGCCAATGCAGGTATAAGTTTGTCTAATTTTAAATTGTGTTCTAATGCAATTGCTAAATATCCTAAAACGAATATTATAATAATAAGAGTTTCCATAAGTTTAAAAAAGCTATATTAGTTGATTCAGTGCTATTTCAAAAGCTGTTTTACATATATTTTGTTTGCTGTTTTTTTTCTGATATATTTTTTTCAATGCTTTTTTTATTGTATTAGATGTGTCTTCAAAAATCGCTTTTTCTTTCATTGGCAATTCAACTCTAGATTCCATCAAATATGCAAAAACTCTTGCAATTCCACAATTAGAAATAAAGTCAGGAAGTAAACTAACTTGATCATCTGTAAACTCCATAATTGGTCCAAAAAAGATTTCTTTATCAGCAAATGGAACATTTGCACCTGAAGAAATCACCTCTAAACCTGATTCAATCATTTGATTGATTTGATCTTTGGTCACCAATCTTGATGCTACTGCAGGAACAAATATTTCTGCAGATAACGACCAAATTTTTTCGTTTATTTCATCAAAAGGCGTCATGTTTTTAGCAGATAAAACGTTTCCTTTTTTATTTTGAAAAAGTTTGACTATTTCCTCATAAGTAAAACCATCTTCATTGATAAGTCCTACAACTCTATCAATAATTCCTACAACTTTTACGCCCAATTGAGTCAAATAATACGCCGCAGCAGAACCAACATTTCCAAAACCTTATACAATGGCTCTTTTTCCTTCAAGTGATCCTCCGTAAATAGTATAATAATGTTTAACAGCAATGGCAACGCCATAACCTGTAATCATATCAGCAATAGTATATTTTTTTAACAAATCTGGAGAGAAATTGTTATCTTCAATTACTTTTATCACACCATGAGGCAATTGACCAATTCTATTAATTTTTTGCGCTTTGGTTGGTTTAAAGTGTCCGTTAAAAACGCCTTCTTGCGGATGCCAAACACCACAATCTTCGGTCATCGGAATCACATCGTGTATTTCATCAACGTTTAAATCTCCTCCTGTACCATAATAGTGCTTTAATAACGGTGTTACGGGTTTATACCAACGTCTAAGAACTCCACTTTTTCTTGGGTCATTTGGATCAAAATTAATTACAGATTTTGCACCTCCAATTGCCGGTCCTGATACCGTAAATTTCACTTCCATCGTTTTGGCAAGTGACAAAACCTCATTCATATCCAATCCCTTTCGCATTCGTGTTCCTCCACCTGCTGAGCCTCCACGAAGTGAGTTAATCACCGTCCAACCTTCTGCATCAGTTTCTTGATCTTGCCAATAAAAAACTATTTCTGGGTTTTTATTTTCGTATTTCTTAAGTAATTCTTTCATTTTATCTTTTACTTATCAACTTTAATATTAATCCTATATTTTTCTTTTTTACAGCACATACTCATTTCCTGTATATAGTTAAAGTTGATTCATCTCAAAAAATTTAAATTAGTTTTGCAAATATATTAAATTAAGATATATAAATTTGACCGCTACTATGGTCATTTTTTGCTCCTGTCACACTTTTTAGGCAATTAATCTGATTCTCAATACGTAACAATCCTAAAAAAGCAAAAATTAAAGCTTCTTTAAAATCAATAATTTCTTTTCTTGGAATAGTTATTTGATTGGAATTTTTTTTTCTCAACTCATTTATCAAAAAAGTATTAAAAGTTCCTCCTCCAGTAATCAACAATTCTCCTTTAAATTTTAATTTATTCGAAATCTGAATAACAACATGTTCGACAAATGTTCTTAGTATATCTTTTTCTGATAAATTGTACTTATCAATCAATGGAAAAATCTCATCAACAACAAATTCATAACCCAATGATTTAGGTTTATCATCATCATAAAATTTAAGATTGTTTAATTCATTTAGCAGCTGAGAATTAATTTCTCCTTGTGATGCCAACTTTCCTTTATCATCATATTCCAATTCGATTTTTTGCACATAATGATTCATCACTATATTTACAGGACAAATATCAAATGCAATGCGTTTTCCATTATTTTCAAAAGAAATATTGGCAAACCCTCCAAGATTCAAACAGTATTTATAATCAGCAAAAAGCAACTTATCTCCTATCGGAACAAGCGGTGCCCCTTGACCTCCTAATTTCACATCTTGAGTTCTAAAATCGCACACAACTTTTTGATTCGTTATGTTAGAAATCACTCTTCCATTTCCTATTTGCAAGGTGATTCCTTCATCTGGTTTATGAAAGATTGTATGTCCGTGAGAAGCTACAAAATTCATTTTATTTATCTGATAATCAGCAATAAATGAATTTATCAATCTTCCTAAATAGTTGCCATACTCAACATCCAATTGATTGATTTTTTCTTCTGATTGATTAAATGCTTCTTGAAGTTTTTGTTTCCATTCATCAGTATAAGAGTATGTTTTAGTATGAATTATTTCAAAAGAATACTTTTCTATTTTTTCAAACGACACATACGCCAAATCTACTCCATCTAATGATGTCCCACTCATCAAACCTATTGCAAATCTTTTCTCAAAATTCATTCAGTAAAAATACAAATCATATTAGAATTATCAATTATTATTTTATCATCAAAATCACTAACTTGCGAAATACAAAAAACAATTTATATTATGGATTTTAGCCTTACCGAAGAGCAGATAATGATTAGAGATGTAGCAAGAAATTTTGCTCAAACCGAACTTTTACCTGGAGTTATTGAACGTGATGAAAAACAAGAATTTCCTCATGAGCAAATTAAGAAAATGGGAGAACTTGGGTTTCTTGGTATGATGGTAAATCCAAAATATGGCGGAGGCGGAATGGATACAGTCTCGTATGTATTGGCAATGGAAGAAATTTCTAAAGTTGATGCTTCTGTATCTGTAGTAATGTCTGTAAATAACTCGTTGGTATGTTGGGGAATTGAAACATTTGGAACTGAAACGCAAAAACAAAAATATTTAACAAGATTAGCAACTGGAGAAATCATAGGTGCATTTTGTTTGAGTGAGCCAGAAGCAGGTTCTGATGCCACTTCGCAAAAAACTACAGCTATTGATAAGGGTGACCATTATATCGTAAACGGTACAAAAAACTGGATTACCAATGGTAACAATGCAAGTGTGTATATTGTAATTGCTCAAACAGATATTGAAAAAGGGCATAAAGGAATCAATGCCTTAATCATTGAAAAAGGACAAGATGGATTTGTAGTTGGCAAAAAAGAAAATAAACTTGGAATTCGTGGCTCAGACACACATTCGTTGATGTTTACTGATGTTAAAGTACCAAAAGAAAATAGAATTGGAGAAGATGGTTTTGGGTTTAAATTTGCTATGAAAACATTGGCAGGAGGAAGAATTGGTATTGCTTCACAGGCTTTAGGAATTGCTTCTGGAGCGTATGAATTAGCTTTAAAATACTCTAAAGAGCGTAAAACATTTGGCAAAGAAATTTCTAAACACCAAGCAATTGCGTTCAAATTGGCTGATATGGCGACTGAAATTGAAGCTGCAAGGCATCTTTGTATGAAGGCGGCTTGGGATAAAGACCAGCATAATAATTATGATTTATCTGGCGCAATGGCAAAATTGTATGCAGCCGAAATGGCGATGCGTGTAACTGTTGAGGCTGTCCAAATTCATGGAGGATATGGTTTTGTAAAAGAATACCATGTAGAACGCTTAATGCGTGACGCAAAAATCACACAGATTTATGAGGGAACCTCTGAAATCCAAAAGATTGTAATCTCGAGGAGTGTATTGAGAGGTTAATCTCACCGAAGCAGGACTAAAGATTTTTAGCTACAGCATATAGCCTTATTGTGATATAAACTTTAACCCTTAGAAAAGTTTTCACACATCTTATAAAAATATCTGTTTAGAATAAAATATTTATTAACTTTAAACTCTATTAATTTCTCATTTCATAAATGGCGTTATATCAAAGTTCGGTACTTAAAAAGTACCTAAAATTGCAAGAAAAAGAAATACTTAAAAAAGCATATAAAAAATATACCAAGTATTTCCTTAACCTTACCATACAAGAGAATATAAAAAACTCTAAAGAAGAAGAATATCAAGGTGTTTTTCTAACAGAATTATTTGTCCATATTTTAGGCTATGAATTAAGTCCAAAACCCAATTTTAATTTAGTAGCAGAATATAAAAACCAAACCAATTCTCGAAAAGCGGACGGAGCAATTTTAAAAGAAGGTATTGCATTAGGCGTTATAGAATTAAAAGGAACAAAAACGAAAGATTTAGAGAGTATTCGCAGACAAGCATTTGATTACAAAGCAAATCAAAAAGGATGTGTGTATGTAATTACTTCTAATTTTGAAAAACTACGCTTTTATATTAATGATGCTACTGAATTTGTAGAGTTCAACCTATTTACATTAACCGAAAGTGAATTTAACTTAATGTATTTATGCTTGCATAAAGAAAGCATATTTTCTAATACACCACTAAAAATAAAAGAAGAATCGGTAACTGTTGAAGAAAAAATAACAAAAAGTTTTTATGCTGATTACTCTATTTTTAAGCGTGAATTGTATCGCAATTTAGTAAAACGAAATGCAAAACAACTTAAAAATAATGATGTCACCTCGAGCACAGTCGAGAGACCTCAAGAAGAATTAGTTGAACAGCAACGGTTAGAAAAAAATGTAAAACAAACACTCTTCAAAAAATCTCAAAAATTAATAGACCGTTTTCTATTTATTTTCTTTGCAGAAGACAGAGGACTTTTACCTCCTAATTCAACTATAAAAATTTTAGATGATTGGAACAAACTCAAAGAATTAGATGCCGTTGTACCATTATACAATAGATTTAAACTCTATTTTAATTATTTAGACATAGGAAGGAAAGGCACAGGCAAAAAAGTCGAAATATACGCATACAATGGTGGACTATTTAAACCAGACAGCATACTCGATGCCGTAGAAATTGACGATGAACTATTAGCCAAGCACACTCGAAAATTAGCAAATTACGATTTTGAAAGCCAAGTAGATGTAAACATTTTAGGACATATCTTTGAAAACTCTTTAAATGAAATTGAAAGTGTAAATGCCGAGATAGAAGGTGGAAATTTTGACAAGCAAAAAAGCAAACGTAAGAAAGATGGTGTTTTCTACACACCAAAATACATAACCAAATACATCGTAGAAAATACCGTTGGCAAACTATGCGAAGAGAAAAAACAAACACTCGGTTTTAAAGAAGAAGAATATTTTAAAAGCAGAAAAAACCGACCAAAAGCCAAATTAGCAGAGTTAGTGCAATTGCTAGACACGTATAGAGATTGGCTCTTACAACTTACCATTTGTGATCCTGCCTGTGGCTCTGGAGCATTCTTAAACCAAGCCTTAGATTTTTTAATAAAAGAACATACATATATTGGTGAACTTAAAACCAACGTATTAGGTGGTGGTTTACCGTTTCCAAATATTGAAACAACCATACTTGAAAACAATATTTTTGGAGTCGACCTTAATGAAGAATCTGTAGAAATTGCAAAACTCTCTTTATGGTTACGCACCGCACAGCCAAGACGAAAATTAAACGATCTAAGTAGCAATATTAAATGTGGTAATTCCCTTATTGATAGCAAAGCAGTAGCAGGCGATAAAGCCTTTAACTGGCAAGAACAGTTTCCTACAATATTTAAAAAGCAACACAAAAAAGCAGTTCATATTACAACAGCAATTCATGATAGTCGAACTTCGGCGAGAATGGTAAAATATAAAGTGCGAGAAAAACGTGAAATGGGAACAAACCCATATTCAAATGTTATTTATTTTACAGAAAAAGACGATTTGCTAATAACACAAACCATTGCAACTATAGTAAAAGAAGAACAACTAAATATGTTGGCTTATAATATATGTGCAGACCATATACATTTACTATTAGTTTGTGATATAGATGAAGTGCCAAGCATAATGCAAAAAATAAAAGGCAAAACATCTTATGTTTTTACAAGGGGTTTAAACCCCTTGCAGAATAGTGAAAATAAAAATACCAAAAACCCCTTATGGCAACAAAAATACAGTCCACCAAAAGAAATAACATCACAAGAGCAATTAAACAATACCATAAACTATATACAAAATAACCGAAGCAAACACAAATTACCAGCACATAGCAACGAGATAAACACCCTAATTAACACCATGTGTTGCGATACAAACACTGCCTTTAACGATCAATACAAAGGTGGTTTTGATGTGGTGATTGGGAATCCGCCTTATGTGCAAGTAGATGATATAATTTATAAAAAATATGAAACTCAAAAATGCTCTGATTTATATGCCTATTTCTTTGAAAAAGGTGTTATAACTCTAAAGAATACAGGCATTCTAGGATTTATAACTCCAAGTTCATATTTTACAAACATTGGCTATGCCTCATTAAGAAATTATTTATTGAATTATGATATTAATGCAATAGTCGATTTAGGAGAAAATGTTTTTGCTTCTGCATCGGTAGATTCAGGTATCACAATATTGTCCAGTAAAAAAAGTAAAGAAAGTAAAATTCAAGTATCTGATAGTAGTTTTAATTTCTCAATCTTAAACAAATCACATTTTAGAAAATTAGAAGAGAATATGTTTAATATTTATACTAAACCTGCCCATTTAGATTTAGCAAATAAAATTGAAACAGGTTTGATTTTTGAAAATTTTATTAACTTTTCTAGAGGTGTAGAGTTTGGTTTTAAAAGTAAAAATGTAATTGAAGAGCAATTAGAAAATTATTTTCCAATTGTTTGTGGCAGTAATATTTCAAGAAATCTAATTTATTTTGAAAACAAATATGTAAATCATGATGATAATAATCTTAAAATTTACAAATCAAAAAGTATTTATGAAGATGAAAAAATACTTGTTAGGAGAATTGGAAATGCAATTATTAGTTGCTATGATGATAATAAATTTCATAATGTTTGCGATGTATATAACCTACAAGTAAAGGAAGAATTTACAACTGATTTTTCACTTAAATTTATTTCAGTAATTTTAAATAGTAGCTTGATTAATTTTTATTTTGAAACCAAATTTAAATCTATTAAAAAGCTATTTCCAAAAATTCCTATTAAATATTTGAAGTTACTTCCAATCAAAAAAATCTCATTATCAGCCCAACAACCTTTCATAGAAAAAGCAAACCAAATACTTTTACTAAACAAAAAATTACAAGAGATTTCCTCTAAATTTCAAAGAACCCTAAAAAGAGAATTTGAGCAAATAGATAAATTAAGTAAAAAGCTACAAACTTGGTATGAGTTAAATTATGTAGACTTTTTAAAAGAACTAAAAAAGAAAAAAGTAGTATTATCTTTATCTCAAAAATCAGAATGGGAAGATTATTTTTTAGCAGAACAGCAAAAAGCAGTTGCCTTAAAAACCCAAATAGACAAAACAGATGCTCAAATTGATGCAATGGTTTATGAGTTGTATGAGTTGACGGAGGAAGAAATCGCCATAGTAGAAAGTTCATGATTTTCTATATTTATTATTGGCGATTCACGAACACCAAAAAATATAAATGCGTGAGTAAATTGAGATTGTAGAATCGTCTTAAAAAGGAGTAAGGTTTTATCGGTAGGCTTTTTTGATTTTCAAGAATTGCAAATTATTGCCTTATATTTGCATAAAAAAATTGACCTGCGTTTGGCAGATAGTTAGCAATAATCAAAAATATGAGATTTTCACAGAAAATAGGAATAACTCCAATAACAAAAGAAATTCAATTGGAATTCATTGATGAAGATCTTATGAATGGTTTATGGAATATATTTAAAATGGATTTTTTAGATAATATGACTATCGGATTACTTGCACAAATCGATAAAATCCGGTACCTTTCTATTACTAAAACAGTTATAAGCATGAAGATACAAGAATTTTCCAGAAGAGGATAGTTGCAAAGCCATTTTAAGAGAGAAAGAGACAAGCAATGAATTGTCTGCAAACGATGTCAAACTCAAGAGCATTATTGGATTTCCACTAGAGAGCAATATCAATGCAAGCAATGTAATTTTAGAACCACTTTGCGAAGTGGCACATTATTGCATGGCACTGAATTGCCGTATCATTACTGGTATTTTGGGATGATGATGCTAACTAGTACAAAAAAGAGTTTTTCTGCCTTAGAAGAGCAAAGACAATTAGGGCATCTCTATTATGAGCCTATCTGGTATATGCTCCATAAAATACGCTATGCAATGGGAAAAAGAGATGACAATTATACACTTTGCAATGAGATAGAGCTTGATGAAGGCTTTTTTGAAATTGTTCCTAACAAAGATAATCGGGATAGAATTGCAATAGAACTAAAAGAGAATGATGGTAAATACAAACCAGGTAAAGGCAGTCAAAAGCAAGCCATTGTTCTAGTAATGGCTGAATCAAAAATGGTAGCTCCTTCCAAAAAGTATAAATACAAGCCAAATAAAAAAGTAGGCTATATCAAAATGCAGCTATTAGATGACCTTAGGAAAGCAACTACCAATGAACAAGTAGATAAAGTAATTGGCAAACAAGCATCAGTCGTAACAGATGGTGCAAACAACTACAACGATCTCAACGACAAACTCGGTGACCACAAAGCAGTTATTGCTGAAGTGAAAAAGGAAGCCTCAAAAATTCTCCCTTGGGTTCATATTGCTATCAGTAATGCTAAAAGACTGTTTTTGGACATTCATCATTCCATTGGAAATGATTGTTTGCAAAGCTATCTTGATGAATATTGCTATAAATTCAACAGAAGATATTCCGATTCGGTGTTTGACAGAGGCGTAATTGCTTCTGTTTCATGTAAATGGAAAAGAAATGTCTAATCAATCCCGATAGTCATATAGAAAAAACCATAGATTTTTATGTAAATGATGTAGCAACATCAGAAACTTATTATAAAGATAAAAAAATAGCCTATAAACACTATCAAAAATATGTTGAACGATTTGAAAAGCGAGATAAGATAATGACCGCTTTTATAAAGCAATGTATCAATGAAATTAAAACAGCATACTTTTTAGAAGGCGAGATTGTAGACTAATAGAAAAGTTGTACTTTTCAGTCATCAATTAAAACCGATGTTACAGCGTACTTTTATTGTTCTTTTTTGTGGATTTTTATTAACTTCATGTGAGTTTTTTAAAAAGAAAGAATTTACACCAACGGTTGTAATTGATACAATTGTTGATTATAATTCAGTAGATGTTTTTCCGTTGTTTCCCAGTTGTGATAGTATTCCGTCACAAGAAAAACAGAAAATTTGTTCGCAAATAAAACTCTCAGAACATATTTATGCATCTTTGTTAGATTATGAAATTGTAACTTCTGATATTATTAACGACACAATTTTAGTCAAAATTAATATAGATAAAACAGGAAAAACAAATTTGTCGAACTTACAATCTTCAGCATTTATCAAAGATCAAATTCCAAAATTAGATAGTTTAATTGCAAGTGGAATTAGTAATTTGCCTTTATTAAAACCAGCGATTAAAAGAGGAATGCCAGTTACAACCGAATTTACCTTGCCAATTGTAGTAAAAAATTAATCGTTTAACATCTTCCAAAGCATATCTTTCAATTCTACCAAGCCTTTTTGAGCAACTGAAGATATAAATAAATAAGGCACGTTTTTAGGTAAGTTTTGTTCTATTTCTGCTTGTAACTCATCATCAAGCATATCAGACTTTGAAATTACCAATAAGCGTTCTTTGTCGAGTAATTCTGGATTGTGTTTTTTAAGTTCGTTTAGTAAAACTGCATATTCATTATTGATGTCGTCACTATCAGCTGGAATTAAAAATAGCAGCGTAGAATTACGCTCAATATGTCTTAAAAATCGATGTCCAAGACCTTTTCCTTCTGCTGCACCTTCTATAATTCCAGGAATATCTGCCATTACAAAAGTTTTGTAACCTCTATATTTTACGATACCAAGATTTGGCTTTAAAGTAGTAAAAGCATAGTCTGCAATTTTTGGTTTTGCTGATGTTACTACTGATAAAAGTGTTGATTTTCCTGCATTTGGAAATCCAACCAAACCAACATCAGCCAATACTTTTAATTCGAGTTGATACCAATCTTCTTGCCCGTCAACTCCAGGCTGCGCATATCTCGGAGTTTGGTTGGTAGATGATTTGAAGTGCCAGTTTCCACGTCCACCCATTCCACCTTCAGACAAAATCACTTCTTCTCCATCATGCGTAATCTCGAAGATAACTTCATCAGTTTCTGCATTTCGAACAATAGTTCCTAAAGGCACATCAATATACACATCATCACCATCTTTTCCTGTACTTCTACTTTTACTTCCATGACCTCCATGTTCGGCTTTGAAGTGTTTTCTATGTTTTAAATGAAACAATGTCCACATTCCTTTATTGGCACGTATGATTATGTGACCTCCACGACCACCATCTCCACCGTCTGGACCTCCTTTGGTGATGAATTTCTCACGATGTAAATGTACAGAGCCTTTACCTCCTTTACCAGAAGCGGCGTGAATTTTTACGTAATCGACGAAATTTCCTTCAGTCATTTTATATTGTTTATTTGTTTAACTGTTTAAGCGAAAAGCAATAAATAAATCAACAGTTAGATGTAAAACAAAATTATAAAGTATCAATAATTTCACTCAACCGTACTGTAATTTCTTCTATAGACCCAACACCGTCAGCACCAAAATACTTGTTTTGTTTAGCGTAATAGTCTTTTAAAATAGCAGTTTTGGTGTTGTATTCATTAAATCTATTTCTGATTTTTTCTTCATCTTGATCATCAGGTCTTCCACTTGTTTTTCCTCTTTCTAATAACCTTTCAACCAATAAATCTTCAGAAACTTCTAGAGCAACCATTCCGTCGATAATTTCACCTTTTTTTGCTAAAAATGCATCTAATGCTTTTGCTTGAGAAGTCGTTCTTGGAAATCCATCAAAAATAAAACCTTTTGCATTTGGAGCTTTATCAACTTCAGCCTCCAACATATTTATGGTAACTTCGTCAGGAACTAAATTACCGTCATCCATATATGATTGGGCTAATATTCCAAGGTCAGTTTTGTTTTTGATATTATATCTAAACACATCTCCTGTAGAAATATGAATCAAACCATATTTTTCTTTTAATAGCGTTGCTTGTGTTCCTTTTCCTGCTCCTGGAGGACCAAATAATACAATATTTGTCATTTTTTGTGTAGTTATTTTATAGATGCTTGCTAAATTTCTCCCTAAATTACTGTAGTCTAAACCGTAACCAATAATAAACTCATCTGGAATTGAAAGTCCAATATAATCTACTGGTAATGCTTTGGTAAAAGCATCAGGTTTAAAGAATAGTGTTGCAATTTTTAGTGTTTTTACGTTTCGGTCTTTAAAAATGTCATAAATTTTTTGTAAGGTATTTCCTGTGTCAATAATATCTTCAAGAATAACAACAGTTCGTCCTGTTAAATCTTCATTAATACCAACCAATTCATCTACTGTTCCTATAGATTTTTTACCTTCATAAGAAGCAAGTTTTACAAAATATACTTCGCAATCATCAGTATATTGGCGAATGAAATCGGCAACAAACATAAATGAACCATTTAATATTCCAATAAAAACAGGTGTTTCACCTTCACAGTCAGTAGCAATTTGCTTAACCATTTTTTGTATGATTTTTTTTATTTTCTGTTTAGAAATATATGGTTTGAAATAACTGTCGTGTAATTTTATGATACTCATAATGGTTGTTAATAGAATACAAAAATAATAAAACCGTTCTGAATCATCATCGGAACGGCTTTATATGTTACTTATAAAGGCATTTTACTTTTTACCTTCGTCTAATTTTTTTGAAGTGTCATACATTATTGGTGATGCAATAAATAATGACGAGTAAGTTCCTACAAGTACACCAACTATCAGTGCAAACATAAATCCTTTAATAGAATCTCCACCAAATAAGAATATTGCTGATAATACTACTAATGTTGTGATTGATGTGTTAATCGTTCTTCCTAAAGTTGTACTTAATGCGCTGTTTACTATTCTAGAATATTTCCAAGAACTATGTGTTTTGGTATATTCTCTAATTCTATCAAAAATAACTACAGTATCATTTAGTGAGTAACCTACAACGGTAAGTATTGCTGCAATAAATGATTGACCGATTTCCATATCAAATGGCATCGTTTTGTAGAAAATAGAGAAGATTGCCAATACAATCAATACATCGTGGAATACTGCCACAACTGCACCTAAACTATATTGCCATTTTCTAAATCGTAGTAAGATATATAAGAATACAACTAATAGCGATCCTAAGATTGCCCAACCTGCAGCCGTTTTAATATCATCTGCAATTGTTGGTTCAACTTTCATTTTACTTTCTATTCCTGCAGTTCTTTCACCTTCATAATCTACTTTAAATTGGTCTAAAGTTGTTCCATCTGGTAAATAAGATTGTAATCCTTTGAATAATAAATCTCTTACTTCACCATCTATTTCATTTCCTTCTTCGTTGATTTTATACTTTGTTGTAATTTTTAATTGATCACTACCTCCATACGTTTTTGCTTCAGGAGCATCTCCAAAAGCATCTTTTAATGTTCCTGCAACTTCCGTAGCGTTTACAGGTTGATCAAACTTCACAATATATGAACGACCTCCAATAAAATCTACTCCATAATTTAAACCATTAGTTAGTAAAGAACCAACACCTAAAAGAATAACAGTACCAGAAATGATATAGGCAATCTTACGTTTCTTTAAGAAATCAATACTGATGTTTTGGAACCAACCTTTAGTAATATTAGTATTAAATGTTAGTTTGTTTCCTTTGCTTGTATACCAATCTAATAATAAACGAGAGATAAATACTGCAGTAAAGAATGAAGTTACAATACCAAGCATTAGTGTATATGCAAATCCTTTAATTGGTCCTGTACCAAATATAAATAAGATAATACCTGTTAAGAATGTCGTTACATTGGCATCTAAAATTGCAGATAAGGCTCCTTTAAAACTAAACCCTCCTGCAATTGCTTCTTTTAACCCTTTACCGTGAACTAATTCTTCTTTGATACGCTCAAATATAATTACGTTCGCATCAACAGACATACCAATGGTTAAGATAATACCTGCAATCCCTGGTAATGTTAAGACTGCTCCAAAGGATGCTAACCATCCGAAAAGGAATAGGATATTAACTGCCAAAGCGATGTTTGCAAACAAACCAGCTTTACCGTAATAGAATACCATCCATATTAAGATTAATAACAATGCTATTCCGAAAGAAATAAAACTACTATTAATTGCTTTTTGTCCTAATGACGCTCCAACAACTTCAGATTGAATAATATGTGCAGCAGCAGGAAGTTTACCCGCTTTTAATACGTTTGCTAAATCTTCGGCCTCTTCTATGGTCATATTTCCACCAGAAATAGAAGTGTTTCCTGCTAAAATAGGATCACTAACTCTTGGTGCAGAATGTACTTCGTTATCAAGAACTACGGCAACAAAACCTCCATTTGCGTTGTCTGTTGTTAGTTTAGCCCATTTTTTTGTACCAAAACTATTCATAGACATACTCACCTCAGGATTAGACCCAAACTGATCGAAACCTTGTCTTGCATCATCAATTACATCACCTTCTATTGGCGCAACATTTTCTCTGTTTCCTTTGATAGCATATAGCGATAATACTTCGCCACTTGGCTTCGCATCCCATAAAAATTTTACATAGCGCAATTCGTTTGGCAATGCAGTTTGTACTTCTTTCATTGTAAGAAACTTATTTACTCTTGCAGTATCAATGATTGCAGCAAAACCAACAACAGAACTTTTTTGTTGTTCAGATTGTGCAAAATTTGGTTGTAAATAAGAAAATAATCTGTTTTGTTTTTTTGGAGCAACAAGCGTATCTGTTGAAGGTCCTAATAAATCATCAATAGTTTCAGTATTAGTTGAATCTTTTGCTTCTTCAGTAGTTGTTTCGTCTTTAAATAATTCTGTAGTTTTTGCATCTGCTTCAATTAAGAAGTTTTGAACTTCGCTATTAGGATATGCTTCCCAAAATTGTAATTCTGCAGTACTTTGTAATAATTTTTCAACACGACTAATATCTTTTGCTCCAGGTAATTCTATTAAGATTCTACCAGAATTACCAATACGTTGAATGTTTGGTTGTGTAACACCAAACTTATCAATACGGCTTCTCAATACTTGAAAAGCAGTAGAAATAGAGGCGTCAATTTCGCCTTTAATGATTGGATCTACTTCAGCATCGGTATTTTTAAAAGTGATTTTTCCACTCAATGATTTGTTTCCAAATATACTTGGATCACTTAATTTTACAGTTCCGTTGCTTGCTTTTTTGAATTCTTCAAAAAACAAATTTACATACGTTCTGTCACTTTCTTTTTGTGCTATTGTTGCAGCGTTTAAGGCATTGTTAAACACTTCGTTTTTTGAATTGTTAGACAATCCTTTCAAAATATCTTTTACAGATACTTGTAATATTGCGTTGATTCCTCCTTTTAAATCCAAACCTAAATTCATAGCCTTGTCTTTAATATCGTTGTAAGTGAACCTTCCTAAAAGGATAGAATCATTAGCAATAGAATCTAAATATGATCTTTTAAATTTTGCTATTTTAGTAGCATCTCCATCTGCTTTTACTATTGAAAATTTCTTTGCGTCTTTCTCTACATTATTTGCAAACCAAGTAAATGATAATTGGTACAAACTCACTAATCCGAAAAGGATAGCAAATAACTTAATAAGTCCTTTATTCTGCATTCTAATTTAATTTAATTCGTCAAATTCTTAATAAACGCACAAATGTATAGTTTTCAACAGGAAAATTCACTACTTTTTCGCTAAAAGATTGGTTGAAAGTTGCTTTTATGTATAAGGCTATACTATAAGATATGACTTTATTCTTTTTGAATCTTATTTTTATAGAAGAATGATTTATATTAGCATCTTAAAATTTTATTAAATGAATCGAGCATGTTAAAAGCATTATCACCTAAGAGAATGATTAATAGCGAACCTGCCTGCGGCAGGCAGGCACTATGTGACAGTTAAAAAACAATAAATATAAGCACATGAAATACTTGTCAGATATAGAAATTGCACAAAACACAACGCTAACTCACATTAAAAATATAGCAAAAAAGTTACAGATAGATGAAGATGATATTGAGATGTACGGAAAGTACAAAGCAAAACTTCCGTTAAAATTTATTGATGAACAGGCAATAGCAAAAAGCAATTTGATTTTGGTTACTGCATTAACACCAACACCTGCAGGAGAAGGAAAAACAACAGTTTCTATAGGTTTGACTGAAGGATTGAACAAAATAGGAAAACAAACAACTGTTGTTTTAAGAGAGCCATCTTTAGGACCAGTTTTTGGAATAAAAGGAGGAGCTGCAGGAGGAGGATATTCTCAAGTTGTGCCAATGGAGGATATAAATTTACATTTCACAGGAGATTTTAATGCGGTAGAAAAAGCAAATAATTTATTGTCAGCATTGATAGACAATAATTTACAAAGTAAAGCTGGGAATTTGAATTTAGATCCAAGAACTATTTTTTGGAAACGTGTTATTGATATAAATGATAGAGCTTTGCGAGATATTACAATTGGTCTTGGAGGAACAGGAAATGGAATACCACGTCAAGACGGTTTTAATATTACACCTGCATCAGAAGTGATGGCGATTTTATGTATGGCAACAGATTTTGAAGATTTAAAACAGCGTCTTGGAGATATTTTTGTTGGATTTACATTTGATAAGAAAACCATTTTTGCGCGTGATTTAAAAGCAGAAAATGCAATGGCAATTTTACTAAAAGATGCTATCAAGCCAAATTTAGTACAAACTTTAGAGAAAAATCCTGCGATTATTCACGGAGGACCTTTTGCAAATATTGCACAAGGAACAAACACAATTGTTGCAACTAAAATGGGATTGTCATTGTCTGATTATGTAGTTACAGAAGCAGGTTTTGGAGCAGATTTAGGCGCAGAAAAATTTTTGAATATCAAATGTGCACATGCAGGACTAAATCCTAAATGTGTGGTTTTAGTAGCAACAATTAGAGCACTACGTCATCATGGAGGCGCAAAAAAAGAAGAATACAATATACCAAGTGTTGAGCGAGTTCAAAGCGGATTTGTAAACCTTGAAAAACATATTGAAAACATCAGAAAGTTTAGTATTGAGCCAGTAGTTGCTATCAATTCTTTTATTTCTGATAGCCAAGAAGAGGTAGATTTTATTATAGAGGCATGTAAAAAACTCGGAGTAGAAGCAGTAGTTTCAGAAGGTTGGGCAAAAGGAGGTGAAGGAACACAAGATTTGGCAAGAGCTGTTGTGGATGTTGTAGAAAATAAAGCAACACAGTTTAAACCATTGTATGATTGGAAATCTCCTATGAAAGAGAAAATTGAAACGATTGCAAGAGAAATTTATGGAGCAGATGCTGTAGTGTTTGATAAAAAAGCATTGTTAAATCTACGTAGAATAGATAGACTTGGCTTTAATGATTTTGCGGTGTGTATGGCAAAAACTCAAAAATCTTTTTCTGATGATGACACAAAAATTGGTCGTCCAACAGGATTTAAAGTAACCGTCAGAGAAATCGAAATTGCTGCAGGAGCACGATTTGTAATTCCGATTTTAGGAAAAATGATGCGTATGCCTGGACTTCCATCAAAACCAGCAAGTGAAGGAATGCATATTGATAATAATGGTGTTATTTCAGGATTATCTTAGTCGCTTATTTTATGAATTATCGCTAATTAAATAGTAAAACTAATTATCCTGCAAGATATTCAAAACTTTGTAGGTTTTTTATTTAGGCAATCTTTTATTCATGACAGTAAACCAAAGAGGTGGAACGAGTGCCAAAAGCATCATTCCAGGATAACCAGTAAACATTTGTGGTGAATCTTCATAAGAGTCCAATAATTGATAAGGTTTGTTTGCTCTATGATGATGGTCTGAATGTCGAGAGAGTTCAAATAAGAGAATACGTCCTAAAGTGTGGTCAGAGTTCCAAGAATGTTTTAACGATACAACTTCGTAACGTCCACTTTTTTTCTTTTGACGGAGTAAACCATAATGTTCGATATAGTTTACAGTTTCGAGTAATAAAATTCCGATGATTGCAGCCATCAGAAAATAAAGTAACACTGCTTTTCCGAAGAAAAAATAGATACATAAAACAAAAGCAATTTGAGCAATCGTATAAATCATCATTTTATTATTGATAGATACAACTGATTTTTTTAGAATTGTCAATCTTTTCTTTTCTAATTGCCATGCTTTAAAATAACTTCCAATTTGAGAGCGAAACCAAAAGGTAAATAGCCATTCATTTTTACGAGCAGTTGCTGCATCTTCAGGAGTTGCAACGTCAAAATGGTGTCCTGTGTTATGGTATGGTAAAAAGTGAGTTTCGAGTGAAGTGAGCAATAAGAGTTTGCCTAAAAATTGCTCAAAGCGATTGGTGCGATGTCCAAGTTCGTGACCAACATTTATTCCGAGAACTCCACATAATATTCCCATTGATGTGATTCTACCAACTAAATCTACTGTAGAAATATTTTCTTGAACAGCTTGGAAAAACAGGAGTAAAGCCATAATTTGAATTGGAACGATCAGAAATAAAAGTAGCTTATAATACCAATCATTTTTTGCAGATTCGGCTTCTGTTTCAGATAAATTTTGCTTGTTTGGTTTAAAAAATAATTCTAAAATAGGAACAGCAACAAACGTAATTAATAGCGGTAAAAATGTGAAAATTCCTGCAGAAGTAAAGGAGATATATGCTGCTATTGGCACTATGATAATGCCTAAATATTTTAGTTTTCTCATTTCTAAAAAAGTTTTAGGTAAATATACAAAATAAAAAAATCCTCATAAAAATAGTTCTATAAGGATTCTTAGATTGAAAATAGGAAATTTTAAATCTCAAGTAATTCATTTGTTTTCTTAACAGCAGCAACACTTTCTTGCATTTTTGCTTTTTCTGCGTCTGTTAAATCAATTTCAACTATACGTTCAATTCCATTTTTACCTAAAATTACAGGAACACCAATTGAAATATCGTTTAAGTCATATTCACCTTGCAATAACACAGAAGCTGGGAACATTTTTTGAGCATTACTTGCAATAGCGTGTACCATTCCAGAAACTGCTGCTCCAGGAGCATACCAAGCACTTGTCCCTAATAATCCTGTTAATGTAGCGCCACCAACTTTAGTATCTGCAGCAACTTTGTCTAATCTTTCGACTGATAAAAATTCTGATACGGAAACTGAATTTCTTGTTGCCAATCTTGTCAACGGAATCATTCCTTTATCAGAATGACCACCAATTACCATTCCATCAATATCAGAAATTGGAGCGCCTAATGCTTCGGCTAAACGGTATTTGAAACGTGCAGAATCTAATGCTCCACCCATTCCAATAATTCTGTTTTTAGCAATTCCTGTAGTTTTATGAACTAAATAAGCCATAGTATCCATAGGATTACTCACTACAATAATAATTGTATTTGGTGAGTGTTCTAATAGACTTGAAGAAACCATTTTTACGATTCCTGCATTGATACCAATCAATTCTTCACGAGTCATTCCAGGTTTTCTTGGAATTCCAGAAGTAATTACACATACATCGCTATTCGCCGTTTGTGAATAATCATTTGTAACACCATTAATCATAGTGTCAAATTTTAATAAAGATGCAGTTTGCATTAAATCCATTGCTTTACCTTCAGCAAAACCTTCTTTAATATCAAGAATTACTACTTCGGATGCGAAATTTCTAATAGCAATATATTCTGCACAACTTGCGCCTACTGCTCCTGCTCCTATTACTGTTACTTTCATTTGTATATAATTTATTTTGTTATTTAGTTATTTTGAATGAGGTGAGGTGAAGAATCTAAAAAAAGATATTTCGCTGTCGTGTCGCTCAATATGACATTTATTTATTGTTTTAAGTTATTTAAAAAAAACTATTAGAGAATTACACATCAATATTTGCATATTTTGCATTATTCTCAATAAATTCTCTACGAGGCGGAACTTCATCACCCATCAACATAGAAAACACTCTGTCTGCTTCTGTACCGCTATCGATAACTATTTGGCGGAGTGTTCTAAATTCAGGATTCATAGTGGTATCCCATAATTGTTCAGCATTCATCTCTCCAAGACCTTTGTATCGTTGGATTGCAACGCCCCCACCCATTTTTTGACTTATCATATCACGTTGGTCGTCATTCCAAGCATATTCTCTTTTCTTACCTTTTTTAACCAAGTATAATGGTGGTGCTGCAATATAAACGCAGCCTTCCTCGATTAGTTCGCGCATATAACGGAAGAAGAATGTCAAAATTAGTGTAGCAATATGGCTACCATCAACATCGGCATCACACATAATGACTACTTTTTTGTATCTTAGTTTTGACAAGTTTAGTTCTCTTGGATCTTCTTCTGTTCCTATAGAAACTCCCAATGCGGTAAACATGTTTTTGATTTCTTCGTTTTCAAAAACTTTATGTTGCATTGCTTTTTCTACGTTCAATATTTTACCTCTCAATGGTAATATTGCTTGAAACATTCTATCACGTCCTTGTTTTGCTGTTCCGCCTGCCGAATCTCCCTCAACAAGGAAAATTTCACATTTATCCGGATCAGTTTCTGAGCAGTCACTTAGTTTCCCAGGCAATCCACCAATCGACATGACAGTTTTACGTTGCACCATTTCTCGCGCTTTACGTGCTGCATGACGTGCTTGTGCTGCTAAGATTACTTTTTGAACAATGATTTTGGCATCATTAGGATTTTCTTCTAAATAATCAGTCAACATTTCTGTTACTGCTTGGCTTACTGCCGAAGTAACGTCTCTATTTCCTAATTTTGTTTTAGTTTGTCCTTCAAATTGAGGTTCGCCAACTTTTACCGAAATAATTGCAGTTAACCCTTCACGAAAATCATCACCTGCAATTTCAAATTTCAAATTTTTAAGTAATCCAGAATTTTCGGCATATTTTTTCAATGTTGCTGTCAATCCACGTCTAAAACCTGCAAGGTGAGTTCCACCTTCATGTGTGTTAATATTGTTTACATAAGAATGCAAGTTTTCTGAATATGAAGTGTTATATACCATTGCAACTTCAACAGGAACACCATTTTTCTCACCTTCCATTGAAATAATTGTACTTATTAACTGCTCACGTGTTGCATCAAGATATTCAATAAACTCTGGTAAACCTTTATCACTATAGAAAGTTTCAGTGATTTCATTTCCTTCATCATCTTTTGTACGTCTATCGGTTAATGTGATTGTCAATCCTTTATTTAAGAATGAAAGTTCACGTAATCTTGCTGCTAACGTATCGTAGTTGTATTCTGTAGTAATTTTAAAAATAGTATCGTCTGGTAAGAAAGTTACCATTGTACCGTTTTTATCAGTTTCTCCAATTGGCTTTACAGGATATAAGGATTTCCCTTTTTCGTATTCTTGCTCCCATACTTTTCCGTCTTTATATACGGTTGCTTTCAAATGGTTTGACAATGCGTTCACACAAGACACACCAACACCGTGTAATCCTCCAGAAACTTTATAAGAATCTTTGTCAAATTTTCCTCCAGCACCAATTTTAGTCATTACAACTTCAAGTGCAGATATGCCTTCTTTTTTATGAATTCCAACAGGAATACCACGACCATTATCTAATACTGAAACAGAATTATTTTCGTTAATCCAAACATTAATGGTATCACAGTGACCTGCCATTGCCTCATCAATCGAGTTGTCAACGACTTCATACACTAAATGGTGCAATCCTCTTGTGCCAACATCACCAATATACATTGATGGACGCATACGTACGTGCTCCATTCCTTCCAATGCCTGAATACTCGAGGCATCATAATTATGTTTTTTTGCTTCTTCGCTCATGTTTTTTTGTTAAAATGTACGGTCGAACGCAATCGAGACCTATTAATTTGAAAATTAGTTATTTCTAATAAAGTTCTCGACTGCGCTCGAACGGATAATATTAAATTGTCAAATGAATAAAAACAAAGATACAAAATGTAGAGGTGAAATAAGAGTATTTTGAGAGTGTATATTTGAAGTTTTTAACAATTGTTAATATCACTAAACCCTCTTAAAACGTCTAAAAATTATCTTAAAACGAAAATTATTCATATTTAATTATTTTTTTAATTAGAAATAATTAAAAGACCATTAGGAAGGGTTATTTTAACCTTAAAAGAGATGGTAGCAATAATATAATATATAGGTATTGTGATGGGTGTAATAATTTTATTGCTATTGATTTTGACCAATTAACAAATATTATTTCAAAAATATATTTTATTGAACAGACGTAAACAGAATTGAGTATAGACAGAGTATAAAGATAAATACAAAAAAAGCATAAACATTATGCTTGTGCTTTTTTAGTTAAAAATAATATTTAAAAAAATAGATATAAATCATTCAATTAAATATTATTTTTGCACATGCAAGACAAGGTACTTATTTTAGATTTCGGTTCGCAATTCACTCAACTAATCGCACGGAGAGTTCGAGAGCTCAACATTTATAGCGAAATCCACCCATATAATAGTAAAAAGTTTAATGTTGCAGACTTTAAAGCAGTCATTCTTTCAGGAAGTCCACATTCTGTACGGAGTCAATCTGCTCCACAACTAGATTTATCAGAAATTAAAGGGAAATTGCCATTATTAGGCGTTTGTTATGGTGCGCAATATTTAGCGCATTTTTTTGGAGGCAAAGTAGGAAGTTCAAATACACGTGAATATGGTCGTGCAAATCTTTCTTTTGTTGCTACTTCTGAAACTTTGTTTGAAGAAATATCAGAAGGAAGTCAAGTTTGGATGAGTCATAGTGATACCATTTTGTCATTGCCATCAAACTATAAAAAAATAGCGAGTACTGAAGATGTTGCAAACACTGCTTTTAGGATAGAAGGTGAAGAAACTTATGCAATACAATTTCATCCAGAAGTATATCATTCTACTGATGGGGCAAAGTTATTAGAGAATTTTTTGATAAGAATTGCAGGTTTATCTCAAACTTGGACTCCAGATTCATTTGTTGATACAACTGTAAACTCATTAAAAGAAAAAATAGGAAATGATAAAGTTGTTTTAGGTCTTTCTGGAGGCGTAGATTCAACTGTTGTAGCAATATTATTAGATAAGGCAATTGGTAAAAACTTGCATTGCATCTTTGTAAATAATGGGTTGCTTCGTAAAAATGAGTTCGGTAGCGTACTCAAGCAATATGAAGGAATGGGATTGAATGTAAAAGGAGTAGATGCTTCGGCACACTTTTTGTCTGAATTGAAAGGAGAAAGTGATCCTGAGAAAAAACGTAAAATTATCGGACGTATTTTTATTGAAGTTTTTGATGATGAATCTCACAAAATAGAAAATGTAAAATGGTTAGCACAAGGGACTATTTATCCTGATGTTATAGAATCAGTTTCGGTAACAGGAGGTCCAAGTGCAACGATTAAAAGTCACCATAATGTTGGCGGATTGCCAGATTTTATGAAACTGAAGATTGTAGAGCCTTTGCGAATGATATTTAAAGATGAAGTGCGAAGAGTTGGTAAATCAATGGGAATTGATGCAGAATTGTTAGGAAGACATCCTTTTCCTGGTCCTGGATTAGCGATTAGAATATTAGGCGATATTACAGAAGAAAAAGTACGTGTCTTGCAAGAAGTAGATGCTATTTTTATCAACGGATTGAAAAAGTGGAATTTATATGATAAAGTATGGCAAGCAGGAGCAATGTTGCTTCCAGTTAATTCGGTAGGAGTGATGGGTGATGAAAGAACATATGAAAAGTGTGTTGCTTTGAGAGCTGTAGAATCTGTTGATGGAATGACTGCAGATTGGGTTGATTTACCATATAAATTTTTGCAAGAAACATCAAATAAAATAATAAATAGCGTAAAAGGCGTTAATAGAGTAGTGTATGACATTAGTTCAAAACCGCCTGCAACTATAGAATGGGAATAAGACGAATTACGAATTTGGATATTAGAAATGAAAAATAAAAAGATGAAGATTATAAAATTATTGTTTTTGTTAATTTTTATGACATCGCTTACAGCGTGTGGACAGCAAAAAAAGTACATTTCATATACCGTAAAAAAAGGAGAAACAATTAAGAGTATTGCTAAGGATAACGATATGAAGGTACGTGATTTATTACGTTTAAATCCTGATGTGTCAAGAAAACCTGATGCTAATACGGTTATCGTCATTCCGAATACAAAGAAAAAGGAAGCAACTACTCCAACGAATGCATATAAAGGTAAGATTCATACTGTAAAGCAAAAAGAAACCTTGTTTGGCATTGCTCAGAAATATGAAGTAACTATTGATGATTTGAAAAAAGCAAACAATCTTACAGGAGATAATGTGAGTATTGGTAGAGAATTGAAAATTCCACCCAAAAAACAAGTTGAGGTTGTAGAAATTCCAAATGAAGAAGAAATTGTTGAAGTTAAAAGTGAGTTAAATTCAAAATATGAAGTTGTAAAAGACGATACGATCTATAACATTACTAAAAGGTTTAATATTTCTGAAGAAGAATTATTGACATTAAATCCAGAATTGAAAAATGGATTGAAATTAGGAATGCTATTAGATGTAGGTATATATGTTGAAGAAATTGTAGAAAATTTATTTGTTGATGATATTACAAGTAAGCCATTAAATATTGTGTTAATGTTGCCTTATAAAGTGAGTAGCACGAGTGATTATAATGCACAGTTTGAAAAGAAATCATCGCTTTTAAACATCGTTACTGATTTTCATTCTGGAGTTTTAGTCGCTGTAGATTCATTAAGAAAACAAGGAATGCGTATCAATTTAAAAGTTGTGGATACGGAGAATAGTAGTAGTAAAGTTGTGTCAATTCTCAATGAGAATAATTTTGACAATATAGATGCAGTTATTGGTCCGTTATATTTAAAAAATGCTAAAATAGTTGCTAAAAAAGTAGGGAATGTTCCTGTGATTGCGCCAATGTTTTCTAAAGACCAAAAATCAATCTCTGATGTTAATTTGATTAAAGTTGTACCAAATAAGAAATTAATAGAAGACAAATTGATTAACTATATGCTTGATAATTATTCTGGAGAAAATATTGTAATTGCTGGCGATGCTGGAGCAAAATCGGTTGCGAAAATTACAAGAGTAGTTGCGAGATTAAAATCACATAATTCTATTTCTAAGGTTACGATTTTAAAACCAAACAAAGGATATATAAAGAAAGATCGTTTTGTTAAGGTTATTGATGCTACTTCACAACGAAAAAATTGGGTATTAATGATTGGTAAAGACAATGTTACTACAAATGACGTTGTAAATAATCTTGGTGTGATGTCTAAAGAAAAAGCAAAAATTCAACTATTTAGTTTTGATAATGGTTCTCATTTTTCGAATGTGAGTAACAATCAGTTAGCGAAATTACAGTTTACTTATCCAAAGGAAGAATTTGTTGATATCACGAGTGATGCTGTAAAGTATTTTAGAAAAAAATACAAACAAAAATATTATAGTTACCCAACAAAATATGCCATCAAAGGTTTTGATGTTACTTATGATGCTTTGCTACGTTTATCAAGTTTTGATTCATTTAACGAAGGTGCAAAAGCAGGAATTTCACAGCGTATTGGAACAAAGTTTGACTATACTAAAAAACTATTTGGAAGTACAGAAAACAAAGGAGTTTTCTTAATTCAATATCAAGAAGATTTAAATTTGAAGGTGTTGGAGTAAGATTTAGAGGCTGTAAAAAGTGATTTTATTGTCATTTTGAGCGAAGTCGAAAAATCTCAGATATAGATTCTTTATTTTATTCAGAATGACATTTTTTTTATGTCAATCTCTCTAGCGAAATCCTTTTCGACCTTTCATCTGTTGTCTTTGCGCCATTCCTACGCCACCAACACGTTTCATTTGGTCTTTCATAGATTTTATTTGATCTTTTAACATTCCTTGTTTATCAAGTTTTTTTGCTTCACTGATTAATTTTGTAGCTTCGTTTTTACGATTTTTAGACATTGCAATTCCTGCTAATTGTAATTTTGCCATCGCTGTGTCGTGTGACATAGATAAACCTAAAGACAATGCTTTTTTGAAGAATTTTTCTGCTTGCGTTAAATTGGTTTGTGAAAGCATAATTCCTTGTAAGAAATTATAATAACCTTCTTGTTTTTGTACCAATGCACTACTTGGATTCCTAATTTTACTCAGCCATTTTTGGCTACCTTCAAAGTTTTGCTTGCGTAATTGTAAAAATGCTAATAAGATAAATTCGTTTTTAAAATAAAAGAACACAAAAATTCCTGCTAAAAAAAGCAACGAAATTCCATTCATGATATTTCCATCAACAAATTGAAAAACTGCCCAAACTGTGATTGCAGCAGCGATAACTAATTTTATATATTTATTAAACATAGTTTATTTTAAATTTTTGAATTACAAAGATATGTTTTTTTGCACTTATTTTTTATAATACTTTCGATACTTAAAATACGCGAAAATACTCAAAATAGTAGAAAACCCTAACCAAGCCCATATTTGCATAGGAATTGGTACTTCTTCTCCTACAGCATACGAATGCAATCCTGATAATAAATGATTTACACCAAGATAGGTCATCAATATAGCAGCAAATGAGAAGACGGATAATGTATTAAAAGTAAATCGTCCTCTAATTCCTGGAACCAAGCGTGTGTGAATTACAAATGCATATACCATAATGCTTATCAAAGCCCAAGTTTCTTTTGGATCCCATCCCCAATATCGACCCCAACTTTCGTTTGCCCAAATACCTCCAAGAAAGTTTCCAATAGCCAATAATATCAATCCGACTGTCATAGACATTTCGTTGATAATGGTAATTTCTTTGATGATTAAACCGAGTTTTTTCTTGTTATTTTCGGTAGTTGCAAGCATCAGAAATAAAGCAAGCGTTCCTAAAATCATACTCAATACAAATGGTCCGTAACTCGCTACAATAATTGCAACATGTATCATCAACCAATAAGAATCAAGTACAGGAACTAAATTTCCAATTGATGGGTCTATCCAGTTCCAATGTGCAACCATCAAAATTACAGAAACCACAAATGTAGTTGCTGCTATGGTTAATGCAGATTTTCGCCCTAAAATAAGTCCAAAAAGCATCGTAGCCCAAGAAACATAAATCATAGATTCGTAACCATTACTCCAAGGCGCATGTCCTGAAATATACCAACGAATACCCAAACCAATCATGTGATAGATAAACAAACCAACAATAATAAACGTGCCTATTTTTATAAGTAAGTTTATCGTTTTCGAAGTTTTAAATATTCTGATGATGACAAGAATAAACAACAGTGTTCCTGCATAGAGATAGTATTTAAAGAGACTTTTAAAGATGTCATACTTGTTATAAAAAAGTTCTAAATCAATTTTATTTTCTGATGGATATACTGCTGAACCATACTTTTTTTGAAATTTTTTAATTACTGTTAAAATATCTTCAGATTGTGAGTAATCATTTGTCTTTTTTGCTTCAGAAAGCGTTTGTAAATAAACAGGTAAAATCTGTTTTACAAATACAGAATCTGTTCCAGAGAAATTTTTAGTCTCCAATTGATTTTGAGAAACCCATTTATCGGTTGCATCATTTGGAACAGGAAAAATGGTAAACAAATCACCAAAAATCGCTGAATATAATAAGTTTACACGTCTGTCAACATCGATAATACTTTGTTGATACTTGCTTTTTATTTTTTGCTTAAATGCTTTTTCTTGCTCGTCAGCAATTTTGTAAACACCCTTATCAGTAAAGAAATCTGAAACTTGTGCGTATTTTTGATTTTGCGAAATTCCAATAACATCTCTTAATTTGGTATTGCCTTTTTTGATATAAATAATTGGTATGTTAAACCAAAAACGAGGATTTTGCTGAATAGAAATAGCCACTTGATTAGCATCCATTCCTTTAAAAGTATCGCTATGATGTACTTTCCGCAACAATTCTGAAGCAAAAGTATGTATAGGTTTCATACGTCCTCCAGCATCTTGAATTATCAATTTACTATATTCCTCTGCATGCAGTTTGTCTACAATATTGGCTTGTAAAATAGAATCGGTTTGCTGCTCTGTAAGTTGATGCGTGTTGTGTTGCGAGAAACTTGTAGCAAACGTAATTAACAATGCTAAAGTTAGTACTGTTTTTTTATTTTCTATTTTTCTGAGAGTATTTCGTAAATGAGAAAAACGTGTATTTTTTACGAATAATATTAAAATTAGTCCAAGAAATAGCATTGCATAACCAATATATGTAATGAGTGTTCCCCAAAAATCGTGATTTACAGAAAGGTGTGTTTCTTCATATTCATCTTTAATATCATAACTTGATTGAAAAAATTTATAACCTTTATAATTCAAGATATGATTCATATAAATCCTAAAATCAAAAGTTTCTTTTGGGTCGATAACCGTTACTTCGCTTGCATAAGACATCGGACTTTGAGATCCAGGATAATTTTCTAATTGAAAATCTCGCAACTTGATATGAAAAGGAAGTTTTATTTGTTTTGAACCATAGTTAACTCTAAAATTAAGAGTATCAACACTTATTTTTTGAGGTTCTCCAATATTATATTGACCGCCATTCACAACAAGCTGTTTGGTTTTATCACCAACAGTTACATCAAAAATAAGTCTGTCTAGAAGTGCTTCTTCATCAGTTTTAACGGTTTTGTAGATTCCTCTTATTGCAGGTGTTGGTACAACAAAACTAAGCCCTGCCAATTGATGTAATGCTAAAAATTGAAAATCTTGAATAGAATCTTTAAGGATAGTTCCGTTAAAACTATCACTCATTCTAAAGAAAGTCCCATCAGAATTGGTGATAATTTTAAGACTATCTTCAATTGTAATAATATCGATAGAATTGTTGTTTACATTGTCAAAACCAACCAACACATTGTGAATCAATTGACTTGTTCCTTTTTTGATATAATGGTCGTGGCGAGAACCTAAAGTTGACTCTACAAAGTATAGATAATTATCTCCATTTTCAGTTTCTTCAAAAACTTCTTTAGCATTTGGGAGGTATTCTACAAGGTTGAATGTAAATTCTTTACCTCTAAAATCATTTGTAAAAGAATAATTTGGTTTACCTATTGCAGAAAGTAGAATTTTATCAGATGTATATATTTTTTGATCTTTTCCATCATCAGCAATGACATCAAAATAATTGGTTTGTGAGAACATAATGTTACTTGATTCTCCTTCAATTATTGGCATAATTCCTTCGTAACTTATATAGCGCGTAATTCCTGCGCCAATAAGGATAAATAGAAAAGAGACGTGAAAAAGTAGCACTGACCATTTTTCTTTTTTATAGAGTCTGTATTTGAAAATATTTCCAAAGAAGTTAATCACAAAAAACACCATAATAGCCTCAAACCACCAAGCGTTGTAAACTAGTTTTTGAGCAGTCTGTGTGCCATGATCATTTTCTATAAATGTTGCAATTCCCATTGCAGCGACAAAAACGACAAATAATATGGCTGTTAAGCGAGTAGAGTAGAGTATAGATAGTAATTTCTTCATCTGAAAATGGTATAAAACGATGCAAATTTACGGATTATAGGGCTAATAATCTTTAAAAAAACCAGAAAGAATGCGTTAAATTTTATTCCACATTTTCAATCAAATGCTCTAAAATATCAATAGCCGCTTTTGCAATTTTGGTTCCAGGACCAAAAACACCAAAAACACCAACATCAAATAAGAAATCGTAATCTTGAGGAGGAATAACACCTCCAGCAATTACCTTAATATCTCCACGACCATAGTTTTTGAGTTCGTCAATAACCTGAGGAATCAATGTTTTGTGTCCTGCAGCGAGTGAAGAAACACCTAAAATATGTACATCGTTTTCTACAGCTTGTTTGGCAACTTCTTTAGGTGTTTGAAACAACGGACTTATATCAACATCAAATCCTAAATCAGCAAAACTTGTAGCGACCACTTTTGCGCCTCTATCATGACCATCTTGTCCCATTTTTGCAATTAATATTCGTGGTCTTCGACCATCTAAATTGGCAAATCTATCGGCGAGTTCGGTTGCTAATTTGAAGTATTTATCGTTTTTAATTTCTTTGCTATACACTCCTGAAATTGAATTAATAGTAGCTTTGTATCTGCCAAAAACAGTTTCTAAAGCAGTAGATATTTCACCTAAAGTGGCCCTGTTTCGTGCTGCTTTTACTGCCAAATCTAATAAATTTCCATTACTTGATTGCGCACAAGCTGTCAAATCTGCTAAAGATTGTTGGACTGCAGCATTGTTTCTGTCAGCTTTTAGTTTATTTAACCGTTTGATTTGTGAATCTCTTACGGCATTATTATCAACTTCAAGAATCTGCATTTCCTCTTCTTCTTTTAGTTGATATGCATTTACACCAACAATAATATCTTGACCACTATCTATTCGTGCTTGCTTTCTTGCAGAGGCTTCCTCAATTCTCATTTTCGGAATTCCTTTTTCAATAGCCTTCGTCATGCCACCAAGTTCTTCAATTTCTTGCATCAATTTCCAAGCATCATTAGCAATGTCTTTGGTCATTTTTTCTAAGGCATAACTTCCAGCCCAGGGATCAACAGTTTTGGTAATGGTTGTTTCTTCTTGAATGTAGATTTGCGTGTTTCTTGCAATTCTTGCTGAGAAATCGGTAGGTAAAGCAATCGCTTCGTCCAATGCATTGGTATGTAAAGATTGTGTTCCTCCAAATGCTGCAGCCATCGCTTCAATAGTTGTTCGTGCTACATTATTAAAAGGATCTTGTGCTGTTAAACTCCATCCACTTGTTTGGCAATGCGTTCTCAAAGCCAATGATTTTTGATTTTGAGGGCTGAATTCTTGAACAATTTTTGCCCAAAGCATTCTTCCCGCTCTTAGTTTTGCAATTTCTCTAAAGTGATCCATTCCAATTGCCCAAAAAAAGGATAATCTTGGAGCGAAATCATCTATTTTCATTCCAGAATTTAATACAGTTCTTATATATTCTAATCCGTCAGAAAGTGTGTATGCCAATTCAATTTCTGATGTTGCTCCTGCTTCTTGCATGTGATAACCTGAAATAGAAATACTATTAAATTTCGGCATAAATTTGGTAGTATATTTAAAAATATCTGCAATAATTTTCATCGATGGCGTTGGCGGATATATGTATGTATTCCGCACCATAAACTCTTTCAAAACATCATTTTGAATGGTACCAATCAATTGGCTTGGATCGACTCCTTGTTCTTCAGCAGCAACAATATAAAATGCTAAAATTGGCAATACAGCGCCATTCATAGTCATAGAAACCGACATTTTATCTAACGGAATTTGGTCAAATAATATCTTCATATCTTCAACTGAATCTATGGCAACTCCTGCTTTACCAACATCACCTTGCACGCGTTCATGATCAGAATCGTACCCTCTATGTGTTGCCAAATCAAAGGCAACAGAAAGGCCTTTTTGACCTGCTTTTAAGTTACGTAAATAGAAAGCGTTACTTTCCTCAGCAGTTGAAAAACCTGCATATTGACGGATTGTCCAAGGTCTGCGAACATACATTGTAGAGTATGGACCACGAAGATTTGGAGAAATTCCTGCAACAAAATTCTCATGCTCAAAACCTTTCACCTTTGAGCTTTCACCCTTAATCTTTGACCCTTTTACTTTTATATGTTGGATGCCTTTACGCTTCATCTTTCAATCGTTCTTGTTCCAATTTTTCTGCCAATCGTTTTGCAACAATTGGTGCAATTAATGTTTTTCTAGGTTTTGTTTTTACAAATGGATACAATTCGATTGTATCATTCATTTTATCATCCATATTTGGATGTTTATTTGTTCCTAATAAAACCAATTCACCTGCATCAAATTGTGCTTGTTCTTTGTCTGCAGATTCTTTTATTTTTCGTTGGATGGTTCCTTCTTTGAGTTGTTTTAAGAATCCACCACTTTTTTCAATGTCTTTAAAAATTTCTAATGCTTTTTCAGCAATTTCTTTGGTTAAAGATTCGATATAATAAGTTCCGTCAGCAAAATTTTGAGCGTTTTTAAAATAACTTTCTTCTTTTAATATCAATAATTGATTGCGAGAAATTCGTTCTCCAAACTCATTTTTTTTATGATATATTTCGTCATAAGAAACATTGCTTATGGTGTTTGCACCACCTAAAACGGCACTCATGCATTCAGTTGTAGTCCTGAGCATATTGGTATTGTAATCATACAATGTTTTATTTCGGAGAGACGGCTGAACAAAAATATGAGCATCAATATTTAAAGAATAATCATCACATAGAAGTTTCCATAAATAGCGAAAAGCTCTAATCTTGGCAATTTCAAAAAAGTAATTACTGCCGACCGAAAAGTTGAAATTTACAATAGATTGCTCAGCTATTTTATCTCTCGCAATGACGTTTAAATATTCATTTCCATGTGCCAAAGCATACGCAACTTGTTGTACAGTTGTTGCTCCAGCATTTTGATACTGCGAAGCGTTTACTTGTAAAACAGCACAATTAGCAATTATTTTTTTACTGATATTACATAGAATGTCAAAATCTTTATTCAAATTATGATACCAATTTCCTGTTTTGACAAGGTTTCCTATAATATCGGTATTTAGAAAAAAAGGATTGTTTTTAGCGTGATTTAGCAAGTCGATACTAAAACTTTCTGATAAGAAATTGAATTGAAAATGAATTTCAGCTTCAATGTTTTGTAAAACAGTAGTAATATTAAAAAGTTCATCGGCAATAAATAAAATACTATTCGCGCCTCTTTTCAAAGCGTCTAATGCGAGAAAATTGGCTGTTTTTTCATCAGAAATAAAAATACGTTGACAAATTTTAAATTCTTCTAAATTTTTTGGATTTTCAATTCTTTCAAAGGCGTCAGAATGATAAAAAGGCTTTATAGTGATACCTTCGTTTGTATGTGTGAGCAATGTGGAATTGTAATCTGCACCTTTTAGGTCAAACTGAATTTTTTGTTTCCACTGTTTTGAACTTATCGAAGAGAATTTGTTAAACAGAGAGTCACTCATTTTTATTGCTTTTTAAGTGTGTCAAACTCGATGATATAAATGTCTTCGTTTTCTTTTTTCATCTTGTATTTTTCTCGAGCAAATCTATCTAAACTATCAGGATCTTCGAGTTGTTTTATCTTCTTTCTGTCGTTTTCAATTTCTGTTTGATAATAATTTTTATCGTCTTCTAATTTTTCAATTTCAGGATTCAAAGCTTTGTGATGAAACAAATACGAATTCTCATCAATAAATAAAATCCAAACAAGAAACACCAAGAAAATGATGACAAAAGGATTGCTTATAATCTTAATAAATTTATTTTCTTTTAGCTTTTTAAGAGACATATTTTACAAGTTTTTCAAATCATCAGCTAATAAATCAAAATCGATTGATTTGGGATGGTCAAAATTGATTTTTGTACGTTTTTGATAAGACAAATCATCAGTAGTTTTGTAGTATGAATCTTGAGAAATCACACAAACTTCATTGTTTGAGAGTTGATTTAAAATTTGATTTATAACGATTGTTTTACCGCTTCTTGTTCCTCCTGCAATACCAATAATCAGCATATTAAAATATTTTGATAACAAATTTACAATTCTCTATTGAAATTCACCTCTTTTCCTTTCAAATATACTTTTTGAAGTTGATTTGTTCCAAAAGAATATGGTAAAAATCCATAAGAATTTATAGATTTAGTAAGTAATAAGTTCGCTTGTTTGCCAAGAGTAATTGAGCCTGTTTTTTCCGCTAATCCCATCGCGTATGCACCGTTGATAGTTGCCGCATTAATGGCTTCTTCAGGCGTCATTTTCATTTTAATACATGCTGTAGAGATAACAAAATTCATATTTCCTGAAGGTGTAGATCCTGGATTATAATCAGTCGCTAATGCCAACGGAAGACCTGCATCAATCATCTTTCTTGCAGGGGTGTATGGTATGCTCAAAAAGTAAGAACAACTTGGCAATGCAACAGGCATTGTTGTCGTGTTCTTTAATATTTCGATGTCTTCATCTCTCATTTCTTCTAAATGATCGACCGATAATGCGTTGTGTTTCACACCAATTTGTACGCCTCCAATAGCAGTAAATTGATTTACATGAATTTTTGGAATGAGTCCGTATTTTTTTCCTGCCTTTAAAATAAATTCAGTGTCATCAACCGAGAAATAGCCAGTTTCACAAAAGATATCGACATAATCTGCCAACTTTTCTTCGGCAATTTTTGGCATTATTTCATCAACAAGTAACTCTAAATAACCTTGCTTATTGTTTTTATATATCTTCGGAACTGCATGCGCTCCTAAAAAAGTTGCTTTTATCTCAATCGGATAATCTTCTTTCAATCTCTTGATGACGCGCAACATTTTTAATTCAGCATCAACAGTCAGACCATATCCAGATTTTATTTCAACGGCTCCAGTTCCCAACAACATTACTTCTTTTAAACGGATTTTACTCTGTGCATACAACTCATCTTCTGATGTTTCTTGTAATTTTTTTGCTGAATTTAATATTCCGCCTCCACGATTTGCGATTTCTTTGTAAGAGATACCGTTTATTCTATCTACAAATTCTCCTTCTCTGTTTCCCGCATAAACAATATGTGTATGCGAATCGCACCAAGAAGGCAATATCATTTTACCAGTTGCGTCAATAATTTCGTCAGCTATCGTATTTGGACAGTTATCCATAGCGCCAAAATCAGAGATTAGACCATTTTCTACTACTAGATAAGCATTCTTAATCGTAGGCAATACTTTCATTTCTTTTCCTGAAACAAATGAAATTGCTTCAGTGCGAACTTGAATTAATTCTTTTATATTTTTAAAGAGTATAGTCATTAAAAAAGATCTTTTAGAATAGTGTCATTAACAATATTTGGTAGCGTAACTTTAAGGTTTGGTGTTCTTTCCATTTCACGTTTGATAGCAAATATAGAACCTTTATTTCTTGCCCAACTTCTTCTTGCGATCCCGTTATTAACATCATAAAACAGCATGTTTTTTAATCGAGTTTCTGCTTCTTTTGTTCCGTCTAACAACATCCCAAAACCTCCATTAATTACTTCTCCCCAACCAACGCCTCCACCATTGTGTATAGAAACCCAAGTTGCGCCTCTAAAACTATCGCCAATCACGTTGTGAATTGCCATATCTGCGGTAAATTTACTTCCGTCATAAATGTTTGATGTTTCTCTATATGGTGAGTCTGTTCCGCTTACATCATGATGATCACGACCTAAAACAACTGCACCAATTTCTCCGTTTTTCACAGCATTATTAAATGCTTCAGCAATTTTTGAACGTCCTTCAGCATCAGCATATAAAATTCGTGCTTGTGAGCCAACAACCAATTTATTTTTCTTGGCATCTTTTATCCAAGTGATATTATCTTGCATTTGCAATTGAATTTCCTTTGGAGAGTTCTTCATTATTTTTTGAAGCACTTCCATCGCAATTTCATCTGTTTTGTCTAAGTCTTCTGATTTTCCTGAAGCGCAAACCCAACGAAAAGGACCAAAACCGTAATCAAAACACATAAGTCCTAAAATATCTTGTACGTATGATGGGTATTTAAAATCGATATTATTCTCTGCCATTACATTTGCACCTGCGCGAGATGCTTCTAGTAAAAAGGCATTTCCGTAGTCAAAGAAATAAGTTCCTTTTTTTGTGTGATTGTTGATGGATTTCGCGTGTCTTCGTAAAGATTCTTGAATTTTTTCTTTAAATTTTTCTGGCTCTTCACATAATAAACGGTTTGATTCATCATATGAAATATCGGTAGGATAATAACCTCCAGTCCAAGGAATATGAAGAGAAGTCTGGTCAGAACCAACGTGAACGAAGATGTTTTCTGTATCAAATCGTTCCCAAACATCTACTATATTTCCAATAAATGCTATAGAAACGACTTCGCTATTTTCTTGTGCTTTTTTTGTACGATGTACTAATTCATCCATAGTATCAATCAATACATCAACCCAACCTTGTTCATGTCGCTTTGTTGCTGCTTTTGGATTTATTTCGGCACAAATGCTAATGCAACCAGCAATATTTCCCGCTTTTGGTTGTGCACCACTCATTCCTCCTAAACCAGAAGTAAGAAATATTTTTCCGGCAGGAGTTTCATCAGTATTTAAAATTTTACGAAATGCATTCATCAATGTTATGGTCGTACCATGTACAATTCCTTGAGGGCCAATATACATAAATGATCCTGCAGTCATTTGACCATATTGCGATACTCCAAGGGCATTAAATTTCTCCCAATCATCTGGTTGTGAATAATTTGGGATTACCATTCCATTTGTTACAACAACTCTAGGGGCATCTTTTGAAGAAGGAAATAATCCCATAGGATGACCAGAATACATGTGTAGTGTTTGTTCGTCTGTTATAGTTGCCAAATATTGCATTGTAACTAAATACTGTGCCCAATTTTGGAATACAGCTCCATTTCCTCCATAAGTTATCAATTCTTCGGGATGTTGAGCAACTGCTGGATTTAAATTATTTTGTATCATCAGCATAATTGCTGCTGCTTGAGTTGATTTTGCTGGATATTCAGAAATAGGACGTGCATAAAACTCGTAACTTGGTTTGAAACGATACATATAAATACGTCCAAAATCTTGCAATTCTTGTGCAAATTCTACAGCTAACTCTTGATGCCATTTTTCTGGAAAATAACGCAAAGCATTACGAATAGCCAATTTTTTTTCTTTCAGCGATAAAATATCTTTTCGTTTTGGCGCTTTGTTAGCGTCTTTAGGATATTCCTTTTTTGATGGTAATTCTAGTGGTATTCCTTGTAATATTTGTTCTTTGAATGTCATGTTATTTTACAATAAAAGATTGATTTTTAACGAGCTCAATCATAGCATTTATATCGTCTTTCAAAACTCTATCTTCTTCTAATTTTTTAACTTTATTTCTGATTATTTTAAAATTTTCTACAACAATTTTAGAAAAACTATTTGGTCTTCTAAATTCAATAGCCTGCGCAGCATACATTAATTCAATTGCCAATATTTTTTCAATATTTTCTAATATTTGATTGAATTGTCGACCAGAAATACTTCCCATAGAAACATGATCTTCTTGTCCTAATGAAGTTGGAATACTGTCTGCAGAAGGAGGGAAGCAAAGCGATTTATTTTCTGTAACCAATGCGGCAGTTGTGTATTGCGGAATCATAAATCCTGAATTTAATCCGTCGCTTTCGGTCAATAAGCGAGGCAATCCGTATTTACCTTCTAATAATAAATAACATCTTCGGTCAGAAATATTTCCTAATTCTGACGCTGCAATAGCGTTATAATCAAGTGCGATTGCTAATGGTTGTCCGTGAAAATTTCCTCCAGAAATTGCTACTGTACCACTTAAAACAATTGGGTTGTCAGTAACTGAGTTCATTTCTATAGTCGTCAATTTTTTTAAGTGATAATAAGCGTTTCTTGAAGCTCCATGCACTTGAGGGATACATCGCATAGAGTAAGGGTCTTGAACACGTGCACAGTCTATATGTGACTTGATGTTTTTTGAACTGCTGAATAGCATACGCATTCGTTTTGCGACTTTTTGTGTTCCTTTAAATGGACGAATAGTATGTAATTCTTTTTTAAATGGTGATTCACTTCCTTGATACGCTTCAATACTCATTGCTCCAGCAACATCTGCTAAATTCAACAAATATTTCATTTTGTGAAGACCAATTATAGCATGTGCTAAAATAAATTGTGTTCCATTTATCAGTGCCAATCCTTCTTTTGCTTGTAGTTGTATTGGCTTTAAATCATTTTTTTTTAAGATATTTTTTACTGAAACAATTTTATTATTACTCCAGAATTCTCCTTCGCCTAATAATGGTAAAAAAAGATGAGATAGTGGTGCTAAATCTCCAGAAGCACCAACAGATCCTTGTTCTGGAACAACAGGAATTAATTCGTTTTCAATAAAATAAATAATCCGTTCGATGACCTTTAATCGAATACCAGAAAACCCTTGACATAAAGCATGTGTTTTACAAATCATCATTATCCTAGACAACTCTTTGTCAATAGGATTTCCGACTCCAACAGCATGTGTTATTAGTAAGTTTTTTTGAAGTTTACTAGTATCTTCAGGAGATATTTGAACATCACATAATGGGCCAAAACCAGTATTAATACCATAAACTGCTTTGTCAGAATTTGCAATTTTTTCAACTATTTCTCTGCAATTATTTACTTTTGAAATGGCTTCTTCAGTTAAAACTGCTTTTAGTTTCCCTTTTGAAATGGCAATAACTTTATTAATTGTAAGTTTATCAATTCCGTATTTAAACATCCAAATTCGATTTTTCACAAAGTTACTTTTATTTTTGATGTATAGCAAAGTGAACTTAAATTATGTTTTGGGGCATATAAAAAACAAAAAAACTTTTCACAATTGTGAAAAGTTTTAATTGGTCGGGGTGGCAGGATTCGAACCTGCGACCTCCTCGTCCCAAACGAGGCGCGATGACCGGGCTACGCTACACCCCGAAATAATTTCGGAAATAATTTTTAACTGCATAGAAATGATATTGGGGTAGATTCAACTAGCAAATGCAACTTTACCTCAATAAAATTTTAGAATTGATAAAACTTGACTTTCTCAATTATTTGAACTAACTTTTACATATCGTAAGAAATAAAGTTCATTAAAACGAAACTTTATCTTAACATTGCCAGTGGTAGATTCAACTAGCAACAAAGCAATATGTTAAATCTTTCGGTACTTCAAATTAAAATTATTAAATTGCACTTCTCAAAAATAATAACCTAAATTATCAGTTAAATGAAACTTACTAATATAGCAATGCTTGTATGTGTTATTCTAATCACATCTTGCCAATCAAAAGACGAAAAAGTGACTAAGAAAACATACGATAATCCTTTGTTGGCAGAATGGGATACACAATTTGGTGTTCCACCATTTGATAAAATCAAAAATGAAGATTATAAACCAGCATTTGATATTGCTTTAAAAGAGCATAAAGATGAAATCGATGCAATTGTTGTAAATTCAGATGTGCCAACATTTAAAAATACCATTGAGTCATTAGAATTAAGTGGAAGCTCGCTTAATAAAGTGTCAAGTGTGTTCTATGCACTTAATGGAGCGCATACTAATGATGTTTTAGATGCTGTGGCAAGTGAAATGGCGCCAATATTCTCTGCTCATTATGATGATATTAATCTGAATAAAGAACTGTTTGGGCGTGTAAAAAAGGTTTATGAAACTACAGATAGATCTAAATTAACTGAGCCACAACAAAAATTACTTGAAGACTCTTATAAGAGTTTTGTGCGTTCAGGAGTTGCATTAGAAGGGAAAAAAGAAGAACGTTTACGTGCTATCAATGCTCGTTTGGCAGAATTGACAGATAAGTTTGGTAACAATGTATTGGCAGAAACCAACGCATTTGAAATGCACGTGACTGATAAAAAAGATTTAGGGAATTTACCTGTTAGTTTAGTTGCTCTTGCTGCCGATGAAGCAAAAAAGAGAGGACATGAAGAGGGTTGGTCAATTACAGTACAGCGACCAAGTATTAACCCGTTTTTACAATCATCTCCAAATAGAGAAATGCGTAAAACGATGTTTGATGCCTATGCAATGCGTGGAGATAATGACAATGAGAATGACAACAAGGCAATTCTTGAAGAAGTAGTACAACTACGTGTTGAAAAAGCAAATTTACTTGGTTATGAAACCCATGCAGATTTAATTTTAGAAAATGCAATGGCAAAAAAGCCTGAAGCAGTTTTAAAATTTATGGACCAATTATGGAATCCTGTGTTAGATATGGCAAAGGCTGAGCGTAAGGCTATGGCAGACTTTATGAAAAAAGATGGTGTCAAAGGTGTTTTTAACGGAAGTGACTGGAGACATTATGTAGAGAAAGTAAGAAAAGAAAGATACGATTTTGATGAAGAAGAAATGCGCCCATACTTTGAATTTAATGCTGTTAAAAACGGAGCATTTGAATTGGCAACAAAATTATTTGGATTGACATTCAAAGAATTAAAAGATATTCCAAAATGGCATGAAGACCAACAAGTCTTTGAAGTTTTAGAAGCAAATGGTAAACATTTAGGAGTTGTTTATATGGATTTCTTTACACGTGAAAGCAAACGAGGAGGTGCTTGGATGAACGAGTTGAGAGCACAATCTAACGTAGACGGAAAGTATATTACACCAATCGTAACGAATAACTTTAACTTTCCTAGACCTACAGATACAGAGCCTTCTTTATTGTCATTTAGAAATGCAGAAACGATGTTTCATGAATTTGGACACGCATTACACGGATTGTTATCTAATGTAACCTACGAATCTCAATCTGGAACAAATGTTCCTCGTGACTTTGTAGAATTCCCTTCTCAGGTAATGGAAAATTGGATGAGTGAACCAGAAGTATTAAAACTATATGCAAAGCATTATAAAACAGGAGAGGTAATTCCTGATGCATTGATTAAAAAGATGAATGATGCCAATAGTTTTAACCAAGGATTTACAAACGTAGAGTATATGGCTGCAGCATATTTAGATATGTACTGGCACACATTAAAAGATACAGATAAGCGTGATGCACGTAAGTTTGAGACTGATAAAATGAAAGAATTAGGATTGATAGAAGAGATTATTCCACGATACAGAAGTGGTTATTTTAATCATATTTTCTCAAGTCCTGTAGGGTATTCATCTGGATATTATTCTTACAAATGGTCTGAGGTTTTAGATGCAGATGCTTTCCAAGCATTTAAAGATGCAGGAAGTATATTTGACCAAGAAACCGCAAAAAAATATCGCAATATGTTGAGTCAAGGAGGCTCAAAAGACGGTATGGAACTGTACAAAGAGTTTAGAGGTGCAGAACCTAAAATAGAACCATTGTTGGTGAAATTAGGAATTAAAAAGTAGAAAGATGAAAAATGTAGTTGTATTTATCATAATAATCTTGTTGTTTACTATTGGTGTGAATGCTCAAGAACATCCAAGTGAAAAAAATATTAGTGAGATTAGTAAAACGTACTCAAAAAAGTTATACTTAACAAAAAATCAATCAGAAAAATTTAACCAAATTCTTTTGGTTTAGGGGGGTTCTAAAAATTGGTTTTTCATTTTTCTAAAAAAGATGAGAACCCTTTTTTATCTTTTTTAGAAAAAAGATTAACACTACAAAGGTAGTAATATTTTTTGATTTTGATACACAAAACATCAAATTCCATCTATCCATCTATCCAATCTATCCGTCTATCAGTAAGTTATGTTTAATCTTTTGATTTGTTCATACCTAAATAAATTGTAGGTTAAGTTGATTAAACCAATTATTCCTGATGCTCTTATAATTCCTACTGATTTTAAAACTAAACCTTTCATACTTTGCTCCATAAAGCCAAATACATGCTCTACTCTTGCTCTAATTTTTGATTTTTTAGTGTTGCTTGCTTTTTGTTTCTCTGTCAATGGTTTATTATGATAGCCTTTTTCGTGTACTTTATTTTTCATTTCATATTTTTTGATAATCTTATCTTGCTCTTTGCCTGTGTATGCACTATCTGCGTGTAAATCTTGGTTTTTATCTTTTTCGGTAAGCAAGTCATCCAAAGCTTGTGAGTCGTGAACCGAGGCGTCTGTTACTGTGTAAGTGTTAATGAATTTACTTTTAGTGCCTACCTTTGCGTGATTTTTATAACCAAAGAAAGTTTCACCATTTTTCTTTGTCCAACGTGCATCAATATCTTTATGTTTTTTCTTGTTGGGTTTGTCATTCCATAATTCATTACCCTTACCGTCTTTTATTTTCTTGTTTTCTTTCCTTGTGTTTCTTTGGCGTGGTGCTACTGTAAAACTAGCATCAATCAATTGTCCTTCATTAAATATGAGTTTTTTTTCTTCTAAAAAGAAAGTAAACTGCTCAAATAATTCTTCTACTAAACCTGTTTTTGTTACACGTTCTCTAAAACTCCATACGGTTTTTTCATCTGGTACTTTATCGCCAGTCTCTAATCCTAAAAATGTTTTAAAACTCATTCTATCTAATATTTGATATTCAACTTGACTATCTCCTAAACCATAATAACGTTGAAGTATCAATATTTTAAACATCATTACCAAGTCATAAGGTTTTGCTCCTGCATTGCTTTTTTTGTTAGTGTTGAGTAACTTATGCTATAGCAATTCTCTAAATAATTCAAAATCAATAACTTTACTTATGTTTTCTAATGGATTGCCTATTGATGATAAGCGATCTTTTGTAAATTCTTCATCAAATAATCCTTTTTTCCCTCTGGGTTTATACATTTTATTACAGTTTTGATTATAGTACGAAAGATACATATAATTATCTGATTAACAATGAATTAAATTTTAGAAGTCCCCTTTATAATAAAAAGATTGAAAATGCTGAAGATGTTGAAAACAACAAAAAGTATTTTAATAATCTATTAAAATTAGAAACGATTGAAATTTTTAATTTGCTTTCTGCAGAGCAATATGAACTGTATAAAAAATTAAGGTTAAAAATTGAGCCTTATAAAAAATATAAATTCTGATGAAATATTATACTTGTTTTTTTTATATTTATGAGTTTATTTCTATTTGCTCAAAATAACACTTGTAGTACTGCAGAACCTTTTTGTACAGCAGTTGGAGTAGATTTTTCAAATACAACAGGAGCTGGTAATGCTGAGACTGGACCTGATTATGGATGTTTACTTAACACTCCTAACCCTTCTTGGTTTTTTTTAAAAATTGATAATCCAGGAGATTTATTTATGCTGATAGAACAAAATGCAGCAGCTGATTTTACAGGTGCAGGTTCGGATGTAGATTTTATTGCTTGGGGACCTTTTACAGAAACTGAATTTTTGGCAGGTGTTTGTGGCGATTTAACGCAAGCAAATAGTGTCCCAGGAGATGGTACATTTGGAGTGCCTAATACAACAACATCTCAAGGGTGTAGTTTTTCAATAAATGCAGTTGAAAATTTTAATATTATAGGAGCGAATACAGGAGAATATTTTGTTTTGTTAATTACAAATTTTGATGATACTGCGGGATTTATAAGAATACGATTAACAAATCCAGGAGGTGGAGGTACTACAGATAGTAGTATTTTAAATTCTACTCTTGGTCTAGACATAGATGCCTGTATTACTAATCCTGCAACTCCTGTTGTTTTAGACGGTACTACCACAGGAGCAACATCCTATAAATGGTTTTTTGACGACGGAACAGGTTTTTCTCAAATTATAGGGCAAACAAATCCAACAATAGATGTTTTTGTATCTGGAACATATCAAATTGAAGCGTCTGATGGTACAGATATAGTTACCGACGAAATTGTTGTAACGTTTTTTGACCCTCCGATAGGCACATCAGCCACAGAGACAACATGTAATAATGTCTCATTAAACCATGATTTAACTAATGATGTTTCTTTGGTATCAACCTTTAGTTGGTTGGCAGTAGATAATCCCAATGTTACAGGAGAAAGCCTAACGGCAAATACAACTTCAAATATTACAGATACATTAACCAATATAAGTGGAGTAGCACAAACAGTTGCATATACAGTAACTCCCACAGATAGTACAAATAGTTGTGTGGGAGATGATTTTACAGTAACGGTAACGGTTAATCCAGAACCTGTAGTTATTTTCTTACTCGATTACCCAAAATTCTTAACGCCAAACAATGATGGTTATAATGATTATTGGCAATTGATCGGATTAGATGCAACGACATTTACAATCTCACCAATACAGATATTTGATAGATTTGGTAAGATTATAGCGATTATCAATCCAACACAAGGACAAGGTTGGGATGGATTGTATAATAACGAAATGTTGCCAAGTTCTGATTATTGGTTTGTACTATCACTTACAAATAATCAAGGAGAAACAATTATCAAAAAAGGGCATTTTAGTTTAGTAAGAAGGTAAAAATAGAAATTAACGCAACGTATATAATTTAAAGAAAAAGAATAATAGTAGTATAATAAAAACGTTAAATAAAAGTTTAATAAGAGGCATAATCATACTATTTGGAAATCGTAAACCATAAAATGAAACGAATAAAAAAAGTTTTATTTATTTGAAAATGATTGATAGCGAACAGCATATGTACCGCTAAAGAATGAAGCTTAAACATATGAAAATAAAAAATATAATTAGTATAGCAATTTTTCTGTTAGGAGGATTTCTAATGAATGCTCAAGAAACACTACCTATATTTTCTGATTATTTATCAGATAATGTTTACTTAATTCATCCAGCAGCAGCAGGAATAGGTAATTGTGGTAAGATTAGATTAACAGCGCGTACACAATGGGAAGATAATAGTCTACAAACTTTAAGTTTTCACAATCGGTTAGGTGAAAAAGCAGGTATTGGAGCAGTTCTTTTTAATGATACTAATGGATTTCATTCACAACAAGGAATTGTTGGAACTTACGCATACCACATTAACTTAGGACATGTTGATGATGCAAATCAATTATCTTTTGGGCTATCAGCGATGCTTGTTCAGAATAATCTTGACGAAACTTCTTTCGGTTTAGGTTCAACTAATTCTGCTGATGCTGATGCTGCAATTACTGGAATCATACAAAGTAGAAATTATGTAAATGCTGATTTTGGAATGGCTTACCATAATGGAGGATTTTTTTCATATTTTACAGCAAAAAACTTATTATTAAGAGCACGCAATTTGTTTAATGATAGATTTGAATCTCTTAACTTAAGACGTTATTTAGTGACTGCAGGTTATTATTTTGGTAATGAAAAATCTGTTCAATTTGAACCTTCTGTTATGGCGCAGCTTATAGAACGTACGGGAGAAAAATTTGTAGATTTTAATTTAAAGGCTTATAAAAGCTTTGATCAAGCACAGGCTTGGGTTGGATTCTCTTTTCGTCAAGGGTTTGATGGAAATAATATTGAAGAACTGAGATATTTGACTCCAATTGTTGGAGTAAATTTTGGCAAATATATGGTATCATATACGTATACAAAACAATCAGGAGATTTCTTATTTGAAGATAATGGATATAATCAAATATCATTAGGAATGAACGTTGGCTGTAGAGAGCCAAGAGCAGCAGGATGTCCTAATATCAACGCAGCATTTAATTAGAATTAAAACAATGTCTCGTCCTAAATAATCGATACAGATTATTTAGGACGAGACAAATCTGTAAAAACTATTTCCAAGAATACTTTTTCTTTTCTGCTTGTTTTTTTATTGCTTTAATCATTGCACTATCCAAAGTTTCTTCACTTGATGATGCTTTTCTTTTTTCGGTGATATAAGCAGTACGCTTTTTATTTAATCCCTGAATTTCTTTCTGAATTTTCTCACGTTCAGCATTTTTTTGTTTTACGTATGCTTTCACTTCTTCAGTAGATTTGTTTTGCAATTCTTTTGGCAATGTTATTTTAATTGATTAATTATGTGACAACGTATAAAAAAGGAAAAGGAGGAACGGTTGTTTTGAATAACGGGAAAGAATTATCTGTTGCTCCTTCGAGAAAATCGATTTTATTGTCGTTTTTTCAGTAGTTTAAAAAATCATGATTGTCATTCTGAAAGAAGTGAAGAATCTTAAAAATTTAATTTGTTCACACAGAAGTTTGCCAAAACACCTTTTAATATATTTTCCAAAACGTCTTTATCTGTATTGATATAAAATTGATGCTTAGAGTTATCAGAAGTGAAATTCTTTAAATTATTTTTTTCCAGAATAGCATTTGTTTGTTTTGCAACGGCTAATCCTGAATCGATTATTTTAACGTTTTCACCCATGATTTTTTGTATCTGCGGAATCAAATACGGATAATGTGTACAGCCCAAAACAAGATAATCGATGTGTTGTTCTAGCATTGGATTGAGGTATTTATGGAGCAACAAAGTCATTTCATCAGAAACTAATTTACCACTTTCTATAAGTGTTACAATTCCTTTTCCTTCTTGCTCGATAACTTTAATAGTTGAGGTAAATTTTTCAGAAGTTTCAGAAAACAGAAAACTACTCAATGTTCCTTTGGTTGCCAATATTCCGATACTGTTTGTTTGGGTTTGTAGTGCTGCAGGTTTTATTGCAGGTTCAATTCCTATAAACGGTACATCGTATTTGTCTCGTAAGATTTCAATGGCATTGGTAGTTGCGGTATTACATGCAACAACTATAAGTTTACATCCTTTTTTTAAGAGTAATTCTGTGTTTTTAATGCTAAACTCAATAATTTTTTCAGCAGATTTTTCACCATAAGGAGCATTTTTACTATCTGCGAGATAGATAGTGTTTTCATGAGGAAGTAGTGAAGTGATTTCCTTCCAAATAGAAGTGCCGCCAATTCCAGAGTCAAAAATACCAATAGATCGAGTGTTCATAATTAACAAAAATAAAAAAATCCCGATAATAAATCGGGATTTTAAGTTGTTGAAATCAATTATTATTTATTGAATTCCTAAGTTTGCTTTTACTGAGGCCAGTAAATTTGTGCCATTTGCTACAAGTAAAACAGATGAGTCAAGTACATAATCAAATCCTTGTGCTTTTGCTACAGTCTTAACAGCAGCGTCCACCTTTTGTAAAATAGGAGTTAATTTTTTATTTAATTCATTGTTTTTTGTCTCCATTTCTTGTTGAGCTACTTGTTGACTTAACTGAAGTTTTCTTTGACCTTGCTCAATTTCTAATCCTCTTTTTTCGTTTTCCTCTTTTGTTTGGCTTGCTGCTTCTGCTTGATATTTTTTATATTTAGTTTCAAATACACTGCTTTCCGCTTTAATATCATCAACATACGTTTTTTCAAGTTTGCTTAACTCCGCTCTCATTGTTTTAACTTCAGGTATTGAGCCTATGAGTTCTTGTAAGTTGATATGAGCAACTTTGCTTTGTGCTTGTACAGTATTCAATCCTAATGTTAATACTACTATCAATAAAAGTGTTTTTAAATTTTTCATTTTTTCTATTTGTTGTGTTTAATATTAATTTTTATTCGTTTTCTTTATTTTCTTCTTCAGATTTCTCTTTATTTTCTTTCAATTTATTTTTTATTTCTTCGCGTTTTTTTAAGCGTTCTAATCTTTTTCTTTCAATTTCAGCTTTTTGTTCTGCACGCTTTTTTAGTTTATCGACTTTTAATTTTGCTGATGCATCTAAAACTTCTTGACGTTTAGCATCTCTTTCATCTATTTTCTTTTGTGCTTCCTCACTCAATTCTCTCGTTTGATTAGCATCATTTTTTTTTGCTATTTTTTCTTTTGCAGTTTCTGTTTTTTCAGTTCTTAAAATGCTTTTCAAAATCAACTCACTGATATCTGCTTTTGAATTTGTGTAAATCATGATAACATCAGATGACTTGTCAAAAATAATATCATATCCACGACTTTTACCAAGTTGTTGAGCAGCATTATATACTTTATCTTGAATCGGCTTCACCAATTGTTTTCTGAATTTAAACAAACTACCTTTAGAAGAAAAATATGCTGCTTCTAAGTTTTTTAAATCAACTTCTTTAAGATAGATGTCTTCTTCTCTTTCAGAAATTAAATCTTCTGTTAGTAATGCTTTTTCATTACTCAAGTCGGTTCTCATAGTCTCAATTTCACCTTTTATTTGATCAAGAGTCTGTTTCCATTTGTTTACTTTTTGATCTAATTGGTTTTGAGCTTGAGCATATTCAGGAACATTTTCTAAAATATATTCCATATCTACATAGCCAATCTTTTGACCTCTTTGAGCAAAAGTTGTCAAACTTGAGATTATTAAGAATATTAAAAGAACTTTTTTTATCATAACTATTATGTCTTTAGAAAAAACCGTGCCAAATTTTTATTTCATTATACAAAGATACTTTTTTTATTAAAATTGTTGACCTAAAATAAGGTGAGTTTGCGATCCTGATTTTACATTACTTCCAGGTACTGGATCAAATCCATGCGCAAAGTCTATACCTAACACCCCAAAGGCTGGCATAAATATTCTAATACCTACTCCTGCAGAACGTTTTAATTCAAAAGGATTAAAATCATCTCTACCATTATAGGAATTCCCACCTTCTACAAAACCTAAAATATAAATAGATGCTGCTGGTTTTAATGTTATAGGATATCTTACTTCTAATTGAAATTTATTATAAATTGTTTCTCCACTTAATGACGAAAGACTATTATTTTCATAACCTCTTAGTCCTATTGTCTCTCTACTGTCTAATTGGAAATTTGACAATCCATCACCTCCAAGAAAATAGCGTTCAAATGGTGAGTCACCTAATTCCTCATTATAAGACCCTAAATATCCTAATTCAAAGTTAGACATTAATACAAGTTTTCCAGGGAGAGATGTGTACCATTTTCCTTTAAAACTTATTTTATAATATTCTAACCATTTGTATCTTTCTTCTAATGGTAAATCAGCATAATTTTTGTCATTAAATAAAGAATATGGGAATGTTAATTTTGCACCAAGTGCAAAATCAGAACCAGTTTTTGGGAAAATTGGGTTTGGACCTGCTGATTTTCTTCCAAAGTTTATAGTATATGCTAAATTATTTAATTTTCCATTATTTAACAAGCCTATAGCTCCAACATTAAAATTAAAGTCTTTCAAATCATAGAGTTGGTAACTAATACTTTGAGAAAGAGAAAAATAATCGTCAGGCCATTTAAGTCTTTTCCCTAATCCTATAGATGCTCCAATAATATTTAAGCGTTGACTTTCATCTACATTTCTTGTAGCATTATCAAATCCAAATTGTTTAGATTGAGAGATAGAAAAAGATAATGATTGCGGTTTTTTACCTCCAAGCCAAGGTTCTATAAACGAGAAACTAGATGTTGTATTAAACCTACTTTTTTGTACCCTTAAGGATAATGTTTGTCCATCTCCTGTAGGAAGTGGTTTATATGCTTTTTTGTTAAAAATATTTCTCAATGAGAAATTGTTAAAAGACAACCCTAATGTACCAACAAATGATCCACCGCCATAACCTCCTTGAAGTTCTATTTGACTTGCGCCTTTTTCTGTAACACCATAATCTATATCTACCGTTTTGTCGTTGAAATTAGGTTTCAAATCTGGAGAAATTGTCTCTGGATCAAAAAACCCTAATTGACCAAGTTCACGAATACTTCGTATGATTTGTTCTTTGCTGTATACGTATCCTGGACGTGTTCTTAATTGTCTGTATGCAACATGGTCATTTGTTTTGTAATTACCATTTACGGTAACCTTTCTAATAGTTGCAGGTTCATCTTCACGAATTCTAACTTCTACAAATATAGAGTCGTTTTCAACTTTTGTTTCAACAGAATTTATTTGTGAAAATAAATATCCAGAGTTTTGGTATAAACTCGCAATATCTTCAGAATCTGGTTTTCCGTTTCCAGAAACACGCTCTTTTAATACTTTAGAATTATAAACTTGACCTTTATCAATTCTTAATAATCTGTTTAGTTGGTCATCTCTGTAAGCAGTATTTCCAAGATATGAAATTCCGCCAAAATAATACTTTTTCCCTTCTTCTAATCCTATATGAACGTCAATTGAATTATCATCATTCCACGAAATAGAATCATTTAATATTCTTGCATCTCTGTGACCTTTCTCGCTATACTTATCTATAATAGATTGTAAGTCTTCCTTAAAATCGTCTTTTATATATTTTGATTTTTTCCAAAAACGCCCTAAAACTACTTTTTTAGTGTTTTTCATTATTTTACGTAATTTCTTATCACTTACAGCATCGTTTCCTTCAATAAATATATTTTTGATTTTTATTTTCTCTCCTTTATCAATATGAACTAATATGTCTAATGTATTGATGTCAGAAGAGTCCTTTTTAGTATCTACAGTTACTTTAGTATTTAAGAACCCTTTTTCTTGGTATTTTTTTCTAATATAATTTTCGGAAGTCACCAATAGATTGTCAGTTACCATAACACCTTTAGTAAGGTCATTAGTCTTTTTAAGTTCTTCAGCTTTCCCCTTTTTTACTCCTTGTATGGTAACTTTATTTAATTTAGGTAATTCAACAACGTCAAACTCTAAATATGCTACATTCCCATCAATTTTTGTTATATATACATCAACATTACTAAACTGTTTCTGTTCATATAATTTTTTGATAGCACTCGATAATTTGTCTCCTGGAAGTTTGATTTCTTGTCCAACCTTTAATCCACTGAAGACCTTAACTGCTTGTTCACTAAATTTTTGTAATCCTGTTACTGTAATTCCACCAAGTTCATACGTTTTTCCTTTTTCAAAAAGAGCACCGTTTTTTGTTTCTTGTATAGAATCTACTACTTTGATTGCTGTATTTTCAAGAGAGTTCTCTTGTGCAAAGGTAGTTATTGTTAAAAATGTAAATAATAATAAGGATAATTTATATCTCATTTGTTGTTTTAGTTTGCTCGCCAGTTTTACCGAAGCGTCGTTCTCTATTTTGATATTCTAATAGTGCGTTGTAAAAATCATTTTTTGTAAAATCAGGCCAAAGAACATCTGTAAAATACAATTCTGCATAAGCAATTTGCCATAAAAGGAAGTTACTTATTCGTTTTTCACCACTCGTTCTAATCATTAAATCAACGTCCGGCAAAGTAAATGTATATAAATGATTATTTATAATATTTTCATCTATTTCTTTGATAGAAAGTTGATTATTAACAATTTTTTTAGATATTTTTTTGAATGCATTAACAATTTCTTCTCTTGATCCATAACTTAAAGCAAGAGTTAAGATTAGTGCATCATTATTTTTTGTCAATTTTATAACTTTATTCAAGCCTTTTAATACCGATTTTGGTAAATTTTCTTGATTTCCAATGAATTGTAGTTTAATGTTATTTTTAACCAATTCTTTTGCCTCTTTTTTTAAAGAGGTAACTAATAAAGCCATTAAGGTTTTTACTTCGGCCTTTGGTCTATTCCAATTTTCAGTAGAAAAAGTATATAAAGTCAATGCTTTTACACCGGCATTTCCTGCAGCATCAATAACTTCTCTTACTGCTTTTACTCCATTTCTATGCCCAAAAACTCTCGGTTTCCCCTTCAATTTAGCCCAACGACCATTGCCATCCATAATAATAGCAACATGCTTTGGTACATTTTGAGAATCTATTTGAGAACGTATATCCATAAATAAACTAATATTCGGGAGTTATATAGCATGCAGGTCGTCCAAAAGTGTAAACAAGATTGATTCCTGAAAAAACATACCAATCATTACTATTAGGATTTCCGTATTGCAATGATGGAATATCTATATTATTAAAATCTAAATCATCTTCAAAAGTATATCTTGCAACTACCTCTAATCCTATTGCAAATGATTCTCCAATTTTTGTTTTATAACCTAATCCAAACGGAATAGAATAAGATGTTTTGTTTTTATATGAGTATTGATTTGGAGCTATTTCTCTTGTTGCAACATTGTAATTATATGCAGCAAATTCCACTAAAATATATGGCGTATGTTGTAGGCTTTTTGACTCAGAACCATATTCAAAATAAGAAAATTCCATACCTAAAGCCAATTCTTTGATAGTATTGGTAAAACTCAAATTGCGTAGTTTTCTACCAGCATTTTTAGAATCTGAATCATCTGCTATAATTTGAGCGTATGTAAATGTTCCTCTCAAGGCAATTCTTGGGTTTAGATTGTATTTGTATATTATTCCTCCTGCAAAATCATTTGGATAAATATAATTTGTTGATCCAATATCTCCAATGTAGTTGCTTCCGCCAAGAAATATTCCTGCTTCATGAATTTGAGCAGTAGTAATTGTTGTCATCCAAAGGAGCGTAATAAATAAAAACTTTTTTACCATAATAAAATAGCGTGCAAATATAGTTATTTCTATTTGTTTAAAATAAGATATTATGCACTTTTTGATAACTGTTTTTATACTAAAATATTGTTATAAAAGTGATTGTGAAGGTTATTTGTTTCGAGTATCTTCTCCCCAAAGTAATTTTTTGCGAAGTGTTTGAATAAAAGTATAATTGCTTAATTCAATCATTTTGATAGTAAAAGGTGCTTTTTTAATGTGAATTGTTGTCTGATTATTAATAGTTACAATTCGAGAATCGAGAGAGAGAAAAAATTCATTTTCTCGCCCGCTTACACGCATATTTATTTCTGTATTATCAGGAATAACTAAAGGTCTAGCATTCAAGTTATGTGGCGCAATAGGCGTTAAAACAAAACTTTTGGCTTGAGGTGAAATAACAGGGCCATCACAACTCAAGGAATACCCTGTAGAGCCTGTAGGTGTTGAAATTATCAATCCATCTGCCCAATAAGATGTTAGGTATTCTTCGTCAAGATACGTTTCAACAGTAATCATAGAAGCTGTATTTTTTCTGCTCAAAGTAATTTCATTTAAGGCAAAATTAAAACTTTCGAGTTCTCCTATTTTTGGCTCGGTATTAATCGTTAAAAGTGTACGTTCTTTTACAGTATAATTTTTATTTTGAAGATGATCTATTGCTTCTGAAATCCGTTCTTTATTTACGGTTGCCAAAAACCCTAAACGACCAATATTTACACCAATTACTGGAATGTTTGAATCTCGCAAATAAGTGATTGAACGCAAAATAGTACCATCGCCACCAACCGTAAACATGCAATCAAAAGAATCGTTTAAATCTTTATAACTACTGAATGTATTATAATTCACATCAGTTTTAAAAGTAGATTTTATTAATTCTAAGAAACGTTCTTCAATATAGATGTTTGCATTTTTTTTGTTCAATGCATTTAGTAAATTTTCAACATATTGTTCCGCATCTTGGTTGAAATAATGTCCGTAAATTGCTATTTTCATCGGTTACATATTTAAGTATTTTTGAAGATAATCCGAACGACTTTTCAACTCTTCAAGCAATAAATCTTCTTTGTGTTCGGTTAACAAGTTATATCCATATCGTCTAAATGATTGTATAATTTCGTTAATTTCTTCTGATGAAATCTTCAATGTAATCCTCACTAAATCATTTTTATAGCTTGATATAAAGATACCAATTAATTTTGCATCATTAGATTCTACAATTTGTGAAATTTCACTAAACGAATAATCTTTTACACCTTTTTCTATCACAAGAAAAAAGCCATCCTTATTTAATAAAGGAGTGTCGTTAAAGAAATGTAAAACATCTGTTAACTCGTAGTATCCAATATACGTATTGTCTTTTGTTAAAACAGGAAGAATATTGGTTTCACTTGCCGAAAATTTCTTTAAAATTTCCATCCAATTGTCATTAATTCCGATATGAAAATCATCAAAAAGATACTTATAGTCTTCTAATTTTGCATCATTATTATCAATTGTTCTTACATCACTTTCGAGGATTGAACCAATTAGATGTTGCTTTTTCACTATCGGAACATGAGAAAATGTAAGGTCATTAAATAACTCTTTGGCTTCGCCAATTGTATTATTTAAAGTCAACGCTTTTACGTCTTTTGATATGTATTCTGATATTTTCATTGTTTATTTTAACCAGTAAATTCCAAATATAACTAAAAGTAAAGGGAAAATAAAAATTGTTTGACTTACAATAATCCAAAATAAAAATTGAAACCATTGTAGAATTCCCATTCTAGTTTTTTCTTTCTTCTCTGTAATTTTTATTAAATGATCAAACTCCATTTTCATAAAATCAGATTTGCTAATATCTAAATCAATAATACCTATATTATTTAATCCTTTTTTGTATCCTTTAAAAACTGACTTTGGGAAAAGCCAAAGGCTATAAGCCATTGCCCATAAACTAAAGATACAGATTGGAAAGTACTTCCAAAAACCTGTTGAAATCTCCCAACCAGCAATAAAACCTTCGCCTTCCCAAGTTGTATCACAATCATTCAAAATGTGCTGAATGTCATGAATATGAGTTACGTCTTTTCTAAATGTTGGATTTGGTAATTTTAAATTAAAAAAGAATACTTTCATCTCAAAAGTGTCTTTATCAATGCCCCCATTTTCAGGAAGTTTATTTATAAGGTAAAACTCGTTTAAAAGGGTGTTTAATTTCATACTATTATTAAAAAAATATACGACTAAAATTATCAAATACGTTTGTTTATCTGGTCGAGCCTTTCGACTGCACTCAAAACAGGCTCTATCGAGGCCTTATTTTATGCGATTTCTTAAGTATGACCTCTCGACTCAGCTCGAAGAGACAACAGGAAGAGACAACAGAATAATTTTTGGTATTTGTTAAAAATTATATAACAAAAATACGATTTTTTCGTTGTACAGCTTTACTTTCTTTGAGAAACAACAAATTAGCCAATCGTAATTCGTCAATCGTAATTTATAGCCTATTTTTGTAAAAAATTTATCTAATGACAAAGTTAAGCGTAAATATTAATAAAATAGCAACATTGCGTAATTCTCGTGGTGGAAAAACACCAAGTGTTATAGAAGCTTCAATTAATATTCAGCAATATGGAGCTGAAGGAATTACAATTCATCCAAGACCAGACGAACGACATATTCGTTATCAAGACGCGTATGACTTGATACCTACTATAAAAACTGAGTATAATATTGAGGGAAACCCAATCAAAAAATTTGTTGATTTAGTGCTCGATGTAAAACCTACGCAAGTAACATTGGTTCCAGATGCTGTTGATGCAATTACTTCAAATGCTGGATGGAACACGATAGAAAATCAGTCTTTTTTGCAGGAAGTAATAGCAGAATTTAAGAGAAATAATATCAGAGCTTCTATTTTTATTGATGCTGATTTAAAAATGATAGAGAATGCTGTAAAAACGGGAGCAGATAGAATAGAATTATATACCGAAGAATTTGCATCAGAATATGAGAAAGGTAATAAAAATGCAATTGACAAGTATATTGAAGCGTCAAAATTAGCACACAAATTGGGAATGAAAGTAAATGCAGGACACGATTTGAGTTTAGATAATATTCAGTTTTTTGCTAAACAAATGCCGTATTTAGACGAAGTTTCTATTGGTCATGCGTTGATTTCAGAATCGTTGTATTTAGGTTTGGAAAATGTGGTAAATATGTATTTGCATAAGTTAAAAAAGGTAAAAGATTAAGGTAAAAAGGTGAATGGTTTAAATAAAAGGTGAAAGTTAGGATAAGTGTCATTTCGAGCGCAGTCGAGAAATCTTATGGTTTATTAGATTCTTCGCTGATTTCAGAATGACAAGAAAAAATAATAATAAAAGTGGACGAAATTTTACATTCAAGAATATTAGGAAAAGGAAAACCATTTTTAATTCTCCACGGATTTCTTGGAATGGGCGATAATTGGAAAACACTTGGAAATAAATTTGCCGAAAACTACGAAGTTCATTTAATAGATCAACGTAATCACGGACGAAGTTTTTATTCGGAAGATTTTGATTTCAAATTACTTGCAAATGATTTATTGAATTATATAAAACACTATAATCTTGCAGATGTTATTCTTTTAGGTCATTCTATGGGAGGAAAAGCAGCAATGCTATTTGCTGTGACATATCCAGAAATAGTTAAAAAATTGATGATTGCTGATATTTCTCCAAGAATATACTCGATGCATCATCAAGATATTTTAACAGCATTAAATGAAGTAGATTTTTCCATTCAAAAATCAAGAAAAGAAATAAAGGAAGTGCTCGAAAAATACATTCTACAATTTGGTGTCCGACAATTTTTGTTGAAAAATGTTACCCGAAACGGAAAAGAAGGCTATAAGTATCGTTTCAATTTAAAGACCTTAACTGAAAATTATAATGAGATAGTTGTTGGATTACCGCCATTTACTCATTTTGATAAAGAAACACTCTTTTTGAGCGGAGAAAATTCAGAATATATTGGAATTGATGACGTTCCATTGATAGAAACACATTTCCCAAAATCAAAAATTGTAACTGTCAAAAATGCAGGACATTGGTTGCATGCCGATAATCCAACGCAATTTTATGATGAAGTTGTCAGTTTTTTGGACAAATAATGGTTTGGCATAGTATTCGTTGCTATTTTGTCATTCTGAAAACAGTATGAGAATCTCAAACAGATAGATTCTTCGTTTCACTCAGAATGACATTAACAAAAAAAACAGAAAAATATGAAAATCATTTTAAGAATATTATTTACAGCACTCGCAGTACTTGCTTTAGCACATTTTTTACCTGGAGTTGAGTTAGCAAAACCAGAATCTGCAATATATGTTGCAATTGCTTTAGGTTTATTGCGCATTACTGTAAGACCATTATTAATCTTTTTTACACTTCCAGCAACGATCGTAAGTTTAGGCTTATTTTTATTTGTCATAAATGCGATTATTATTTTAATTGCCGATTATTTTGTAGACGGATTTGCAGTTAGCGGATTTTGGATTGCATTGCTCTTTAGCATCTTGCTATCATTTTTACAATCAGTACTTTATTCGTTTTTAAAAGAAAAGAAAAAATAGTTGAAATTGAATCAATTATGCTTTGCAAAACAGTAAAAAAATACTAATTTTGCATCCGCATTTATTGAAAAATAAATGTATATAACAAGAAGATTTAGATAAAAATAAAATCAAATGAACATTACCAAAGAAAGTATTGATGCGTTAAACGCAGTAGTAAAAATCGAAATTTCTGAAGCAGATTATTCTAATAAAGTTGCTGAAGTTTTAAAAGATTATTCTAAAAAAGCAAATATTCCTGGATTTAGAAAAGGTCATGTTCCTTTTGGAATGGTGAAGAAACAATACGGAAAGTCAATCATGATTGATGAAGTTAATAAATTGATTCAAGATTCATTGAATAAGTTTTTAACGGAAGAAAAATTAGATATTCTTGGAAATCCGTTGCCAAAAATGAAGGATGATTTTTCTTGGGATAAAAAAGAGTATTCGTTTGAATTCGAATTAGGTTTAGCACCAGAATTTGATGTAAATCTTGATGCAAAAAAGAAAGTAACACAATATGATATCGTTGCAGATGATAAATTAATCAATAAAGAAGTTGAGAATTTACAGCAACGTTTTGGTAAAATGTCTGCAAAAGATGTGATTGCTGAAGGTGTAAATATTACAGGAACATTTGTAAACGAAGAAAAAGAAATTGAGAAAAAATCAAGTTTCGTTCTCGAAGATATAAAAGGAAAATCAAATCAAAAGCGTTTTATTGGCGCAAAGGTTGGTGATGTAGTTGAGGTAAAAACAAAAGGTTTATTTGCTGATGAACACAAATTAATGGGAGCAACTGGTTTGACTCATGATGAAGTTCATGGTTTAAACATTCCATTGACTTTTACTGTTGAAGATATTACGTTTACAGAAAAAGCAGATTTAGATCAAGAATTTTTTGATAAAATATTCGGAAAAGATAATGTAAAGACAGTATCTGAATTGAAAGAAAAAATTAAAGAAGATTCTGAAAACCAATTTCAATCACAGGCAGATCAGCAATTGTTAAATGCAATCACTGAATATTTCATTGACAACACAAAATTTGATTTACCAGCAAATTTCTTAAAAAAATGGTTGGCAGTTGCAGGAGAAAATCCGTTGACTGATGAGCAAGCGTCAGAAGAATTTAATAAATCTGAAAAAGGATTGCGTTACCAATTAATAGAAGGTAAAATAATCAAAGACAATAACTTGCAAGTAACATATGAAGAGTTGAAAGACTACGCTAAAGGATTTATTAAAAATCAAATGGCACAATACGGAAACATAAATCCTGAAGAAAAAGAATTGGAAGATATTGCCAATAGAGTTCTTGGAAATCAAGACGAAGCAAAGCGTTTGCAAGAACAAGTGATGAGTTCTAAATTGTTGACTTTCTACAAAGAAAAAATGACATTTAAGACCAAGAAAGTTTCGTATGAAGACTTTGTAAAAGAAGTATATAAATAAAATTTGTCATTCTGAACTTGTTTCAGAATAGTTTGATATTAAAAAAAGCCTTGAGAAATCAAAGCTTTTTTTGTTTAGTTATTTTTTTATCAAAACACCATTAACCTGTATTGGTTAATTTTATGTATTGGTTTAGAATATGAAAAGTGCGAGTTTTAACTCATAACCTGAGTTCGACCTAAGAAAGTCAAATTTTAGCAATCTTAAAATTTATGAAGTGAAAGTTGTGCGAGTTTTAACTCATAACCTGAGTTCGACCTAAGAAAGTCAAATTTTAGCAATCTTAAAATTTATGAAGTGAAAGTTGTATCTGCTTGTTGAATTTTTTTTTTTAATGAAACTAACAGTAAGTTTTTAGAGAGAGCACCGTCAAAATTAGAATATCAATAAATTTCCTAAAATGATTTTATTTTTACTTTTTATTGTTGCATGTTTTTTAGCCTATAGTAATGGTGCAAATGACAATTTTAAAGGTGTTGCTACCTTATTTGGATCAGGAACTACCAATTATAAAAAAGCAATTAATTGGGCAACAATCACAACCTTTTCAGGCTCTGTAGCCGCAATTTTCTTAGCAGAAAAATTGGTAAAAAATTTTTCAGGAAAGGGGTTAGTACCAAATGAGTTGATACAAACCCCAAATTTTGCAATTGCGATTGCGCTCGGTGCAGCAATTACTGTTTTTTCTGCAACTAAAATTGGAATGCCAATTTCGACTACACATAGCTTGGTTGGTGCTCTTTTTGGCGCAGGTGTTATAGCTGTTGGCTCTGAATTTAATTTTGAAAAATTAGGAAGCATTTTTTTAATGCCATTAATTATAAGTCCGCTAATAGCTACTATTTTAAGTTTACTTATGTATTTATTGTTTCGGTTTATTCGAAAAAAAATACCGAGTTTAAACAAAGAAAAACCAACATTGTTTGGCATAAGCTCCCCAAAAATTTTAGATAGTTTACATTATATAAGTGCTGGAATTGTAAGTTTTGCAAGAGGATTAAATGATACACCTAAAATTGTTGGATTGCTAATTATTATCAATGCGATAGATATAAAATGGAGTATGATTTCCATTGCCATAATTATGGCTCTTGGAGGATTATTAAACGCTAAAAAAGTTGGCGTAACCATGAGTAAAAAAATTACAAAAATGAATTCTGGTCAAGGGTTTACAGCCAATATGATTACTGGTTTATTAGTAACCACAGCAAGTATACATGGTTTGCCGGTTTCAACAACACATGTTTCTGTAGGCTCTTTATTTGGTATAGGTTCCATTATTAAAAAAGCAGATTATAAAGTTATTGGAAAAATTATTCTGTCTTGGGTGCTTACTTTGCCAATTGCAGCAATAATCAGTGCTGTTGTTTTTAAAATTTTAGAATTGGTAGTTTAAATCGATCTAAGTATAAAAAGTGTACTAATTAAATTTATTTCATTAAATTTGAGACATGAACAAATACCTCGAAATCATAAAAAACTCCTATTCCGATTATTGGAATTACATCAAACAATCTGTGTTGATGGAATTAAATTGGGAAAATTATTTTTATGGTTTAATCATTATTTCTTTAGTAGTTTGGGGATTAGAAATTATATTTCCTTGGCGAAAAAATCAATCAATATTTAGAAAAGATTTTTGGTTAGATATGTTTTATATGTTTTTCAATTTCTTTTTATTAAATCTTATTATGCTAATTGCTTTATCGAATACGGCTTCACAATTTTTTAATGATATATTAAGTTTTATTAGTTTATCAATTAATGATTTTCAAGTCTTTGATATTAATAAATTTCCGTTTTGGATCCGAATTTTAACCTTTCTTATTATCATAGATTTTGTGCAATGGTTTACACATACATTGTTGCATAAATATAAGTTTTTATGGAATTTTCATAAAGTACATCATTCAGTAAAAGAAATGGGATTTGCAGCACATTTACGATATCATTGGATGGAACCCATAGTATATAAATCAATAAAATATATTCCACTAGCAATCATGGGTGGCTTTACAGTACAAGATGTTGCTTTGGTTCATTTTTTTAATATTGTTATTGGACATCTAAACCATGCTAATATTAATTGGGATTATGGCTTCTTAAAATATATCTTAAATAATCCAAAAATGCACATCTGGCATCATGCAAAAGTGTTACCTGAAGATAGGAAAAACGGAATTAATTTCGGAATTACATTAAGCCTTTGGGATTATATTTTTAAAACAAATTACATTCCACATAGTGGACGAGATATTGAAATTGGTTTTGAAGGTGATGAAGAATTCCCGAAAAGTTTTATTAATCAAGAATTATATTTATTTTCTCCAAAGCAAAAAACTCATCAATAAAGAATTTATTTTTATGAAATACCTAAATATTTTAATACTCATCTTTCTTTTATCAGCATGCGGTAGTACCAAAAAAGCCGTTGACAATTCACCGAAACAAATAGCAAAAGTTGAAACTATTGCAACTCCTAAACAGGAAAAGGAAATACCAGAGATAATTCCTCCAAAAGAAGATAACTCAACTGAAATAAGTTTAGGCGAAGAAAGTACTATTAGTGATGATAGTATTACAGAAACTGAAACTACAGAAATCATTTACATTGAAGCTTTTGACCATTCTATATTTAATAATTTGCTTCAAAAACATGTAACAGCAACTGGAAATGTAGATTATAAGGGGTTTAAAAGAGATTATAATGCTTTAAAAAATTATATTAATTTACTAGGAACCCATCAACCTACTGAAAGTTGGAATAATAGTGATAAACTCGCTTATTGGATCAATGCTTATAATGCCATGACTATTGATTTAATCAATAGAAATTATCCCGTAAAAAGTATAAATGACATTGATAAGCCTTGGGAGCAACGTTTATGGAAATTGGGCAAAAAATGGTATAACCTAAACGAAATTGAACATCAAATCTTACGTAAAATGAACGAACCTCGTATTCATTTTGCTATTGTTTGCGCATCCTTTTCGTGTCCTAAATTACAAAATAAAGTTTTTAGAGCTTCCAGTCTAGAAGAGCAACTAACTAATGCAACTAAAGAATTTTTATCAGACTCCAATCGCAATAACTTATCAGAAAACAGTTTGAAATTGTCTAAAATATTTAAATGGTTCGCTAAAGATTTTAAACAAAATGGTTCGCTAATTGATTTCTTAAATCAATATGCTGATATTAAAATTTCGAATAATGCAAAAAAGAGTTTTAAAGATTACAATTGGGATCTGAATGACTAAAATCTCCATCATTATTCCCGTTTTAAATGAAGAAAAAAGTGTTGAAAAACTACTCATTCATTTAAAACAAAATTCTACAGCCTCTAACATCAGTGAAATTATTTTAGTTGATGGAGGAAGTGCAGATAATACAACTAAATGCATCAACTATATGCAAACCATTTATTCTGGAATTGAGTTTCTTCATTCAGAAAGAGGTCGTGCAAAACAAATGAATCTTGGTGCTAAACATGCCACAGGAAACATCCTTTATTTTTTACATGCAGATTCGTTTCCTCCAAAAGACTTTGATAAATTTATTATTAATGAAGTAAACCAAGATAATCTTGCTGGATGTTTTCGTTTACAGTTTGACAGTAATCATTGGTGGTTACGTTTAGTAAGTTCATTAACACAATTTAGTTTGCGTGCCTGTCGTGGCGGAGACCAAAGTCAGTTTATAACAAAAACTCTTTTTTATGAGATTGGTGGTTTCAATGAAGATTATATTATCTATGAAGACAATATTTTAATCAATGAACTCTACTCTAGAAAACAGTTTGTAGTTATTAATAAAAAAATACAAACTTCTGCTAGACGTTATAAAAAACATGGTGTTTGGAAATTACAATATCATTTTGGAATAATTTATGTAAAAAAATGGTTTGGCGTTTCTGCAGATGAACTTTTTACTTATTACAAAAAGTATATTGCTTAAAAATATTGTCCAATACCAAACACAAAACCATTTGTTGCATCTTTTGTTGTTCCATATCCATAATCTATCCTAAAAACAGCATTGTATATTTTTTTACTTATAAATCGCAATCCTAAACCTGGATAAACACGTAAGTTTTGAGAATTACCAAAATCCCCAAAATTTCCTCCAGGATTTCTCCAACTTCCAACATCTATAAAAGCATTGCCTTGTAATGTAAACCATTCTTTTTCATAAAATGTATGTCTGTATTCAGTATTTAATACAATTGCTCCTGTTCCACGATCTATACTATTTCCAACACCTCTAATATTTAAATTATTATCCACTGAAAATGGAGCAAAGGGAGAATCATTATTAGTAGATAAACCTAAACGCAATCGGCTTGCCCAATTTCCTTTTTCTCCAATTTTTTTATAATACAAAAAATCATTCCAACCAATTAAAAATTCTGGCAACACTTCATTAGTCGAAGTAACATATTGAAAATTTAATATGCTTTTAAAACCTGACACATATTGGTAATCATAATCTAAGTTATTGTATTCATAAATTACTTTATATAAGAGTTTGTTAACCACTAATTCTTGTGGTACAGTAGGATCTACCGCTCCTTCTTTATACTCATAATCTTCTGTAAAGTAATTAATACCAACTTCGAAACGATTGTTAAAATTTAACTCATATAAGCCTAAAATTTCAAACGACTTATTATTGTATTTATAATCTGCAGTTGTATTATTAAAAAAAACTGGTTCTTGCGTAGTTAAGTTTTGATGGTTTAAAGCAATACCAAATCGTCTAGAAAACAAATAAGGTGCCCTGAAATTTATTGCATAAGAATTGTAAATGTCATTTTGAAAAAAACCTCCAAAGATTATGTTATGACCTAATAAATTATACTCATATAAACCTATTCGATATGCAAATTCGCCAGCATTTGACGTATAAATATTTGCAGAAGGAATAATGGTGAAGTTCTCATCTATATTATAAAACACATTGTATTGATTGTCACCCGAAAGAAATACTTGATAGTATGCGTGAGCTACTGATGGCAATCTTTTTAAACGCCTAATATCTTCTTCAATCATCAATGAATCCAAAACAACTCCTGACTTTATTGAAGATATCTTCTTTACAAAAGAAGTTTTCAGTTTTTTATTACCTTGTATTTTTAAATCAGCAACAATACGTTCTTGAGCGAAGCTTGCAAATGAAAATAAACCAATATATATAAATAAAAAAAGTGATTTAATCATTGTATTTCAAAGTTTTTTTGAATGATGGTATTTACCCAATTATCTTCACTTACGTCCATAAGTGTAAAATTATATCGTTCTCCAACCGTTAATATTGGCGGAGTTTCTAATGTAATATTTAAAACTACATTAGAGGTGTTATAATATTGAAATTTATTTTCAAAAGTATAGGTTCCAGACAGTAAATCATCATCTGTATTAGACACCACTTGAAAGTAAATGGCATTATCTTCAAATTGATTATTTATCCACGAAAAAATAGGCATTCCTAACTGTTGCATATCTATATTTACTTCCTCTGACCAAACAGTAGGTTTAACAATCTGCTTTGTCCTAATTGGATTAGATATTTTAATTTCATTATTGAGTTCGTAAGTAACTATAATCCATTTTTCAATTTCGGAATCTACAATTACTTTTTCAAGATACCCATTAAAAAAAGGCAACCGATCTATTTCTAATCTTGAATAGTTTACAAACTCATTTTTATCTAATTCAATATCGGCTGTAAGATATAACCGTATATCAGAAGCCCCAACTTCAGGGTAGTAAAATACTAAAATATCGTCTGTATTTAAATCACTTCCAGCGCATGCTATTACTGCTCCATTCTCAATAATCTTATCAGAAAGATACGAAGCTAAGCTATTCGCTTTTTCTAAGTCATCATCATTTGATGAGCAAGAAGTAAAAATTAATAGAACACATATGTATTTAATTAGCCTCAATTGTGTTTTTTAAACTGATTTTTAATGATGGTTTCTACTGGCTTGTTTTGTGGTGTAAATTGATTGTTTGTTTCGCCACCAACTTCTTCATGTTTATGAAACCACTTCCAGATAAAACCTCCAGCAAACCACTCTTCATTCCAAAAAGTTTCGAAAAGTGCTTGCGTAGCATTGGTTTGCCCTTCAAGATTAAGCGACTTTATAGTATGATCACTTTGCCAAGGCTCTTTTCCTGTATAATCCATACTTCTATAACCATATTCTGTGAATAAAACTGGTTTATTATATTTGTCTGAAAGCCTATTAATAACAGTTTTGTGGGTTTTCCAACCTTCTAAACATTCTACAACGGTTGGTGTTTTACTGTTGCTAACAGGAAAATAGGCATCTACGCCAATATAATCTAATTCACTCCAAAAAGGGGTGCGCTTAAATTCATCCCAATTAGCAGCATATGTTAGCTTCCCTTTATATACTTTTTTTATTTCTACTATTAAATTATTCCAATAATCTGGTCTACTCTCTACAAATCTCTCCAGTTCTGTACCAATACACAAAATCTCCACATTAATTTCTTGAGCTAATTGGGTATATTCCATTATAAAATTAGTGTAAGCTTTCTCTAATGTTTTCCAATCATCTTCAGATGACATTTTAAGATGACCTGTGAATTTGCCATGCCAAATCCAAATTTGAGGCTTCATCATAATTTTTATGCCATTCTTTTTAAGTTCTTGAATATACTGCTTTGCTCCTGCTGTAGTTTCACCAAACCATTGCTTATCTGTATTATGAATAATTTCCGGATGTTTTATATTTCTAATAAATCCAAAAGGCATAATGGCGCAATAATTAGCATTTATATTTACTACAGGTTCAACATCATTTTTACTGATTAAATCATGAGAAGCAACAAAGCTCAAACCATTAATTTTAGTAGTTTGAGCTGAGCAAGATTGCAGTATACAACATAATAACAAAAGGAGCATCTGGTTTTTCATGACTCCTAAAATACTTCTTTTAATTAAATAAGGCTCTTAATCCAATACTAAATGTCTCACCTAATCCTTGAAAATTATTTCCTCTCACAATCTTTCCGTAAGATGCCTCGAGGTTTAATACATCTGTTAATTGGTATTTACCTCCAAAACCTAAAGCTGTTGAATTTTGTGAAAAATCATTTCCTAAATCTATTAAAAATGATTGTTGCGTATTTACGAATACTGTTGTTTTCTGAGAAGGAAAATAACTTAAAAATGCACTAAGTGGTAGAAACAAACTATTATTTGCAAATCGTTCTGACACATTAGAAGTCAACGGATTGACTTCACTACTTTTCTTACCAAAACTAAACCCTAAGTCTGCTTCAGTAAAAATCTGCCATTTATTATTGCCAAATGTATTATCATAAAAGAATTTTGTTTCCCAAGTTATACTTTTTCTATCTAAATATGGTGCATTTGCTCTATCTTCAAAAATTGGAAGAAATAACGAACTTGTAAAAGAAAAGGTTGCAATATTTTTAAATGGTTGCACTCTTATAGAAGGCGCAATAGCAGTTAAACCACTTCTTGCGTCTGCATTATTGTTTTCAAAACTAAAAACATCCAAAGCATCTGCTCCACCAAAAGTGTTTGATCGAAATTGTAAAATCAAACCTAAATTTACTCTTGAATCCTCACTTACTCCAGTATAAGCTTCAGTCGTGTTCGTGAAAAATGTTTGTCTTCGTATATCTATCTGATTACTGCTAGCATCAGTACTTTTAGTTTGCGTATAAATACTGTTAAAAAACTTAACATCCCATTGCCCTTTATTCAATAATTTGGAAGGTGTATATTCTTGAATATTACTTTTTGAATCGGTATCGGTGGTTGTTACTTCTTCATTTTGAGAAACCCCAGTCATTGTAAACCCTAATAAAACTAATAATGTTATTGTATTTTTCATTTCTTCATTTTTATTAAAATTAATATTGTGCTTCACTTACTAGTTTATTAATTGTTCATAATAAACTAGTAAAGAGAAGACTTTTAAAATTATTTTTTGTTTAAATTCCAGTTATAAGTAAAGTAGCTCAACTTAAAGTTACTTGGTATTTTTTCTGTTCTATATTGATTGATAAAATCTATTTCTGACATCCCATTCATCGTAAAATCACCTTTATACCACTTTAAAATTTCTGAACCTTGAACTAACTTCTTTTTGGTATTTACTTTTAGAAAACTTCCATTTAATGCAATTTTAGTTTGCTTTTCCAATTGTGCTTCCAATGTGGTAGGTAAGTAAACATTATTAGTCAATGGAGGACAACCGATAGCGCCACAAACTAGCACAAAATGAAAACGAGCATCATTAAATTGCGCTCTTAAAAGCTTATTCTCAATATCATTCAAAGTAATACTTTTTCCACCAACATTATGTTTAATTTTTTCAAAAAAGCCAGCCTTATTTAAAGGCGATTTAATAGGATAATTATCAACTATTCCTTTTATTACTGATAGATTATAGACATTAATCCAAAATGCTTGATATTCTAATTCATTCTTTTTATAAATTGAAATACTTTCTGCAATTGAAAGAACTTCCTCTAATTTAGTAGCATCTGCTTTCAATGTAGCATAATTTACTTTTCCTTCTGACACAAATTCATTTAAAAACTCATTTGTTTTATTAAAAAAAGTAGTCGTACTTTGTGAAAAGCCAAAGTTAAAGTTCATAAGGACTATTATTATAATTATTCTTATTCTTTTCATCATTTTGTTATTTTATTTTAAGATATGTTATTTTAATACGACAAAGATATCGGTTATTCTGTCGCTAAAATGTTAGACATCTAACAATAAAACAAAAAAAAGTGAAATATCTTTGAAAAATAATTACAAAACATGGAACATATTATTATTATAGGAAACGGAATCTCAGGTATTACAGCAGCGAGACACATTCGAAAACTTTCTGATAAAAAAATTACTATTGTTTCTGCAGAAGCAGATTACTTCTTTTCTCGCACTGCATTAATGTATGTGTATATGGGACATATGAAATTTGAGCATACCCAACCTTATGAAAATTGGTTTTGGAAAAAAAACCGTATTGACTTAATAAAAGGATATGTCAAAAGTATAGAAGTAAAAAAGAAAACAATACATTTTTCAGATGGAGGTATTCTCTCGTATGACAAATTAATTATTGCTACAGGAAGTAAGCCAAACAAATTTGGTTGGCCTGGACAAGACTTAGATGGTGTTATGGGAATGTATCATAAACAAGATTTAGATAATCTTGAAAAATACGCTCCTAATAATAAAGTATGTAAACGTGCTGTAATTGTAGGTGGCGGATTAATAGGTATTGAACTTGCAGAAATGTTGCATTCTCGTCATATTCCTGTAACCTTTTTAGTTCGTGAAGCTAGTTTTTGGAATATGGTTTTACCTAAAGGTGAATCTGCTATGATAAATCGAGAAATTGTAAGTAATGGTATTGATTTACGATTAGGTGTAAATTTAAAAGAAATAAAAGCCGACGAAGAAGGTAAAGTAAAATCTGTTGTTATAACTGAAACAGGAGAAGAGATTGCTTGTAACGTTGTAGGTCTTACCGCAGGTGTTTCGCCTAATATTGATTTTATCAAAGGTTCCGATATTGAAATAGGTCGTGGTGTAAAAGTAAATCGTTTTTTAGAGACGAACATTAAAGATCTTTATGCTATCGGTGATTGTGCAGAACAGCATGAAGCAATTGACCAACGAAGACCTATAGAAGCAGTATGGTACACGGGTAGAATGATGGGAGAAACTGTGGCACAAACCATTTGTGGAAATAAAATTGAATATAAGCCAGGACATTGGTTTAACTCAGCAAAATTTATGGATATAGAATACCAGACCTACGGTTGGGTATGGGCACAACCAAAAGAAAATGAAGCTCGCTTTTATTGGGAACATAATGATGGTAAAAAATGCATTCATATAAATTACGATAAAACTACTCGTGAGTTTATTGGCATTAACAACTTCGGAATACGAATGCGTCATGAAGTATTTGATCGTTGGTTAACCGAAAAACAAACCGTCGATTATGTAATAAATAATTTAGTTGAAGCTAATTTTGACCCAGAATTTTTCAAGCATTTTGAAAACGATATTCTTGCAACCTACAACAAGCAATTACAAACAGTTTAACCAGAATAAGTATGAGTAATAAATCAAATCACAGTATGTCTTTAGCAAATCTTAATGGGATTTCGACTAAACTGAAAATAGCTACGGGATTAGGAATCTTAGGCCTTTTTATTTTAATACTTGCCCTCTTTAATATACAGTTACAAAATAAAGTAACAACTTTAATTACTGCATTAGGCTTTATTACTATTGGTATAGTATTATATGCAAACGATTTATATTTAAACAAAAACATTGGTATAAAAAATAATGGTATTTGGTTTAAATCTATTTCTTCTCGCGGTATTTTAGGCTGGATTACTGGTGTAATTTTAACTTCTTTTTATATCGTTTTATATTTCTATCCTCATTTATTAGGTCTTGGTAAAGACGGTGCAGCGAATACGGGTTTAGTTGCTGTTTTTGATCCATTAAGCCAATTATTGAGCGGTAGAAACGCGAGTCAGTGGTTTGTTTATGGTACATTATATACTGTTGCTATATTAGCTTTTGGTTACAAGTTTATAATGAAATATCGCCATAACCGATATGAACAAATCAGGACAGGCTCTGTTATGTTTTTTCAGTTAGCATTTGCTTTTTTAATTCCCGAATTTATGTATAGAATGAATTCTGGATTACCATACTACGATTTAAAAAGTATTTGGCCTCTCAACTATTATATGTTCGATGAATGGTCTGTAAAAGCATTTCTATCAAATGGAAATATTGGTTTAGCCTTAATTATTTTTGGCGTTATTTCAATATTTGTTATAACTCCTATACTCACCTATAAATATGGAAAACGTTGGTACTGCTCTTGGGTCTGTGGCTGTGGGGGTTTAGCCGAAACCGCTGGAGATTCTTTTAGACAATTATCTTCTAAAAAAATGTCGTCCTGGAAATTAGAACGTTGGTTAATACATACTGTCTTAGTATTTTCAGTAATAATGACAGTAGCAATGGTATATACGTATTTAGGTTATGACCATAATGAATTCTGGTTAACAAAAAATGTATTTCTTGTTTTAGTAATCTCTTTTTTAACGTTAGTTTTTGGTGTAATCATGTACTTTAAACGAAACGAGTTGGGTAAAGATGCCAAATATGGCGCTATTGGATATTTCGTAGTTCTTGCAGTATTATTACTTATGCATTTTACTAGTACTACTGAAGAAATTTTCTCTATAAAAAGTGGTAATCTACGATCTGCCTACGGTTTTTATATTGGCTCTATCTTTTCTGGAGTTATAGGCACAGGATTCTATCCAATTTTAGGGAGCAGAGTATGGTGCCGTTTTGGCTGTCCAATGGCTGCAATTTTAGGGTTTCAACAACGTATGTTTTCTAAGTTTAGAATTACTACAAATGGAGGTCAATGTATTTCTTGTGGTAATTGTTCTACACATTGCGAAATGGGAATAGATGTAAGAGCTTATGCTCAAAAAGGAGAAAACATTGTACGTTCTAGTTGTGTTGGTTGCGGAATTTGTTCTGCTGTTTGTCCAAGAGGTGTATTAAAGTTAGAAAATGATTCTATGGAAGGACGAATCAATCCTACAGAAATATTATTAGGAAACGATGTTGATTTAATGAAATTAGTAAATCAGAAATAATGCGTGTATTAATACTATTTCTTCTATTTACATCTTTTACTTTTGGTCAAAAGGCCTATCAAAAAAATTATTTTGATAATGGTAAATTAAAGTCTGAAGGTTGGATAAATAGCAATCAGAAAACTGATTATTGGAAATTCTACTATGAAAAAGGAACTTTAAAAAAAGAAGGTCGTTTTATTAAAAATAAGAAAACGAAGTACTGGTATTTTTACTCTAAAAATAAAAAAAAACAAAGTGAAGGTCATTTCTATAATGGGAAAAAAAATAAATGGTGGATGTTTTATGATGATAAGGGAAAAATAAGTCACAAATGTCAATTAAAAAACAATCAAAAAGATGGATATTGTCTAATGTATCAAAATGAAAAACTTGTTTCTGCTAAAAAATTTGAAGCAGGAAAAGAAATCAAAAAATGGGCAGATTTTAAGTCTTTTAAAAAAGAAAATAATTTAAGAGACCTTAAATGAGTGTAATAAAAGTAATCATTCCTGCTTATAATGAAGAGGAATCAATTGCTAGTGTTATTAACGATATTCCATCAATTGTTGATGAAGTTATTGTAATCAGTAATAACTCTACGGACAATACAGAAATTAATGCAAAAAACGCTGGAGCAACTGTTTTGCTAGAACATAGAAAGGGTTATGGATATGCTTGTTTAAGAGGAATGGAGTACATTTCTCAGACTACTATAGAACCCGATATTATTGTCTTTCTAGATGGTGATTATAGCGATTATCCTGAGCAATTAACTGAAATTGTGGATCCTATATTAAATAATAACATTAATTTTGTAATTGGAGCGCGTATTGAACGACTGCGTGAAGAAGGATCTATGATGCCTCAACAAATTTTCGGAAATTGGCTAGCAACTTTTTTAATGAAAATATTTTTTGATGCAAAATTCACAGATTTAGGTCCATTTAGAGCAATCAAATATGATAAACTTCTCGGTTTAAATATGGAAGATAAAACATATGGCTGGACAGTAGAAATGCAATTAAAAGTTCTGAAACAAAAATTGTCATATGTTGAAATCCCTGTAAAATATAGAAATAGAATTGGTGTTTCAAAAGTTTCAGGTACTATAAAAGGTTCTTTACTTGCAGGAATTAAAATATTAAGTTGGATTTTTAAATATAGTTTTAAATGATGATTTTAGAATATATAATTATTGCATTTTATTCGGTTGCTTTACTGCTAATCTTCATGTACTCATTAGCACAACTAAATTTATTATTCAATTATTTAAGTGCTCAAAAAAAAGTAGATACAAGTCCAAAATTTGACTTGTCCAATCCTGATGAAACTCCATTGGTTACAATTCAACTTCCAGTATACAATGAGTTGTATGTGATGGAGCGATTACTTCGAAACATAGTAACTCTAAAATATCCTCTTGGCAAATTAGAAATTCAAGTATTGGATGATTCAACAGATGAATCAGTTGAACAAACGTCCCAACAAATAAAAAAACTTCAAAAAAATGGGGTTGACATTCAACATATTCGTAGGACGAATAGGCAAGGTTTTAAAGCAGGTGCTTTAAAAGAAGGTCTAGAAATTGCAAAAGGAGAATTTATTGCCATTTTTGATGCAGATTTCTTACCAGAAGAAAATTGGCTTTCACAAACTGTCCCTTATTTTAAAGACCCAGAAATTGGTGTAGTTCAGACTCGTTGGGGGCATATTAACAGAAATTACTCTACACTTACTAAGATTCAAGCATTTGCTTTAGATGCACATTTTACTTTAGAACAAGTCGGAAGAAATAGCAAAGGTCATTTTATAAATTTTAATGGAACTGCAGGAATATGGCGTAAAGAATGTATTGTAGATGCAGGAAATTGGGAAGGAGACACACTGACAGAAGATTTAGATCTAAGTTATAGAGCACAACTTAAAAATTGGAAATTCAAATATTTAGAGAATGTAGAAACACCTGCAGAGTTACCTATTATTATTAGCGCCACAAGATCACAACAATTTCGTTGGAACAAAGGAGGTGCCGAAAATTTTCAAAAAATGGCAAAACAGGTTATTTTTAGCAAAAACTTACCTTTTAAATCTAAAATCCATGGACTATTGCATTTACTTAACAGTTCTATGTTTTTAAATATATTTATTGTTGGGGTTTTAAGTATTCCAATGCTATATATCAAGAACGAATACGCACATTTAAAACCCTATTTTTATATGATGAGTTTTTTTGTAATTAGTTCTATAATATTTTTTATTTGTTACTGGTTTATGTACAAAAAAATCTATGGAAGCGGAATAAAAAATTTCTTTAAATATATAGGACTCTTCTTTACCTTTTTCTCAATTGCAATGGGATTCTCTTTACACAATACAATCGCAGTAATTGAAGGTCATATTGGACTAAAAAGTGGATTTGTAAGAACTCCAAAGTTCAATATTGAAGCGATGAAAGAGAATTGGAAAAGCAACAAATATATCAACAAAAAAATATCACTAAATGTAATAGTTGAAGGATTGTTGATGCTGTATTTTGCCTTTGGAATGTACAGTGCATTTATAGTTGGTGACCAAGGCGGAGATTTTGGATTATTTCCATTTCACTTGATGCTGTTTTTAGGGTTTGGCTTTGTGTTTTTTAAATCTTTATTTTCAAAAGCTTAATGAAATTTTGGAAGAAAAATAATACCATAATTCTAACTTCTGCTAGTGTTATTCTTTATTTTTTATTTGCATATTTTTTAGAACGAACACAATTTTATTTGATCGTTTTAATTTGGGCTTCATTATTTACTTGTTTCTACTTTTTAATACATAACAAACAGTTAAGTTTCTCTAATTTAGTGGGAATTTCAATTTTATTTCGAGTTGTATTTCTATTTGCTACACCCAATTTATCTCAAGATTTTTACCGTTTTATTTGGGATGGAAGAATGATATTGGAAGGGCTCAACCCATATCTATCACTCTCAGAAACATTTATAAATAATGGCATTTCTCCAATCAATCAAGCAAATGAATTGTATCAAGGAATGGGAGAATCAAATGGTAGTCATTACACCAACTATCCACCAATAAATCAATTATACTTTTTAATTGCGGCTATATTTTCAAGCAAAAGTATTTTGGGGTCTGTAATAATAATGAGGCTTCTAATCATTTTTGCTGATATTGGAATTATCTATTTTGGAAAAAAATTATTAGAAAGATTGCACCTTCCCGTACACAACATATTTTTATACGCATTAAATCCATTTATCATAATTGAATTGACGGGTAATCTACATTTTGAATCAGTAATGCTCTTTTTCTTGGTCTGGAGTTTATATAAATTACAGCAGGAAAAATGGGTGTGGTCTGCCATATTATTAGCTTGCTCTATTTCTGTAAAATTAATTCCTTTATTATTCTTACCTTTATTTTATCAATGGTTTGTAAAAAGTAGAGTTATTGTGAGTGAAATGAAGGAACCTTTAAAGAAAATTTCACTTAGATTTAGAATGGCAAGACTTATTAGTTTTTACGCTATTATAATTGTAACAATATCCCTATTATTCTCTCCTTTTTATTCATCTACACTTATAGAAAATTACACCAATTCAGTCGGTTTATGGTTTAGAAATTTTGAGTTTAACGCTAGTTTTTATTACCTTTTTAGAGAAATAGGGTATCTCTTTAGAGGTTGGAATGAGATTGCCATTATTGGGAAAATTACACCAGTTTTAACCATTATATTTTTGCTGATAATTACATTTTTTAGAAAAAATAATACTTTAAAACAGCTAATAACTGCACTACTATTTGGGTTATCCTTTTATTATTTTACGACAACAACTATGCATCCTTGGTATTTAGCAACATTAATTATTTTATCCGTTCTCACTAAATATCGATTTCCTATTATTTGGAGTTTTATCATTATTCTAAGTTATCAAGCGTATGCAAATGAGCCTTGGAAAGAAAACTTATGGGTATTAGGAATAGAATATCTGGTTGTTTATGGTTTTTTAATTTATGAATTATTTGATAAAAAAATTAAACTTCAATTTTTACAACCAAACCTTCATTCGCACGAATATTAAAAACTGTACTATCTTCAAAAATTAAATATTGTCCTTTTATTCCTTTTAAGACGCCTTTATAAATTGGAGTTTTAATCAAATTTAAACTTTTAACCTTTTGTGGATATTGATTTACAGGAAAATTTATTTGTGTTTCTTTCGTGTTTTTATCTAAATAATATGCCTTTACCTCATCTGGAATATATTGTGATAATTTCTCTTTTTCAGCAACTAAATCAACATCTACAATATCATCTGTGAGCATTTTCCGCCAATTTGTTTTATCAGAAACATACTCTTTTAGTGCAACTTCAGTAATTCCTGCCAAATAACGATTTGGAACCTCAACAATTGCTATCGCTTCGTGTGCACCTTGATCTATCCAACGCGTAGGCACTTGAGATTTTCGAGTTACACCAACTTTTACATCACTCGAATTTGCCAAATACACAATATGTGGTTTTAACTGCATCTTTTTTTCAAACTCTAAATCACGATCTTCAATTCCAAGATGTGCAGTACTTTTCTCAGGATTTATAATCCATTCTCCTGCATTTGCTGATTCAAAAAAACATTTTTTACAAAATCCTTGACGATAAATTTCTTTATCCTTATGGCAACTCAAACATTCATATTTTATAAATGATAATTCAATTTCTCTGTCCAGTAATTGATTCATATTCAAAAAATTATCTTTTATGTCAAGGTAATATTGAACAGTTTTGTTATTAGAAGTCATCATTTTTTTAAGTACACCTTGATAAGTCATAATAGATTTGTATTTTTAACTCGATAAAGATACTCAATTAACAATGGCAATACCAATAGTAAACTCTATAATTTTATGGTTTTTAAAAAAAAGAATTCATCAAATAGAATTATTTGTTAAATATCCTATTGATGTACAAGAAGAACTGCTTTATCAACTCCTTTTTACTGCTCGAAACACCGAATTTGGGAAACAATTTGAATTTAAAAACATCAAAAATTATCAAACTTTTACAGAGAGAATTCCTATTCAAAAATATGAGACTTTTTCTCCATTTATAGAACGAACTCGTAAAGGCGAACAAAACATTTTTTGGAATTCGCAAATAAAATGGTTTGCAAAATCAAGTGGAACTACCAACGCAAAGAGCAAATTTATTCCTGTGAGTGATGAAGCAATTGAAGGCTGCCATCTAAAAGCAGGAAAAGATATGTTGTGCTTGTATATCAACAACAATCCAAACGCTCAACTCTTTACTGGAAAGGGATTGCGTCTTGGCGGAAGTTCGGCAGTTTATGAAGACAACAACTCTTATTTTGGAGATTTATCTGCAATTATTATCGAAAATATGCCTTTTTGGGCTGATATTAATAGCGCACCAAAACAAGAAACGGCTTTGATGAGCGAATGGGAAACCAAAATGGAAGCTATTATCAATGAAACAATTACTGAAAATATCACAAGTTTGGTTGGTGTTCCTTCTTGGATGTTGGTTTTACTAAATAAAGTGTTAGAAAAAACTGGAAAAGAGAATATTTTGGAAGTTTGGCCTAACTTGGAAGTCTATTTTCACGGAGGTGTAAACTTTAATCCATATCGTGAGCAGTTTAAAAAATTGATTCCTAAAAAAGAGTTTCAATACTATGAAACTTATAATGCTTCAGAAGGTTTTTTTGCCATTCAAGATAAAAACAATTCTGAAGAATTACTCTTAATGCTCGATTACGGAATTTTTTATGAATTTATTCCGATGGATGCTTATGATGGAGAAAATTCGACAGCAATTCCGTTATCAAAAGTCAAAAAAAATATCAATTATGCCATTCTAATTACAACAAATGGAGGCTTATGGAGGTATTTAATTGGAGATACTCTCAAATTCACTTCTATAAGTCCGTATAGAATAAAAATAACAGGAAGAACCAAGCATTTTATCAATGTCTTTGGAGAAGAATTGATTATTGAAAATACTGAAGAAGCACTAAAAAGAGCCTGTAAAAAAACCAATGCAACGACTATAGATTATACTGTTGCACCTATTTTTATGAAAGATAAAAAAAGTGGTAGTCACGAATGGATAATTGAATTTAGTAAGGCTCCAAAGAACATCGATTATTTTATTGAATTACTCGACAATGCACTTAAATCTATCAATTCTGACTACGAAGCGAAACGCTATAACAATATGACTTTATCTATGCCAAAAGTAAATGTAGCACGAAAAGGATTGTTTTATGATTGGCTAAATATTAAAGGAAAATTGGGCGGACAACATAAAGTACCAAGGTTGTCAAACTCCAGAGCATTCATAGAAGAATTACTACAATCAAATATTATTATGGATAACTAATTTTGTTTGATTTAAAGATTCTCTTCCGTAATTTACTTTCTAATAAGTCGAGATTTGTTTCAATTAACTTAACATTATCATCACATTAAAATAAAACTATATTTGTTTTATAATAGTATGTTTGCGGAAATTTATCAGACATGAAAACAATTAAAACCGCTTTGATTTTTACAATCCTATTTGGATTTAACTTAATACTAATCGCACAAGAAAATCCATTTTCGATTAAATGGGATAAAGGATTTAAAGTAGAGAATAAGGATAAAGCTCTAAAATTTAAATTTGGTGGACGTGTAATGGTTGACAACGCTTTTATGCAACAAGATTCAGATTTAAACACACGTTTTGGCAAACTAACAACCAAGAATGCTGTAGAAATTAGACGTGCAAGATTATTTTTTTCTGGGAATGTTTATAATAATATTGAATTTAAATTAGATTTAGGTTTTGGAGGTGGCGAAGTTGCCTTAAAAGATGTTTATATAGGTATTAAAGATATTCCTGTTATTGGTACACTGCGAGTTGGAAATGTTAAAGAGCCATTTCGTTTTGAAATGCTAACAAGCAGTAAATATATTACTTTTATGGAGCGCTCTTTAATAAGTGACTATTCGCCTACAAGAAATAATGGTATCTTATTATTTAATGAATTTAATAATAATAAAATTGGTGTTCAGGCAGGACTTTTTAGAAATGCTAACGGAAAAACTGCAAACGATGAAAAAGCAAATGATGGTTATGTGTTTACAGGTAGAATTACCGGTTTACCAATTAATAATGTTGGCAAAAAACAATTGTTACATTTAGGATTAGGATATAGTCATAGGGTTTCAGATGTAAAAGAGTATGCTATTTCATCGAGACCTGAAGCACATTTAAGTGGTATCAAATATATAAATACCAATACAATTGAAAATGTTGACAATGTAAATTTAGTTAATATAGAAACTGTTTATACTAAAGGAGCCTTTATAGCACAAGCTGAATATTTAACAGCAAAAGTAAACGCAAACACTACTTATAATTTTGCAAGTTATTATGCGCAGGTTAGTTATTTTTTAACTGGTGAACATAAAGAATATAAAAGTTCATATTCAGGTTTTAATCGTTTAAAACCTAAAAATAATTTTGGTTCTAAAGAAAATAAAGGTATTGGTGCATGGGAAGTTGCACTACGTTATTCTAATTCTGATTTTAATAATAAAGATATATTAGGCGGTGAGCAAACAGATATTACTTTAGGTTTAAACTGGTATTTAAATCCTGTGACTAGAATTATGTTAAATAATGTTTTTGCTGATGTGAAAGATAGTGGAAAGGCAAATATTTTTCAAATAAGGTTACAATTAGATTTTTAACAACTCGCTATTATGAGTTTTATTATACCTTTTATCGTTGGCTTTTTAGCGGCATTTGTTTCGTGAAATAGGTATCTAAATCTTACGCTCAATCACATAATTTACCATTTTGACAAGTGATTCTTTGTATTCTGAAGTTGGATAAGAACCCAATATTTCTAAGGCTTGTTGCTGATATTCCTCCATTTTAGAAGTTGTGTATTCAATCCCTCCTTTTTCTTTAACAAAAGCAATTACTTCCTTTACTCGTTTCTTATCTTTATTGTGGTTTTTAATAGAATTTATTAACCGTTTTTTTTCTGACACCTCACAGTTATTCAATACATAAATTAAAGGCAATGTCATTTTTTGTTCTTTGATATCAATTCCTGTTGGTTTTCCAATTTTTTCATCAGAGTAATCAAATAAATCATCTTTTATTTGAAATGCTATTCCGATAAGTTCACCAAACTTCCTCATTTTTTCAACTTCTTCTTCATCACTTCCTACAGATGCAGCTCCAATACCACAACAAGCAGCAATCAAAGTTGCTGTCTTTTGGCGAATAATATCAAAATAAATATCTTCTGTAATATCAAGTTTTCGTGCCTTTTCTAGTTGTAGTAATTCGCCTTCACTCATTTCTCTAACTGCAACAGAAATCAGTTTCAAAATATCAAAATCATCATTATCAATAGATAATAATAACCCTTTTGACAATAAAAAATCACCTACTAAAACGGCAATTTTATTTTTCCAAAGTGCATTTAAAGAGAAAAACCCTCTTCTTCGATTACTATCATCTACAACATCATCGTGTACCAATGTTGCTGTATGAATCAGTTCAATTACTGATGCTCCACGATAAGTTCGCTCATCAAATTTACCGTTTGAAACCATTTTTGCGACAAGAAAGACAAACATTGGTCGCATCTGTTTTCCTTTTCTACGAACTATATAATGCGTAATTCTATTGAGTAGTGGAACATTAGAAATCATAGCTTCCTTGAATTTATCTTCAAAGAGTTCCATTTCTTTTATTATAGGTCGTTTTATTTGTTCTACTATCTTCATTATCAGAAGTCAAAAGTAAGACTTTATTATAATTTATTTGTCATTCTAAACGGAATAAAATGAAGTAAGAATCTCTTATTTTGTAAGATTCTTTGTTACACTCAGAATGACATTATGAAGATTTATTTGCCAACTGTCCGCAAGCAGCATCAATATCTTTTCCTCTGCTTCGGCGAACGTTTACAATAATATCATTCATTTCAAGCACGCTTACATAATCTGCAATTGCTCTTTTTGGTGCTTGTTGAAACTCTCCATCATCAATAGGATTGTACTCTATAATATTGACCTTACAAGGCACACATTTGCAAAACTCTACCAATGCGTCTATATCTTTACGAGTATCATTAATTCCATCCCAAACGATGTATTCATACGTTATCATTCGTTCGGTTTTCTCGTACCAATACGCTAAGGCTTCACGCAAATCATCCAACGGAAAATTCTTATTAAAAGGCATTATTTGTGTACGAATTTCATCAATGGCAGAATGCAAAGACACTGCTAAATTGAATTTTACCTCATCATCAGCCATTTTTTTTATCATCTTTGGAATTCCAGAAGTTGATAGTGTAATTCGTTTTGGCGACATTCCTAAACCTTCTGGAGAAGTTATTTTTTCTATCGATTTTATCACATTGTTATAATTCATCAGCGGTTCTCCCATTCCCATAAAAACAATGTTTGTTAACTTACGATTATGATATAGCAAACTTTCTTGATTGATTGCTACAACTTGATCATAAATTTCATCAGGATTCAAATTTCGCATACGTTTTAGACGTGAAGTTGCGCAAAACTTACAGTCAAGACTACATCCAACTTGGCTGGAAACACATGCTGTTGTACGACTATCTGTAGGAATTAAAACTGACTCAACCATCAAACCATCGTGCAGTCGTACCGCATTTTTTATTGTGCCATCTTTACTTTGTTGCATTTCGTCAACTTCAATATGATTGATGACAAAATTGTCTTCGAGCATTTTACGAGTTTCTTTTGAAATATTTGTCATTCCATCAAAGGAATGCGAAACTTTACTCCACAACCATTCATATACTTGATTTCCACGAAAAGCCTTGTCGCCATTTTCTACAAAAAAATCACGTAATTGTTCTTTGGTAAGTGATCGTATGTCTTTTTTTTTCGTTAGGCTCAAAAGTTTAAAGTTTACATAAAAAATAAAAAACTGACACCTCTTTTTTTAGTTAGCCATCCCCCGAAAAACGAATTAAATACTTCGTTAAGTATTGAATTTATTGATAATTTCGGTTGATTTAAAATAGGAAAACTGTTTAAAAAGTTGTATTTTGTTATTGCAAAAAAAGCAAAATCACCTTAAAAACAGTTCTATGAGCAAGATACTAACAAAAAAGATACAAACCCAATTAAGTGACTATTTTTTATCTAATTCAGAAATGACCAAACCAGAAACACGTTGTTTAAAAGAGATGGTTTTAGGAATTTTAAAGTCAAAATCTGTATTTGTAAATCAAATAGCAGCTAGTTTACGAGAGTCTATAAAATTGAAAGATGTTTGCAAGCGCCTTTCTGCTCAATACTTAAAGGGAGATTATGCAGAAAAAGTGATGACTACTCACCTTGAAACCGTTGGAAATAGTATTTCAAAAGATAATTTTATTCTTATGGACGGTACTGACATCAGCAAAAAATATGCTAAATATATGGAGGGCTTGGAGTTTGTAAAGGATGGTGATACTAGCAAAATCGGACTTGGTTATAATGTCTTAAACATAAATGTGATTAGCAATCATAAAGAAATAACACCTCTTTATAGCAAAGCTTATAGTTTTGAAATGGGGGCATTAAGCAGTAATAATGAAATAAAAAAAGCCGTAAGAGAAGTACAGAAATATGTAGCCCATAGAGGCTGTTGGGTTTTTGATAGAGGAGCAGATAGTGGTATTTTAAAAGATTTTTTTGTCAGTGAATGCTCACAAACAATCATTCGCTTGAAGAGAAACACAAAATTATACCATAAAGAGAATGAGTTACAAGTAAGCCAACTTCTTAAAAAAATAGATTTTTCAATAACACAAACAGTGACCAAGGTAAAGAAAAACAAACCTGTTTTAAAAGAGTATCAATTAGGAGCAATCCCAATAAATTACACCATAAAGGGAGTTACACTCTCATTGTGGTTAGTCGTTTCGAGAAATGTAAGACACGGAGGTCTCTGTTATTTACTTGTCAAAAGCAAACTTTCTACAGCTATAGAAGTTGCTAAATGGGCTTTTAAAGGGTATGGTTTACGATGGAAAATAGAAGAATATCACAGACATATAAAACAAGAATATAAATTGGAAGATATTCAACTAAAAACCTTTGATGGATTACAGTCAATGCTTGCTGTTTTGACTGTGGCAATGTATATGATTTACAAGAAAATACAAGCGTTACATTTTAACTTGTTGCTTAATGCAGGCTATAACTATCTAAACAGGCAGAGTGTGAGGGAACTAATCAATTTCATTTATTACAAAATATCAAAGGTGGTTTCCATACTACTAATGCCAACCAAAAGCAGATGGAATATAATAAAAATACCGCCTATAGAGAGTAGCGGACAACTTAATTTAGAATTTAACTAAAAAAACAGGGGATGGCTAACTTTTTTTAGATAGCGTCAGTTTTTAATCTTTTTATTATTTTTATTAAATTTAGATAATCAACATTGCGTCTCCATAAGAATAGAAGTGATATCCTTCTTTAATCGCTACTTTATATGCTTCTGTTAAAAAATCATAACCTGCAAATGCTGACGCCATCATCATTAATGTTGATTTTGGTATATGGAAATTGGTTATCATACAGTTGGCAATCGAAAATTCATGTGGAGGAAAAATAAATTTATTTGTCCAACCATTAAACTTATTTAATTGTCCTGCAGAGGATACTGAACTTTCTAATGTTCTCATTGAAGTTGTACCAACAGCACAAATTCTTCTTTTATTTTTCAATGCATCGTTGACCAATTTTGCAGAAGATTCTGAAATATTAATTTCTTCTGAATCCATTTTATGTTTTGATAGGTCTTCTACTTCTACAGGATTAAAAGTTCCTAAACCAACATGTAGTGTTACTTTAGCAAAATCTACACCTTTTATTTCTAATTTTTTCAACAAGTGTTTTGAAAAGTGCATTCCTGCAGTTGGTGCTGCAACCGAACCTTCATGCTTTGCATAAATAGTTTGGAAACGCTCTTTATCACTAGCCTCTGTAGGTCTTTGAATATATTTTGGTAACGGAGTCTCTCCTTGTTTTTTTAATTGTTTTCTAAATTCTTCGTAAGAACCATCATACAAAAAACGAAGTGTACGTCCTCTTGAAGTTGTGTTGTCTATAACCTCTGCAACTAAACTTTCGTTTTCACCAAAAAATAATTTGTTTCCTATTCTTATTTTTCGTGCAGGATCTACCAAAACATCCCATAATCGTTGATCTTCATTCAATTCTCTCAATAAAAAAACTTCAATTCTTGCTCCTGTTTTTTCTTTTTCACCAAATAAACGAGCTGGAAACACTTTCGAATCGTTCATTACCAATAAATCTCCCTCGTCAAAATAGTTAATCAAATCCTTAAACGTCTTGTGTTCAATCGTTTGCTCTTTTCTATTTAAGACCATTAAACGCGACTCATCACGATGTTCTGCTGGATGTTCTACTAATAATTCTTCAGGTAATTCAAACCCGAATTTAGACAATTTCATTCCCATAATTTAATTTTAAAGATTGCAAATATACAACATCAAGATAGGCGTTGTCAAGTATTTTGAGTAAAACTTTTACTTTGTTAGTTTTTGAATGTCATTCCAAAAATCTGGATATGATTTAGATACAACTTCTGCATCTTCAATTTCTAACGATGTTTTGAGTAATAATGGTGTAAATGCCATTGCCATTCTATGATCATTATACGTTTTTACCAAAACACCTTTTTTAATTTCTAATGTTGATTTTAAGTGTAGGCTGTCTTTTGTTATTCTCACTTTTGCTCCAAATTTTTCCAATTCAGTTTTGAGAGCAACCAATCTATCCGTTTCTTTAATTTTAAGCGTGTGTAATCCTGATAATCCACAAGAAATATTCAATCCAAAACAAGTCACAGCAATAGTTTGCGCAATATCAGGAGCGCCTTTTAGGTTTAAAGCAATATGATTTGGAACTTTCGTTTTATTCTTTTTTAAAGTAATTGTGTGTTCCTCAAAAATGGTTTCTACACCAAACTTTTGATAAATATCTGCTAACACAGCATCACCTTGTAAACTATTTTTTTTGTACGCTTTTAAAGTAATTTCTGCGTCTTTACTTAAGGCAACTATACTGTAATAATAAGATGCTGAACTCCAATCAGATTCTACAGTTATTGTTTTATCTTCAAGTTGTTTTTTTGGCTTTACTGTAATTGTACTTTCTTTCCAAGAATTTTCAATTTCAAGTTCAGAAAGTAAACTCAACGTCATTTTTATGTACGGAACTGACGTTACTTCGTCATCAAATGTTAATTGTAATCCGTTTTCAAGACTTGATGCAATTAGCAATAATGCAGAAATATATTGACTACTCACACTTCCGTCAATAGTGGTTTTATTGTTTGTTAATTTTTTACCAATAATCTTAATTGGTGGATATCCTTCATTCTCTATATATTCAATAGATGCGCCCAAGAATTTCAACGTATCAACCAATATTTTAATTGGTCGTTCTTTCATTCGTTTTGAACCTGTAAGTACAGTTTCTCGACCTTCAATAATAGAAAAATAAGCGGTTAAAAAACGCATTGCTGTTCCAGCATGATGCACATCGACAATTTTTTCATCGGAAGACAAAGCCTTTTTCATTACAGCTGTATCATCAGATACTCCAAGATTTTCTAATTGTAAGTTTTTATAAAACTGCTGTAAAATCAACAATCGATTTGATTCACTTTTAGAACCTGTAATCTTGATTGCTCCTTCTAACGCTTTGGAATATTTAGGTAATTTTATGTTCAATTTACTTTTTTATAAATTTATAATACACTGTCATAAAGAATCCATACATCATAGACATAATCCATATTGTTTTTATAAATGGTTGCCATTTTCCATCAATAAAATATTCGTTTTTCAACCCTTCTAATCCGTCAAATCTAAAAAATCCTGCAAAGATTTTTATCAAAGCAACGATAACAAAAAATACGATGGTAAATCGGATAAAGAGTTTTAAAAAAGAGGTGTATTTGTATTGGTTCATTTTTTTTATTTTAGAGGAAAAAGACTCAAAGGTTTAAAGCAGCAAAGGGATTCAATCTCTCAGTGCCTTCATACCTCTGCAACTTTGCATTTTATTTTAACTTTTCATTATTATGATGTCTATCGTGATCTCGTTTCGTTTTAAAATTCAATTTTTTATCAAAAGACTCTTGCAAATTTATTCCAGTTTGATTTGCCAAGCATAAAACCACAAACAATACATCTGCTAACTCTTCGCCTAAATCTTTGTTTTTATCACTTTCTTTTTCGCTTTGCTCACCATATCTGCGAGCTATAATTCGTGCTACTTCACCAACTTCTTCAGTCAATTGCGCCATATTGGTGAGTTCATTAAAATAACGAACTCCATGTTCTTTTATCCAACTATCTACTTGTTGTTGTGCGTCTTTGATGTTCATTTAAAACAATTTTAAATTGATTTTCAAAGATATGGTTTCTTATTTTAGTTTGCTTATCAACTTTAAAAAAAATCTGTCGTTTATACCAAAATCTTCAAAAACGCTTCTCTTGAAATTTCTTCAGCACCCAAACTTGCTAAATGGTCATTATAAACTTGGCAATCTATGAGTTTGTAATTGTGGTTTTTTATCAAATGTACAAGCGCAACTTTAGAAGTATTACTAATATTGCTAAACATACTTTCTCCGCAAAAAATATCGTTCATCTCCAATCCATACAATCCGCCAACCAACTTATTGTTTTCCCAAACCTCAGCAGATTTTGCAATTCCTAACTTATGTAACTTTATGTAAGCCTCTTTCATTTCTTCAGTAATCCAAGTTCCAGTTTCTCTTTGTGCTGTCCTATTTACCGTTTTACAATTAGAAATTACTTCTTCAAAGGCTTGATTAAATGTGACTTTAAACATTCCTTTCTTCAATATTTGTCGCATACTTTTTGGGACCTTTAACTTATCTGGAAACAGCACCATTCTTGGATCTGGACTGTACCAAACAATTGGTTCACCATCAGAATACCAAGGGAAAATGCCACTTTTGTATGCCAACAATAACCTTTCTGTAGATAAATCTCCACCAACAGCAACCATTCCGTATTGATTGGCATCGTAAACTGATGGGAATTTTATTTTGTTGGTAAGGATTTGCATAGTGTAAAAGTAATGGTTTTGAATTTATCGTCATTGCGAGGACGTAGGACGTGGTAGATTTAACTAGCAAATGCAACTTTACCTTAATAAAATTTTAGAATTGATAAAACTTGACTTTCTCAATTATTTGAACTAACTTTACATATCGTATGATAAAGTTCATTAAAACGAAACTTTATCTTAACATTAGCCACCATTAAAAATAACGATAACATATGAAAAAAGTATTTAAAGTAATCTTAACAGTAACAGTACTTTTGGTTTTCGGTCAAGCAAAATCTCAGACAATTGAAGTAGGACAAGATGCAACACAAATCAAAACTTTAATTGAATGGACTACAACAGACCATAATAAACCTGACAGTTATGGAAACACTTCAAACTCCTATTGGACTTGGGATGTTAAATACTATAATGGACAAATTGAAGATGTAATACAATGTTATCAAGACCAGTATCTGATTGATTTTAGAGTAATTGCTAATTATTGCAAGCACTATGTTATGGAGAATGGTAAACTTGCTTACGTCTTAACACAATTTGACAATATTTCATTAGAAAAACTTAAAGAGTTTTACTCTAATAATTATAGTGCTGATAAAATAGGTGAATTGTATTTTTCTGATGATTTAGAACATTACACAAAAATATATTTAGCAAATAATGGCTTAGCTACAAAAGAATGGAGAAAAACAATTATTTCAGAACTTCCTTCAAATATTCAACAGTCAGTAAAAACAAAACTGACTACAATTAGGACTGAAACAAAAACCAAACAAAAAGAAGAATTTACAGCAAAACTCACAAAAGAAGAAGCCGACAGCAAAGAACGACAATACACGATTTTAACTTGCGATAATTTTAGTGATGGGCTTGCTTTGGTTGGTATAGACACAGAACATAAAGCAGGCGAAATGAATTATGGTTACGGGAAAAAATTGTTTGGATATATTAATGATAAAGGAGAGTATGTGATTTATCCAAAATATGAAAAAGCATTTTCTTTTATTGATGGATTTGCACTTGTTACAACCAATACTCGATATTCTAATAACTGGGAATTTATAGATAAAGATGGAGTAAACATTTTCAATAAAAACTTTGCTGATGCTCGCAACTTTTCAGAAGGCTTTGCAGCGGTTAGGATGAAAAATGGAAATTATGGATTTATCGATAAAACAGGAGCATTTATCTCCGAACCTATTTACCAAGAAGTAGGAGATTTTAAAGAAGGTTTTGCTCGTGTAAAGTTTCAAAAAAAATGGGGATACATTGATAAAACAGGGAAGGAAATAATATATCCTCAATTCACTTCAGCGTACGATTTTTCTGAAGGTTTAGCGGCTGTGTCAAAATTTGTAAACTATTATTATACAGAATATGGTTTTATAGATAAAACAGGAAGCTACGCTTTTCCAGCAGGTAAGGCGAAAAATATCACTTATAAAATCAAAAAGGACTTTTATGGCGGTTACGCTTTAATCAGCGGTGCTGTAAATCACGCTTTAGCATATGGTTTAGATTATAGTGGTCTTGGTTTTATAAGTAAAGAAGGTAAAGCAAAAGTAAAAGGAGGCTTTAAAGATTTGTTTAGTTTTTCAGAGGGGTTGGCGTTAGCTCAAAAAGGGGTTGGACATAAATATGGATTTGTAAATGAAAAATTGCAATGGACTATTAGTCCAATGTTTGATGATGCAGGGCATTTTTCAGAAGGATTAGCAAGAGTGAAAATCAATTCTAATTGGGGGTTTATCGACAAGACAGGAAATATTGTAATCAATAAAAGTATTGCAAGTTCAAAGACAGCTTTACAAACCAATGCACCATTTGATGATGTTTCTGACTTTTCAGATGGTCTTGCTATCGTCAAAACAAGAAATAAATTGGGTTACATTGACAAAACAGGTAATTGGATTATTAAACCAGAATTTGTTGGAGCAAAACCTTTCAAAAATGGTATAGCGAGAGTGAAATTTTCCGACAGAAAAGGATGGAATTTTATTGATAAAAACGGTAAAGTATTGTTTGAAAACTTTTTATAGTGAAAGAGAAGGATTTATCTGATAGTGATTTAAAATTACTACTTGAAAGTGCATTTCAAAAATTGGAAAAAACAGAAGAAATTGATAGCAAAATCTCGGCTGAAAAATCTAATACGTTGAACTGGATACTAACATTAACAACTCTTTTTTTAGGGATTGGTATTCAAAATTTTAAGTCAATTACTGATGTATGCTTTAAAGAAGAATTATTTATAACAGAGAAAATAATCTTTGCCTTTTCTGTAACAATGTTGATTTTGTATAAAACTGTAAACACCAGTTATGAAAAGCAGAAAAAGTCTTTTTTAGCAAACTTGCATACACATAAGTTGGAATTGCTTTTTGACCTCAAAACCAAACTAAAACCAAAACTTACTGACGAACACACTTTTATTCCGTCATTCATAAACCGATTTAGAAACGGAAAATTTATACCTGACTATGATAAAAATAGAAAAGAAGCATTTAAAACTATTGACCGAAAACTAGGTGTTTATGGAAGACTGCTAAAACTAATATACTCAGTGACAATGATAGCGTTTATCATTAATCTGTCAATAACTATAATACTGACAATGAACATAAACGGTGGCTAACAATGGTAATCGTTGCACAAGAATATAAAATCAATCCAAAAAAGTTGACCTAAGCGATTTTTTTAGAGAAACCCTATTTTAAAATTCATACAAATACTAAATTTTTAACTGGTTTAAAGTTGCTTATTTGAAGTACTATCACCTCTTTTATTTGATATAAGTAAAAAGCAAGTCTTTGCTTGTTAGTTTGTACAGTTTTGCTAGTAAACTTAAGTTCAATTAGCAAATGCAACTTTACCTTAATAAAATTTTAGAATTGATAAAACTTGACTTTCTCAATTATTTGAACTAACTTTACATATCATATGATAAAGTTCATTAAAACGAAACTTTATCTTAACATTGCCATTCATTCAAAAAAAGTAAAACCACCACACGTTCAAGCACATTTAATTTTGCTCGTACCTCACAAAATTAAAAGAGCTTTCACTTCCCCACCAACCACCCTAAAAAAATAATCAACAACTTGATATAAAAATCGCAAATTATTATTACATTTGCTAAAAATAGGTCAAGTTTAATTTTGATTAATATTAAATAGAATGGGTAGTTTCGGAAATTTCATAAAAACAGAAAGGGAGAAAAGAGAATGGACTCAAACCGAGTTCGGAGAAAAAATTGGAATTAATACAAGTGCTATAAGTCGCATTGAAAACGGAAGTCAAAAATTCAGTAAATCCAAATTGAAAAATCTTTCTGAATTATTTGAAATTGAAATTCAGACAATAACAGACCTCTTTTTTGCTGATAAATTTGCAAGAGAAGCTTACAAATACAGGTGTTCAGAATCAGTATTTGCTGTTGCAGAAGAAACAGCGACTTATATTAAAAATGAAAACACAGTTCAAGGAAAATTAGAGCTATGAAAAGTAAATTAAGATATATAGACTTATTTTCGGGAGCGGGTGGCTTCTCTTTAGGGTTTGACACCCAAGGTTTTCAAAATGTGTTTTCTATTGATATAGAACCTAATTTTTGTAAAACTTATAAATACAATTTTTCAAATCATCAACTTATTGAAAAAGACATTTGTGAACTATCTGATTCTGAAATAAAATATATAAAAGACTCTCAAATTGTTGATGTTGTAATTGGTGGGCCTCCTTGCCAAGGCTTTAGCATAGCAGGAAATATTGGTCGAAAATTTATTGATGACCCAAGAAATAGATTATTTAAAGAATTTGTTAGAGTTGTAAAAGTTATAAAACCAAAATTCTTTGTAATGGAGAATGTTGCAAGACTATATACACATAACAAAGGTGAAACAAGAAAAGAAATAATAAAAGATTTTGAAAGACTTGGCTATAAGGTAGATTGTAAAATTCTAAATTCAGCAGATTACGGTGTCCCACAAGTACGAAAAAGAGTCATTTTTATCGGTTCAAAAGAAAGCGAAAAAATTGAATTCCCAACAAAAGAGATTGACAGTTATATTTCAGTAAAAGAAGCTTTATCATCTTATCCAAGATTAGAATCTGGGGAAGAATCTTCTATTCCAAATCATATTGCAATGTCTCATTCAGAGCAAATGCTAAATAAAATGAGTTATGTTTCTGATGGCGGAAATAGAAATGAAATTCCAGTAAAAATTAGACCAACATCTGGTGATGTTAGGAAATATATTAAATATGCAAGTGACAAACCATCGGTTTGTGTAACTGGCGATATGCGTAAAATATTTCATTACGAACAAAATAGAGCTTTGACCGTTCGTGAACTTGCAAAACTGCAATCATTCCCAGACGATTTCATTTTTAAAGGAAATAGAATATCACAACAACAACAAGTTGGCAATTCTGTTCCTCCAAAAATGGCAGAAGCAATTGCAAAAACAATTATCAAAATGAGCAAAGATGTTTAAATACCCAAAGGTTAATTATATCGGCAATAAAGAAAAAATTGCAAAATGGATTTGCGACCAATTCCCGCAAGATGCAGAAACATTATTTGATGCTTTTTCTGGTGGCTGCTCATTGAGCTATGAAGCAAAATGTAGAGGTTTAGAAGTTTATACAAATGATATTTTAGAAATAAACTATCATATTGCTAATTCACTAATCAAAAACAATTCAATTCTTTTAAATAAAGAAGATATTGATATAATATTTTCTGGAAATCCATTTGAAGGATTTATGTTCAATAATTATTCTAAAGTTTATTTCTTTCCAGAAGAATGTAAAGAACTTGATTTATATAGAGCTAATATTGAGAAATTAGATTCAGAAGAAAAAAAATCATTAGCTTTTTCTCTAATAAGACGAGCAATGATTAGAAAAATGCCCTACTCTCGTTTCAATCTTAATTGGGATAAAATAGTTCAATTAAGAGATGAAGAGTATAGTTACGAAAAATACAAACGTAGAAGAGCTTATCACAATCAATCATTCAAATTCCATTTTTTAAAAAACTTGGATGAATACAATAATGCCATTTTTAATAATGGAAAAGAAAATAAATCCTACAATGAAGATACTTTTAATTTGCTAGACAAAGTAAAAGCTGACATTATTTATTTAGACCCTCCTTACACAGGTACAATGAATAACTACTTTGGTTTTTACGGATTAATTGATGATTTTATTACTTCTGAAAAAACAGAACCTTTTGAAAATAATTTTATCAGCAAGAATATTGCAGGGGAATTATTTGATAGATTGTTCTCGAAATTATCAAATTTCAAATACTGGTATTTAAGCTATAATAATTCATCTTACCCATCCAAAGATGAGCTCTTATATCTTTTAAATAAATACTCAGATAATGTTCAAGTAATCGAACGAAAACACGATTACAAAATAACTGGAAAAGAAAAAAAACAAACCAATAAAGAATATTTATTTATTGTAGAAAATAATCATTACAAAAAAAATACCGTAGAAAACTATGCCACAGCAGAACTATGAAAACTATTGGAGTTTAACTAATGCTTTCACTAAATATAACATCGATAGTAAGTTTTTTAAAACATTAAAGATTTGCGTTAACTTCATTGATAAATACAAAGATGAAGAATATAGTGAAACGAAATATAAAAGACTTCAAAATGAGATAAATGATGTATTACCTAAAAATGAACTCTCAATAAGAAAGTCAATTAATCAATTAGTTAAAATGGGATTTATTCAATCCTATTTAGTCTCCTACCACCCTTTAGTAGAGGAATTTTTAAATTCAAAGACTGAGAAAAAAGCTGAGACATTGTTATCGAAAATTGTTTATTCTAATGCAAGTTTAAATAGAGCAGTAAATGAAGAGTCCAACTTAAAAGAGTTGAACTTTTTAATTAAAAGTCTTGTTGAATATGGCAGGTTAAGTAAGGACGAAATCACAGGATTAATGCTTGTTGACCTTAAGGAATATAATGGAGATTTTATTACAAAAGAGGACTTAAAGGAATATAAAGAATACGCAATTGAAATAGATTTTTACGAAAGAAAATATAACCAAATAGGTCATTTTTGTAATTTACTCAGCAAACTTGACAATTTAACTTTTGTAAAAGGTGATTTATATTTTACCGAAGATGCCGAAAGAATTTTTGGAGAAGACCTAAAAGCATCAATTGCTAAAAAACGAGATCCATATTTACATAGACTATACAAAAACCAATTGCAAGAGGAGTGTGAAGAAATTTACGGTAATCCTATGTGCGTTTTAGAACATCTTTCTTACCCTGTATTAATTGCAAGTCACATAAAGCCATTCATTGATTCTGATGAAAATGAAGCTTATGACCCAAATAATGGTTTGTTATTAAGCAGAACAATAGATTCATTATTTGACTTAAAATATATTTCATTCACAGAGAATGGCACTATGCTTTTCTCGAAACGAATTGCAGAAGATGTAAAAGAATTTTGGAAAGATTACAAACTTGAGGAAGATATATTAAACGAAAAAAGAAAAGAATACTTGGCTTATCACAGGACAATAATGACAGAAATTGATGCCAGAGCATAAAGACATACACATTTGTAATTCACGCGAGCCATCGCTTGACCAAAAATTACAAATAAGTATGTCTTTGCCAACACCTTGCAAACTGAATAAAAATAACGAAATGGCAACAATGGCTAAAAAACATAGGGGTTTTGGTGGTAAATTTGAAATTTATAGCTTCTATTAAAACCGCCAAACCAAAATTTTGATAACGAAAAAAGAAAAATAATTATAAAAATATTTGGCTTGGCTAAGTACTAAACTGAAAGGGTAGCGTTTCATACTCCCCTACGTTTCTTAGCCGGGTCGATAAATAAAATTCTACAATACGCAATAACTATCAAATTTTTATACTTTTTTTAATTTTATACGAAACGAATATAGAATGAATTTTTAGCAACAACCGCCACCATCATAATGGAATGTAGATTCTGAAAAGAAAATATCATTTCTGCCTAATGATTTTAAAGCAGCTGTAGTTTTATCGCAAATTGCTAAAGGTTGATTTTTTAATAAGGTATGTCCTAATCCGTCATCAAAAAAATCTTCGTTTCCATAATAAATGGCTGCTTTCCCTGTAAATATACAAGGGCCATCTTTTGGCATTGGATCTTTTATTGCTGCAACTTCAATAGATTCTATATAAATCAATTCGTCAGTTGGATAATTTTTTGGATCAAGAATTCTATATGGTTTTCTTGCTCTAATTTCAATCGTTCCAAAACCTGCATCTGTTAATGCTTTTACATAATCAGCAATTGACAAACTTCCGCTCAAGCATAAAGCACGTAAACGGTCATCATTACGCAATTCATCATTCATTTCTTGTTCGCAAGTTGGATCGCTCATAACTAAACGTCCGTGAGGCTTTAAAACTCTATACATTTCTGCAATCGCTTTCTTTAAATCATCCGACTTAAAAATATTGAACAAACAGTTTTGTGCAGCAACATCAATTGAATTATCTTTAACTGGCAAATTCATAGCATCCCCTTTTCGTAAGTCAACAAATTCACTTTTAAACCAATCGTTTTGTTCTTCGGCAATTTTAAAGTTTTTGCGTGATGCTTCTAGCATTTCATCAACCACATCAAGACCTATTACACCTCCTTTATTTCTATTGAAATAAGCGAATTGTAATAATTCCATTCCACCACCTACACCTACATATAACATTTTAGGGTTGTTGGTTAAATCACGTGCATGCACAGTTGAACCACAGCCGTAGTTCATTTCTTGCATTATGCGTGGGATTTTTAATCCAGGTAATTCCCAAATAGGATTGGTAGTACAACATAGACCAACATCTGGGGTTAATGCTGCTTCTTTATATACATTATGTGTAGTTTCTAAATAACTCATATATTTTTAATTAATTTTTTAAATAATATTATCATTTTTGGTTCTGCTTTACCAGCAATTGCAATAATTTCACCAATATCGACAGGTTTTAAATTCTTTGGATCACATTCATCTGTTAATACTGAAATAGCTGCACAAGGTAAATCTAATTGTTTTGCAACGATAACTTCGGGTACAGTACTCATACCTACAGCATCTGCCTCTAGAATCTGAAGCATTCTGTATTCTGCTCTAGTTTCTAATTGAGGACCAACAACACTTGCGTACATTCCTTCGTGTAGTTGTATGTCGTTCTGTAGTGCAATTGCTTTTAGTTGATTGTTTATTTTTTTTGAATATGGTTCAAGCATGTCCGCAAAAATATTTCCGAAAGCATTGGCTCCTTTAAATGCTAAAGGTGAACTTCCTTGTAAATTTAGGTGATCATCAATCAACATTAAATCGCCTTTTTTATAAGTAAGATTGATGGCTCCTGCAGCATTAGAAATTAATAAAGTTGAAATTCCTAAAGCATGCATAGTTCTTATTCCGTAAGTTACTTCCCATAAATTATAACCTTCATATAAGTGAAAACGACCAACCATAACAAGAACTTTCTTTCCTGATAATTTTCCATAAATTAATTTTCCGGAATGAAACTCAACTGTTGCTTGTGGGAAGTGTGGAATTTCTGAGTATAAAATTTCCTTTTCAATTTTAATTTCATCAACCAATTTTCCTAAACCAGTTCCAAGGACAATTCCAATTTGTGAATTTATAATTCCATTAGATTTTAGATAGTCCGTTGTTTCTTGTAATTGTTTCATGCTAATTTTTTAAAAAATTTTGAAATGTTGGATGGTTTTCGATATCTTCAACTACATCAACATCATTCAACTCATTTAACAAATGTACGTTTACTTTTTCTAAATCTTCAAGTGTGTGTTTTCTCACCGTTGAGGTTCCCCAATCTTTGTTTTTAAAAATATTGGGGTGTACTATTTTCATTCCTAATAAATAATAGCCACCGTCTTCTGCAGGTCCCATCACAACATCATTTGTGTTTAGTTTATTAAAGGCTCCATTGATGTGATTTGGAGTTAAATCGTATAAATCACTTCCAATAATTATCACTTTTTCGTAACCAATATCAAAAGAGTTTTGAAAGGCATTTTCCATTCTAATTCCTAAATCATCACCTTTTTGTTTATATTTTTGATAAGTGTTTCCATCCCAAATATCACTCTCTCGAATTTTTACAGAATAATAAACCGCTTTATCACAGTCTAAATTTTGAGTAACTTCTTTGGTTTTGTTGAGTAGGAATTTATAAATTTCTAGAGCAGTTTTATCTCCTACAGATTTTTCTAAACGTGTTTTTACTTTGCCTAATTCAGGATTTCTTGTAAAAATTAGAAGTAGATTTTTACTCATACACTTTTTCTCCTTTTAAAAGCCATTTGCTCCATTCTTGTATACAAGTATGCACTTTTTCGGTTTCTTTTTCTTTGGAATTAAAAACTTTATTGCCGTTATTTTTCCATTCAAAAATCCCTCCATATAAATTTAGAACATTTGTATACCCTGCTTTTTTAAGTTTCTCGGCAATGTCTTCAGAACGAACTCCTAGTGAGCAATAGACTACAATTTTTGAGTTCTTGTTTTTTAATTGTTTAATTGTTTTTTTGAGACTAAAATTATCATACCCAACAAATAAGGCGTTTTGTATATGACTAGTTGTAAACTCATCTTTCTCTCTTGCATCCAACAAAATAAATTGATTGTCACCTTGAGCGGAGCCGAAAGGTTTTTTTATTAATAAATTCAGACTATCTACAGAAATGTAAGGGATACTTTCTGTATTATATTTTTCCAATACATCTTTCAAATTATTTTGAGAAAACGAAGTGGCAGATATTAATAATAAAAGGAGAATATATTTTTTCATTTTATGAGATTAAGCAACAATTCCTTGACAACTACTTCCTGCTCCGGCAGTACAACCATAGCAATGTTGATTGATAATTATGTTTCTATTTTGTAACAATTCTTCATTGTATTCTGATATGTGTTTTACTTTACTTGCTACTTTCAAATTTAGCATTTGATTGAAATCACAATCGTACAACCATCCATCCCAACTTACAGAAATAGTGTTGGTACACATTACATTTTCAACAGCAACAGGATTGTAAGCATCTACTAATGCATGCATATAATCTTCGTAATTTTTAGATGCAATTAAGTAATCTAAAAAACGGCTGATTGGCAAATTGGTAATGGCAAATAATTGATGAAAATCAATATTAAAATCTTCTTTCAACGCCTTTTTAAAATCGTTTTCCAGCGCCATTTGATCTCCAGGTAAAAATGCTCCAGATGGATTGTAAACCAAATCTAATTTTAAATCAGAGCCTTTAATTCCGTAACCAACAGCATTTAATTCTTGTAACGCTTTAATTGATTTGTCAAAAACACCATTTCCACGTTGCTTATCTGTTTTTCCACGAGTCCAATGAGGCATTGAAGAAACTATATGAACATTGTGTTTTTTGAAAAATTCTGGCAAATCGTAGTATTTTTTATTGGCTCTGATAATTGTAAGGTTAGAACGAACAATAAAATCTTTAATTCCTGCTTTAGAGGTTTCTTCCACAAACCATCTAAAATTTGGATTCATTTCTGGTGCGCCTCCAGTTAAATCCAATGTATGTGCTTCTGTTTTTTTAATAACATCAAGACATTGTTGCATAGTTTCAACCGTCATAATTTCTTTACGATCTGGACCAGCATCTACGTGACAATGTGCACAAACTTGGTTACACATATAACCTAAGTTTATTTGTAAAATTTCTAATTTTTTAGGACGTAATGGAAACCGATTTGTTTCCTTTATTTTATTAGCAAATGTTGGTAAATCTCCATCAGCAAAGATTCCGTTTGAAAGAATTTCTAACTGACGCTCTGTATTTGCTAAATCGTTATTTCTTGCTAAAAGTGATTTCTTCATTACATTTCTAATTTGTTTACTTTATTCATCATTTGCACACTGTGAACTAGTGTTGCACCACTTTTTATAGCAGCACCAACATGAACAGCTTCCATCATTTCCTCTTTAGTAATACCTCGTTGTAAACCATCTTTTGTGTAAGAGTCTATACAATACGGACATTGTTCAGTATGTGATACAGCCAAAGCAATCAATGATTTTTCACGAGCCGTTAATGCACCTTCTTCAAAAACTTTATTGTAATAATCAAAGAATTTATTTCCCAACTCTTCATTCCACTCTGTTATCTCTCCAAATTTTCTTAAATCTGCTGGATCGTAATATGTTTTTGACATCGTTTTTGTTTTAGTATGATTTATGTAAACAATAAGAAAAATTTACTGCTTGCTTAGACGTTTATGATAGTTATTAATTACAAGGTTATGATGAAATTATTATTAAGCAATTTCTCCTCCGACTTTTAGTCCAAATATTTTTTAAGTGCATAATTAAGACGTATAAAATAGGAGTGTCCAATGTAGCAATAATAATTAGTTATCTCTCTCCCAAACTATAAATTAAATGTCATTAACCGAAAGCAGTAAATAGTTGTAATTTCGATTTACAATGAATCAAACGATATAATTTATTATCTTTACCATCGAAAAAAATCAACTAAAAATACAGTATGAAAGCATATATTTTTCCAGGTCAAGGAGCACAATTTACAGGAATGGGTTTAGATTTATACGAAAACTCAACAGTAGCACAAGAACTGTTTGAGCAAGCAAACGATATTTTAGGATTCCATATTACAGACATCATGTTTGAAGGAACTCCTGAAGAATTAAAAGAAACGAAAGTAACACAACCTGCAATTTTCTTACATTCTGTTATTTTAGCGAAAGTTTTAGGAGATGATTTTAAACCAGAAATGGTTGCAGGACATTCATTAGGTGAATTATCTGCATTGGTTGCTAATGGAGTTTTAACTTTTGAAGACGGATTAAGATTGGTGTCAAAACGAGCTTTGGCAATGCAAAAAGCCTGTGAAGCACAAGAATCTACAATGGCTGCTGTATTAGGATTAGAAGACGCTGTAGTTGAAGAAACGTGTGCTAAGATTGATGGCGTTGTAGTTGCAGCAAACTATAATTGTCCAGGACAATTGGTGATTTCTGGAGAACTTGAAGCGATAAACAAAGCATGTGAAGCATTGACCGAAAAAGGAGCAAGAAGAGCCTTGGTATTACCAGTTGGAGGCGCATTTCATTCTCCATTAATGAAACCTGCAAGAGAAGAATTGGCTACTGCTATAGAAGAAACAACCTTTAGCGAACCAACGTGTCCTGTATATCAAAATGTGGTTGCAAAGGCAGTTACAAGCCCTGAAGAAATTAAAGAAAACTTAATAGCACAATTAACGGCTCCTGTAAAATGGACGCAATGTATTCAAGCGATGATTACTGATGGCGGAACTGAATTTGTTGAGGTTGGTCCAGGAAAAGTTTTACAAGGCTTAATGCGAAAAATTGATAGAACTGTTGCTGCTAGTGGAGCGAGTTTGGAGTAATATTTTTGGACTTACGCTTATCGGTATTGTATAACCAAAGATGTATTTTGGTTGTCGCAATTTTTCATTTGATTAACTCCAATGATTTAAGGCTTATAATTATTCTTTTTTACTTAATACGACATTTTGGTTATGCATTGCTAGCTTTTAGTGATATCATTACATTTCTAAGTCGTAATAATTCAATGTTTACATTTAACAAATTTAATCTATTAGATGGCTCTTGGGTTCACGAAGGGGATTCATTAGCAACAATTAAATAAAATTAAAATACAAAAATGGATGTTTTTATATGATGATAAGTCTGATAAAGATAATATTTACCAATATCAAATAACTGATACATTACCAGAATATGCAAACACAGAACTGATAAAAAGAAAATTTCTTGTTCTCACAACAGAAATAGACACTTTAGAATATGAAACATTAACTTATAATGATTCTATAATATCTTTGATGTATTTTCCAAGAGGAAATATTCATGTTTATAGAAAGAAAAAAAATCTACATATTCTCACCAATCGCCCTTGCAATCTGCTCAAACTCGTCTTTAGTCAAAGATACTTTTTGTTTGAATTGAATATCAGCCATAGCATTCAACGGAATTAAATGTACGTGTACATGTGGAACTTCTAGACCAATTACAGACATTCCAATACGTTTACACGAAATTGTTTTCTCCAACGCAATGGCTACTTTTCGAGAAAATTGCATCAAACCCTCATATGTTTGTTCATCTAAATCAAAAAGTTTATTTACTTCTTTTCTTGGCACAACCAATGTATGTCCTTTCGCATTCGGATTAACATCTAAAAACGCAATAAAATCATCATTTTCTGCTACTTTATAACAAGGAATTTCTCCGTTGATTATTTTAGTGAATATAGAAGCCATTTTATCGTGCTATTTCAATTATTTGGAAGTTCATAATGCCATTTGGCACTTGGATTTCAGCAATATCTCCAACCTCTTTTCCTAATAATCCTTTACCTATTGGAGAGTTTACTGATAATTTTCCTAATTTTATATTTGATTCAGAATCAGCAACTAAGGTGTAAGAAAACTCCATATTGTTGGCTGTATTTTTAATTTTAACTTTCGATAACACCAATACTTTTGACGTATCTAATTGAGAATCATCCAATATTCGTGCATTAGAAAATATATTTTTCAATTTAGCTATTTTAAATTCTAAATGCGATTGCTCTTCTTTTGCTGCATGGTATTCAGCATTTTCACTTAAATCCCCTTTATCACGAGCATCACTAATCTCTTGCGTTACTCTTGGTCGTTCTACATGTTCAAGATGCTCTAACTCATCTTTTAATTTTTGAAATCCTTCTGGTGTATAATATGAAATTTCACTCATAACTCTTCATTTTATTAAATAAAAAATCTCAAAACTGATAAGACAGAATGAGATCGTCTAACAAATGTACAAAATATTTGTAAATTGTACTCGTTTTAAACAAACATCTTAACAAAACACAATGAAAAAACTTCTTTTTATAAGCTCTTTTTTATTAATTTTTAATTGTGAAAATAATGGTACAACACAATTTTGTGATATCATAAGTAATCAAACAATTAATCTCGCAAATCCTGAATTTATCAATCTACAAGTTCCTGCAGGTTGGGCTTACGCAAATGGCGGAACCAAAGGAATTGTTATCTATCGACTTGGTAATTCTTTTCGAGCGTTCAGTCGTGAATGTCCACATCAAACTTGTGCAAATAAAATGGTTGTTGTCAATGATATTAAACTTCTTTGCCCTTGTGATGATGCAGAATTTAGCATATTAGATGGTTCTCCTCAAACTGCAGGAGTTTCAAAGTCGGTTTGTGAATTTAAGGTTGAACAAGTAAGTAGTTCGATTTTAAATGTTACTAATTTTTAGTGATTATTACTTTTGGATGCTTATTTTTGTACGAAAGATTTTTTAAGTGAAAAATTATTTTTCTTCTGATTTTAAATTAGGTGTTCTTGGAGGCGGTCAATTAGGCAAAATGTTATTGTTCGAAACCCAAAAATACGATATTTATACTGTGGTTTTAGATAGTTCTAAGGATGCGCCTTGTGCGCAAATTTGTAACGAATTTCATTTAGGAAACTTAATGAATTATAAGGATGTCTATAATTTTGGAAAGCGCGTTGATGTACTTACTATCGAGATAGAACATGTAAATGTTGATGCGTTAGAAGCATTAGAAAAAGACGGCATAAAAGTATATCCTTCTTCAAAAACACTGCGAATTATCCAAAATAAAGGAGTTCAAAAACAATTTTTTATAGATAATAATATTCCGACAGCAAATTTTAAACGTTTTGACAGAACATCAGAAATTAAAGAGACAATATTTCCTTTTGTTTGGAAATCTACACAATTTGGTTATGATGGAAATGGTGTGAAAATGATTAAATCTTTAGAGGATTTAGAAGGTTTACCAAATATTGAGTGTATCACTGAAGAATTGATTCCATTTAAAAACGAATTGGCTGTTATTGTTGCTCGAAATAATGATGGCGAAATAAAAATGTATCCTGTTGTAGAAATGGAATTTCATCCAGAAGCAAATCAAGTAGAATGTGTGATATGTCCTGCAAGAATTGATGAAAAAATTGCACAAAAATCACGAGAAGTAGCTTTACAAGTGGCAAATTCTTTTAAACATATTGGCTTATTGGCCGTAGAATTATTTCAAACACAAAATGATGAAATTATCGTCAACGAAGTTGCTCCAAGAACACATAATAGTGGGCATCATACGATTGAAACATCTTACACAAGTCAGTTTGAACAACATATACGCGCCGTTTTAAACCTCCCTTTAGGAAACACAGACAGTAAAGTTGCGGGAATTATGGTAAATTTGGTAGGTGAAGAAGGTTTTTCTGGCGATGTAGTTTATAAAAATATCGAAAAAATTATGCAGATTGATGGAGTTACGCCACACATTTATGGGAAAAGACAAACAAAGCCTTTTCGTAAAATGGGACATGTAACCATTGTGAATAAAGATTTAAACGAAGCTAGGAAAACAGCAGAAATAGTAAAGAAAACGATTAGAGTAACAACTAAATAATAAAATTATGGCAAAAGTAGGAATCATTATGGGAAGCAATTCAGATCTTCCAGTTATGCAAGGTGCAATTGATATTTTACAAAGTTTTGATATAGAAACTGAAGTTGATATTGTATCAGCACATCGCACTCCTGAAAAGTTATTTGACTATTCTAAGAATGCTCATAAAAGAGGAATTTCTGTAATAATTGCTGGTGCTGGAGGTGCAGCTCATTTACCTGGAATGGTAGCGTCAATGAGTCCATTACCTGTAATTGGAGTCCCTGTTAAATCAAAAAATTCTATTGATGGTTGGGATTCTGTTTTATCAATATTACAAATGCCTTTAGGAGTTCCTGTTGCAACTGTTGCACTTGATGGAGCTACTAATGCTGGAATTCTTGCTACACAAATTATTGGTTCGTCTGATAAATGTGTGCTTGATAAAATCTTATTTTATAAAGAAAGCCTAAAAGTAAAAGTGAATAAGGCAGCTGAGAAAATAAAAAAATAGTTCCTCGCAAAAGCAAGGAACTATTATATCAATAGTTAAATTTAATTACTGACATATGTCTTATGTCTTTTCCTATTTCCCAAATCAGAAAAGTCACTCGACATATTAATTTAGACACTTTTTTTCTTAACAAGTCACATTATTTTTTTTTATAAATCCATTATTTCATGAGTTTGGACATGCTTTGCATGGAATGTTAGCCAATACAATATATCCAAGTTTGTCAGGAACAAGCGTTCATTGGGACTTTGTAGAATTGCCAAGTCAAGTCTTAGAAAATTGGTGTTATGAAAAGGAAGCCCTAGATTTATTTGCTAAACATTATAAAAGCAACGAGCCAATTCCGATGGAATTGGTACAAAAAATTAAAGACTCTTCTAATTTTCTTGAAGGAATGACAACATTACGTCAATTAAGTTTTGGCTTATTAGATATGAATTGGCATACAAATTCTCCTGAGGCCATAAAATCTGCAAGAGAATTTGAAAAAAATGCTTTTGCTGATACTAAATTATATCCAGGTGTTGCAGAAAATTGTATGAGTACTGCTTTTTCACATATTTTTCAAGGAGGATATTCCTCGGGATACTATTCTTATAAATGAGCAGAAGTTTTGGATGCAGATGTCTTTGAATATTTTAAAGAGTCTGGAATTTTTGACAAAGAAGTTGCTCAAAAATTTAAAGATACTATCCTTTCAAAAGGTAGACTGAAAATCCGATGTCACTTTACAAACGTTTTAGAGAAAAAGAACCAAATGTTGATGCTTTATTAAAACGCGCAGGATTGTTAAAATAAAATTCGTTTCCATGGTTGAGAACCGTGAGAGATGATGATCACATACATCTACAAATAAAATAAACTGCGCTAATTAGCAATAAACAGTACGTTTTTAGCAACAAATCGTAAGTTTTTTACAAAAATATTTGGTAGATACTATTTTTTATCATATATTGTCATATAATTAGTTCATTATAACCCCACAAATCCCCACACAATGAAATTAATTACATTTAAACCTATTGCTTTTTTGCTGAAACTTTCAGTAGATTATTTTTCTTTTAAGAATATAAGAGAGGATGTCAATTTTAGCGTAAACAAAAATGTATTGTTATCAATAAATGTTATTGTTGCTTCTAAGATTCAACAAAAGAGCATAGGTATTTGTGTTTTAAAAAAAGTACATTCTTCAAATCAAAAATTACATTTTATATTATTTTAGTAGGAAAGTATAAATCAGTCGTAACTACTTGTGAAATAATTGTCCCCACAACAACTATTTTACAATTATAGAAGTTGCGACTTGATTTACCTATTCATTTTTTAACCTCAAAAAATCCTAATCTTAACTTTAGTAAGTACTTTTCTTTTCTCTTGTTCAAATGGTGACAATAAAGGAATTAACTTATCAGAAAAAAGCGATATTGCATTATCTTATACTACGATAGAGCACAAAATATTTAATTTAATAAATAATCATAGAACAAGTAAGGGTTTGCCAAAATTGAATGTTTATAATATTGTTTCAGGTGAAGCAATAACACATATAGATTATATGGTAAAAACTGGCGATGTAAGTCACGCTAATTTTGGAGTTCGTCATCAAAATTTAGCAACTTGTGCTTCTGCAAAAAGTGTAGCTGAAAATGTTGCTTATGGCTATAGTAGTGCTGAAGCAGTAGTAAATGCGTGGCTGAATAGCGACAGTCATAGACTCAATATTGAAAATGTATCTTTTACTGATTTTGGAATTTCTACTAAAAGTAATGACGAAGGAAGGTATTATTTTACAAAAATCTTTATCAAAAGATAATTATCATACAATTAATTGCTATAAAAAAGCAGTTGCAACAATTTTGATTTTTCGTCCCCACAACGATAAGTAAATCTTATAATGCTACAACTGCCAAAAAAAATAGTAAAAGGCATTAAAACCTCAAGGCAAGCCTTGACCCAATAAAAGGAATCGGGGCAAGCTTCGAGGTATTAAACCAAAAAAAAGAATAAATTGTCAAATGGATTATATATATAATACCTAATTCGTGCAAGTTTATTTCTCGTGAAACAGAAAACTTTAACACAAATAAAATTCACCCTGTTAAATAATTTTAAATTCTTATGAAATGATATTTATTTATGTTTATGTCTTAGCTTTCTAACAAAGATAATAAATTATACCCAGGGCACATAAAGAATTCAAAATTTTATTTCAAAAACAACTATTTTATCAAGTGTTTTAACAAAAAACTGTATTTTTGTATTTCAATTTATAAGACTATTATATGAGCACATACGATGTAACTGTTATTGGTTCTGGTCCTGGAGGCTATGTTGCAGCAATACGCTGCGCACAACTTGGATTAAAGACTGCAATCATTGAAAAATACAATACTTTAGGTGGAACTTGCCTTAATGTAGGTTGTATCCCTTCAAAAGCATTATTAGATTCTTCACATCATTATTATGATGCAACGCATCACTTTGAAAAACATGGAATAGATGCTAAAGAAATAAAAGTGAATTTCAAACAAATGATTGACAGAAAGAATGAAGTCGTATCTCAAACATGTGCTGGAATTGACTTTTTGATGAATAAAAACAAAATTACAGTCTATAAAGGTTTCGGAAGTTTTAAAGATGCAACACATATAAATATTGCATCAGAAGGGAAAACTGAAACGATTGAATCTAAACACACCATCATTGCTACAGGCTCAAAACCATCAAGTTTACCGTTTATAAAATTAGACAAAAAGCGTGTCATTACTTCAACCGAAGCGTTGTCTTTAACTGAAATACCTAAACATTTACTTGTTATTGGTGGCGGAGTTATTGGTTTAGAATTAGGGCAAGTATATAGTCGATTAGGTTCTCAAGTATCTATCATTGAATATATGCCAAAGATTATTCCTACTATGGACAGCATGTTGTCTAAAGAATTACAAAAATCATTAAAAAAACAAGGAATAAAGTTTTTTACAAATCACAAAGTAACAGCAGTAAATATAAAAGGCAACAAAGTTGTTATAACTGCTGATGACAAAAAGGGTAATCCTGTAGAATTTAATGGTGATTATTGTTTGGTTTCTGTTGGAAGAAGACCATACACTGACAAATTAGGCCTTGAAAATGTAGGAGTAAAAGTTACTGAGAGAGGTCAAATTGAAACAAACAGACATTTGCAAACCAACATTCCTAATATTTATGCAATTGGCGATGTAATAAAAGGTGCAATGCTTGCTCACAAAGCATCAGAAGAAGGAGAATTTATCGCAGAAATTATTGCAGGTCAAAAACCTTATGTCGATTATAATTTAATTCCTGGAGTTGTTTATACTTGGCCAGAAGTTGCGGCTGTAGGCAAAACCGAAGAACAATTAAAAGAAGAAGGTGTAAATTATAAAGTTGGCAGTTTTCCAATGCGTGCTTTAGGTCGTGCTCGTGCAAGTATGGATCTTGACGGACAAGTAAAAGTATTGGCACATGCAGATACGGATGAAATTCTTGGAATGCATATGATTGGTGCTCGTGCTGCTGACATGATCGCAGAAGCCGTTATTGCAATGGAATTTAGAGCATCATCAGAAGATGTTGCTCGTAGTTCACACGCACATCCAACATTTACCGAAGCAATTAAAGAAGCGTGTATGGCAGTTGCTGGAAGAGCAATACATAGTTAATCAATTTTATAAAACAATAATTTTATGTCATTCTGACCTTAGTGAAGCATCTCTGTGAGATATTTCGCTTTGCTCAATATGACATTTTATTTTTATTTTTGTTTCTGAATGAGAACTTCAAAAAAAATCAATTTTACTGACATTAAAAAGTTTAAAACTAATCTTTTGGCTTGGGCACAACAGTTTGATAAGTTTGTTTGGTTAGATTCTAACGACGCAACAATGGCTAATTTTGATAGTGTTCTTGCGGTTGATATGCATTCTAAGATTCAATGCGATTATAATAATTCTTTTGAGAAGCTAAAAAAATATCAAAAAGAAACAAACGATTTTATCTTTGGATATTTAGGATATGATTTAAAAAATGATATTGAAAAATTACATTCTAATAATTTTGATGGACTCAATTTTCCAGATTTATACTTTTTTCAGCCAAAAAAAATATTTTTTATCAGCGGAAACACTGTTGAAGTAAAATCTTTACTCAATTACAAAGATGAAATAGCATCTGATTTAGAAGAAATACGTCATTACGAGGAGGAACGACGAAGTAATCTCACAAACGAAATCAAAATAAAATTACGAGTTCATAAAGATGAATATTATAGTAAAATCAACAAAATTCTAGCACATATTCATCGAGGGAATATTTACGAAGTGAGTTTTTGTCAAGAATTTTTTGCTGAAAACTCGACCATAAATCCATTAAAAGTATATCAAGAATTAAACAACATTTCTTCTTCTCCGTTTGCTACTTTTTTAAAGTTGGATGATAAATTCTTACTCTCAGCCTCTCCCGAACGTTTCTTAAAACGAATCGGAAACACCATCATTTCGCAGCCTATAAAAGGAACCATAAAACGAGGTAAAAGTCCATCAGAAGATACAAAATTAATCGCACAACTTGAAAACGACACAAAAGAACGTGCCGAAAATATTATGATTGTTGACTTGGTAAGAAATGACCTTTCAAAAACTGCTATAAAAGGAAGTGTAAAAGTTACAGAACTATGCAAGGTTTATACCTTTAAACAGTTGCATCAATTAATTTCAACAGTAGTTTCTGAAGTGAAACCCGAAACAAATTCGGTTGATGTTATTAAATCATTATTTCCTATGGGAAGTATGACTGGAGCGCCAAAAATAGCGGCAATGAAAACTATTGAAGACCTTGAAGAAACAAAAAGAAGCCTTTATTCTGGTGCTGTTGGTTATTTTTCTCCTTCTGGCAATTTTGACTTTAATGTTGTCATCCGAAGTATTTTATATAATCAATCTGAAAAATATATTTCTTACTCTGTTGGTGGCGCAATTACTACAAAATCTATCCCTGAAAAAGAATATGAAGAATGCTTGCTCAAAGCCAAAGCTATGCGTGAAGTCTTATTAAATTCTAATTAGTATATTTATAGACTATTTTGACATAAATGACGCATCAAACATTTAATTTTAACCTTCATAACACTAATTTTTTCGGACAGTACTGGAAATCTAAACAACCGAAAGCATCCGTTTTATTAGTTCACGGAATGGGAGAACACTCAAGCAGATACGCAGATTTTGTTGTTGCAAAATTGGTGAAACAGGATATTTCTGTAATCTCTTTTGATCATTTTGGACATGGAAAAACAGAAGGGAAACGAGGACATAATCCAAGTTTTGAGGCTGTTTTAGATAGTGTTTCAAAGATGTTAGAAAAATCTAAAGAAATTTTTGGCGACATTCCTACATTTTTATACGGTCATAGTATGGGCGGAAATGTTGTGCTTAATTATGCGTTGCGCAGAACACCAAAAATAAAAGGCGTTATCGCTACAAGTCCGTTTTTAAAATTGGCATTTGAACCGCCAAAAATAAAATTAGCTGTCGGAAAATTATTACAAAAAATTGCACCTTCTATAACGATGGAAAATGAACTCAATCCAAATGATATTTCTCGTGACAAAAATGAAGTTCAAAAATATATTGATGATCCTTTGGTACACAGTAAAATAAGTCCAAACTACTCTATTACTTTTATTGAAACTGGGAAATGGGCAATTGACAATGCGCAAAACTTAACAATTCCAACAGCCATTTTTCATGGAACTGGCGACAAAATTATTGACCATAAAGCATCGGTAGAATTTGCTGAAAAATCTAATAAAGCAACCATAAAACTATACGAAAGAGGTTATCACGAATTGCATAATGACTTGTGTAAAGAAAATTTAATGACAACTATTATTGAGTGGATAAATAATTCTTGATTCCTATTGACTATCTTTGCTTAATAAACTAAAAAGCAGTTGCAAAAAGATTTTCAACAACATATCACCCAACATTTTCCTTTTTTGAAGGATAAAAAACTACTCATTGCTATTTCTGGCGGAATTGATAGTGTTGTTTTGACGCATCTTTTATATCAGTCAAAATTTGATGTTTCTTTGGCACATTGCAACTTCAAATTACGAGGAAAAGAAAGTGACTTAGATGAAGCGTTTGTTAAAAAATTAACAAAAAAATTAGACCTAAAATTATACACAATCTCTTTTAATACTGATGATTACGCAAGTAAAAACAAATTATCTATTCAGATGGCTGCTCGTGAACTTCGTTATAATTGGTTTTCTGAAATTTTAGAGGGAAATAACTTAGATTACGTGCTTACGGCACATCAAAAAGACGATGCTTTAGAAACATTTTTAATCAATTTTACTCGTGGAACTGGCTTAGAAGGCTTGACAGGAATTCCTGTTTTAAACGGACAAATTGTGCGTCCTTTATTAACTTTTACACGTGATGAAATTCATACCTTTGCAACTGAAAACAACATTGAATGGCGGGAAGATAAAAGCAATACTTCTACAAAGTATTTTAGAAATAAAATTCGTCATCAAATAATACCTGTTTTGAAAGAATTAAATCCAAGTTTGATGCAATCGTTTGATAAAACGCTTGAAAATCTACAAGGAAGTCAGCAAATAGTAAATGATACAATTGCTGATTTTAAAAAAAAAGTTGCTGTTTTAGAATCTGAATATCAGAAATTTAATATCGAAGAAATTAAAAAAACATCGAATCCAAAAGCTTATTTATTTGAACTTTTAAAAGACTATAATTTTACGGAATGGAGCGATGTTGTTTATTTATTAGATGCGCAAAGCGGAAAACAAGTGTTGAGTAAAACGCATAGACTTGTAAAGGATAGAACGTGCTTATTATTATCTGCGAGGCAAAAGGGGAATGGCGAAGGGCTAAGAGATGAGTTTAAGATTAATGAAGATGATATTGTTTTTCAAAACGATTCACTAAATTTGAAAATAAAAATTCAAAATTCAAAATTCAAAATTCAAAACAGCAACCCAAAGATTGCTCTAATTGATAAAAATTTGTTAAAATTTCCATTAATTATAAGAAAATGGAAAAAAGGAGACTATTTTTGCCCAATAGGAATGCAAGGAAAAAAGAAATTAAGTAAATTTTTTAAAGATGAAAAATTTTCAATTTTAGAAAAGGAAAAAAATTGGTTACTTTGCACCTCGAATAATGAAATTGTTTGGATTGTTGGAAAACGCCTTGACAATCGGTTTAAAATAACCGAAAACACAACTAAAACGCTTAAAATAACAATTAAAAATAATGAAATATTTAAAAAATAAAATAAGTCTAGCGAGTAAGAAAATAGTTAGTTTATTTATACTTACGCTTGTTTTTTCTTTTGCAAATGCGCAAATACTTGATCCTGTAAAATTTACAACATCTGTAGAAACTATTGATGCTTCAAACTTTTATTTAGTTGTAACAGCAACAATTGACGAAGGTTGGCATATATATTCTCAAAACATACCAGGAGAAGATGGTCCTAATCCTACAACAATCAATCTTGAAAGTGATTCTGATACTTTCCAATTAATTGGAAAACCAATTGAAGATGAAGGTCATACTGCATTTGACAAAACGTTTGGAATGAACATCAAATATTTTGAGAATACGGCGACTTTTAAACAACATATTCGATTATTGAACAATGAAAAAATAGATATCAATGGTGAAATTGAATTTATGGCTTGTGATGATAGCCAATGTTTACCTCCAACTTTTAAAGACATTAAATTCTCGCTCCAAGGAAAAGCAGGAACTTCAAATGAATCTGAAATTAAGAAAATAGCCGAAGAAAAAAAAAATGAAACCAGTGAAGTAAGCCCTAAAAAATATGATTCTTCTCCTAAAAAAGGGTTGTGGACACTTTTTATTCTTAGCTTTTTTGCAGGTTTTGCGGCATTACTGACGCCTTGTGTGTTTCCGATGATTCCTATGACTGTAAGTTTTTTTACGAAACAAAGTAAAAATAAGTCAGTAGGAATTAGAAATGCGATTATTTACGGATTATCAATCATCATTTTATATGTTCTATTAGGTATTTTTGTTAGTAAAATCTTCGGAGCAGATGCGCTAAATGCACTTTCAACAAACGTATGGTTTAACCTCATTTTCTTTGTTTTATTAATTGTTTTTGCGATCTCCTTTTTAGGTGCTTTTGAAATTGTTTTACCTAGTTCTTGGGGAACAAAAGTCGATAAGCAAGCAGACAGAGGTGGAATGATTGGTATCTTTTTTATGGCATTAGCCTTAGCAATCGTTTCCTTTTCTTGTACAGGTCCTATTGTTGGAACAGCCTTAGTTGCAGCAGCAGCACAAGGAGGAATTGCGCCAATAATTAGCATGTTCGGATTTTCATTAGCAATCGCATTACCCTTTACCTTATTTGCAGCATTTCCTGGATGGTTAAATTCATTACCAAAATCTGGAGGATGGCTAAACACTGTAAAAGTTATTTTAGGATTTTTAGAATTAGCTTTGGCTTTCAAATTCCTTTCAAATGCTGATTTAGTTTTAGATTTACACCTATTAGAACGTGAGGTATTTATTGCTATTTGGGTTACTATTTTTGGTGCTTTGGCATTTTATCTTTTCGGAAAAATACAATTGCCTCATGATTCTCCGCTAACACATATTTCTGTTGGACGATTGAGTTTAGGTTTAATCGTAATGTCATTTACAGTTTATATGATTCCTGGACTTTGGGGAGCGCCACTAAATTTAATAAGTGCCTTTCCTCCTCCACAGCATTATAGCGAATCACCTTATGGTGTTGGTTTTTCAAAACTTGGAGGCGGAACTGAAACTACAAGTCATGCAGATATTCCCAAAGGTGCCCATCTAATGGCACCTCACGACATTTTAGCATTCAACGATTATGACATAGGATTGGCGTATGCAAAAAAAGTTGGAAAGCCTGTAATGATTGATTTTACAGGAAAAGCATGTGTAAACTGTCGTAAAATGGAGCAAAATGTTTGGGTAAAAGAAAATATTTTAAAAATCATCAAAAACGACATTGTTTTAATCTCTTTATATGTTGATGATAAAAGACCTTTAGCAGAAGATGATGTTGTAGAATCAAAACTAAATCCTGGAAAAAAATTACGATTTATCGGTCAGAAATGGAGTGAATTGCAAACTATAAAATACGGAACAAACGCTCAACCATATTATGTTTTGATGGATCACAATGAAGAAAACTTGATTGATCCTGTTGGTTACACACCAAATGTTGACGAATATTATAATTGGCTCAAAGAAGGTTTATCAAATTTTAAGTAAAAATTTATATCAAAAAAGTAATAAATGAGTTCAACTTCCAACAAACCTTCAAATTTAGAAACTTATTTTCAGCAATTTAGACAACATATTGTTGGTGTAAATCAAACGTTTGAATCGCCTTTTGGCAAACAAAAAATCATTTATACAGATTGGACTGCAAGCGGAAGATTATATCGACCAATAGAAGATAAAATGCTGAATGAATTTGGCCCTTTTGTTGCAAATACACATACTGAAACTTCGATTACAGGCTCTGTAATGACGCAAGCATATCACAAGTCAAGAAATATCATAAAGCAACACGTAAACGCAAGTGAAAATGATATTTTAATTACCGAAGGCACAGGAATGACAGGCGTTGTTAATAAATTTCAAAGGATATTAGGTTTAAAGATTTCTGAGAATTTAAAAGAACATACTAAAGTACCAAACGAACTAAAACCTATTGTTTTTATTACACATATGGAGCATCATTCTAATCAAACTTCTTGGTTAGAAACAATTGCTGATGTTGAGATAATTCCTTGTTTGGATTCTGGTTTGATTTGCTTTGATAGTTTTAAAAAACTACTAACAGCATATAAAAACAGACCTATTAAAATCGCATCAATTACTGCTTGCTCAAACGTAACTGGAATTAGAACTGACTATCACAGAATTGCAAAAATAATTCATCAAATTGGCGGACTTTGTTTTGTTGATTTTGCTTGCTCTGCACCTTATGTTAAAATTGATATGCATCCAAATGATAAAGAGTCGTATTTAGATGCTATCTTCTTTTCACCTCACAAGTTTTTAGGAGGTCCTGGAACTTCAGGTGTATTAATCTTTAATAAAAAACTGTACAAAAATATTGTTCCTGATAATCCTGGAGGAGGAACTGTAGACTACACCAATCCTTGGGGAGATCATGACTATGTTGATGATATTGAAACTCGCGAAGATGGTGGAACTCCTGGTTTTTTACAAACGATTAAGATTGCGTTATCTGTTCAACTAAAAGAAAAAATGGGTGTTGAGAACATCTTAAAAAGAGAGCATGAAATCAATGAAATCGCTTTTGAAAAATTATCAAAAATCAAAAATCTTAACATTCTTGCAAAACAGCATACTGATAGATTAGGCATTTTTTCTTTCTATATTACTGATGTTCATTTTAACTTGATTGTAAAACTACTCAACGATCGTTTTGGCGTTCAAACTAGAGGAGGATGCTCCTGCGCAGGAACTTACGGACATTTCTTATTACACGTAGATAAGCAAACCTCAAAAAGTATTGAAGAAAAAATATTGGAAGGCTGTATGGTTGAACGTCCTGGATGGATACGCATGTCAATACATCCAACAATAACAAATGAAGAGGTTTTGTATGTATGTGAAAGCATCAAACAAGTTGCAGAAAATTGCCTTAAATGGGGTGATGACTACAAATATGATGCTATTAAAAACGAGTTTATCCATAAAACGGCGATATCCATCGAAAAAACTATTGTAGAAAATTGGTTTAAATAATTTAAGTAACTTTACGGAAAATCCTTTTAGGACTTATCATCATCCTATTTATTGCAGGATATTTTTTGGAGTTTCTACGATTTAGTGGAGAAATAGTTAAGGGCAATTATGCTTTATTTTTCATTTGTAATAATTCTTGTTCAAATTGTTTTGGTGATTTGTAATTTAATGTTAGAGCAACTATTTACACCAAATTTATTTTTTGAACAATACATTTGAAGACTAAATCTAAAAAAAACATTTGTTGATTTTAAAAACATAACATTAATGGCGCATACTATAAACGACCAACTACAAAGAGAAAACTCCATTTGATGGGACAATATTAATACCAAAAATGTTGACATTTTCATTTACCTAAACAATTAAGTTTCTTGAAAATCAGCTTGGAAATGATGTAAATTCTTGGACTTGGAATCGTGTGCACAAACTAACGCATAAATATCCGTTAGGAAATATAAAATTATTAGACTATTTATTTAACTTTAATGTTGGTAAATTTGAGGTTGATATGCAAATGAAGTCATTAATAATCTGAGGTATAATATCTCAACATCAAAAATTAATGCCTTGATAAAAAAAAGAATAACAGCCTCTAAATTTCCAAAAACCTATTTATTTTGATATGTTAAAAAGAAAAAGGGTATTAATTCCTTTATTTATAATCATTCTGTTATTTGCTCTCAATTCCTGCGCAACATTTCGAAAAAATGACAAAAAAGTCTATAAGGTATTTAAAAAAGCAACTATAACTCCAACAATATATCGTGAAAAATTTGAAGAGAAAACAGTTCGATATATTGCATCAAAACCAATCGACGCTAACACTCCAACCATCATTTTTGTTCATGGTGCTCCAGGATCTAGCCATAATTTTTACAGACACTTGCAAGACAAAGAATTAAGTGAAAAGGCAAACCTTATAAGTATTGATCGTTTGGGCTATGGTTATTCTGATTATGGAAATTCTGAAACCTCATTAAACAAACAAGCAGAAAGTATTTATACAATCATTCAAAAACATAACTTGAAAAATGTTGTGTTATTTAGTTGGTCATATGGAGGTCCAATAGTTGGTAAAATGGCTGTAAAATATCCTGAAGTAAAACATATTTTTATGATTGCGCCCGCAATTTCTCCTGATGATGAGAAGTTTTTTGGAATAGGAAAATTGGTGCACTGGAAATCTACGAGATGGTTATTTTCTAAAGCGCTGAGAGTTTCTGATGATGAAAAATCCTCGCATATTGATGAACTTAACAAAATGAAAAATGATTGGAAAAATATCACGATTCCAATTCATTATTACCACGGAAATAAAGATTGGATTGTGCCTTATGAAAATATGGGTTTTATCAAAAAAAATGTAAACGAAACACTGTTAATTTCCAAAACCATTGAAAAAGGAAACCATTTTATCATTTTTGAAAACTATGAATTGATAAAAGAGGATTTGTTGGAAGTTATTGGAATTATTGAAAAATAATTGGCTACATTTTTTTATACAATAATATTCTTTACTTTTATAGAAATAAAAAAATATGCTTGTAAAAGTTTTTGGCTCCGCCGTTTTTGGTGTCGAAGCAACAACTATAACTGTTGAAGTAAACATCGATAAAGGAATTGGCTATCATCTTGTTGGTCTTCCAGACAATGCTATCAAAGAAAGTTCATATCGTATTTCTGCTACACTAAATAATAATGGCTACAAACTTCCTGGAAAGAAAATCACTATCAATATGGCTCCTGCAGATTTGCGCAAAGAAGGAAGTGCGTATGATTTAACGCTTGCTATTGGAATTCTCGCAGCGTCCAATCAAATTAAATCCAAAGAAGTAGATAAATACATTATTATGGGCGAACTCTCGCTCGATGGAAGTCTACAACCTATAAAAGGCACTTTGCCAATTGCTGTGAAAGCACGTGAAGAAGGTTTTAAAGGTTTTATTTTACCAAAACAGAATGCAAAAGAGGCAGCAATCGTAGATGATTTAGATGTCTATGCCGTTGAAAATATCAAAGAAGTAATTGATTTTTTTGAGGGAAAATCGACTTTAGAGCCTTTAGTTATTGATACTCGAAAAGAATTTTACGATAATCTGCAAAATCCTGAATTTGATTTTGCCGATGTAAAGGGACAAGAATCTATCAAAAGATGTATGGAAATTGCTGCTGCTGGCGGACACAATATTATCTTGATTGGTCCTCCTGGAAGTGGAAAAACAATGCTTGCAAAACGATTGCCAACAATACTGCCGCCAATGAGTTTGCAAGAAGCCTTAGAAACTACAAAAATTCATAGTGTTGTTGGTCGTATAAAAGCAAATAGTGGTCTGATGAGTCAGCGTCCGTTTAGAAGTCCACATCACACCATATCAAATGTTGCGTTGGTTGGAGGAGGAAGTTATCCGCAACCTGGAGAAATCTCATTATCTCATAATGGTGTGTTATTTTTAGATGAATTGCCAGAATTTAAACGTGACGTTCTCGAAGTAATGCGTCAACCATTAGAAGACAGAGAAGTAACAATTTCAAGAGCACGATTTACAGTAACCTATCCAAGTAGTTTTATGTTGGTTGCTAGTATGAATCCTTCTCCAAGTGGTTATTTTTCTGATGATCCTAATGCTATCTCTTCTTCTCCTGCCGAAATGCACCGTTATTTAAGTAAAATTTCTGGACCGCTGCTCGACAGAATTGACATTCATATAGAAGTGCAGCCTGTACCTTTTGAAAAACTAACGGAAGAACGACGTGGAGAACCAAGTAATTCAATAAGAAAACGTGTGATTATTGCTCGTAATTTTCAAACAGAACGATTTAAAGAGAACGAAAATGTGCATTACAATGCGCAGATGAGTGTAAAACAAATTAGAAAATATTGTGATTTGGATGACAAATCTAAAACACTCTTAAAAAACGCTATGGAACGCTTAAACCTTTCTGCAAGAGCCTACGACAGAATCTTAAAAGTAGCACGTACTATTGCAGATTTAGGGAGTGAAAATGACATTTCGCCAGACCATATTGCAGAGGCTATTCAATATAGAAGTTTGGATAGAGAAGGTTGGTTGGGATAATATATGTTTGATTTTCTAAATTATCAAGCACAATTCGTTGATTTTCAGCCACATAATTCTTTTTGAAGCCAAAATGATACTTTTCTCTTTTCTTTAATCAAGTGCCATCTTTATCTACACTATCAGCATATTTTTTTTCCTTCAACCATGTCTTCCGAGCGATCTTCAGTTACTTTGTAATTTATTTTTCCTTTTGTTCTTATGGATCTCTACTATACTAGTCTACAATCAATTCTGCTTTTACAATAATTTTATGCGTTTCTAATTGTGAGTTTATAGATGCAAATAATTTTTTAAATTTTTTGGTTTTGTGTCGGAAAAAACCAAATGTGCTATTTGTTCGGTTGGCTTTTTTTCGCTTGTTGGTAATGGAATAAAAATAAATTCAGTTTCAATTGACTTTATTGTACGATGGGTAAAGTTAGTTAAAATAATTAAAAAAGTCAAGTTTGGAATGTTTTACATCGCATACTATTTTCTGTACCTTGAGGTAGCATAATCATCTTTTTTGATACGTAACAAAACTATAGTCATATTGATTTTTCTTATCTGCTGAAAATTTTTCTCTACTTGTCTCTTGCCAAATTTTCGTATCAATTGTTGGAAAGAAAACATCTGCATCAAAAGAATGATGGACTTCGGTAATGTCTAATTTATCAGCCAATCCAACTGCTTGCTCATAGATTTGAGCACCACCAATTATAAACGGACTTGCATCATTTTTGACAACTGCGATTGCTTCTTTCAGTGAATTCACCACAATACAACCTTCAGCTTTGTAATCAAGATTTCGAGTAATAATAACTGAAGTTCTATTCGGCAAAGGTTTCCCGATAGACTCATACGTATTGCGTCCCATAATAATATGGTGTCCTGTAGTAGTGCTTTTAAAACGTTTTAAATCTGCGGGTAAATGCCAAATCAAGTCGTTGTCTTTTCCTAAGGCATTGTCATTTGCAATAGCAGCAATTAAGGTAATGGTTTGTTTGGGGTTGCTTTTTTTTTCTTGTTTGTTGTAGAATTGACTTTCTGCTTTGTGTTGCGCATCTCTTTCCAATCTTTTTTTTATTTCTTCAATACGCTTTTCTTGTTTGGCAACCAATTTTTCCGTTTGTTTTCGTTCCCAATCTTTTCCCATAAATCGTTTAGTGATAAACACATTTACAAAATGTAAAATCCAAAAGAATGACCATAATAGAATTGCCCAAATAAACCAGTCTTTTAAGTAGTCTTCACCAACAGCGAAAACTCTATCGAGTACAAATAAAAATACAGAACCAACTGCAAAAACAACAAAGTGTAGATACAATCTCTTTTTCTGTTTGGTGCGTTTTCGTGCGTTTTCGTAGATTTCGTGTTGTTCTTGCATAGTGTTTTTTATATGTTATTCAAAAAATTAAACAGACACTTTCCCTCTAATCAACGGATGAGGATTGTAATCTATCAATTCAAAATCATTAAAAGTAAAATCAAAAATATTTTTTATTAATTTGTTTAACTTCATTGTTGGCAACGCTCTAGTGTCACGAGATAATTGTAAATCAATTTGCTCTTTGTGATTGTTATAAATATGTGCATCTCCAAATGTATGAACGAATTCTCCATATTCTAAATCACATACTTGCGCTATCATCATCACTAATAAAGCATACGAAGCAATATTAAACGGAACGCCAAGAAATATATCAGCACTTCGTTGGTATAATTGACAAGATAATTTACCATTTGCTACATAAAATTGAAAAAACGCGTGACAAGGAGGTAATGCTGCTTTGTTATTTGCAATATTTTCAGAAAAAGAAATAGAAGTGTCAGGTAAAACACTTGGATTCCAAGCCGAAACAATCATTCTGCGACTATCAGGATTATTCTTTATAGTATTTATAACATCTACAATCTGATCAATTCCATCACTATTCCAATTTCTCCATTGATGTCCATAAACTGGTCCTAAATCTCCATTTTCATCAGCCCAAGCATCCCAAATTTTAACACCATTTTCTTGTAAATAGCCAATATTTGTATCGCCTTTAAGAAACCATAACAATTCGTGAATGATAGATTTTAAGTGTAGTTTTTTGGTTGTAAGCATAGGAAAACCATCTGCTAAATCAAATCGCATTTGATAACCAAAAACACTTTTTGTTCCTGTTCCCGTTCTATCTGTTTTCTCTATTCCGTTTGCTCGAACGTGTTTTATTAAATCTAAATATTGTTTCATTAAAATTGTTTATTCGTTTATTTGTTTAACTGTAAACGATTCAACAATTAAACAAATCCACATATTTTTTCATTATCCAATAATCATTCCAGCAATAGTTGCAGAGATTAATGAAGTGATTGTCCCTCCAAGTAATGCTTTCATTCCAAATTTTGACAAAGTTTTTCGTTGTCCTGGAGCCAAGGATCCTATTCCTCCAATTTGGATTCCAATAGAGGCAAAGTTTGCAAATCCACACAACATATATGTTGCCATAATTACTGATTTGTTATAAGTAAGATGCGTGGCATTGGCAACGTTTTTTAAGTCTGCAAGTTGTATATACCCTACAAATTCGCTTGCGGCTAATTTTATACCAAGTAGTTGTCCCATCATCATCATGTCTTCTTTAGCAATACCAATAAGCCACATCAAAGGAGCAAAAATTGTTCCTAAAATTGCTTCGAGAGAAAACTTTGAATACGAAGTATTAGCCGCCATCCAATCATTTATTGAGGTTATATCTCCAACCCAACCTAGAATACCATTTAGCATCGCAATAAAAGCAACAAAAACAAGTAGCATTGCTCCAACATTTACTGCTAATTTTAACCCTTCAGTTGTACCGTTAGAAATAGCATCTAAAATGTTTGAACCTATTTTTTCTGATGATACTTTTACATCAGTATTTACTTTTTCTGTTTGCGGATATAGTATCTTAGAAATTACAATTGCTCCAGGAGCAGCCATTACTGAGGCTGCTAAAAGGTGTTTTGCATAAACCAATCTTAATGCTGGATCATCACCTCCAAGAAATCCAATATATGCAGCAAGTACAGCACCTGCAACAGTTGCCATACCTCCAACCATTACCAATAGCATTTCAGATTTGTTCATCTTTTCTAAATATGCTTTGATTAATAATGGTGCTTCAGTTTGACCAAGAAAGATGTTTCCTGCAACACTTAGACTTTCTGCTCCAGATATTTTAAGCACTTTTGCCAATGACCAAGCCATTGCTTTTACAACTTTCTGAATGATTCCTAAATAAAACAATACAGATGTTAGTGCTGAAAAGAAAATAATAGTTGGAAGTACTTGAAAGGCAAAGATAAATCCAAAAGAATCAATATTCATCATACCACCAAATAAGAACTCACTTCCTGCTCTTGTGTAATCTAATACATTGATAAATACTTGACCAACCGCTTCAAAAATTGATTGGATAAAAGGAATTTTTAAAACACCTATTGCAATAATTAATTGAAATGCTAGACCTAAACCTGCTGTTTTCCAGTCTATTGCTTTTTTATTATTACTAAATAAATATGCAATAAATATTAAGACTACCATTCCTAAAACGCCTTTCCACAAAGAACTGAAAGAAAAACCTTGACTTGGAATAATCCTATTAGTTACAGCTTCTTGAGTATTACTTATAAAGAAACTAAAAAGAATTCCAATGGTTAGAATAAGTTTCTTGTTCATATTATTTCATATCACGTTTATTAATTTCGTCTCTTATTTGTGCAGCCAATTCATAGTCTTCATTTTCTACGGCTTCGTTTAGTTGTTTGTGTAATTCTTTTAAAGTTTCTGTGTCATAAGAAGTTTCCTCAACGGTTTCAGTAATTAAATCACCAAGAACAATGTTATCTTCATCAATAGCATCTTCCTCTTTTAATTTTAGAGAAACTCCAGCTTTGTCTAAAATATTTTCATAAGTAAAAATAGGTGCTAAAAATCGTGTTGCTAAAGCAATAGCATCTGAAGTTCGTGTATCAATAATTTCTTCAATTCCATCACGTTTACATATCAAACTTGAATAGAAAACACCGTCAACTAACTTGTGAATAATCACTTGTTTGATGATTATATGAAATCTATCAGCAAAACTTTTAAATAAATCGTGTGTTAAAGGTCTTGGCGGTTTTATTTCTTTCTCAAGTGCTATCGCAATTGACTGTGCTTCAAAAGCACCAATAACAATAGGAAGCGTACGTGTTCCGTCAACTTCACTAAGTACCAAAGCATATGCACCACTTTGCGTTTGACTATATGAAATTCCTTTTATGTCTAATCTTACTAAACTCAATTATTAAATTATTTTTTGGTTCAAAAAAAGTTTAAATACCATAAAAAAACTGTCTAATTTAAGACTTTGATAAATCTAAATTAGACAGCCTTTCGAGGCACAATTTAATAAAAATTATGCGTTATTTGCTTTAAAACTTTTCAACTTTTCAATTAAGTTAGGAACAACTTCAAAAGCATCACCAACAATACCATAATCTGCAGCCTTAAAAAAAGGTGCTTCGGGATCTGTGTTGATAACAACTTTTACTTTTGAGGCATTAATTCCTGCAAGATGCTGAATCGCGCCAGAAATTCCGATAGCAATATATAAATTAGAAGAAACAGGCTTTCCTGTTTGTCCCACGTGTTCGCTATGAGGTCTCCAATCCATATCAGAAACAGGTTTAGAACAAGCAGTTGCTGCGCCTAAAACGTAAGCAAGTTCTTCAATCATTCCCCAGTTTTCTGGACCTTTTAATCCTCTACCAGCAGAAACAACAATATCAGCATCTGCAATAGTTACTTTTCCGACTGTTTTATCTATTGATGTAGAAGTTATTCCACTTTCAATGATTGATGGAGAAAAATCTTCTGAACTTCCGCTAACTGCGTTTTCGTGCAATCCAAAAGAGTTTTTAGCCAATCCAACAACTTTTATAGTTGTGTTTATTTCAGTATTGTTAAACGCTTTGTTTGAAAATGCTTTTCTTTTTACTACAAATGGATTTGTGCTACTTGGTAACGCAACAACGTTTGATGCAAAACCTGCATTTAAATTAACAGCAACCATTGGAGCAATTGTTAATCCGTTGGAGCTTGAGTCGATAATCACAACAGAAGCCTCTTCTTTTTCTGATGCTTGTTTTATGACGTTAGCAATAACTTTTACATTTAAACTTTTTAATGCATCATTTTTTACTGATAGTATTTTTTCTGCTCCATGCGTACTTAATTCTGAAGTGTCATCAGCATTTATAGTTAATACAACAAGGTTTGTACCTAATTGCTCTGCAACTTTTTTCCCGTATGATGTTGCTTCAAGAGCAACTTTTTTAAATTTTCCTTCCGATGATTCGGCATATACTAAAACTGACATTTTTTACTTTTTTATTTATTAGTCAGGTCGAGCGCAGTCGAGACCTTGTTTATTATCTCTCGACTGCGCTCGAGATGACATTTTATTTAAATTACTTTCGCTTCGTTGTGCAATAATGAGATTAATTCATCAACATTAGTGGCGTCAACCATTTTACAAGCACCTTTTGGAGCAGGTTTCTCAAAACTTGTAGATGAAGTCGTATTATTAAAATCGATTGCTTCAACAACATTTAAAGGCTTTTTACGAGCCATCATAATTCCTCTCATATTAGGAATACGCAAATCTTTTTCTTCTACCAATCCTTTTTGTCCACCAATAATTAAAGGTAAACTTGCTGATAAAATTTCTTTTCCACCATCAATTTCGCGACTTATTGTTGCAGTAGTTCCATCAATTTCAAGACCTACACAAGCATTAGAAAAATTAAAATCTAAAATTGAAGCCAACATTGCTGGAACCATTCCTCCATTATAATCAATAGATTCTTTTCCCGCCAATACTAAATTATAATCACCATTTTTAACAATTTCTGCTAACTGTTTTGCAACAAAAAACCCATCGGTTGCTTCGGTATTTACTCTAATAGCATCATCAGCACCAATTGCCAACGCTTTTCTTAAAGTAGGTTCTGTAGTTGCGTTCCCTACATTTATAACCGTTACTGTTGCTCCTTGTTTTTCTTTAAACCACATTGCACGAGTTAATGTAAACTCGTCATAAGGATTAATTACAAATTGTACACCACTTGTGTCAAATTTAGTGTCGCTATCTGTAAAATTTATTTTTGAAGTCGTGTCTGGAACATGACTTATACAAACTAAAATTTTCATTTAAAATATGTTTTTTAACTTATGATATTAAAATTTAGATGTTTTTAAACATCGACACGAAGGTACTACTTTTTTTTCAACTTACTATGCGCGCATAGTAAAATATTTTTATATAGAAATAATCAATTTTATTCTGAATTATCTATTTTTGCATATCCAAATTTATTATAAAATGAAGACAATACAATTTAGAGAAGCAATATGTGAAGCCATGAGCGAAGAGATGCGAAGAGACAAAACTGTCTATTTGATTGGAGAGGAAGTTGCAGAATATAATGGCGCTTACAAAGCATCTAAAGGTATGCTTGATGAGTTTGGTGAAAAAAGAGTAATTGATGCGCCAATTGCAGAACTTGGTTTTGCAGGGATTGCTGTTGGCTCTACGATGGGAGGAAATCGTCCTATAGTAGAATATATGACTTTTAATTTTTCATTAGTTGGTATTGACCAAATTATAAATAATGCTGCTAAAATTAGACAAATGAGTGGAGGACAGTTTCCTTGTCCTATTGTTTTTAGAGGTCCAACTGCATCTGCAGGTCAATTAGGAGCCACGCATTCACAAGCATTTGAAAATTGGTTTGCAAATACTCCTGGATTAAAAGTAATTGTACCTTCAACTCCTTATGACGCTAAAGGATTGTTAAAAGCAGCAATTCGTGATGATAATCCAGTAATTTTTATGGAATCTGAGCAAATGTATGGTGATAAAGGAGAGGTTCCGGAAGGAGAATACGTGCTACCAATTGGAGTTGCAGATATTAAAAGAAAAGGAACTGACGTGACTGTTGTTTCTTTTGGTAAAATTATTAAAGAAGCATTTAAAGCAGCTGATGAACTTGAAAAAGAAGGGGTTTCTGTAGAAATTATTGATTTAAGAACAGTTCGTCCAATGGATCACACAGCGATTTTAGAATCTGTAAAGAAAACAAATAGATTGGTAATTCTTGAAGAAGCATGGCCATTTGCAAGTGTAGCATCAGAAATTACATATCAAGTTCAAGAAAAGGCATTTGACTATTTAGATGCACCTATAAAAAGAATTACAACAGCTGATACTCCAGCGCCATATTCGCCTGTGCTTTTAGCCGAATGGTTGCCAAACGCAAATGATGTTATTAAGGCAATCAAAGATGTGATGTATGTAAAATAAAAATAAAAGATAAACGTTTATAACCTTTCAGGCACGATGTTTGAAAGGTTTTTTTAATTATGAAAAAAATATTCTTAGCCCTAACACTATTTTGTAGTATTACAGCCTTTACTCAAGTAAAAATTGGTGGAGTAGTAGTTGACGAGCAAAATGAAACGATTCCTTTTGCAAATGTTGTATTTGTAAATTCTACAATAGGAACAGTATCTAGCGAAAACGGAAAATTTTATTTAGAATCTGACAAAGATTTTAATGAAATAGAAGTTTCTTTTATCGGATACGAAACGAAAAGACTTACTATAAAAAGTAGAGATTTAGATCTACGTATTGTTTTAAAAGAAGCTACCAGTCAATTAGATGAAGTTGTTATATATTCTGGGAAAACAAAGAAAAAAGGAAATCCTGCGATTGCTATTTTAAAGAAAGTTTGGGCAAAAAAGCATAAGAACGGAACACATCTTTTTGATCAATATGAGTATGAAAAATACGAAAAAGTAGAATTTGATATGAATAATATCGATAGCGCTATGATGAAAAGAAAGATTTTTAAAGGGATGGAATTTATCTTTAAAAAAATTGACACTTCACGAATTACAGGAAAAGCATATTTGCCAATTTTTATTAACGAATCTGTACATAAAACCTATGGTAATAACAAGACACAAAAGAAACGTGAAGACTTAATAGCCAATAAAAATTCTGGATTTGAGAACAATCAAACCCTCATTGCATTTATCAAAGATTTATATGTTGATTATGATATCTATAACAATTATATTAAGATTTTTGACAAGAGTTTTGTGAGCCCACTTTCAAAAACTGGTGTTTCTACCTATAATTATGTACTTACGGACAGCGCATATATTGATAATAAATGGTGTTACAATATCTTGTATTATCCAAGACGTAAAAGTGAATTGACATTTAAAGGAGATTTTTGGGTAAACGATTCCACATTTGCAGTAAAAGAAATAAATCTGCAAGCCAATAAAAGTGCCAATATAAATTGGGTAAAAGATATTTATATAGAACAAAATTTTGATGTGCTTAATGATTCTGTTTTTCTTTTAAAACGTGATTATATCTTGTCAGACTTTAGTTTTGGGAAAAAAGATAAAGCAAAAGGAGTGTATGGTAAACGTACAACGATGTATAAAAATTATGAATTTGATGATGATAAAGGAGAAGAATTCTATAAAAAAGAAATAGATATTTATGCAAAAGAAATTTATGCAAAGGCAGATGATTACTGGTCAGAAAATAGACAAGAAAAATTAAACAAGAACGAACTTGGAATTTATAAAATGCTAGACACATTGAGTACAGTTCCGAAGTTTAAAAAGATATATAGTCTTGTTTCAATTTTAGGTTCTGGATATATTGAGATGAATAATTTTGATTTCGGTCCTATTTTTTCAACAGTTGGAACCAATGATATTGAAGGTTTGCGATTGCGAGTTGGAGGTAGAACCTATTTTAGTAGTAATGATTTATGGAGAATTCAAGGTTATACTGCTTATGGATTCAAGGATCATCAGTTTAAATACGGTGTTTCTGGAAAATGGTTGGTCAACAAAAAAAATCGAATTATTCTTGGATTAGGAAACCGTAGAGATATTGAACAAATTGGTGTAAGTTTAACAACAACCAATGATATTTTAGGACGAAGTTTTGCCTCGTCATCTTTCTTCTCAAGTGGAGATAATAGTAGATTGACTTCTATTAATTTAACAAATGCTTTTGTATCCATCGAACCAAAAAAGAACTTGATTGTTAAAGTTGGCGCTTCGTATAGAACTTTAAAAACTGCTTCACCAACTTTTAATCTTGATTATTTTGATGAAAATGGAACTATTCAATCTGATATCGCACAAGCAGAAGCAGATATTTCTCTACGATATACTCCAAAACTTAAAACGATAGGTTACGGTGTTGAAAGAGGTCAGGCCGACACGAGACATCCAACTTTTTTCTTAAATTATTCAAAAGGATTTAAAGATGTTTTTAATAGTGATTTTGATTACCAAAAAATTCAATTTTATTACCGACAGCCTATACTTATTGGTGGTTTTGGACGAACGTTTACCACTTTTGAAGTTGGAAAAACCTTTGGAGAAGTTCCTTTGGGATTGTTAAATGTTATCCCAGGAAATCAATCCTATTTTTCTATCGAAAACACCTATTCACTTTTAGATTATTACGAGTTTACCACAGATGCCTATGCGTCTCTACATATAGAGCACAACTTTAATGGACGTTTTCTCTCAAGAATTCCACTATTAAGGAAATTAAATCTTCGTGAAATTGTAGGATTTAAAGCAGTTACAGGTAGTATTTCTGATAAAAATGTAGCGATGAGTGCTCCAGCATTTTTGGCATTACCATTGGCATCTTTAGATCCAAATGTGATTGCACCAAAGAACAAACCTTATATAGAATACAGCGCAGGAATTGGAAATATCTTTAAAGTTTTTAGAGTAGATTTTATTTGGAGAGGAACGTATCGTGATGTTCCAAATGCAAATAACTTTGGAATAAAAGGCTCGTTTGGATTCTATTTTTAAAAAGATTTAGAAAAAAAAGAGTAGATGTTGGAGGATGGGGAAATGCTGAAGAAGTTTATGAAATTCTTGATAAATGTGTGGAGCGTTATGAAAATAGCGAATATAAAAAGAATGGAAATTTTACCATATAAAAATTAAATTACAGTAAAAAACCTCTTAAAATTAGAATTTTAAGAGGTTTTTTTATTCTCACTATTTATTAGTACATTTGCCGAGCAAAATTTTAAAATAATTAAACAGTAATATATATGGAATCAATGATGATTTGGATGCCAATAGTAGCGGCAGCAATTGGATTAGCATACATGCTAATAAAAAGATCTTGGGTATTGAAACAAGATGCAGGAGATGGTAAGATGAAAGAAATTGCTGACCACATCTACGAGGGTGCTTTAGCATTTTTAAATGCAGAATACAGATTACTAACAATTTTTGTTGTTGGGGTTAGTATTGCATTATATGTAGTTTCAATATTTGTAGAGTCTACAAGTGCATTGATTGTAATTGCCTTTATTCTTGGAGCAATTTTCTCTGCTTTTGCAGGAAATATAGGGATGAAAATTGCAACAAAAACAAATGTAAGAACTACACAAGCAGCAAGAACAAATTTACCAAATGCGTTAAAAGTTTCTTTTGGTGGAGGTACAGTTATGGGATTAGGAGTTGCAGGTCTTGCAGTTCTTGGTTTAACAGCGTTCTTTATTATATTTTTTAATTATTTTATGGGTGGTCAATGGACATCAGTAGAAGATATGACTAAAGTATTAGAAACATTGGCAGGATTTTCTTTAGGAGCAGAATCTATTGCATTGTTTGCTCGTGTTGGTGGAGGAATCTATACGAAGGCAGCAGATGTTGGAGCAGATTTAGTTGGTAAAGTAGAAGCAGGAATTCCGGAAGATGACCCAAGAAATCCAGCAACAATTGCTGATAATGTTGGTGATAATGTTGGTGATGTTGCAGGAATGGGAGCAGATTTATTCGGTTCTTATGTTGCAACAGTATTGGCAGCAATGGTTTTAGGAAACTATATTATTAGAGATAATGGTGGAAGTATTGCTGACGCTTTTGGAGGAATTGGTCCAATCTTATTGCCAATGTCTATTGCAGGTGTAGGAATTATTATTTCTATGATAGGGACTATGTTTGTAAGCATCAAAAACAATGATGCTAAAGAATCTCAAGTAATGGGAGCCTTAAATAAAGGAAATTGGTTTTCAATAGCTTTAGTAGCAGTATCATGCTATTTTTTAGTAATATGGATGTTGCCAGAAACGATGAAAATGCACTTCTTTGGAGAAGGATTGATTGATATTTCTGCAATGCGAGTATTCTATGCTGCACTTGTAGGATTAGTTGTTGGAGCAGTTATTTCTTCAGTAACAGAATATTATACAGGATTGGGTAAAAAGCCAATCTTGAAAATTGTACAGCAGTCAAGTACAGGAGCGGGAACTAATATTATTGCAGGTCTTGCTACGGGAATGATTTCTACATTTCCAACAGTATTATTATTTGCTGCTGCAATTTGGTCTTCTTATGCTTTTGCAGGATTTTACGGTGTTGCACTTGCAGCATCTGCAATGATGGCAACAACTGCAATGCAACTTGCAATTGATGCTTTTGGTCCTATTGCTGATAATGCAGGAGGAATTGCTGAAATGAGTGAGCAAGACCCTATCGTAAGAGAACGTACAGATATATTAGATTCAGTTGGTAACACAACAGCTGCAACAGGAAAAGGTTTTGCAATCGCTTCTGCTGCATTAACTTCGTTAGCATTATTTGCTGCGTATGTAACCTTTACTGGTATTGACGGAATTAATATTTTTAAAGCACCAGTTCTTGCAATGCTATTTGTAGGAGGAATGATTCCTGTAGTATTCTCTGCTTTGGCAATGAATGCTGTTGGAAAAGCAGCTATGGAAATGGTACAAGAAGTAAGACGTCAGTTTAAAGAAATTCCAGGAATTATGGAAGGAACTGGAAAACCAGAATATGATAAATGTGTTGCTATTTCTACAAAGGCATCATTAAAACAAATGATGTTACCAGGAATTTTGACTATCGGATTTCCTTTAGCAATCACTTTTGTACCAATGCTATTTGGTATGGGCAATATGATTGTTGCTGAAATGCTTGGAGGTTATATGGCTGGAGTTACCGTAAGTGGAGTTCTTTGGGCAATCTTCCAAAACAACGCAGGAGGTGCTTGGGATAATGCTAAGAAATCTTTTGAAGCAGGAGTAGAGATCAATGGTGAAATGACTTTTAAAGGCTCTGAAGCACACAAAGCAGCAGTAACTGGTGATACAGTTGGTGATCCATTTAAAGACACTTCTGGACCATCAATGAATATTTTGATTAAATTGACTTGTTTGATTGGTTTGGTAGTCGCACCTATTTTAGGAGGACATTCTGCTGCAATTTCTCATAATGAAGTTGAGCGTGAGCATAAAATTGAAGTTGTTACAAAACCTATAGAAGCTACATCTAATGCTATTGTTAGCACCAATACTACAAATACTAGTTCTATTGAAAAAACCATATCTTCTACTAGGGAAAATATTAGTGATTCAAAAATAAAAATCACAAAATCTGTTGAAGACATCAATGGAGATAAAATTAATAGAGTTATAGATATTGTAATTTCTGACACTGAGGATGGTCGTAAAAAAGCTAAATTATTAACTACAGACACATACAATAATGGAGAAATAAGAACCGAAAACAAAACGTACATAGCTCCAAATGCAGCTATAGAAAGAGCATTAAAAGATTTAGAAAAATAATAATTCTATTTCTAGTTTGGAGATTATTAACCTTTCAATTTTATAAAATTGAAAGGTTTTTATTTTTAATAAATAGAATAATCCCATTTTAATTTTGAAATAAAAACAATTCAATAAACATAAAAAAGCCAACATTTTCTAGCGTTTTTAATATTCAATCATCGCGCTCTGCTATTAAAATAACCCATGAATCTGAGCATCAATACGCTCGATAATTGAGGATAAATCTTCAGGATTGTCAACAAAATTTAAATTGTCAACATCAATAATTAACAGTTTGCCTTTGCTATATTTAGTAATCCACGCTTCATAACGTTCGTTTAATCTACTTAAGTAATCTATTGAAATAGAATTCTCATAATCACGTCCACGTTTGTGGATTTGCCCAACCAATGTTTCTATACTCGCACGTAAATAAATTAATAAATCTGGAGGAGTTACCAAGTTTTCCATCAAATCAAACAGTGACGAATAACTACTAAAATCACGATTTGTCATCAATCCCATTGCGTGAAGATTGGGAGCGAAAATACTCGAATCTTCATAAATAGTTCTATCTTGAATGATGTTTTTGCCAGTTTCTTTCAATTCTAATATTTGACGAAAACGACTGTTTAAAAAATACACTTGTAAGTTAAAAGACCAACGCTCCATTTCGCCATAAAAATCATCTAAATAAGGGTTTTCATCAACCAATTCGTAATGAGGTTCCCATTTATAATGTTTTGCCAACAGTTTTGTAAGTGTCGTTTTTCCTGCGCCAATATTTCCTGCAATTGCTACGTGCATAGTTTTTGATTTTTGTATCTATTTTAAGAAAGGTTTAGTTCTATAATGATTAGAACGCTAAATTAATCATTTTTTTGATGAATTACGGTTTCTGTAAGAGTTAAATATTGATTGAAAATTAAAGTTTTTTCTTTGCTTATAAGTTTTACAAAGTTAAAACTACTTTCCATCATTGTTGGTTCAAAATCAATAATGGTCTGTGAGGAAAGTGATTTTTTTAAAACCAATAAACCATTTTATAGGCAAAACCATTAATGCTAATAATTTGAATAGTATGGTCTTATTTTAATTTTTTTTTCGAAGTTTTGAGATAAAAAAAACGATATATATTTACAGTGAAGTATGAATTGTAAACGGTAAATATATTAAATGTAATCGGCTTTTTTAGATTTTAATTATAACTTAAAAACCTCTTTTACTTTTTCTACATAATCTAATTTTTCCCAAGTAAAAGTTTCAACTTCTTGCGTTACAACTTTTCCGTCAGGAGATTCAAAATGTACAGTTTTAATTTCAGAAGTTCGTCCCATATGTCCATAAGCAGCCGTTTCAGAATATATAGGCGTTCTTAATTTCAAGCGTTTTTCTATCGCTGCAGGACGCATATCAAATAGTTTTTCAACAATTTTTGATATTTCCCCATCAGTCATATTTACTTTTGAAGTTCCGTAAGTATCAACATTAATTGATGTAGGTTTTGCCACACCAATGGCGTATGAAACTTGAACTAAAATTTCATCAGAAACTCCTGCCGCAACCATATTTTTTGCAATATGCCGTGACGCATACGCAGCGCTTCTATCAACCTTGCTTGGATCTTTTCCAGAGAATGCACCGCCTCCGTGTGCACCTTTTCCACCATAGGTGTCAACAATAATTTTACGTCCTGTAAGTCCAGTATCACCGTGAGGACCACCAATTACAAATTTTCCTGTTGGATTGATATGATACGTGATTTTATCATTAAATAAAACTTGAATTTTTGCTGGTAATTTTGCAATAACTCTTGGAATTAAAATTGAAACCAAATCGCTTTTAATTTTCGCCAACATTTTCTCATCTTCATCAAAATCATCGTGCTGAGTTGAGATAACGATTGTGTCAATCCGTTGAGGTATATTGTCATCAGAATATTCAATCGTAACTTGACTTTTTGAGTCAGGTCTTAAATAAGGAACTTCGTTATTTTCTCTTCGAATTTCTGCTAATTCAACCAATAAACGATGGCTTAAATCTAATGCTAAAGGCATAAAATTTTCTGTTTCTTTGGTAGCATAACCAAACATCATTCCTTGATCTCCTGCACCTTGCTCGTCATAACTTCCTCTATCTACACCTTGGTTTATTTCTTGTGATTGTTCATGTATAGCACTAAAAACTCCACAAGAATTCCCGTCAAACATATATTCACTTTTAGTGTACCCTATTTTATTAATTGTGTCTCGAGCTATTTTCTGAACATCTAAATAAGTAGTTGAACTTACTTCTCCAGCAAGTACCACTTGACCTGTGGTTACAAGGGTTTCACAGGCAACTTTTGAGTGAGGGTCGAAGGCTAAAAAGTTATCAATAAGTGCGTCAGAGATTTGATCTGCGACTTTATCAGGATGTCCTTCAGAGACAGATTCTGATGTAAATAAATATGACATATAGTTTTATTTTTATTTAATTTGAAATCTAAAATAAAACCGTAAAAAAAGTATTATACTGCTTTAGCGTTTTTTATTTTTTCAGAATTAGAGGTTGCAATCAGTTCAAATTTTTCCTCTATAGATTTCTTTTGCGAAATTATAAAAATTAATGCGATTAATTGTTTTTTTTATAAAGAATTCTTTGCTGAATAATACCAACAAAGAAAAGACTGGAATATGTCGTAGATTAGTATTCTAAAATAGTATATTTTTGTAATTAAAGTTAACTTATTAAAAAATGATTAAAACTGACATATTAATAATTGGTGCTGGTCCTGTTGGAATGTTTGCAGTTTTTGAAGCAGGATTGCTAAAGTTGCGATGTCATTTGATTGACGCTTTGCTTCAAGAAGGAGGGCAATGTTCAGAGATATATCCTAAAAAACCAATTTATGATATCCCTGGATTTCCAGAGATAATGGCTGGAGAATTAATAGACAATCTTGCCGAACAAATAAAACCTTTTGAGCCAACATATACACTTGGAGAACGTGCAGAAACAATAGAAAAACAAGAAGACGAAACATTTATAGTAACTACCAATAGAGGTACGAAGCACAATGCTCCAATAATTTTTATTGCTGGTGGATTAGGTTCTTTTGAGCCAAGAAAGCCTCCAATTCCAAATATAAAAGACTATGAAGATAAAGGCGTAGAATATATTATTCGTGATCCAGAAATATATCGAGATAAAAAAGTAGTAATTGCTGGAGGAGGAGATTCTGCATTAGATTGGTCTATTTTCTTGACAGATATTGCGAGTGAAGTAGCACTTGTGCATAGAAGAAATGAGTTTAGAGGTGCATTAGATTCTGTAGAAAAAGTTGCAAAACTATATAGAAAAGGTAAAATTAATTTAATTACCGAAGCCGAAATCAAAGAAATTTATGGTGAAGAAAAAGTGGAATCATTATTGATAAAGCATAAAACAAAAGGAGATATAATCAAAGAAACAGATCATTTTATTCCATTATTTGGCTTGTCTCCAAAATTAGGGCCTATCGCAAATTGGGGATTAGAGATTCAAAAAAATGCAATTATTGTGAATAACGCATTGGATTATCAAACTAATATTCCTGGAATATTTGCTATTGGTGATGTAAATACATATCCTGGAAAATTAAAATTGATTTTATGCGGATTTCATGAGGCAACGATTGCAGTTCAGTATGCGTATAATATTATTTTTCCTGATAAAAGGTATGTGATGAAATATACAACAGTAAATGGCGTTACAGGATTTGATGGTGAAACCAAAAAGGCAGACGCAACAGTTGTAAAAAGTATTATATAAAATGAATGATTTAGATATTACCATAAAAATTACCGATAGAGAAGGAATTATGCATGAGATTCAAGCACCAACAGATATGGCGATGAATGTAATGGAAATTGTTCGCTCATATGAATTGGCTCCTGAAGGAACGATTGGTATTTGTGGAGGAATGGCAATGTGTGCATCTTGCCAATGTTATGTCTTATCTGATCATGAATTGCCAGAAATGGGTACTGATGAAGATATGATGCTTGCAGAAGCATTTTATGTAGAAGATAATAGCCGTTTAGGTTGTCAGATTCCTATAAATAAAGATTTAGACGGTCTTGAGATTCAATTGGCACCTGAAAGTGAGAGTGAATAAAATCAAACTTTGTAAGGAAATAGCTTTTTTGAATACTATAATAAAGAAAAATGATTAAATAGTTGAAAATTAGGCTTGATATTTGATTACTTTTGTAATGTAAAACAGATTAAAAGATAAATTATGGCATTAGAAATAACAGATGCTTCATTTGAAGAAGTAGTATTAAAGTCAGACAAACCAGTATTGGTAGATTTTTGGGCAGCATGGTGTGGACCTTGTAGAATGGTTGGACCAGTGATTGAAGAAATCGCTACTGATTATGAAGGAAAAGCAGTTGTAGGAAAAGTAGATGTTGATGCAAATCAAGAATCTGCAGCAAAATATGGTGTAAGAAATATTCCAACAGTATTGTTGTTTAAAAACGGAGAAGTAATCGACAAGCAAGTTGGTGTGGCTCCAAAAAACACATATACTGATAAAATTGACGCAGCTCTATAATCTTATTAACCTCCAAAGGTAAAAAAAGAGGTTTAACAATGTTAAACCTCTTTTTTTTTGTTTCTAATTTTAGTATATTTACCTTTCATTATGAGAGTGAATTCTATAAAACATATTGCTGAATTAAAAAACATAGAACTCCTTGCTAAGCAAGTGGTAGAAGGATTTATTACAGGAATGCATAAAAGCCCTTTTCATGGTTTTTCGGTTGAATTTGCTGAGCATAGACTGTATAACAAAGGTGAAAGTACACGCCATATAGATTGGAAACTATTTGCGAAAACGGATAAACTATATGTAAAACGATATGATGAGGAAACAAATCTTCGTTGTCATATTATTATCGATAATTCTTCATCAATGCATTATCCAGTAATTAAAAACCCTTCAATTGATAGCTTAAATAAAATTAGTTTTTCTGCAATTGCTTCTGCTGCTTTGGTGGAAATTTTAAAGCGACAGAGAGATGCTGTTGGATTAAGTATTTATTCTGATGATTTTGAATATTACGCTCCTGAAAAAGGAAGTGATAGACATAGAAGAATGTTGTTAAATCAATTAGAAAAACTGATGCAATCTACTTCTGAGAAAACAACAGAAACCTATAAAGTATTACATCAGATTGCAGAAAAAATTCATAGACGCTCATTAATATTTTTATTTACTGATATGTTTCAGACAACTAAAAGTAAAGACGAATTGTTCAAAGCTTTACAGCATTTAAAGTATAATAAACACGAAGTTGTACTGTTTCATACCTTTGATGGGAAATTAGAACTTGATTTTGATTTTGACAATCGTCCAAAACGATTTGTAGATGTGGAAACAGGAGAGCATATAAATTTATATGCAGATACTATCAAAGAAACGTATAAGCAAGGCATTGAAAAATATTTTAACGCTTTGAAAACTAAGTGTATGCAGTATAATATTGAGTATGTTCCTGTTGATATAAATAAAGGGTTTCATCAAATTTTAATTTCTTATTTAATCAGTAGACAAAGATTTAAATAAAATTTTAACAAAAGGCTTTGTAGATATAAAAAACGCTATTATATTTGCATCCGCTAATATCAACGGTCTGGTAGTTCAGCTGGTTAGAATACCTGCCTGTCACGCAGGGGGTCGCGGGTTCGAGTCCCGTCCAGACCGCAAAAGTGCTTGATAATTATTTGATTTTCAGGTGCTTTTTTGATTTTCAAACTGTTTTTAGTCAACATTTTCAAATTCCTTGCTAAGAGTATTATTTATTAGACGTGTATTATAAAAAATTTACTTATTGTTAGCCCTATTAAGTTTCTTTGATAAAATCACATATTTTTTAATGTCTTTGCCAACGCTACAAACAGAACGGAAAAATAGCCAGTTGGTAAGCGGTATATAATTTATTGCTAGTTCTAGCCTACTTACGAAAATCCTAGCGGATTTTCTATTCAGTTTATATTTGCTAAATTAGGTGCTTAAAACACGTAACAAACTATATACAAACACGATAACATAAAAATTACACAATACAGGTTAATTACCGAATATCAATATCATAAGGCAATCTCATTTGTAACCCTTTTAATTGCGACATCTTTTTAACTTCTTTATACGCCTTATAATTGGCTTCGCCTAACTCTTTTTTAAGCATATTTTCTTTGACATTCATAAAAGGAAAACCTTTAAACGAATCTTCAAAATCTTTCTTATATCTTGGATAATTGGTCGTTTTATAATCTGAAACATCTGCCATTTTAGCAGCTGCTTCAATAGCATCATTCATATTCCCAAGAACATCAACCAATCCCATTTCTAAAGCTTCTTTTCCTGTCCAAACACGTCCTTGTGCAACAGCATCTACCTCATCAAAAGTCATATTTCTACCTTCAGCAACACGATTTACAAATGTTGTATAAACTTGCTCTACCTTTGGTCACATCATAAAAATCTTTTGTCATTGGTTCAAAAGTCGAATATCCTACTGAATTTTTATTAGTTGCTACTTGTTCTGCATTGATACCCATAGTTCCTGCCAACTCACTAAAATTTGGAATCATTCCAAAAACACCAATCGAACCTGTAATTGTAGTTGGTTCTGCATAAATTACATTAGCATTACAAGCAATATAATATCCTCCAGACGCTGCCAAATTCCCCATAGAAACGACCAACGGTTTTTCTTTTTTCAAAATTTCTAATTCACGCCAAATCAAATCTGCAGTCAATGCTACTCCTCCAGGAGAATTTACACGCAATACAACTGCTTTTATCTTATCATTATCACGAATTTTTCTGATGGCTTTTATTATGCTCTCTTGACCAATATACTTTTCGTCACCTTTGCCATACAATATATCTCCTTGCGCATATAAAATCGCAATTTTATTAGTTGCTGATGATTTTATTCTCCCTTTTCCGGTTTCTATATAATCTTCAAGTGACACAATATTCGCTTCATCACCAACAAAAGTATTCAATATTTCTTCGTATTGATCCTTGTAAATTGCACCATCAAGCATATTGTTTTCTATTGCTAATGTTGAATTTCTCGTTAACAAACCATCAGCAATTAAATTTAGTTCTTCAACTGTTTTATTTCTACTAATAGCAATATCTTCAATCAGTTCACTCCAAATAGAATTTAAAAAAGACGAAATTTGTTCTCGATTTGCAGCACTCATTTTGTTATCAAGATATCCTTCAACGGCACTCTTATATTTTCCGTGACGAATAACTTCCATTTTCACTCCATATTTTTCTTGAAAATCTTTGTAAAAAAGACGTTCGCTCGATAATCCTTTAAAGTCAACTCCACCGTAAGGCGTTACATACATAGAATCGGCAACTGAACTTAAATAGTAATTTTTCTGTGTATAAAAATCAGCATAAGCTGTAATAAATTTTCCTGTTGTTTTAAACTCTACTAACTTCTCACGAATGGTTTGCGTTTGCGAAATTCCTGCATTTACAACTAAATTTAAAATGCTTATTCCTTTAATTTTATCATCGTTTTTAGCATTTTCTATTGCATTTATGATTTGGCTTAATTGATATTGATCATCTTCAAACAATTTATCAAAAGGGATATCAGATGTTGGCGTATAATCTCTAACCTCATCACTTAAATCAATCTCTAAAACCGAGTTACCTGAAACTCTGACTTTGTCAGTATCACCAAAACTTGATGCAACTATTCCTAACAGGAAAAACGCTAAAAATGTAATTAATATAATTGCTAAAGTTGTACCTAAACAACTTGCCAATACTTTTCTAAAAAAGTTCATAAAAAATGTTTATAAATTGAAGTGCAAATATACACTTTTACGTTTTACATTTCTTTTCTTTGTAGTCCATAATATGAAAATAGTAAGAACCACATATCTATCCCTTGGAAGTAATGAAGGTGACAAGCTAGAAAACTTGCAAGATGCCATTAATTTGATTGGTGAAAAGATTGGCGCTGTAGAAAAAATATCTTCCGTTTATAAAACTGAATCTTGGGGTTTTAAAGCTGCGGATTTTTATAATATCTGCGCGAAAGTTTCTACGAATTTGAATCCTGAAAGCTTGTTAAAAAGGCTGCTTTCTATTGAGCAAAAATTAGGTAGAAAACGTACTGAAGACAAGCAATACACTTCTCGAACTATTGATCTTGACATCTTATTATTTGACGATGAGGTCATCTTTGCGCCAAACTTAACAGTACCTCATCCAAGAATGCTCAAACGAAAGTTTGTGATGGTTCCTTTAACAGAAATTGCTGCGGATTTTAAACATCCAATAGAAAAACAAACCATTTTGATGTGTTTGCAAAACTGTGGTGATAAAACAGTGATTGAAAAATTAGAGTTACAAATTATTCGTCCTATTTCTCTTTTCGAAAAATATAATTATATTGCTGTCGAAGGTAATATTGGTGCAGGAAAAACTTCGTTAGCTAATATGATTGGTGATGATTATAACGCAAAATTAGTTTTAGAACGCTTTGCAGACAACCCTTTTCTGCCAAAATATTACGAAGATATGAATCGTTATGCGTTTCCGTTGGAGATGAGTTTTTTGGCTGATAGATACAATCAACTTTCAGAGGATTTAGCGCAATTTGACTTATTCAAAAGCTTTATTGTGTCAGATTATTATATTTTTAAATCGTTAATTTTTGCGCAAGTATCGCTTCATAAAGATGAATATACGCTCTGCAGAAAAGTATTTGATGTGATGTATAAAGAGATTACAAAACCGGATTTATATGTGTATATCGACCAAAGTACAGAGCGATTGTTAGACAATATTAAAAAAAGAGGTAGAGATTATGAACAAAATATTGAGCCTGAATATTTAGAGAAAATTCACGCAGGATATTCAACCTTTATCAAATCTGAAAAAAACTTAAATACGCTTGTGATTGATATTTCTGAAATGGATTTTGTCAATAATTCGGAAGATTATCGAAGTATTATTAATACGATTTCGGAGTTTAAAAACTAACTCTTCAATTCCAATTTCTCAGCAAAATAATCACAAAAATCACGCATTGTTGCAGCCATTTTATCGTCGTTTGTTGCAGTTTCAAAAGTAGTAGTCATAGAAACCAATGTTTGATGAAAGAACTGCTGCATCTCGTCTAAAGGCATGTCTTTAGTCCACAAATCTACTTTTAAGGTGTCTTTTTTCTTGTTATCCCAAACTGAAATCATCATTGCTTTTGCCGTTGCATTTTTCACGTCTCCATCATCTGCGCTCCAATGAATTTTTTCTGGAATGTTATTCTCGTCAAGATCTATTTTGAATTCTATTTTTGATGTGTTTTTTACTGCCATTATTATATTGTTGATGTGTTGAATTGTTTAAATGTTTATTTGACTGCTAACTTAAGACTGGAATACTGAAAACTATCTTCTCGGCTTGTATTTTGATTTTTTATAAATCTCTTCTGGTTTTTTAGTCAATAATTGTTGCAAAGTTACGTCATTATTTTTCATATACGAGCGCACAATTTGCCAGCCAATCCATACGCCAATTCTACCAGGAGTTTCTTGATCTGATTCCAAATAAAATTTTGAAAAAGGTGCGTTTTCTATAAATCGTTTGTTCAAGTCCGTATCGTTACTATACAACAACTCATTTTCAATATAATATTTCCAAATATCGATTTCATTTTGTTCTGCAAACGCTAATTTTTCACTCGAATATCCTATTTTTAAATCATCAGAAATAGAAGGTAAATAACTATCAAGTAAATACATAAACTTTCCTTCGTTTATCATCCTATATAAAAATATTCTGCTTTTTAATTTTCTATAACTTTGATTGATAATATCTTTTGCAACATCAACTACAATCCTATCTTTTTTATAATTTTCAGATAAATAATTTGGAAAACTTCTATAAACGATGTTGTCTTTTCCAAGATACATATCTAACGAAATAAACAATAAACTATCAGAATAAATTACAGGATATTTAAAATCTAAATCAGAAATATGTGTAATAACTTTTGGTTCTCTAAACTTAGGATTGTAATATTTTATATGCTTAAATAAACTTGTTAAATCCTCTTTTACTTCCAAAAAATCTTCAAATAACTGCTCAGATTCTTTAAACAAATAGCGTTCATCTTCTTTCTTGATTTTATTCAACCAAACACTATCATGCTGATTAGATAACATAAAGGCATATGCTGTTTTCAGCGTGTCAAAATTTTCTTCAGAAGTATTATAAAATTTTCGCTCAAATCTATCGACTGTAAAATCTATTTCAACATCAGAAACATCAACCGTTTTTTTTGACTCATTTTCACAAGATGAAATCAACACTAAAATCAATAAAAACCCGAATATTCTTGCCATATATTTTGTTATATTTACACTCAATTCTATTAACGCACAAAAATACTAAATAGTTTCTCATGAATTCTGAAAAAGTAGTAAATCATATCGTAAATTGGTTAAAAGAGTATGCAACAAATGCAGGAGTCAAAGGTTTTGTAATTGGTATTTCTGGCGGAATAGATTCTGCTGTGACTTCAACATTATGTGCCAAAACAGGATTTCCTCTTTTATGTGCTGAAATGCCGATTCACCAAGGAATCAATCAAGTCAACAGAGCCAAAGAACATATTGCTCAATTAAAAGAACGATTTGACAATGTAAGTTCTATGGAAATCCATTTAACCTCAACATTCGAAGAGTTTAAAACTGTTTTACCACTTGATTTAGACAAAGCTACTGTTGACCTTTCTCTTGCCAATACGCGCGCAAGATTAAGAATGTCAACTTTGTATTATTTGGCTGGTGTTCATAGTTTTTTAGTTACTGGAACAGGAAACAAAGTAGAAGATTTTGGTGTTGGTTTTTTTACCAAATATGGTGATGGAGGCGTAGATTTAAGTCCAATTGCTGATTTAATGAAATCGGAAGTATATCAAATTGCGAAAGTGCTAAAAATTCCTGATTCTATTCAAATTGCCAAACCTACAGATGGATTGTTCGGTGATAGTCGTACCGATGAAAATCAGATTGGTGCTAGTTATGACGAACTGGAATGGGCAATGCTACAAAATGATAGTAGTAAAACTGTTGCTGATTTTGAAGGAAGAGAAAGAATTGCTTTTGAAATTTTCAAACAACGTAATAACGCCAACAAACATAAAATGAATCCAATACCTGTTTGTGAGATTCCCAAAAAATTAAAATCATAACCAGAAGTCTAAAATTATTGTCATTGCGAATTTTACTTTTTTTTCAAGTAAAATGTGGCAATCTGACTATCAATAAATAGATTGTGACAGCCGTGCCTCCCTCGCAAAAACGTATATAATTGACATTAAAGTATTATGGTTTTTTTAGGTCGAGCTCAGATTAATAGTTTAGACAACTCTATTCAAGTGTTGAAATAATTGTTTTTTAAGATTAGAGTAATTTTTTATTCCCAAATTAAGCCTCCTAATTTTTTTGCAAGTTTATCATTTAAAGTATTATAACTCATTATTTCATCCAAAATAGGCCCATTATCAGTAGTACTCTCTTTTGTTTCTAGACTTAATGAAGTCACTTTCTTTTTTACAAGTATCCTTCTTAAATTGTTAATCACATCTGTAGTTAATTTGGTTAAGATTTCTTCTGTTTTATGTTTTACAAAAATATCTTTACGCTTCCAATCGCTTAGCCAATGTTTTTCATCATCCATCAAAATATTGGTCACAAGTGAAGCAACATCGTGATTGGTATGATTAATAAATATATCAATATCAATTTTTTCTTCTTGAATTAATTGATTTATCAATTCGAAATAAAGCAATTTAAACAATCCATTCACAAACTCTATTTCATCTTCTTGGAGGCTTAAATATATTTCTCTAATAATTGAATCTTTATAATTTTCTCTCTTTTTTTCTATATCTTGTTCTTCTGTAATAAAATCTACTTCTTTATTTCCGTGTAATAACAAGATTTTGATAATTTCCTTTTCATATTTATGCTGTTGATCTATCTCTTCAAGTTGTGCTGTTTTTTCTAAAATAGGCTCTACAGGTCTTAACTGCACAGGTCTTTTAGAAGCATCTCGTTGTTCTTTTTTAAATATTTGTGCTAACTCACTGAATAAAACATTTTCAGAAATATTCATAATTCTAGCACATTCTTGAATGTACACTTCCTTCTGTATTCTATCTGGAATTTTAGAAATACTCACAACAATATCACGAATCAATCCTGCTTTTTTTACAGGATCATTCTGTGCCTCTTCCATCAAAAGAGATACTTTAAAATTGATAAAATCTTGCGTATTTTCAGCCAAATATTCTTTTAACTCATCAGTAGAAACTCGCTTTGAAAAACTATCAGGATCATCGCCGTCAGGAAACATTAATACTTTAACGTTCATTCCTTGCTCCAAAATCAAATCTATTCCACGCAATGATGCCCTAATTCCTGCAGCATCACCGTCAAAAAGTATGGTGATATTTTGTGTTAATCTACGAACCAATCGAATTTGATCTGAAGTTAAAGCCGTTCCTGAAGATGCAACTACATTTTCTACTCCATTTTGATGAAACGAAATAACATCTGTATAACCTTCAACTAAAAAACAGTTATCTTCTTTGGCTATAGACTGTTTTGCATGATAAATTCCGTATAAAATCTTACTTTTATGATAGATCTCGCTCTCAGGAGAATTAAGGTATTTTGCGATTTTTTTTTCGTTGGATAATGTTCTTCCTCCGAAACCTAAAATACGTCCACTCATACTATGAATTGGAAATAAAACGCGGCTTTTAAATCTATCAAACTGACGTGTTTCATTCACAATTGTCAATCCTGATTTTTCAAGATAATCTAACTCATATCCTTTTCTTACAGCAGTATCTGTAAAGGCTGACCAATCATCTAAACCAAATCCTAATTCAAATTTTTTGATGGTTTCATCAGTAAAACCTCGCTCTTTGAAATAAGTCAAGCCAATGGCTTTTCCTTTTTCACTGTTCAATAAAATATCGTGGTAATAATCTCTTGCAAATTCTGATACTAAAAACAAACTTTCTCGTTCGCTTGCTTGCTCTTTTTGCTCATCAGTTTGCTCGGTTTCTTCAATCTCAATATTGTACTTTTTGGCAAGAAAACGAATGGCTTCAGGATAGGTATATTTTTCATGCTCCATCAAAAATGAAATTGCATTTCCTCCTTTTCCAGAAGAGAAATCTTTCCAAATTTGTTTTACAGGCGACACCATAAATGATGGTGATTTTTCGTCTGAAAAGGGGCTCAAACCTTTAAAATTACTTCCTGCTTTTTTTAGTTGTACAAACTCACCAATGACCTCCTCTACACGAGCAGTTTCAAATACTTGATCTATGGTGTTTCTTGAAATCATTTATTTAAAAATGTGGATTTATTTAATTGTCATACTGAGTGAAACGAAGTATCTCTTTTAGATTCTTCACTACGTTCAGAATGACACTCGTAAACTACTTTACGAAACGGCCTTTAATTTCTTGATGGTAGTTTTTGAGATTTTCTCCTCTGCATATTTCTTAGTCACTCGCAATTCTTTTGTTTCGCTTCCAGGAAGTTCAAACATAGCATCTGTTAAAATTGCCTCACATAGAGAACGTAATCCACGAGCTCCTAATTTATAGTCAACTGCTTTACCTACAACATATTGCAACGCTTTTTCATCAATAGTGAGATTAATTCCATCCATCTCAAACAATTTCTTATACTGTTTGATAATAGAATTTTTTGGCTCTGTTAAAATCGCTCTCAACGTATGTGCATCTAGCGGATTCATATGTGTTAAAACTGGCAAACGTCCAATAATTTCTGGAATTAAACCAAACGTCTTTAAATCGGTTGGTAAAATATATTGTAATAAATTTTCTTCGTCTATTTTATCTTCACTTATTGATGCGCTATAACCAACTGCTTGACGATTCAATCTTTTACTGATGACTTTATCAATTCCCGAGAATGCTCCTCCTGCAATAAATAAAATATTTTGAGTGTCAACTTCAACAAATTTTTGATCAGGATGTTTACGCCCTCCTTTTGGCGGCACATTTACAATTGTTCCTTCAAGTAATTTTAGTAAGGCTTGCTGAACTCCTTCACCAGAAACGTCACGTGTAATTGATGGATTATCTCCTTTTCGTGCTATTTTATCAACTTCGTCAATAAAAACAATTCCTCTTTGTGCTTTTTCAACATTATAATCTGCTGATTGCAACAATCTTGTCAATAATGTTTCTACATCTTCTCCAACATAACCTGCTTCTGTCAGTACAGTAGCATCAACAATAGCGAATGGTACATTTAACATTCTTGCTATTGTCTTTGCAATCAATGTTTTTCCTGTTCCTGTTTCACCAACAATAATGATATTACTTTTTTCTATCTCAACTTCATCTTCCTCTTCCTTGGTGTTTTTTTGCAATAATCTTTTATAGTGATTGTAAACTGCAACTGCCATTACGCGTTTTGCATCCGTTTGTCCAATCATATACTGATCAATAAAAGCCTTAATTTCTGTAGGCTTTTTTAAGATAATCTCTGATGAGAGTGAATCTTTTTTTCCATCTGCAACTTCTTCAATCACTATTCCGTGCGCTTGCTCTATACATTTATCACATATGTGCGCGTCTAAACCAGCAATCAACAAATCTGTCTCTGCTTTTTTACGTCCACAAAACGAACATGCTAATGTTTCTTCTTTTGCCATATTCTTTATCTTTTGTCATATTGAGCATTGCGAAATATTTTCTTAATTAGATTTTTCACTTTGTTCAGAATGACATTTTATTTTCTTTCTAATATTTCATCAATCATTCCGTAAGCCTTTGCTTCTGTAGCTTTCATCCAATAATCACGATCAGAATCGCTATGAACTTTTTCTACTGTTTGACCAGAATGCTTTGCAATAATATCATACAACTCACCTTTCAATTTTATGATTTCACGAGCCGTAATTTCAATATCACTTGCTTGACCTGACGCTCCTCCTAACGGTTGATGGATCATCACACGAGAATGCGGTAACGCTGACCGTTTTCCTTTTTCACCTGCACACATCAATACTGCTCCCATTGAAGCGGCCATTCCTGTACAGATAGTTGCAACATCAGGTTTTATAAACTGCATCGTATCATAGATTCCTAATCCTGCATATACGCCTCCTCCTGGAGAATTGATATAAATTGAGATATCTTTTGAGTTATCTGTACTTTCTAAAAATAATAATTGTGCTTGTATAATATTGGCAACATAATCGTCAATTCCAGTGCCTAAAAAGATAATTCTATCCATCATCAAACGTGAAAAAACATCCATTTGTGTGATGTTCATTTGACGCTCTTCCATAATATAAGGAGTTACATTGCTTACGATTTTATCGTAATACATACTGTTTATTCCGTGGTGTTTTGTTGCGAACTTTTTAAATTCTTTTCCGTAATCCATTTGAATTGGTTTAAAATAATAAGGTGTAAAGATAAGAACAATTTGATAAATATTAGTTTGTTTATAAAGTTTGACGTTTTAGGTTCTTTTCCTTACATTTGAAGTGGAAGTTTAATCACTGAAAACAAAAATGGCAAACGCGCATATAAAATTTAAAATTGGCAATATCGAATTTGTTGGCAAAGGCGAACAAAGTTGGGTAACTGAGCAATTAGATAAAGTATTAGAACGCATTCCTTCTCTTGCTACTGAAAGCAAGAAAAGTACGCCAAAAGTGGTTGTAGAAACTACACAAGTTGATAAAGTAACACCAAAAATTGATGCTTCTAATCTTGAAAATCTATCTACTTTTTTAAGAAAACGCGATGCAATTGATAAGCAACGTAGACGATTTTTAGGTACAGCAGTTTGGTTACAACTCAAAGGACAGCAAATGATAAAGACAAAAGAAGTAACTGATGCTTTGCGTGCGGCACGACAAATAAAAATTACCAATCCAAGTCATCAACTAAACCAAAATATCTCTCAAGGTTTCTGTCAAAAAGAAGGACAAGGGTTTTATGTAACGCCTCAAGGTGTGGAAAATATTATGTAAAGATGTAATATAACTTTGTTATTTATTATTGCTAACTTTACCTATTGAACGATAAAATTAATTGCACCTAAGTATTGCAAATATTTGGAATGAAATTTGTTATATGTTACTTTAACATAGGAATTTTAAAATAAAATATTATACTTGTTCTTCATTTTATGAGAAAAGAAATTATTAACATTGACGTTAGAAAAAAAATATTTAAAGCCAAATTAAATGGAATTGGGTTTAAAGATGGTAATTCTCATATCATTTATCTTCCAAGTCTTCAGTTATCTGCATATGGAGATACTATAAAAGAAGTTAATGAAATGGTAAAAATTTCTCTGAAAGAATTTTCTGAAAATTTACTTAAATTGAATGAAGTTAAAATCCATTCAATATTAAAACAGTTAGGTTGGAGAAATTACCAACTATTTTTGGCACCATTACCTAAACTGTCCATATATGCATAATTGCTTATACTTATTCGCGTATTTCCATTGTCAAAAAGAATAAGAATAATTGGCATAAATATACATAATGCAGCAAGTATTCGTTCTAATTTTGCAAATCCTAGAATACGTCTTTAAATTTGGAAATTCTACTTTTAAAAGTATTCATAACAGCAATTTTATGATTTTATTTTAAGTTACCATCCGCCAGAAGCACCACCGCCACCAAAGCCTCCACCTCCGAAGCCGCCACCGAAACCACCTCTAGAACTTCCGCCAAAGCCTCCGCCACCAAAACCTCCACTTCGTCCAGCGTTACTCAATATAATAGACTCTAAAATACTTCCTGCAGCAGAATTTCTTCTTCCTCCACGATTATTAAAATTATCTCCTCCTCTATTCCGTTTTGACAGAATAATCATCAGTATAGTAAACATAAAAAATAGTATCAATCCTATTGGAATTCCACTGTTATTTGACTGATTTTGATTGTTGTTTTTATACTCACCATTTAATGCTGCTATGATAACATCTGTTGCATCGTCAAGCCCTTTGTAATAGTTTCCTTCTCTAAAATTAGGCGCTAAAATATTTCTTATAATTCGTCCTGAGAGTGCGTCTGTTAACAAATGTTCCGTCCCATAACCAGTTCTAATAGTTATTTTACGATCGTCTTTGGCTATCAATAAAAAAACACCATTATCCTCCTCTTTTTGACCAATCTTCCAGGCGTGTGCCCATTCTGTTGCATACATAGAAATATCATTATTTCCAATCGTATTTACAGTAGCAACGACTATTTGAGTTGATGTAGAATCAGCATAATTGATTAATTTTTTTTCGAGAGATGATTTCTCAAAACCACTCATCAAGTTTGCTCCATCATAAACACTTGTTTGTTCTGAAGGTACTGGCGGAATTTCTTGAGAAAAACCAACAAAACTTAACATCATACAAAGTATGAATAAGAGTGTCTTTCTGTTTTTTATTTTGATATTTTGCACGTTATCCCTTAGAAATTTCGTTTGATAATTCGTTAGCATCATCAGAAGTGAAAGGAAATAATTTTTGAAGTTTTTCGCCTACTTTTTCAATGGCAAAAACGAGTCCTTCTCCATTTTGCTTTTTAGAAAAGTGACTCACTACCAATTCTTTTTCAGCATTCCAAAAATCTAGTGTTGTTTGATGATAGATTCCTCTATCTCCATAAATAGCAAACTGTTTACTCTCTACGGCTACATAAAATAGTACGCCGTTTTGCAACTTTGTTTCATTCATTTTTAAAAGCCAAAAAACTTCCTTTGCACGTTCCAAAGGAAGTTTTTCTGTAGCTTTTTCAATATGTACACGTATTTCTCCAGAAGTGTTTTTTTCAGCAGATTTTATGGCAGCGATAACTTGTTGCTCTTCTTCCGTTGTTAAAAAATCTTCAAGTTTAGACATGTTTATTTTTTAAAGTCAAACTCTACATCTGGAGCATTTTCAGAGCCTACATCTGCTTTATAGCGAGACATTTCTCCAAAACCAAATAGTCCTGCTAATAATTTTCCTGGAAATTTAGTCGTGAACTTATCATAAATATTTACTTTCTCATTAAACCGATCTCTTGCAACATTTATTCTGTTTTCAGTACCTTCTAATTGATCTTGTAATTCCAAAAAGTTTTGATTTGCTTTTAATTCTGGATATCGCTCTACAACAACCATTAATTTAGACAATGCTCCTGATAGTCCACTTTGTGCTTTTTGAAATGCTGCCATTTTTTCTGGTGTTAAATCTCCAGCATTAATTGTCGTTTTTGTTGCTTCTGCTCTTGCTTTTATTACACCTTCTAGTGTTTCTTTTTCAAAATCTGCAGCTCCTTGTACAGTTTTTACTAAGTTTCCAATCAAATCGTTTCTACGCTGATATGAACTCTCTACATTAGACCAAGAAGTTTTTGCATCTGCTTCGTACTCTACAGCAGTATTATTAAATCCTACTGCCCATTTATAAATTCCAAATGCAATAACAGCAAGTATAATTAATGATAATAATCCTTTTTTCATGATAGTTGATTTTTAATGTTAATTAATTCTTGTTTTATATTTTCTAAGTTGGTAATCATTTCGTGTTTATCCATTATTCCTTTTGGATTTTCTTTTATTTTCTTTCTTGCTCCATCCAATGTATATCCTTTTTCTTTTACAAGAGAAAAAATTAGTTTTAAGTTTTGCAAATCTATAGAAGTAAAAAGACGATTGCCCTTTTTGTTTTTTTTAGGCTTTAATACATCAAATTCATTTTCCCAAAAACGAATAAGAGACGTGTTTACACCAAAAGCTTTGGCAACTTCTCCTATTCTATAATATCTTTTTTCTGGTAAATCAACAAACATTATTTCTGTTCTTCAAGCGAATACGAATATACAAAAAATAAGTAAATAGTAAATTATTTTTATAAAATTAAAACACTAATCAAGCGATTGCCCTTCAATTTGCGCTGCTTTTTGCATCGCTTCAAATTCTTTGGGAGATAAATTCCCATAATAGAAGTTTATAGGATTTATTCTTTCTTTATTTTTTCTAATTTCATAATGCAGATGGTTCGCTTGAGAACGCCCTGTATTTCCAACAAAACCTATCAAATCTCCACGTTTTACACGCTGCCCTTTTCGCACATTATACTTGCTTAAATGTGCATATAAAGAAATATATCCAAATCCATGATCTATTCTTATATGCTTTCCAAATCCTGAAGCACTTGCATCTGCACGAGTTATTCTTCCTGGACCTGTAGCGTATACCTTAGTTCCTTTTGGAGCGGTAAAATCCATTCCATAATGTTTTTTACGGGTTTTTAAAAACGGGTCTGAACGCCAACCAAATCCTGAAGCCATACGTGTCAAATCTTCCTTTTTTACTGGTTGAATTGCAGGAATTGCAGCCAATAACTCTTCCTTATTTTCTGCCAACCGTACAATTTCATCCAACGATTTTGATTGAACATACAACTGTTTTGAAAGAATATCCATATTTTTAGTAACATCAATAATCATTTCTGAATTATCAAATCCTTCTAATGATTTGTATCTATTTACACCACCAAAACCTGCAGTTCTTTGCTCATCTGGAATAGGGCTTAACTCAAAAAATGTTCTATAAATATTATTGTCTCTTTCTTGTAAGTCATTCAATACTTTTTCAAATTGGACTATCCGTTTTTTATGAAGTCCTTCATTTAATTTTAAATATTCATTTTCTCGCTTAAGTGCTTTTTCATTAGGTGTTTCAAAGAAATTATACAACACTACAAATCCAACAACCATAGCCAAAACAAATGTTGAAATCCCAAACAAAAACTTTTTGAAAAAGACTCCTTTTTTAGCTTCTACTTTTTTATAAGACAATGTTTCTGAATCGTAATAGTATTTAACTTTCGCCATTAGTATAAATATGTTAAATTTGCATCTTAAACGGATTATTAATTACAAATATTGTAACCGTCATAACACAAATTTACAAAATGTTTCTATATCGCTTCTATTTGAGCGACTTTTTAGAAATTAATTAACATTTATATGACATCACAAGAAATACGTCAGCACTTTTTAGATTTTTTTAAAGATAAAGAACATAAGATTGTTCCATCTGCATCAATAATTTTAAAGGACGATCCAACATTAATGTTTACCAATGCTGGAATGGTACCTTTTAAAGAATATTTTTTAGGGCAAAAAAAGGTAACAGACGCTCGTGTTTCTGATACACAAAAATGTTTACGTGTTTCTGGAAAGCACAATGATTTAGAAGAAGTTGGTATCGACACCTATCATCATACTATGTTTGAAATGCTCGGAAACTGGAGTTTTGGTGATTATTTTAAGAAAGATGCCATTGCTTGGGCTTGGGAACTATTAACGGAAGTTTATAATATTGATAAAAATAGTATGTATGTAACTGTTTTTGAAGGCGATAAAAAAGACAAACTCTCTTTTGATCAAGAAGCGTATGATTATTGGAAAAAATTTATTCATGAAGACAGAATTTTAAACGGAAATAAGAAAGATAATTTCTGGGAAATGGGTGTTCAAGGACCTTGTGGTCCTTGCTCTGAAATTCACGTAGATATTCGTTCTGATGAAGAAAAAGCTAAAATTAACGGAAAGACATTGGTCAATATGGATCATCCACAAGTGATAGAAATATGGAACTTGGTCTTTATGGAATTTAATCGTAAAGCAGATGGTTCTCTTGAAAAATTACCAAATCAACATATAGATACTGGAATGGGATTTGAGCGTCTTTGTATGGTTGTGCAAGGAGTTCAATCTAATTATGATACAGATGTTTTTACACCAATTATCCGCGAAATTGAAACAATTACAAACTCTAAATACACTGCAACTGATAAAATAGAAGATGTTGCTATTAGAGTAATTGCAGATCATATTCGTGCTGTTGCTTTTGCTATTGCAGATGGTCAACTACCAAGTAATAACGGTGCAGGATATGTAATTCGTAGAATTTTACGAAGAGCTATTCGCTACGGATTTACATTTTTAAATCAAAAAGAGGCTTTCATTTATAGATTGGTTACTATTTTGAGTCGTCATATGAGCAAAACATTTCCTGAGATAAAAATTCAAAAGCAGTTAATTGAAAACGTAATAAAAGAAGAAGAGCAGGCTTTTTTACGCACTTTAGAACAAGGATTGAACTTGCTTGATACAATTATCTCAAACAATAAAAACGCAAAAATATCAGGGAAAAAAGTATTCCAACTAAAAGATACGTACGGATTCCCAGAAGATTTGACTGATCTAATTTTACGTGAAAATGATTTAACTTACGATGTTGATGAATTTAAATCAGAATTAGAAAAGCAAAAAGAAAGAGGACGACAAGCGACTGCTGTAGCAACTGACGATTGGCAAGTTTTATTTGAAGATGATGAAGAAGAATTTATTGGATACGATACTTTAGAAGCAACTGTGAAAATTACACGTTACCGCAAAGTGACTTCTAAAAAAGATGGAGAAATGTATCAATTAGTCTTTAATGTCACTCCTTTTTATCCAGAAGGTGGAGGGCAAGTTGGGGATAAAGGCTATTTAGAAGTTCCAAATGGTGATGCAATTTACATTCTTGATACTAAAAAAGAGAACAACTTAATTATTCATTTTACAAAAAATTTACCTATAAAACCTAATGAAACCTTCAATATAAGAGTAGATGAAAAACAACGTTTTAGAACGGAATGTAATCATACTGCAACGCATTTATTACATCAAGCATTACGTAAAGTTTTAGGGAAGCATGTAGAACAAAAAGGAAGTGCAGTTCACTCAAAATATTTACGTTTTGATTTTTCTCATTTCTCTAAAGTTACAACAGAGCAAATCCAAGAAGTTGAAGATTTTGTAAATGCGAGAATTCGTGGAAAACTAAATTTAAAAGAGCGCAGAAATATCACCATGAAAAAAGCCTTGGATAAAGGCGCAATAGCATTGTTTGGCGAGAAATATGGAGATACTGTTCGTATGATTCAGTTTGGAAAATCTATGGAGTTATGTGGTGGAACACATGTAAAAAATACAAGTGATATTTGGCATTTTAAAATAACTTCTGAAAGCGCTGTTGCTTCTGGAATTAGACGTATTGAAGCGATTACTTCTGATGCTACTAAGAACTATTATTCAAATCAGAATAAAGAACTCAATCTAGTGAAATCGACTTTAAAAAATCCTCAAAATTCTATAAAAGCAATTGAGCAATTACAAGATGAAAATAGTGTTTTAAAAAAACAAATTGAGAGTCTATTAAAAGACAAATCTAAAAATTTAAAAGCGACCTTAAAATCGGAAATTGAAGAAGTTAATGGCATCAATTTTATTGCTAAAAAAATAGATTTAGAGCAAAATAAAATTAAAGATTTAGCCTTTGAACTTGGAAACGAAATAGAAAATTTATTCTTTTTTGTTGCTACTTCGCAAGCAAAAGACAAGGCTATGTTGACATGCTATATCGCTAAAAACTTGGTGGAAGAAAAAGGTTTAGACGCAGGAAAAGTAGTGCGCGAATTAGGAAAATTAATTCACGGAGGTGGAGGCGGACAGCCTTTCTTTGCAACTGCTGGAGGTAAAAGTCCTGAAGGAATACCTAAAGTGTTAGAGAGAGTAAAAAGTTATATTGAATAGTGAATTTCAGAACTCAAATATCAATAAATAATAAGTCTAAGAACCTAATAGACCACAAATCCAACATACTATTATTCGGTTCTTGTTTTACCGAAAACATTGGAGACAAACTCAACTATTTTAAGTTTAAAAATACAATTAATCCTTTTGGACTATTATTTCATCCAAAAGCAATAGAGACACTTATTACGAATGCTATCAATGAAAAAGAGTATCTAGAAAAAGATGTTTTCTTTCATAACGAACGTTGGCATTGTTATGATGCACATTCTGAATTGAGCTTTTCATCCAAAGAAGAGTTAATTGCAACATTAAACAATACGATTAATGCTACTCATCAGCTTATAAATTCATCATCTCACATTGTCATTACGCTTGGTCCTTCTTGGATATATCGTTTTATAGAAAGTGATGCTATTATTGCAAACTGTCATAAAATTCCGCAAAAAAAGTTTTTAAAACAATTGCTTTCTGTTGATGAAATAATTGCAAGTTTAGGGGCAATTATTAGTTTGATAAAAAGTGTAAATCCGAAGGCTGAAATTATTTTTAACGTTTCTCCTGTTCGACATTTAAAAGATGGGTTTACAGAAAATATGCAAAGTAAGGCACATTTACTTACTGCAATTCATCAGGTTGTTGAACCAAGAAATCACATACATTATTTTCCTTCGTATGAAATTATGATGGATGATTTGCGCGAGTATCGTTTTTATAAAAGTGATATGATTCATCCAAATAAAACAGCTATGGAATACATTTGGCAACAATTTCAAGATACTTGGATTGATGAAAATTCAATTGATTTAATGACTGAAATCGACACTATTCAAAAGGGATTGGCACACCGTCCTTTTAATGAAAACTCTACACAACACCAGCAATTTATTGATAGTTTACAACAGGAAATCAATAAATTACAAAAACAGCACCAAATTACTTTTTAAAAAAATACGCAATTCTGCGTATTGACTCACATAAGTATAATTAAGATTTTTGTCTCATATAAATCTTATAAAAAATAATACTTATGAAAACTTTAAATTTTAAATTATTAACAATCGCATTCTTTGTAGTGTTCTCATTTTCAAGTTGTGGTAATGATGACGATGACGCTACTGGAAGTGTTGGAGAAGGTACTATGACTGCAAAAATTGATGGAGCAAGTTTCTCTAATTCTAATAGTGCAGGACAAGCAACTATTGCCAGTCTACCAACAGGAGATAATCTTATAATTCAAGGGAGTAATTCTGACGGAAAGTCAATCCAACTTATTGTGGGGAATTACACAGGAACGGGAACTTATGAAATTAATTCCTCAGGCTTAAATGTAAATACAGGAATCTATACAGAAACTGATATTGCAAATCCTACAAACACACAAATTTGGCAAGCTCCTTATCCAAGCAGTTCTTCTATCGGAACAATTAAAATTACTGAGGAAACTGCTGCTGCTGTAAAAGGTGAATTTAGTTTTAAGGCTGAAAATGCTCGTGACACTACAGTTAAAGACATCACAGAAGGCCTCTTTAATTTACAAAAACCATAACCTATTTAACATGAAATTATTAAACACAAAAATAGCAGTAATACTTTTTACATTATTATTTATAACTAATGTAAAAGCACAACAAACACCTGATTACCAATATACATTTGATGGTCAAGTAAAATGGATGAAACTGACTCAAACAGGAACAGTAATTGCATCTACAGGAGAAGCATTGGTTGGAATAAAACCAAATACAAATGCTTTTTTATTCAAGTTTGAAAGTCTAAAAAAGGTTAAAGAAGATAATTTACAATTTATCCCAAATACGCCTTATTTAATCGTTATCCCAAAAGGGTTTCTAAATCAAGGTCATATTTCTGTAATTGACTTGATAAAAGGAAAAATCGTTTTTGATTCTAAAAAAGAAAATTGGCAAGGAGGCGTTCAAAGTAGGCATGTTATACAACCAAGCATGATGCTTGTTGTCAATGGCACACATAAAGAAGGAGGTCTTGGTCAATATAAAGGAGGTGTTGGGTTATATGATTTAAAAACAGGAGAACTTGTTAGAATTTTTGAGCGAAAAGCTTCAAATCCTATGGTAGGAAGACCTGATATTATGGGCGACAATATAATAATTCCTGGAGTTAAAAATATTGAATGTTATTCAATCAGTTCTGGATCTGCAAAATGGACTGCTGATGTAAAAAATGCTACAAGTATTCTTTCAAATGAGCAAACTAAAGAAGTTTATGCGTTTAGAACTAAAGGGACAAACACTGTAGTTTATAAAGTTGATGCTAATAGTGGAAACTCCATTTGGACTGAAGGAAATAAATTAAAAGGTGTCGTAAATAACATCCGATTTACAGATCATGGTCTTGCTATAGTGACAGATATTGTAAGCTCAGGAAATAAAAAAGGATTGATGGGAAAAGTTGCTAATAAAATGAAAGGGACAGGTACATCTAAAGTCTATCTATTAGATTTTAAAACAGGTGAAGATTTGTGGGATAAATCACCAAAGACCAAGGGAATTATTAATCATTTTTATATTGAAGATGATGGAATCATTTTTGGAGTTGCATCAGGAGGAATCAATAAACTTGCTTTTAACGGAACTCCTCTTTGGAAAAAACCGCATAAAACAGGACCTGCAATTCAAGTTTTAGCAACTGTCCCAAAAGGATTACTATATATTTCTGAAACAGATACCGATATATTAGATATAAATACAGGAGAATCTGTTTTTGGAAAAGTTTTAAAATACAAACGTTCTAAAGCCGTTGCTTCTACTTTTGATAAAAATAGAGACCGTTTTTTAGTATCATGCAAAAATGGAGTTTATGAAATTGATGGTAATCATGGTGAATATAATTTAATAAATGGTGACATTAAATTTGAAGGAAAAGAAGTGCCGACAAATATCAGCGTAAGGTCTAACGGAATCCTTTTATCTTCTGAACAAAACTTACAAACACTTAATTTTAACGGCGATAAAGATTGGGAGGTATATCACAGACCTCCAGGAAAAAGCGCCGTTGGCTCCATTTTTTTAGGTGCCTTAGCACTTGCTGCGACTACAGTAACAGTTGCAGAATCTGGTGCAGCAGGATATATGAAAGGTTCAGGAGTGCCTTCATACAATTCAACTGTACAACAACACGAAACAAATGCTGATAATGCAGCAGTAATTGGAGATGCCGCTTTCAAAGAACTTACAAAACGTTTTAAAGCAACAAAAGCGACTGAAAACGCATCCTTTATGCTTACCAAAATTGGGACAGATGTTGGCTTGGTAAAAGTTGACAAGGATTCTGGAGAAACCTTAAGTGAGATTGTTCTTAAAGATAAAAAACCAATGTATGAAGTTGATGATATAGAAGGAATCTTGTACTTCAAATCAAAAGTAAATACTATAAATGGCTATAAATTAAACAAGTGAAATTCAAAAATTCAATTGCTATAAGAAAGAATTCATTTTTGTTTGACATGAAACCAACACTTACAAATTTGTAAATGTTGGTTTTTTTTGTATTTTAGTCAAAGCCCTGTAGATAGTAATTTTAAAATTAATATATTGATGAATAAGCCACTTCAATTAATTATTCTTCTGTTTTCAGTACTAGCCTATAGTCAAGAAAACTCTTATTTAGATAGTTTAAAGAGTTCTTTAAAATCATTACCTCAAAATGACATAAATATTCTCAATAAAGATTTTGATAAACTCACTATTTCAAAACAATATATTTATCCTTCTTCTAAAATTCTTGAAATTGATGAGATCCTCAAAAGAGATTCATTACTTACATTCACTACTAAATCATTTTTAAATTCTGGCGCTTTTTCTCATTATAATTGGATAAAAATAAAATTTAAAAAATAATTCCAATCAAGAAGACTTTATTTTTGAGTTCAACCAAACATATATTGATTCACTACAATTTTATATTGTGAAAAATCAACATATTGTGAAAAAATATCAAAAAAAAGGGCTACACTTTAATAATCCAAATAGTTCAACTTTTCTGTCCAATAAATATGCATATACATATCCTATTTCAATAAACATAAATGAGTCGCTGGACATTTACATAAGAGGGATTGTTAATGATGGATCTTTTAGAGTTACGAATAAAATTTGGACAATAGAAAAATATGAACAGCGGAAAAAAGACATAAAAATAAAAAGCAGTTATCTTCTCTTTTTTACAGGATTTACATCGTTAGTTCTTTTACTTTCAATTGCGATGTTCTTTTTTTCAAAGAGAAGAATTTATCTTTATTATGCAGGATTTGTCTTTGTTATTTTTTTAAATCTTATCGCTCTTAGACATTTAATTTCTCCTTTATTGATTGAAAAGTATCTTTTCTTAGGCAACAATTTCTCTGAAATATTTGGCTATTTACAATTAATTTTAATTCTTCAATACACCAATCATTTCTTTTCTTTAAAAAAGAATTACTTCAAGTTATATCGATTTATAAAAGCACTTGCTATAGGCACACTTATAATCTTAATTGCAGCATTGTTCTTAAGAAAATTTGAATTGTTTTATATCTTTTCCTATTATTTTTCAAAAGTAGAAATGGTATTTGTTACACTATTTTTATATGGAATAGCAATCTTTCTGATTTTTAAAAAAAATATTATGGCATTTTATTTTGTCATAGCATATTCTCCATTATTTTTTTTCGTGACACACTTTATATTAACAGCAATGAAATTGACTTCTTCATTCAATCCATTACAATGGGAGTTTGTGATTTTCTTTGAAATATTTGTTTTAACTATTGCGATGGCACATAATTATTATCTATTAATTAAAAAGAATATTGCATATCAAAACAGAATTCATAATCAAAGAACAAAAATTTCTCGAGATTTACATGATAATATAGGTTCGCAATTAACATTTATCATTTCTTCAATTGATAATTTAAAATTTTTGACGAAAACATCTGACGAAAAATTAAAATCTAAACTTACCAATATCAATAGTTTTGTTTCTTCAACTATTTCTCAACTTCGAGATACAATTTGGGCGATGAATAAAAATGAAATTACGTATGAAGATTTTTACGGACGTGTTTTAGGGCTTATTGAAAAAGCAAAAATTGCAAAAAGCAATATTAAATTTAACTTTACAAGCACCATAAAATCTAATATTGTATTCTCATCAATCAATGGAATAAACGTCTTTAGAGTATTACAAGAAAGTATCAATAATGCACTAAAATATGCTGACGCTTCGCAAATAGATATTGATTTTACTGAAGAAAAAAACACCATTAATATCTGTATAAAAGATAATGGTAAAGGTTTTGATATCGCTACAGTTGAATTTGGTAACGGTCTCAACAATATGCAAAAACGTATTGAAGAAATCAACGAGAAAATCGATATAACCTCAACTATAAGTAAAGGCACTTCTATACATATTCGTATAGATAAAAATACGGCAAATGCCGTATAGGAAGTAACTATTCATCTATGTAATTTTGAAAAATAAGATTACACTATGACTAGTTATAGCATTAAAAGCGCTGCAGATATTTTTAGAATAGATAGCAAACAATAATTAATATGAATTTAAAAATAGCCATAGCAGAAGACAATAGTTTTTTGGCAAAAGCAGTCATTGAAAAATTGTCTTTTTTTGATGAATTAAATTTTAAGTACAAAGCATCAAATGGTGCTGAATTGATTGGAAAACTTGAAGAAAACCATAATCTTGATGTTATCTTGATGGATATACAAATGCCTGAAATGGATGGTATCAAAGCAACTGAAATTGTGAAGAATAAATATCCACATATCAAAGTAATTATGTTAACTGTTTTTGATGATGATGAAAACATTTTTAACGCCATTAAAGCAGGTGCAAATGGTTATTTATTAAAAGAAATAAATCCTAAAAGTTTACACAAATACATTCTTGAAGTCGTTGATGGCGGCGCACCAATGTCACCAAGTATCGCTTTAAAAACATTAAATTTATTACGAAATCCTATAGAAATAAAAGACACAGTAGATAAAGAAAAAGTAGAATTGAGCAAACGTGAAACAGAAATTTTAGAGCATTTAAGTAAAGGTTTAAACTACAACGCGATTGCCGATAATTTGATTATTTCTTCAGGAACAGTGAGAAAGCATATCGAAAATATATATCGAAAATTACAAGTACACAATAAGATGGAAGCTGTGATAAAAGGGAAGAAACATAACTTGATTTAATTTACACTCCCTTCTCCTTTTTTATTTGTCTTATAGTAGTAGTCTACTATAAGACAAGATTTTGCCACGCTCCGCCATTTATAGCGTCAATTCCATGTTTTGATAAGTGTCTTATTGCTTGAGTTGCTCTTCCACCACTTCTACAAACTACAATTACAGGTTTATTATATGCTTTTATTTCATCTAACTTTATAGGAATCAATCCTAATTCAATTCTTGTAGCCCCTTCTACGTGTCCTTTATTCCATTCTGCTTGTGTTCTTACGTCAACTACAACTGCACCTTTCTTCAGATATTCTTGAATATCATCCATAGCATTTTTCTTTTTAAATAAATTAAAAAACATCATTTCAAAATTTTTGATAAAAATAAAAATAAATTCACAATAACTCTAAATCAAATGGATTTTAATTATTTTTGAGTAAACTATAGTAATACCCTTTTAGTAAATGAAACAAGAAAATAGAAAAGACGAAATAATTCAAACTGCAACCAAATTATTCAAAAAAAAGGGATACAGTGCTGTAACTATGAGGGATATTGCTAAATCTATGGGTATAAAAGCTGCTAGCCTTTACAATCATATCAATTCAAAACAAGAAATACTCACCAATATTATTATTTCTCTTGCAGAAGAATTTACTAATGAAATGAATATCATTTTAAAATCTAACTTAAACTCGATTGAAAAGCTTAAGAAGATTATAGCCTTGCATGTAAAAATAACTAGTAAAAATACTAACGGAATGGCATCTTTAAACAATGATTGGATGCATCTTGACGAAAAATTAGACTATTATCTATCTCTCAGACATAAATATGAAGAAGATTTTCGAAAAATAATCAAAACAGGAATATTAAATAAAGAAATTTCTAATTTAAATTCTGAAATTATGCTTTTCTCAATGCTTTCTACACTCCGGTCATTATATCTTTGGATTCCCAAAAAAGAAGATGTCAATCCAATTGAATTAGCCAATATCCTTGGTAATATACTGATAAATGGTGTTAAAAGTTAAATTTTAAAGTATTTTTTTGTAGATTTGTAAACTAAACTAACAGTTGTTAGTTAGTCTAAATTGATTAATTTAAATATGGCAGATTTTCATTCGATTAGGGTTACAGACATCTATAAAGAAACAACAGATACTGTAGTTGTTGAATTTGATATTCCAAAACAGCTTCAAAAAGATTTTAGTTTCATTCAAGGTCAACATCTCACGCTTCGTAAAATTATTAATGATGAAGATGTTAGACGTTCATATTCATTATGTTCAAGTCCACTAGATAAAAAATGGAAAGTAGCTATAAAACAAATCCCTGGAGGCGTTTTTTCAACCTATGCCAATAATGAATTAAAAAGTGGTGACACTTTAGAACTGATGGAACCTTCTGGACATTTTTATATTGATGTTCAACCAACGTCTACAAAGAATTATATCTCGTTTGCTGCTGGAAGTGGTATCACACCAATGCTGTCAATTATTAAAACACATTTATTGTCTGAGCCAAATAGTACATTCAAATTATTCTATTTAAACCGAACAGTAAAATCTATCATTTTCAAAGAAGAAATTGAGCAATTAAAAAACGAATTTTTTGATCGTTTTCAGGTGTTTTATTTTCTGACAAAAGAACTGCGAGATATTCCATTTTTAAATGGTCGTTTTGATACTGAAAAATTAAATGTTTTAACCAAAACTTTTATAGATATTCCAGATACAGATCATGCATTTATCTGTGGACCTCAAGATATGATTTTCTTAATTAGAGATCATTTAGAAAATGCTGGCTTAGATAAAAACAACATTCATTATGAATTATTCTTTTCTGGAAATCCTAATGATAATATACATATTGCTGAAATATTAGAGCAAAAAATTGAAGGAACTGAAGTTACAATTATTGACGGCGGAAAAGAATTTCATTTTGTGATGGAAGATGAGTATGACAATATTCTTGATGGTGCATTATCAGCTGGCGCAGATTTACCTTTCGCTTGTAAAGGTGGAGTTTGTAGCACTTGCAAATGTAAAGTTATTGACGGAAATGTTGAAATGAAAGTAAATTACTCACTTGAAGAAAAAGAAGTGCAACAAAATTTTGTTTTAAGTTGCCAAGCTGTTCCAACTACTGAAAAAGTAATTGTAGATTTTGATGTATAAATAATTGCTGAAAGCAAATAGCCAACAGCCAAAAGCATATTTAGATGAGTGAAGAACAAATAAAGAATTTAGAAACCCAATTTGAAGCACGAATTGCTCGTGACGAGAAAATTGAGCCTAAAGATTGGATGCCAGAAAAGTATCGAAAAACACACATCAGACAAATGTCGCAACATGCACATTCTGAAATTGTCGGTGCCTTACCAGAAGGAAATTGGATTACAAGAGCACCCTCATTACGTAGAAAAGTGGCTTTATTGGCTAAAATACAAGATGAAATCGGTCATGGATTATATTTATATAGCGCAACAGAAACGCTAGGGATATCAAGAAATGAAATGTTAGACCAACTACATACAGGAAAAGCAAAATACTCAAGCATTTTCAACTATCCTGCCATTTCTTGGGCAGATATGGGTACAATAGGCTGGCTAGTAGATGGTGCTGCTATTATTAATCAAGTGGCACTCTGCGGAACATCTTTTGGACCGTATTCTAGAGCTATGGTTCGTATTTGCAAGGAAGAGAGTTTTCATCAGCGTCAAGGGTACGAATTGTTAGTGAAATTATCTCAAGGAACACAGGAGCAAAAAGATATGGCGCAAGATTCCATAAATCGTTGGTGGTGGCCATCTCTAATGATGTTTGGCCCAACAGATGATGCATCTCCAAATTCTGCGCAGTCAATGAAATGGAAACTGAAACGTAAGTCTAACGACGATTTACGTCAGCAATTTATAGATCAGACTGTACCGCAAGCAGAACTAATAGGTTTAACAATTCCAGATGCAGATTTAAAATGGAATGAAAAACGTCAAAGTTATGATTTTGGTGAAATCAATTGGGATGAGTTTTGGCAAGTTGTTAAAGGTCATGGATCATGTAATAAAGAACGAATGAATGCAAGAGTTGGAGCTTGGGAGCGTGGAGAATGGGTTCGTGATGCAGCAATGGCACATGCTGAAAAACAACAAAACAAAAAATTAAATAAAGCTATTTGATATGAAGAAAAATTGGCCTCTTTGGGAAGTATTTGTACGAAGTAAAAACGGATTAGAACATCGCCATTTTGGAAGCCTACATGCTGCAGATGCAGAAATGGCTTTAGAGAATGCACGTGATGTATATACAAGGCGAAATGAAGGTGTGAGTATTTGGGTAGTTGAATCAAAAGATATCACTGCTTCAAATCCTGAGAATAATGGAGAATTATTTGAGCCAGCGCAAGATAAAATCTATCGTCACCCAACATTTTACGATTTACCTGACGAAATAAAACACATGTAATGAAGGAAAATCTTTATAAATATATTCTTGGAATTGCTGACAACTCCTTAATTCTTGGGCAAAGACTAGGTGAATTATGTGGTCATGGTCCTAATCTAGAAACTGATATTGCTTGTACAAATATCTCTTTAGATTTATTTGGACAAGTACGTAGTTATTATCAATACGCTGCAAAAATTATTGGGGACGGAAGAACGGAAGATGATATTGCAATGCTTCGAAAAGAAAAAGAATATGTAAATGTCTTATTGGCTGAACAACCAAATACTGACTTTGCTTATACCATTGGACGTCAATTTTTATTTGATGTATATCATTTATTATTTTTAAATGAATTACAAAAAAGTCATGACATAACGCTTTCTGCAATTGCAACTAAATCGATCAAAGAAGTAAGCTATCATCAACGTTTTTCATCAGATTGGATAAAACGTTTAGGTGATGGAACTGATGAAAGTCATCAAAAAATGCAAGATGCCATTGATGACTTATGGACCTATACTGATGAACTATTTCATCAAACTGATGCTGATAAAATCATAGTTTCCGAAGGTATTGGTGTCGATGTTGCTAAATTAAAAGATGATTACTATAAAAAAGTAAGTGAACTTTTAGAAGAAGCAACATTAAAAAGTCCAGAATCTAAATGGTTTCAAAAAGGCGGAAAAGAAGGTGTACATACTGAGCATTTAGGTTATTTATTAAGTGATTTACAATATATGCAACGCACGTATCCAAATATGGAATGGTAAGTACAGAACAACATATCGACCAGCTATTATTTCCCATTCTGGAACAAGTTTCAGATCCAGAAATACCTGTTTTATCAATTATGGAAATGGGAGTTGTACGTTCAGCAATTATTGAAAAAGATATTGTAAAAGTTCAAATCACACCAACGTATAGTGGCTGTCCAGCAACAGATGTAATTGCTGATGATATAAAAAAAATATTACACGAAAATGGATATAATTCTGAAGTAGAATTAATCCTCGCTCCTGCTTGGACTACTGATTGGATAACACCAAAAGGGAGAAAAGCATTAGAAGAATACGGAATTGCAGCTCCATTGGATGCTGAAGCAGATAAAAGTGTATTGCTTGAAGGAAAAAGATTAGTGAAATGTACTAATTGTAATTCAACCAATACAAGACTAATTAGTCAATTTGGATCAACAGCATGTAAAGCACAATTTCAGTGTGATGACTGTCAAGAACCTTTTGACTATTTTAAATGTCTTAAATGACAACTTGTTGTCATCTTGAACTTGATTCAGGATCTCATCAAGAAAAATATATATTTAATTAATAAGATTCCTGCTTTCACAGGAACAAAGGTATGAGCAATAATTCAATTCTAGTAAAAATTGAAAACAAAATAGCGTATATCACGCTAAATAGACCTGAAGTCTTTAATAGTTTCAATCGTGAAATGGCGTTTTTACTTCAAGATACTTTAGACTCTTGTGCTAAAAATGATGATGTTAGAGCAATAGTACTTACCGGAAACGGGAAAGCATTTTGTGCAGGTCAAGATTTAAAAGAAGTTACAGATCCCGATTTAAATCCAGGATTTAAAAAAATATTAGAAGAGCATTACAACCCAATAATTACGAGAATCCGTTCTATTAAAAAACCAATTATTGGAGCAATCAATGGTGTTGCTGCTGGTGCAGGGGCAAATATTGCTTTAGCTTGTGATGTTGTTGTTGCTCATGAAAAAGTAAGTTTCATACAAGCATTTAGTTTGATTGGTTTAGTGCCTGACAGTGCAGGAACTTTCTTTTTACCAAGACTAATTGGTTTCCAAAAAGCATTGGCTTTAGCGATGCTTGGGGATAAAATATCTGCTGAAGAAGCGGAACGAATGGGAATGATTTATAAGATGGTTCCTCTTCAAAATTTTAAAGAAGAAGTAAACAAACTCGCTTTAAAAATGGCAAATATGCCAACCAAAGCATTGGGGATGATTAAAGAATTATTTAATCAATCGATGTCTAATACTTTGGAAGATCAATTAGCATTAGAATCTAAATTACAAATTGAGGCAGCGCAAAGTAATGATTACGCAGAAGGTGTTGCGGCATTTATAGAAAAGAGAAAACCTAATTTTAAAGGAAATTAGATGAAGGATTAACGATTGTTGATTTATGATTTTTGAATTAAATAAATAGCACAAATGAAACCAAATCAATTAGAAGAACGACTAACTCAATATGCAATTGATGTGATTAGATTGTGTAAGAAAATTGATAAATCTTTTACCTCAGAGCATTTAGCAAAGCAATTAATTCGGTCTTCTACTTCATCAGCTTTAAATTATGGAGAAGCTAGAAGTGGAGAATCAACAAGAGATTTTCTTCATAAAATGAAAATTTGTTTAAAATAATTAAGAGAATCTTTTATAAATTTAAAAATCTTGAAAGGAGCTAATCTAATAACAAATTTAGATTTATTAGAAAAATTATCAAAAGAAAATAATGAGTTAATTTCAATATTCGTTGCAAGTATAAAAACAGCGTCAAACAAACTAAAATCTTAATTCGAGAGATGTCAAATCAACAATCAGCAATCAGCAATCAACAATCTCAAATCAAGAGAGTAGGAATAATTGGTTCTGGAACAATGGGAAGTGGCATCGCACAAGTTGCTGCAACTTCTGGTTGCAAAGTAAAGTTATACGATACCAATCAAGTAGCATTAGACAAGTCTAAAGTTGCATTGGATAAAGTACTTTCTAGATTAATTGTAAAAGGACGTATTGATTCTGATGAAAAAAATAGAATTCAAGACAATATTTTTTATGTTGGTAATTTGAAAGATTTGGCTGATTCAAGTCTAACTATTGAAGCAATTATTGAAAATTTAGAAATTAAGAAAAAAGTATTTTCTGAATTGGAAACTTATGTTTCTGATGATTGTATTATAGCTTCAAACACTTCTAGCTTATCAATAGCATCAATTGCTGCCTCATTACAAAAACCAGAACGTTGTATTGGAATTCACTTTTTCAATCCAGCACCATTAATGAAATTGGTTGAAGTTATACCTGCAATTCAAACATCAAAAGAGGTTCTAAGCAAATCAACTCAAATTATTTCTGATTGGAAAAAAGTAGTAGCTGTCACTAAAGACACTCCTGGATTTATAGTAAATCGTGTAGCCAGACCATTTTATGGTGAATCATTACGAATTTATGAAGAAGGATTGGCAGATTTTATCACTATTGATTGGAGTTTAAAAACATTGGGAGGATTCAGAATGGGACCTTTTGAACTGATGGATTTCATCGGAAATGATGTCAATTATACAGTTACAGAAACTGTATTTACAGCATTCTATTTCGACCCAAGATACAAACCTGCATTTACACAAAAGCGATTTTCAGAAGCAGGTTATTTAGGGCGTAAATCTGGAAAAGGATATTATGATTATTCGGAAGGAGCCGTAAAACCAACTCCGAATGAAAATAAACATTTGGCTAAAACAATTTTTGATAGAGTTTTAGCAATGTTAATCAACGAAGCCGCAGATGCTCTATTTTTAAATATTGCTTCAGCAGAAGATATAGATAGTGCTATGACAAAAGGAGTGAATTATCCTAAAGGTTTATTGGCTTGGGCAGATGAAAAAGGAATCAATTGGTGTATATCGAAATTGGATGAATTATATGACGAATATCATGAAGACAGGTATCGTTGTAGTCCACTATTGAGAAAAATGGATAGAGAAAATAAAACATTTTTTTAATAAAGCATAACCTCATACTGAACTTATTTCAGTATCACATAACTAATTAAAATATATTCCCATTTTTATGGGAAATAAGTATGAAAGGCGAATTAATTCCATATAAAATGTTGAGTCAAGATGCGTATAGCACTTGGCTAGGTATAGAAATCTTAGAAAGTAAGATTGGCCGTGTAAAAGTTGGTATGACTATTCGTAAAGAAATGTTGAATAGCATGAATAAAGCACATGGAGGAATTAGTTATTCATTGGCAGATACTGCTTTTGGATTTACTTCTAATACACATGGAAAATACGCTATCTCAATAGAAACAAGTATAAATCATATTGAAGCATTAAATGAAGGAGATTATTTAATTGCCGAATGTGTAATAGAAAAAGTAAACAACAAACTTGGATTTAATATTGTTGAAGTTAAACGAGGAGATGAACTAGTAGCACTTTTTAAAGGTGTTGTATATAGAACTCCAAAAAAATGGTGAAGTTCCTGCAAAGGCAGGAATCTCAAAATATAATGTTGTATTGAGCACAGTAGAAAGGTTTTAAATTGAAGTAAAATAAACAAATACCTGCTATATTTCCAAGACATTGGGAGTCTAATAGAGTAAAACAAAATAATTAATAAAATTCCCATTTTCATGGGAATGACGTAAGCTTATGAAAGAAGCATATATAATTGATGGAATTAGAACTCCAATAGGAAGTTACAAAGGTACTTTATCGGCAGTTAGAACTGATGATTTAGGAGCCATTGTAATTGAAGAATTAGTAAAAAGAAATCCTAACATTCCAAAGGAAGCATACGAAGATGTGATTATGGGTTGTGCAAATCAAGCAGGAGAAGACAATCGCAATGTAGCGAGAATGTCATCTTTATTAGCTGGATTGCCATTTACTGTTCCAGGCGAAACAGTAAATCGTTTATGTAGTTCAGGATTATCAGCAATTATTCATGCTAACAGAGCTATAAAAGTTGGTGATGGAGATGTATTCATTTCTGGAGGTGTTGAAAATATGACAAGAGGGCCTTATGTAATTGCCAAACCTTCTACTGGATTTGGTGGAGATTCTAAAATGTATGATTCTACTTTTGGATGGCGTTTTATCAACCCAAAAATGCAAAAGTTATATGGAACAGATGGCATGGGAAATACGGCAGAAAATCTTGTAGAGAAATATAATATTTCACGTAAAGATCAAGATGCTTTCGCTTATTGGAGCCAGATGAAAGCAACCAAAGCACAAGAAAACGGAAGATTAGCCAAAGAAATTGTCACTGTCGAAATTCCACAACGTAAAAAAGATCCAATTCAATTTTCTAAAGATGAATTTGTAAAACCAACTACTTCGTTAGAAGTTTTAGGAAAGTTGAGAGCAGCATTTAAAAAAGAAGGCGGAAGTGTTACTGCTGGAAACTCTTCAGGGTTAAATGATGGAGCTGCTGCAACAATTATTGCGTCAGAAGATGCAGTGAAAAAGTACAATTTAAAACCATTAGCAAGAATTGTAAGTTCAGCAGTTGTAGGTGTTGAGCCTAGAATTATGGGTATTGGTCCTGTTCAAGCCTCAAACAAAGCATTAGAAAAAGCAAGTTTAACGATGGATGATATCGATATTATTGAATTAAATGAAGCCTTTGCAGCGCAAGCATTAGCATGTACACGTGCTTGGGGATTGGCAGATAATGACCCAAGATTAAATCCAAATGGAGGTTCAATTGCTATTGGTCATCCATTGGGTGTAACTGGAGCAAGAATTGCATATTCAGCAGCTTTAGAATTAAAAGAACAAAATAAGAAGTACGCATTAATTACAATGTGCATTGGAGTTGGTCAAGGCTATGCTGCAATAATAGAAAGAGTTTAAAATAAATGTTTTTTTAAGATGAAAAAAATACAACATTACGTTCAAGGTCAATGGACAGAGGGAAAAGAAGAGGGAATTCCTGTACTAGATGCAATTACTGGTGAAGCATTCACAAGTGTTGCTATTGAAGGATTAGATATTCCTGAAATTCTTCAGTACGGAAGAACAAAAGGTGGAGAAATACTTCGAAAAATGACTTTCCAAGAACGAGGTAATATGCTTAAAAAATTAGCATTGTATCTTACCAAAAAAAAGAACGCTTTTTACCAATTGAGTTATAGAACTGGTGCAACCAAAGTTGATAGTTGGATAGATATTGAAGGTGGTTTCGGAAATTTATTTGCCAACGCATCCCTACGGAAATTATTTCCAAATCAATCCTATCATGTAGAAGGTGATGCCATTGATTTATCTCGCGGAGGACGTTTTATGGCTCATCACATTATGGTGCCCAAAAAAGGTGTTGCTGTGCATATCAATGCATTCAATTTTCCGGTTTGGGGAATGTTAGAAAAGTGTGCTGTCAATTGGATGGCTGGAGTTCCAGCAGTAGTTTTACCAGCACCTTCATCATCCTATTTAGCAGAAGCAGTTGCTAGAGAAATTATTGCTTCAGGTATTTTACCTGAAGGTGCATTACAAATTATTAATGGTACTGTTCGAACTATTTTAGACACTGTAGAATCTCAAGATGTTGTAACTTTTACGGGTTCAGCATTAACAGGTAGAATACTAAAAGCACATCCAAGAATTATTGAAGAAGCAGTTCCTTTTACTATGGAAGCTGATTCATTAAACGCTTCAATTTTAGGAGAAGATGCTGTTCCTGGAACACCAGAATTTGATTTATTTATCAAAGAAGTCAGAAAAGAAATGACCGTAAAAGCAGGTCAAAAATGTACTGCAATAAGGAGAATTATCGTTCCTGAAAATTTAATTGAAGATGTTCAGATTTCATTAGGTAAAGCATTGGACAAAATCACTATTGGAGACCCAAGATTGAAAGAAGTAAGAATGGGGTCTTTGGTGAGCCACCAACAAGTTCAAGCTGTCAGAGATTCTGTCAATGATTTAGCCAAAGAAGCACAAATAGTTTATGGCAGTTTAGATAAAATTGAAACAATTGGTGCTGATACCAAAAAAGGAGCTTTTATAAGTCCAGTATTATTAAGAGCAGACAATCCTTTCCAAAATACTGCAATTCATGAACGTGAAGCATTTGGTCCAGTAAGTACTATTATGCCATATAAAAATTTAGACGAAGCAATTACTTTGGCACAAATGGGTAAAGGCTCATTAGTCTCTTCAATTGCTACAAACAATGATATGATTGCAAAAGAATACATTATAAATGCAGCAAGTCATCACGGAAGAATTTTAGTTATTAATCGTGATATGGCTAAAGAAAGTACAGGTCATGGTTCGCCATTACCAAGTTTGGTTCACGGTGGTCCAGGGCGTGCTGGTGGTGGAGAAGAAATGGGTGGAATGCGTGGAATAAAACATTATTTACAACGTACAGCAATTCAAGGATCGCCGACTACAATAACTGAAATTACTGGTATTTATCAGCCGAATGCTAAATATAAAGAAGCAGAACAGCATCCATTTAAATATCATTGGGAAGATATTCAACCAGGAATGTCACTGAAGACCCATAACCGCACATTTACAGATACTGACATTATTAATTTTGCCAATCTTACTTGGGATCATTTCTATGCACATACCGATATTACGTCTTTAGACGGTAGTATTTTTGAGAAAAGAACAGCACATGGATACTTCATCATTTCTGCAGCAGCAGGATTATTTGTATATCCAAATAAAGGTCCAGTTTCTGCAAACTATGGTTTAGAAGAATGCCGATTCTTACGTCCGTTATATCACAACGATACGGTTTATGTAAGATTGACTTGTAAACAAAAAGTTGACAGAGATGTTGCATCCGCAGAACATCCAAGTGGAATTGTAAAATGGTTTGTAGAAGTTTTTGATGCAGAAGATGAATTGGTTGCGGTAGCAACAATTTTAACTATGGTTCAAAAAAAACAAGAAGTTTTTGTTGAAATGACTGACGAAAAGATTCAAGAATGTTTAAATGCTCTAACTGAAAATGTTAAGCCAAAATGGGGAATTATGACACCTCAACACATGATTGAACATATGGAATTCACCTATCGAATTGCTTCAGGAGAAATTCAAGATTTTGAAATTTCCACTCCTGAGAAAATCCTAGAAAAGGTGCATAACAGTTTATATAATTATAGCCCATTTCCAAAAAATTCTGACTTCCCGTTATTAGAAAAAGGGAAATTAGCAGCATTAAAATATACAGATTTGGAAACTGCTAAAGAGAAAATGAATGAAGCAAGAAAAGAATATTTAGCGTTTTTTAAAGAAAATCCAGATGCAAAATTAAACAATCTTGTTTTCGGAGAATTGAACAGATACGAATGGTATTTGCAAGAAAGAAAGCATTTAAATCATCATTTTGAGCAATTCAATCTTTTATAAAAGATTGAATTGCTCGAAGCTTCCGAGAAATCAGAAGTCTCATAAATTGAAATTTAAAACTTGAAACACTATGTTTACATAATCACAAATAAAAAAGGTGGCGTTTTGTATATTGGAGAAACAGAAAATTTAAAACGAAGGATATATCAACATAAAAATAAAGCACATCCAACAACGTTTTCGGCAAGATATAATTTAGATACATTGGTTAATTATACAGAATATGACACAAAAGAAGATGCTAAATTAAAAGAAAAGCAAATGAAAAAATGGAATAGAGCTTGGAAAGTTGAATTAATAGAAAAAACAAATTCTGAATGGAAGGATTTGTATAACAATTTATAAATAATAACAAAAAAAGATTCCCACTTTCGTGGGAACACATAAACGTGATGACAGACCCTTATGTTAAAATAGACATAGAAAACGAAGTAGGATATATAGAATTTTTTCATCCTGCTCATAATTCTCTTCCGGGAGATATCTTGGCAAAACTAGCTCAAACGATCACTAAAGCTGGAAAAAATGATGCTATTAAAGTTATCGTTTTAAAAAGCGGGAAAGACAGAACATTTTGTGCTGGTGCAAGTTTTAAAGAGTTGATTAATATTAATGATGAAGCAACTGGTAAAGTTTTCTTTTCGGGATTTGCAAATGTTATTAATGCGATGCGAAAATGTCCAAAATTTATTATTGGCCGAATTCAAGGAAAAACAGTTGGTGGAGGTGTTGGATTGGCAGCATCTACGGATTATTGTATGGCTTCTAAATTTGCTTCAATAAAACTAAGCGAATTAAATATTGGTATTGGACCATTTGTAGTAGGACCAACAATTGAACGTAAAATTGGTCTAAGCGGAATGTCACAAATCGCAATAGATGCTAATTCATTTTATCCTGCAGAATGGGCAAAACAAAAAGGCTTATTTACACATGTTTTTGAAAGTAACGAAGAATTAGACGAGGCCGTAAAAACAACTGCAGAGCATTTATGCACTTACAATACAGATGCAATGCGTGAAATGAAATCTGTCTTTTGGAAAGGCACAGAAAATTGGGATATACTATTAGCAGAACGTGCACAAACAAGTGGACGTTTAGTACTTTCTGAGTTTACTAAAGAAAAATTAAAAGGATTTAAATGAAAGTCATTCCGAACAAAGTGAAGGAATCTTATTAAAAGATTGCCACATCATTTCATTCTTCGCAATGACATTATTAAAAATATGATTTATTCATTCAAAGAATATACACCTGTAGTGCACGAAAGTAGTTTTGTCCATCCTTTGGCTGCCATAACTGGTAATGTTATTATTGGTAAAAACTGTTATATAGGTCCAGGAGCAGCAATTCGTGGAGATTGGGGGCAAATCATTTTGGAAGATGGTGTAAACGTACAAGAAAACTGTACTGTTCATATGTTTCCTGGAAAGTCTATTACGCTAAAAAAGAGTGCGCATGTAGGCCATGGAGCTATTATTCATGGAGCAAATCTTGGTGAGAATTGCTTAATCGGAATGAACAGTGTCATTATGGACGATGCTGAAATAGGAGACGAAAGTATTGTTGGTGCTATGGCATTTGTAAAAGCAGAGACTAAAATTCCTAAACGAAGTTTAGTTGTTGGTAATCCTGCAAAAGTAATTAAGGAAGTAAGTGATGAAATGATTGCATGGAAAACTAAAGGCACACAATTATACCAACAACTACCTGCAGATTGTCATGAGAGTTTAAAAGAAGTAGAACCTTTAACAGAGGTTCCTGAGAATATGAAAATTCAAGAAGATGTTTATAAAACACTTCAGTATTTTATGAAAAAACAAACTAACAAACGCTAGTTAATATAAATGTCGAAAGTTGAATTTAAAATGCCCAAATTGGGTGAGAGTATTACAGAAGCAGCCATAATTACATGGTTTAAAAACGTTGGTGATACTATTGAAGAATATGAAATGTTCTTAGAAGTTGCTACTGATAAAGTAGATTCTGAAGTCCCTTCTACAGTTTCAGGTGTGATAGAAGAAATTTTATTTCAAGCAAATGAAGTTATAAAAATTGGTGATACAATTGCAATTATTAATACTGATAGAAGTACTTCAAAATCTGTAAAAAAAGATTCTAAAAATAAATCAAAAACAGAGAAAAAGGGAGTCCAAAAAACCAAGGCTACTCCTAAAAAATTAATTTCTGCAAAACAAAACAACAAGACTTACTTTTCTCCATTGATTATTTCTATTGCTAAAGAACAACATATCAGTTATGAAGAGTTGGCGAGAATTCCAGCAACAGGAAATAATGGAAGACTTAGAAAGAGTGATATTTTCAAATATATAGAAGAAGGTAGGCCATTTCAGTTTGTTCAACCAACAATTGAATACGACCCAACTGCTTATAGAATCCCACAATTAAAACTTGACAAAGGAAAAGGTGAGATTGTAAAAATGGATAGAATGCGGAAAATGATTGCAGATCATATGGTGTATTCTAAACATACTTCTCCTCATGTTACGGCATATGTGGAAGCGGATTTAACTGAAATGGTACATTGGAGAAATAAAAACAAAATACCATTTCAAGAAAAACACAATTGTAAGTTAACATTTACACCGCTATTTGTCGAAGCAGTCGCAAAAGCTATCAAAGATTTCCCAATGATAAATGTATCTATCGATGAAGATAATATCATTGTAAAAAAAGACATCAATATAGGAATGGCAACGGCTTTACCTTCAGGAAATTTAATTGTTCCTGTTGTTAAAAATGCTGATAATAAAAACCTTCATGAATTAGCAGTGAGTGTAAATAACTTATCAAAAAAAGCACGAGAAAACAATTTAAATGCTGATGATATTCAAGGAAGTACTTTCACGATTTCCAATGTTGGTACCTTTGGTAGTTTAATGGGAACACCTATTATCAACCAACCAGAAGTAGCCATTTTAGCACTCGGAATTATCAAAAAAAGAGCAGAAGTGATGGAAACAGAAAATGGTGATAAAATTGCAATTAGAAGCATGATGTACTTATCCCTATCTTTTGACCATAGAGCAGTTGATGGATATTTAGGAGGCTCATTTTTAAGAAAAGTTACAGATTATTTAGAACAATTTAATATCAAAAGAATAATATAAAAAATATGTCGCACAACATAAATATTACCAAAATAAATAAGTCAAAAGTTTCGACAATTGACTTTAATAATATTCCTTTGGGAACCACATTTACTGATCATGTGTTTATCTGTGATTATGAAAATGGCGCATGGATAAACCCAAGAATAGAACCATTAGAATTAATCCCTACACATCCTGCTGCAATGGCATTACACTACGGTCAAGCAATTTTTGAAGGGATGAAAGCAACAGTTGATACTGAAGGGAACCCTATGCTATTTAGACCTTCTAAAAATGCCAAGCGTTTAAATTTTAGTGCTGATAGAATGGGAATGCCTGATTTTCCTGAAGATTTGTTTGTAGAAGGATTAAAGCAATTGGTGGCATTAGAACATAATTGGATACCTCCAATGGATGGGAGTGCATTATATCTCAGACCTTTTATGTATGCTGATGAGCCTTTTATTGGTATGCGAGCAGCAACTCATTTTAAGTTTATTATTATGGCCTCACCTGCAGGATCACTTTTTAGCAAACCGATAAAGCTATATGCAGAAACTCAATATATCAGAGCTGCAAATGGTGGAACTGGAGAAGCAAAAGCAGCAGGGAATTATGCAGCAGCAATTCGTCCTACAGAATTAGCAAAAGCAAAAGGCTATGATCAAGTTTTATGGCTAGACGCTATTGAACATAAGTATATTCAAGAAGTTGGAACAATGAACATCTTTTTTAAAATTGCTGGTAAATTTATTACACCAAGAAGAGATGGTTCAATTTTAGATGGAATTACAAGGATGAGTGTAATTGACATATTGAAACAAAAAGGTTTTGAAGTTACCGAAAGACCAATAACTATTGACGAAATCATTGAAGCATCTAAAAACAATACTTTAGAAGAGGCGTTTGGAACAGGAACTGCTGTTGGAATTGCCTATATACAAGAAATTGGCACTCATAATAAGCGTATTCAAGTTTCTGACAAAAGCCCTATAGGACTTGAAGTAAACAATACGCTAAATAATATCAAAACTGGTAAGATTAAAGACACATTCAATTGGATGGTGAAAATTGAAAAAGAATTGGATTAAATGAATAAAAAAATTCTAAGCAAAGGGTTTTATAACCTCTGCACAGCAAAATCAATGACTGAACTTTATGAAGCCAATTTCAAAGAGGTTTCTAAATATGTTCATGCAACATCTAGAGGTCATGAGGCTATACAAAGTGCTCTAGGCATGCAATTACTTCCTCAAGATTATGCTTTTCCATATTATAGAGATGATGCGATGTTATTATCATTTGGATTAGAACCGTATGATTTGATGTTGCAACTAATGGCCAAAAAGGAGGATCCTTTTTCTGGCGGAAGAACCTACTATTGTCATCCAAGTTTAAAAGATGATAATAAACCAAAAATACCTCATCAATCATCTGCAACAGGAATGCAAGCAATCCCTGCAACTGGAGTTGCTATGGGAATGCAATATAAAGAATTACAAGGATTAGATGATAAGTCACTTCAAGAATTACCTTTGGTTGTGTGCTCACTTGGTGATGCATCGGTAACAGAAGGGGAAATTGCAGAAGCATTTCAAATGGCAGCTTTAAAACAAATGCCAATCCTATATTTAGTACAAGATAACGGTTGGGATATCTCAGCCAATGTAGCTGAAACTCGTGCTCAAAATGCCTATGAATATGCACAAGGATTTCATGGGTTAGAAGCCATTTCTATCGATGGAGCAAACTTTACAGAAAGTTATAATGCCATAGAGAAAGTAATAAAAATAATCCGAGAAGAAAGACGTCCATTTTTAGTTCATGCTAAAGTTCCACTTTTAAACCATCATACCTCTGGTGTACGAATGGAATGGTATCGTGATGACCTAGAAGAGGCTCGTTCTCGTGATCCATATCCCGTTTTAAAAAAACAATTGTCGGAGTTTGGTTTCACTAATGATGAAATAAAAGAAATAGAAAAAAATGCAAAAGATAAAGTTGCCGAAGATTTTAAAAAGGCCTTAACTGCCGAAGATCCTAAACCCGAAAATTTATTCACACACGACTTTGCCCCTACTCCTGTAACCAAAGAAAAAGGTATTCGTTCTCCTGAAGGAGCAGATAAAGTAGTGATGGTTGACTGTGCATTATTTGCGGTTGAAGAATTAATGAAAAAACATAAAGAATGTTTGCTTTACGGACAAGATGTTGGTGGAAGATTAGGTGGTGTTTTTAGAGAAGCTGCAACTCTTGCTCAAAAATTTGGTGACGATAGAGTTTTCAATACTCCAATTCAAGAAGCTTTTATTGTAGGTTCTACAGTTGGAATGAGCGCCGTTGGATTGAAACCAATTGTTGAAGTTCAATTTGCAGATTATATTTGGCCTGGATTAAATCAATTATTTACAGAAGTAAGTAGGAGTTGTTATCTATCAAATGGAAAATGGCCAGTAAGTATGGTCTTACGAGTACCAATTGGTGCATATGGAAGTGGAGGCCCTTATCATTCATCATCTATAGAAAGTGTGATTACCAATATCCGAGGAATAAAAATCGCTTATCCAAGTAATGGTGCAGATTTAAAAGGATTGATAAAAGCAGCATATTATGACCCAAATCCAGTTGTTATATTAGAGCATAAAGGCTTGTATTGGTCAAAAGTTCCCGGAACAAAAGGAGCAACATCAGTAGAGCCAAGTGAAGATTATATCTTGCCTTTCGGAAAAGCATGGGTTTTACAAGAAATATGGAAGCAAGAGACTATTGAAACTTTGACAATTGTTGCATACGGAATGGGAGTTCATTGGGCTTACAATGCCACAAAAAATATGCGAGACCAAGTTGAAATTATAGACTTAAGAACGCTTTTCCCTCTTGATGAGGATACAGTAATGAAATCTGTCAAAAAGACTGGAAAATGTTTAGTTGTGACAGAAGAACCAAGTAATAATAGCTTTGCAAGAGCATTGGCTGGAAAAATTCAAGAAGACTGTTTTAAGTATTTAGGTGCACCTGTAATGACTATAGGAAGTGAAAACATGCCAGCAATACCATTAAACTCTACTTTAGAGCAAACAATGATTCCTTCAACTGAAAAAGTAAAAAAGAAAATTAACGAACTGTTAAATTACTAAATAGTAAAAAAGAAAAAAAATTGTATATTTAGGCATTAAATCATTAAAAATACAACTATGAGAAGAGGTAATTTAAAAATACGATTGTTAATTGGTGCAGGAATTATCTTGTTTTCACTCTTTAAATATTATTCTAATAGAGAAACAAACCAATACACAGGAAAAAAACAAAGTATTACTTTGTCTGCAGAAGATGAAATTACGCTTGGTTTACGAAGTGCTCCTTCAATGGCGCAACAACATGGTGGACTGTATCCAGACCAAGAAGCACAAGATTTGGTTGACAGAGTTGGTAATTCTTTGGTAAACAATAGTATCGCAAGAAGCACACCTTACAAATATGATTTTCATTTATTAAGAGATCCAAAGACAATTAACGCGTTTGCACTTCCAGGAGGGCAAATATTTATTACTTACGCACTCTTTTCCAAACTTGAAAACGAAGATCAATTGGCTGGCGTTTTAGGTCATGAAATCGGACATGTTGTTGGTAGACATTCAGCCGAACGTATGGCAAAACAAGGGCTGACGCAAGGACTTCTCTCAGGAGTTATGGTTGGCGGAGGAGATGCTGCTGGTCAAATGGCTGGAATGATTGCCAATACAATTAATATGAGTTATGGAAGAAATGATGAATTAGAAAGTGACGCCCTTGGTGTAAAGTTTTTAATAAAAGCCGGTTATGAACCAGAAGAAATGATTGGCGTAATGAAAATCTTAAAAGCTGCTGCTGGACCAAATCGAACTCCTGAAAGAATGAGTACACATCCTGATCCTGAAAATAGAATTGAGAAGATTAAAGAGGCTATTCAGAAATATAGGGAATAACTATGAATAAAAAAGTAATCTTGATGATACTCGATGGTTGGGGAACATCTCCTAATCCAAAAGTATCTGCAATTGATTATGCTGAAACTCCGTTTATAGATTCGCTTTATAAAAACTATCCAAATGCTGCTTTAAGAACCGATGGTTTACATGTTGGTTTGCCTGAAGGTCAAATGGGAAATAGTGAAGTTGGTCATATGAATCTTGGTGCTGGACGTATCGTATACCAAGATTTAGCAAAAATAAAATTAGCTATAGAAAACAAAACTTTAGGCAAAGAAAAAGTGTTGATTGATGCTTTTAAATACGCTGAAGAAAACAATAAAAACCTTCATTTTTTAGGATTGGTTAGTAATGGAGGAGTACACTCACATATCAATCATTTAAAAGGTTTGGTAGACGCTGCAAACGATTATGGTGTTCAAAATTCTTTTATTCATGCCTTTACTGATGGTCGTGATGTTGACCCAAAATCTGGAATTCGTTTTATTACTGATTTAGAAAAACACATCTCAAAAACCAATACAAGATTAGCAACAGTTACAGGTCGCTATTATGCAATGGATCGTGATAAACGTTGGGAGCGAGTAAAATTGGCTTATGATGCTCTTGTAAACGGAATTGGCGAAAAATCAAACAATATAACTGATGAAATTCAACAAAGTTATGATAAGAATATCACTGATGAATTTATCAAACCAATCATCATTACTGATAAAAAAAATGAGCCAATAATAACTATAAAAGATGATGATGTGGTGGTGTTTTTTAATTTCAGAACTGATAGAGGGCGTGAATTAACAGCAATGCTAAACCAAAAACATTTTCATGAATACAATACACATAAACTTGATTTGCACTATGTTACAATGACTAATTATGATGAATCTTTTAGCGGAATCAATGTGGTTTTCAATAAAGAAAACTTAACAGAAACTTTAGGTGAGGTATTAGCCAAAAACAATAAAAAACAAATCAGAATTGCAGAGACCGAGAAATATCCTCACGTAACTTTCTTCTTTTCTGGAGGTCAAGAAGAACCATTTGAAGGAGAAAAAAGAATCCTTAAGAACTCTCCAAAAGTAGCAACATACGACTTAAAACCAGAAATGAGTGCGTATGAATTACGAGATGCATTGACTTTAGAATTAGAAAACGGAGAAACAGATTTTGTCTGTTTAAACTTCGCAAACGGAGATATGGTTGGTCATACAGGAGTTATGGAAGCTGCGATAAAAGCTTGCGAAGCAGTTGATATTTGCGTGAAAGATGTTATAACATCAGCATTAAAAAACGATTATACAACTATTTTAATTGCCGATCATGGAAACTGTGAAACGATGATAAATCCTGACGGAACACCTCACACAGCACACACTACAAACCCTGTTCCGATAATCTTGATTGACAAAGATTTGAAAACAATTAAAAACGGTGTATTGAGTGATATTGCTCCCACAATTTTAAAATTAATGGGAATAAAGCAACCAAAAGCAATGACAAGAGAGTCGTTGATTTAAAGACTTAGTCTTTGAGAAGGAAGAATAACGCTCCCAACTTTTATATCGCATCAAAATAAGCCCGATCAAGATTTTCTTTATGATCTGGATGTGCAATATTTACCAATTCTTTCACACGCTACTTGATCGTTTTTCCTCCTTTATTCAAAGATGCTTCTCTAATAAAATCCTTTTGCCCTCCAACTCCAGAATACATTTTTGTACCGATAGAATCTGCACAAATTTGTCCTGTCAAATCTATTTCTATTGCCGAGTTGATTGCAACCATTTTTGGGTTCATTCTAATATTGGCAACATCATTTACATAATTTAGAAGCATGTATTTCAAATAAACTACCTCGAGGCAAGCCTCAAGGTATTAAACCTTTAAGAGAATAAAAAACTATCAAAAGTCATGTTTTTACTTTATTTTTTTTTAAAGTATCTTTGACACCAAAATTTGCACTAAAAAAGCCTATGATAAAAATTAAAACATTAGAAGAAATTGAATTGATGCGCGAAAGTGCATTGGTAGTTTCAAGAACTTTAGGAATGCTCGCCAAAGAAGTAAAACCTGGAGTTACAACATTACAGTTAGATAAAATGGCAGAAGAATACATTAGAAGTCAAGATGCTATTCCTGGCTTTTTAGGACTATATGATTTTCCGAACACACTATGTATGAGTCCGAACGAACAAGTAGTTCATGGATTTCCTAATAAAAACCCTTTGGTTGAAGGTGATATTATTTCTATTGATTGTGGTGCTATAAAAAATGGCTTTTATGGAGATCATGCATATACATTTGCAGTTGGAGAAATTGCCCCTGAAATTCAGCAATTATTGGATGTTACTAAAGAAAGTTTATACAAAGGTATTCGTGAATTTAAGTCCGGAAACCGTGTTGGTGATGTCGGTTTTGCTATCCAAAATTATTGTGAATCTTTTGGTTATGGAGTCGTAAGGGAGTTGGTTGGTCATGGTCTTGGACGCGTAATGCACGAAGATCCTGAAATGCCAAATTACGGAAAACGTGGTCGTGGTAAAAAGTTTAAAAACGGAATGGTTGTAGCGATTGAACCGATGATAAATATGGGAACTCACAAAATAAAACATCACAATGATGGTTGGATAATAACTACCCAAGACAAAAAAATGAGTGCACATTTCGAACATGATGTTGCTATTGTTGATGGCAAACCTCAACTACTTTCTACCTTTGACTATATCTATGAAGCATTAGGAATTGAGAGTAATGAGGAAGATGAATTTAAGAAATAGCTATTATAAAATATATACTGTCATTCTGAGTGAAACGAAGAATCTCATATGCTAAAAAAGATTCTTCACTTTGTTCAGAATGACAAAATCAATGAAAAAATTATCCAAAACTATATTAAACACAATTCCTCGACCAATACTTATAAAAATAAGTTATTGGATTCGTCCATTAATGGCTTTTTATTTAAAAGGAAGCACGTTTACCGATCCAATTGACGGAAAGAGTTTTCGCAAATTCCTCCCTTACGGATACGAAACACAACGATCAAATGTTTTATCGCCCTCTACACTATCATTAGAACGCCATAGATTGTTATGGTTATATTTAAAGAACGAAACAGATTTTTTTACTATTTATAAAAAAATACTCCATTTTGCTCCGGAACAATGTTTTTTAAAACGATTTAGAGCTTTGAAAAACTTAGATTACACTACTACAGATTTAGAATCTCCAATCGCAGATATAAAAGCAGATATATGTAATCTCCCTTTTGCTGATGATGAGTTTGATATTATTTTTTGCAATCATGTGTTAGAGCATATTCCTGATGATACCAAAGCGATGCAAGAATTATATCGAGTATTAAAAAAAGGAGGAATGGGAATTTTTCAGATTCCTCAAGATTTATCAAGAGCAATAACTTTTGAAGATGATTCAATCACCGATAAGAAAGAGCGCGCTAAAATATTTGGGCAATATGATCACGTTCGAATTTACGGAAAAGATTATTTTGATAAACTTAGAAGTATAGGATTTACAGTTGATGAAGTAGATTACACTTCAAAAATATCAGAAGGTGAAATTGAAAAATATTGTTTACAAAAAAGAGAGATTTTACCTATTTGTTATAAGTAAGTTTTTACTTTTATATGTTTGAGTTTCTCCATACTTATCTACATAAATCAAATATACTTGCAATTCTGGATGATTTTCTACAAAACTTCTTGTTTTTTCAAAACCCATCGTCATAAAAGCCGTTGCATACGCATCAACATCAGCACAGTCTAAAGATGATATTACAGTTGTTGATAAGAGATTACTCTCGGTTGCAAAACCTGTTTTTGCATTGATTGTATGCACATACTTCCTCCCATTTTCATCAATTTTAAACTTTCGGTAGTTTCCTGAACTTGCCATTGATTGGTTGTCTAATTCAATATATTTATTAAACAATCGTGTACCATCTGTATTTGGATCTTCAAGCCAAACTCTCCATAATTTATTTGTTGGATCTACACCTCTTGCTCTTACTTCACCTCCAAGTTCTATACGGTAATTTTCACATCCTTTAGATTCAAAAAATCGCCCAATAACATCCAATCCATAACCTTTGGCTATCGAATTAAAATCAAAACGAATTTTTGAATTTTGTTTTTCTATTTTATTATTGATGAGTTTTACTTTATCAAAACCAACAAAATTGAGTAACTCTTTTACTTTAACAGAATCCATATTTTCAATTGCCTTTTCTGGACCAAAACCCCAAGCATTGACCAAAACTCCAATTGTCGGATCATATAAACCATTACTTTCTTTATATATTTTATTTGATTTTTTAAACACTTCAACAAACAAATCATCAACCACAATAGTTGAATCTCCTTTATTGATTTTTGATATATCAGAATTGGAAATATAGGTTGACATCGATTTATTTACAACATATATCAAACTGTCAATTTGCTTTGTAAAATCTTGATCAAAAGTGTTTTGATGCAAAATATCGAATGTCGTACCAAAAGCATTTCCTTGTACCTTTTTATATGTTGATTTATCACCAGTACAAGAAAAAAAAATAAGAAAAAAAAATAAGATTGTTTTTTGCATTTTATATTCATCATTATTCAAAACAAATTTACAATTAAATCTTTGTTAAAAGCATCACAAAATATTATAATGCTATGTTAAACCAACCTTTTTTAATACATTTGTATAATTCTAAACATCATCTAAATATGAAAAAAATATTTTTAGTATCACTAACCGCAATTTTCTTATCATCTTGCGTTTCAAAGAAACAATTTACAGATTTGGAAAGTAGTTACAGTTCTACAAAAAAAGAATTGGTAAGCACAAAAGCAAGCTTACAGCAATGCTTGATTGATAAAGATAGAAACTCTAATAAAGTTACTTCTACTGAAGCGCAGGTTCAGTCAATGAAAGATCAAATTACATCGCTTAGAGAAGATAAAAAATCGGCTCTTAAACAAGTAGAAAACTTAACTGTTTTAACGCAGTCATCTTCTGATAATATTAAAACTGTGATTGCTCAATTAAGCGAAAAAGACAAATACATCAATGGAGTTCGTGATGCAATGACGCAGAAAGATTCTATCAATTTGGCAATTAAATATCAGTTGACTAAAGAGTTAGCAGCAGGAATTCAGGATGAAGATATTGTAGTTGATGTTGAAAAAACGGTTGTTTATATTTCTATTGCCGACAAGTTATTATTTAAAAGTGGTAGCGCAACGGTTTCTGAAAAAGCAAAAGCTGTTTTAGGTAAAGTTGCAACTGTAATCTCATCGAGACCTGAAATGGAAGTACAAGTTGAAGGTTATACAGACAATGTATCGATTTCTACTGCTACCATGAAAGATAATTGGGACTTAAGTACTGCTCGTGCAACATCAGTTGTGAGAGTTTTACAAGGTGACTTTAGCATTGACCCAAAAAGATTAATTGCTGCTGGACGAAGTGAATATGTCCCTTTAGAAAGCAACGATACTCCTGCAGGAAGAGCAACTAACCGTAGAACAAGAATTGTGATTTTACCAAAATTAGAAGAGTTCTTCGATATTTTAGAACAAAAACCTTGATAAGCAATTAACGCTAATCGTTTTATAACTTTTAAAAGTGTCTTTCTATTATTTTAGAATGGCACTTTTTTTATTTAATAATCTTCTCAAAATCATCAAAAGCCACATAATAAGGTTGGTCTTTAAACACAGGTAATTCAACACTTTCAGCATTGGCCAATCCAATTGCTACAAACCAAACTTTAGCGTTTTGTTTGATGGCATGTTGTTTAAATGTTTCCATCCAAATAACATCATAAGATTCTGGTTGGTGAATATTGCTAGATACTTTAACCAACACAAAAATGGTTGGTTCTCCTTTTTTATAAAGTACAAACTGAGGATGCTTTTTTAATTTGCTATTGATAGCAACAAATTCATAACCCAACTCTTGCAAGCGTTCTCCAATAATATTCATTCCAAGATTGTGAAGTTTCTGTTCTGTTAAAGTCTGTAACATACACTATTTCTTCTTGTTTCGCTTGTTGTAGTTTTTATCGCCACGAGTTCTTGGTTTCTTATATTTTTTAGCAATTTCTCTTCTATACGATCCTCCTTGATTGGTTCTACTGTTCTTTTCACTTTTTTCGTGAAATGCAGCACCTCTTTCATCTTCTACTCCTTTTTTATGAGGGTTATTTATCTCTATTTCTTCTGGTCTTTCATCTAGAGTTAATTCATCCGAGATTTCAACTTCTGATGGAAATTCTGTCTTTGTAATCTCTATTTTCATTAATTCTTCAATCGCTTCTTTTGCTGCTGTTTCCTTATCAGTATAAAAAAGGATGGATTTTCCTTCGTGTTCTGCTCTACCAGTCCTTCCTATTCTGTGCATATAATTTTCAGGGAAGTTTGGCGTGTCAAAATTCACAACATGGCTAATTTCGTCTAAATCCAATCCACGAGCCATTACATCTGTCGCAACAAGAATTCTATTTTCTCCTTCATCAAACTGTTTTATAGAACGAATTCTATAGTTCTGCGTTTTATTAGAGTGAATCACACATAACTCTTCATTATAGATTTCATCTAACTTTAAAAACAATCTATCGGCACTTTTTTTGTTTGATACAAATACCAATACTTTGCTAAATTCTTCTTTATCTTTTAATAAATGAGAGAGTAAATTTACTTTCGTATAAAAATTAATTACTTCATAACATTGCTGAGAGATATTATCAAGAGGTGTTCCGCTTACCGCTATAGAAACTTTTTTTGGATTCTTAAAATAATCGTTTATCAAAGCCTCTACATCATCTGTCATAGTTGCCGAAAACATAATATTTTGTCTTTTTCTTGGTAAAACTTCAAAGATATTCATCAGTTGAAAACGGAATCCTAAATCGAGCATAACATCAACCTCATCAATCACCAATTTTTGGATAGATTTCATTTTGATGGCTCTGCTCAAGGCTAGATCATATAATCTTCCAGGAGTTGCAACAATAATATCTGTACCTTGAAGAATGGCTCTTTTTTGTGTGTTAATGTTTGTTCCTCCATAAACTCCTAGTACACGCACGTTGATGTATTCTGCGAGTTTTTCTATCTCTTCTACAACTTGTAAAACCAATTCTCTAGTTGGAACCAATATCAACGCTCTTGGAGTTACTTGTTTTGAAAATTTTAAATCACGAAGGATTGGTAACATATAAGCAAATGTTTTTCCTGTACCTGTTTGCGCAATACCTACCATATCTTTTCCTGAAAGAATTATAGGAAAGGACTGCTCTTGAATAGGTGTTGGCTCTGTAAAACCTAAATCATCAATTGCGTATTGTAATTGATTGGAAATATTTAATTCTTGAAAAGTGCTCATTAACCAACTATTTTGTGCAAAGGTACGGTATAAAATTACACCATAATTGTAATTTGTAAAAAACGGAAAACCCAACACAATGTGTTGAGTTTTCACTTATTTTAAAAAATATTGTTAATGCTTTTCTTTAATCAATTCAGGAAATTTTTTCTGAAACCTTTTTAATCTTGGTACAGAAACATTTCTTATATATGAATTGTTAGGATGTAACCTTTCGTAATTTTGATGATAGTCTTCTGCGACCCAAAATTTAATAAAAGGGTAAATTTCTGCAGCTACTCTAGATTGCAATTTTTCGACCAATGCTCTTTTTTTAACTTTAATGATTTCCTTTTGCTCATCATTTTGATAAAAAATAATTGAACGGTATTGAGAACCCCTATCTCCCCCTTGCCCATTAAATTGTTTCGGATTTTGTGATCCAAAATAAACATCAACCAAAGTAGAAAAACTGACTTTTTTAGGGTCATAAATTACCTCTATCGCTTCTGCATGACCCGTTCTTCCAGTATTACTATTCTCATAGGTTGGGTCATCTGTATATCCTCCAGAATATCCATTTATAACCTCTTTAACTCCTATAACACTTTCGTAAATAGCTTCTACACACCAAAAGCATCCGCTTGCAAAATACGCTTTCGCTAATCCATTTTCTAATGGAACAACTACAGGGTTTTTGGTCAACACCTCCATTCTTCTTAATTCAGTGTCGCTAATTTTGTTTTTTTCTTGAACTATCTTTTTAACATTATTACTCTGGCAACTAGCAATAATAGTAAGTAATAAAATAATCGCTATAAGTTTTAATCGAAACATATATAATATAATTTTATCTTAATAGTCGTTAAAATTTTTAAACCTAACTAATAAAAAAGAGAAAATAATATTATTCTCTCTTTTAACATAATTTATTATTTACAAGTTAATTAGCCTCCAAAATCATCGAATCTGATGTTTTCATCAGCAAGACCAAAGTCTTCTCCCATTTTTTGAACGGCTTGGTTCATCAATGGTGGTCCACAGAAATACAATTCTAAATCTTCTGGCGCTTCATGATGGTTTAGGTAATTTTCTATTACACAGTTATGAATAAACCCTACAAAACCATCTCCAACCTCATCATTAATATCTTTTTTTACTTTCCAATTATCAGCCTCAGAAGGATCAGACAAAGCAATAAAGAATTTGAAATTTGGATAATCTTTTTCTAATGCTCTAAAGTGATCTATATAAAATAATTCTGCTTTAGAACGTCCTCCGTACCAATATGTAACTTTTCTACCTGTTTTAAGGGTTCTAAATAATTGATATAAATGCGAACGCATTGGTGCCATTCCTGCTCCACCTCCAACATATAGCATTTCTGCGTCACTTTCATTAATAAAGAATTCACCATAAGGCCCAGAAATAACCACTTTATCTCCAGGCTTACAGTTAAATATGTATGATGATGCAACTCCTGGATTCACATCCATCCATCCACCTTTTTCTCTATCAAAAGGAGGTGTTGCAATACGTACATTTAGCATAATTTCTCTTCCTTCTGCAGGATAAGAAGCCATAGAATATGCACGCTCTACAGTTTCAGTATTTTTCATTACTAGAGGCCAAAGTTTAAACTTATCCCAATCTCCTTTAAATTTATCTGGTTCTCCTGGATGTTCTTCCGGATGTGCTGTAACATTCATATCTTCATACTTTACAACTGTATTTGGAATTTCAATTTGAATATATCCTCCTGCTTTGTAGCCCATATCTTCTGGAATCTCAACTACAAATTCCTTAATAAAAGTAGCAACATTGTAATTTCTTACTACAACTGCATCCCATTTTTTAATTCCAAATATTTCTTCTGGAATAGAAATTTCCATATCTTGTTTTACTTTTACTTGACATGCCAAACGAACTCCATGTTGTAATTCTTTTCTTGAAAAATGTGGTGTTTCTGTTGGCAATGCTTCTCCTCCACCTTTTGTAACATGGCATTCACATTGAATACAAGTTCCTCCACCTCCACAAGCAGATGGTAAGAATATCTTTTGATTTCCGAGTGTTGTAAGTAATGAATCTCCAGATCCTACTTCAATTTCTCGTTCCCCATTAATCATAATTTTTACAGGTCCTGAAGGCGATAGTTTTTGTTTTACAACTAGTAAAAGTCCAACCAATGCTAATGTAATCAGAAGAAAGGTAACGATTGTCACCATTATTGTTCCGCTTGTACTTGCTGCTAATATCATTTTATTCAATTAATTTTTTGAATTATTTAGTACTCCTTCTACTTCTTTTTCTATTTTTTGAATCGCTTCTTGAGAAATCACATCGCTCTTTCCGCTATCTGCTCCTCCAGTCAACATTCCTCCAAAACTCATAAAACCTATTGCCATTAATCCTGTAATAATAAATGTGATTCCAAGGCCTCTTAATGCAGGAGGCACATTAGAATATCTAATTTTTTCACGGATTGCCGCAATGGCTAATATTGCTAAAAACCATCCGATTCCTGAACTAACACCATAATTAAATGCTAAATCTACTGAAGCAATTTCGCGAGATTGCATAAATAATGAACCTCCTAAAATAGCACAGTTTACAGCTATCAATGGTAAAAATATTCCTAATGAATTGTATAGTGATGGTGAAAATTTCTCAACTACTATTTCTACCAATTGCACCATCGTTGCAATAGTTGCAATAAACATAATAAATGACAAGAAACTTAAGTCATAACCTGAAAAACCTTCTCCATTTGAGCTTCCATCTATCCAAGCCAATGCTCCGTCTTGTAATAAATAAGTGTCTAACCACCAGTTTAAAGGTACCGTAATTGCCATTACAAATATTACGGCTGCACCAAGACCAACGGCTGTAGATACTTTTTTAGATACTGCAAGGTAAGAACACATTCCAAGGAATGTAGCAAATACCATATTATCTATAAATATTGATTTGAAAAATAATTCTAAATGTTCCATTTTTTATAAGTCTTCAGTTTTCAGTATGCAGTCTTCAGTATGAGCATATACTACCTACTGATGACTTGGTTACTGCCAACTATTTTAATGATCTTCTATTAATGCTTCGTTTCTACTACGCTGTATCCAAATAATAATTCCAACTGTTACTAATGCCATTGGTGCCAATAACATAAATCCGTTATTTTCATATCCAAATGCATACACACCAGTTTTGTCAATAGGATTTCCTAACACTTCAATTCCCAATAATGTTCCTGAACCTAATAATTCTCTAAAAAATCCAACAATAATTAAGATTACTGCGTATCCAAGAGAGTTTCCAATTCCGTCAAGGAAAGAACGCCAAGGTCCATTTGCTAAAGCAAATGCTTCAAAACGTCCCATAATAATACAGTTGGTAATAATCAATCCAACGAAAACAGAAAGTGTTTTACTTAATTCGTATGCGAATGCTTTTAACACCAAATCCACAATAATTACCAATGTTGCTACAACAATTAGCTGCACAATAATTCTAATTTTTGATGGAATGATATTTCGCATTAATGAAATAATTACATTTCCTACTCCTAATACAAACAGTACTGCAATTCCCATTACAATAGATGCTTCTAATTCTGCCGTAATTGCCAATGCTGAACAGATACCTAATACTTGAATTGTAATTGGATTGTTATCTGCTAATGGATCTGTTATTAAGTTGCTATCTTTGAATAGTCCCATGTTTTTCTTTTAGTGCCTAAAGTTAAAAGTACTTAAACTTTTTATGTTTTGGATTTTAGTTAATTTATAATTTATTTGCTATTGAAGTGAATATTGCTAACAGTTCTTTGGCTTCTTTCTTGACTTTTAAAATGCTCCCGTTATTTAACCATTCTAAATTTTCAATAATTTCTAACCAATATACTGTTTCGCTTGCTTCACTTTCACTTATTTTTATTTTGTCCTTAAAATCTCTTTTACTCCTACTTCTATTTGCCTCTCTATAATTTGCTCCTACACTTGTTCCAGATTTCGAAAGTTGATTTCTTACAACTAATACTTCTGGTAACTTTGGTAAACTTGCCGATAATTTTATAATGTCAACGGAAAACTTAAGTGTCCGCTTTTCTAATTTTTCAGCAAATTCCTTAATTTGTCATTTCATATTAATTTTCAACTCTAACTACTTATAACTTCAAATACTTTAGACACTTATTTCTTTAAATTTATAAAGTATGACGAATACACTTTCAGTTCTGATCGTATCATTGTTGCTACACCATCTCCTGTAATTGTTGCTCCTGCAATTGCATCGACTTCGTTATCTAGTTTATCAATATTTATCGGATCTGCATTTGATTTTGAAACATCAATTCCTGCAAATTTTCCAGAAGTATTTAAAATGTTCTCACCTATAAAATCATCCATAAAAAATCGTTGGTTGATATTTGCTCCAAGTCCTGGAGTTTCTCCTGCATGATCAAAGAAAACACCTGTTACTGTCATATTCTCATCCATTGCTACATAACCCCAAACTGCGTCCCACAATCCTTTTCCTCTTATCGGAACGATATATGATAATTTGTTGTCTTTCACTCCAAGAAATAACGGTAATTGTCTTTTGTACGAAGGGTTTTTTGCGTTTGCTTGTTCTTTTTTGATATCAATTAAATATGCTGTGTCATCAACTCTTACATCATCTCCTTGAATTACCAATTGTTTTACAATGTATTTCTCAAACTCATCTGCAACTTTATCAGTAGAAATAAAAACAACACTTTTTTTGTCGTTTTCATTTACACCAAGTGCGTATAAAATATTTTGTTGCTTTTCAAGTTGCTTATTTACATCAATTTTTGGTTTTAGCGCTGATGCTAAATAGGCTAGTATTGCGCCTACAACCAATACCATAAGTACTGAAAATAGTATTGTATATGAATTTTTATCTGTTCTTTTTTCCATCATTATGCAGTTTTTGCTTTTAGACGTTTCGCTCTCATTTTTACATTTCCTTGAACCACATAATGGTCAATTGTTGGTGCAAATACATTCATCAATAAGATTGCAAGCATTACTCCTTCTGGATATGCAGGATTGAAGACCCTAATTAAGATTGAAATAAATCCTATTAAGAAACCATAAATCCATTTCCCTTTGTTAGTTTGACTAGCTGTTACTGGATCTGTTGCCATATATACAACACCAAATGCAAAACCTCCAATTAATAAGTGATGCCAAAAAGTGGTGTTCATCAACCCATAAAATTTACTGCTTCCAGTTATCCATTCTGCATCTACTGCAAAGTTAAATATTAATCCCATAACCAATGCTCCAACTACTGCTGATAGCATAATTCTCCAACTTCCGATTTTTGAAAAAATCAAGAATAAGGCTCCTAATGCAATTAATAAGGTAGATGTTTCTCCTACTGATCCTGGAATAAAGCCATAAAACATATCCCAAACTGAGTTTGCGACTTCTTTTCCTTGTGCCAATGTTCCTAAAATTGTTTCTCCTGAAATTACATCTGCTGATGAACCTGCAGCAATCTCATTTGTTCTTTCTACAGCTCCGTGTACCCAAACTTTATCTCCACTCATCCAAGTTGGATAGGCAAAGAATAAGAATGCACGAATTAATAATGCTGGATTTAAGATGTTCATTCCTGTTCCTCCAAAGACTTCTTTTCCAAGAACAACTCCAAATATAACAGCAACTGCTAACATCCAAAGTGGAATATCAACAGGAACAATCAATGGAACTAACATTCCTGTAACCAAATAACCCTCTTCTACTTCATGGTTGTTTTTGATAGCGAATATAAACTCTATTCCAAGTCCTACTCCATAAGAAACAAGTACTAATGGAAGTATTTTAGCAAATCCTACCAAAAAATTGGTAGCATTCCAAAATTCTAGACTAAAAAATCTTCCAGAAACACTATTTACTTCACCTATTGCTAAATAATGTTGATATCCTGCATTAAACATTCCGAAAACCAAACAAGGAAGTAACGCCAGAATAACGGTATTCATCGTTCTCTTTAAATTATCGGCTCCTTTTACATGCGTACCATTATGAGTAACCTCATTTGGCGCATATAAAAAAGTATGAAAAGCGCTAAAAAGCGGCAACCACTTTTTGTCTTTATTCTTTTCTTTAAAATTATGTAAACTCTGTTTTAATCCCATATTCTAGATGTTTAACCTCTCGACTGCGCTCGAGGAGACATTATTTTATCCTATTTCTTTAAGCATTAAGTCCAACCCTTTTCTTATAATTTCTTGATGAGGTTGTTTAGAAACACACACAAATTCTGTTAAAGCAAAATCTTCAGGTGCAACTTCGTACATTCCTAAGGCTTCCATTTCATCTAAATCTTGGTATATACACGCTTTCAAAATCTGCATTGGATAAATATCTAAAGGGAAAACCTCTTCGTATTTTCCTGTTAATACAAACGCTCGATGCTCACCGTTTGTGTTGGTATTCAAATCGTATTTTTTTTTTGGATTTAACCAAGAAAACGTCAACGCACGTGTTGTAGATAATTTATTAAAAACTGGTTGAGTCCAACCCAATAATTTATAATCATTTCCTTCTGGAATAAGAGTCACTGTATTGTCATAATACCCTAAAAATCCGTCTGGTTTTATAGCGCGACCTGAAAGTATATTTCCACTAATAATTCTAAAATTATCACCTTCAACTCCTGCATCATAAACAATTGTTGCTATTTCTGTTCCAATTTTGGTTCTGTAATATTTTGGCTTCTTAACTGATGATCCTCCTACGGCAACAATACGTTCTGCATTGAATTTTCCAGTCAATAACAACTCACCAATAATTACTAAATCTTGAGGAGTAATCGTCCATACAGTTTCACCTTTATTTATTGGATCAATTTTAGCTATTTGCGTACCAACATTTCCTGAAGGATGTGGTCCTGAAACTTTATGAAGCGAAACGCCTTCTAAACTTACCATTGGCGAATTTGAATTTGCACCAACAGAAACATGAACAGCTCCGTCAGTTAATTTACCAAGTGCAGTAATTGCTGCCTGTAATTCAGCCTCTTTACCATTCAACACAAAATCATAATCTGCAGTTAAAGGTGCACTTGCATAACCTGAAACAAAAATCGCTTTTGGAGATTTTTCTGGATTTGCAATTACATCATAAGGACGTTGTTTGATAAACGACCAACAACCCGTTTTTAGCAGATGCTTTTTTACAGCAGTTGCATCAGCAGACAAATCAAACGTGCCATTGTCTTGGTATGATTGTTCTTTTGTCGCCTGAATTTTAATTGCTAAAATTTTTCTTTTTGCTCCACGAATTACTTCAATAACTTCACCACTTACAGGCGAAACAAAATTCATTGTTTCAACTGATTTGTTATAAAAAATTGGTTCTCCAGCTTTCACTTTTGCACCAATTTTTGCGATAAGTTTTGGAGTAATTCCATGAAAATCTTCAGGTAATAATGTGTATACATTACTAGCAACAGCTTTAGTAATTATCTTCTCTGCTTCGCCTTGCAACTTAATGTCCAACCCTTTTTTGATTCGGATGTCTTTTGACATATTTTAAATTTGAATTTAGTATTCTTTTTAAAAGCAGTGCAAATTTAATGCTTTTTCAATTATTATTCTAAAATTTACAACTATTTATAATTGGTTTTCAAAACAATTTCATATTCTTATTGAATACCTTACTTTTGGCATAACATTTGAATAAAAGCTAAAAACATTCGTTATCAAATCAATGAAATACCTTTCTTATTTAGCACTACTATTTTTTACAACTTCTATATTCTCACAAGAAAATGAGGATGTACTAGAGCCTGACTTTATAAAAACCATCGTTTTAAAACCAACAAAGGTTAATAGTTACGCTCCGATTATTGCTTTAGGAAGTTCGTTTATCTTCTCTTTTGATGATTTAGATGCCGAACAAGTAGATTATTATTATAAGATTGAACATTATACGTATGATTGGAAACTTTCAGACTTATCAAGCAGAGAATTTATTAATGGTTACGAAGAAGATCGCATACGGAATAATAAAAATTCGTTCAATACTTTGCAGTTTTTTACCCATTATTCAGTAATATTTCCCAATAAAAATACACAAATTACAAAAAGTGGAAACTACAAAATATCAGTGATGGATGATGACGACGAAGTACTATTTACACGTCGTTTTGTACTCTATGAATCAACGGTTGATGTTGGCGTTTCTGTACACAGAAGTAGAGATATTTCGAGTATTAGCGAAAAGCAAAGTGTGCAATTTATCATCAATCATCCAAACTTATTAATCAACAATCCAAAGGAAGAAATCAAAACAGTATTGCTTCAAAACAACGATTGGAATACAGCCATTGACAACTTACAACCACAATTTTATCGAGGTTCTCAAATGCTCTATAAATATACTGACAAAATGAATTTTTGGGCAGGAAATGAGTTCCATTATTTTGATAGTAAATCTGTACGAAATTCTACCGTAACTATTGCTCGTGTTGATTCTGGAGCAGAATTATATCACACATTATTATATACCAATGTTGAGCGAATTGACGGACCATACACCAATTATCCTGATCTTAATGGAAACTTTATTGTCAGAAATGTAAATAGTGACAATGATGCCTTGGATTCTGATTATACTTGGGTTTTCTTTACATTAGAATCGTTTGAGGATATTGGTGATAAAAAAATCTATGTAAATGGTAGTTTCAACAATTGGAGAAATGACGAATCAAACGAACTAATTTACAATCTAGAAACTCGTTTATACGAAGTGCAAATCCTTTTAAAACAAGGGTTTTATAACTATCAATACGTTACTGTTGATGAGAATGGAAACAACAGTAATCACGATATTGATGGTTCTTTTTATCAAACAGAAAACGATTATTCGGTATTGGTTTACTATAAAAAGTTTGGAAGTCGATACGATAGTGTTATCGGTTTTGGGCAAGGAAATTCAGAGAAAATACAGAATTAACAGTCTTCTTTAATAAATTTCATATCTTAGCGACCTAATATCTGTCTAAAATAGTATGGTGCAGCAAGTAACAAACGGCATAAAAATATCAGTTGAGACAAAATTCGTTGGTACAAACCATTGCGAAAATAGGCTTCATTATGCTTTTACGTATCGTATAATTATTGAAAATAACAGCAACGATTCTGTACAGTTACTAAACCGTCATTGGGAAATTTTTGATTCACTTAACAATATAGAAATCGTTGATGGTACTGGTGTTGTAGGTGAAAAACCTATTTTAAAACCTTCAGAAAAACATAGTTACCAATCAAATTGCTTACTCACTTCTCCTATTGGCTCGATGAAAGGCTTTTATGAAATGATAAACTTTACAACTACCAAAACATTTAAAGTTCATATTCCTACTTTTCAATTGATTGTTACAAGAGCATTAAATTAATTTCTTCTTCTAATTTCATAAAGAAAATTGTCCTTTTAGTCAATCTAACCTACTAATATTGATAAAATCTTACCCGATTTACTAAAAATATAAAAGGAATTGAATGCCTAAATTGTGGATAACCAATATCAAACAACGATAATTTTTGTTATAATTGTCAAGTTAATGACGAACTTCCATTGCTCTTATATAAGACATACATATAATTACACAGAGCATTTGGTATTTGTTTTTAATGTATAAACAGTATTTTTAATATTTACCATATTTAATAACGTTTTGAGAATTTATGCTGGAATAGGAATATTTCTTTTAATCTTTTTATTTTTTTTGTATAAATTTTTACGCAATTTCTATAAGCAAGGAAGAATCAAAACCGTTATAAAACATTTTTTACTCAATACTATTTTTGTAATTCTACCTTTTGTTGCAATTTTGATTATTTCTTCTATAGCCTTTGCACTTTAAAACTATCTATTAATATTTTCATAGTCCATTGAAACGACTTTGTTTTCTTTCAAAACGGATGTAATACTTACTGTTCCTCCAGCACCTCTATCCATCATCACATCAATAGTAGGATCCCCTATTCCTGCAGTGTGGTGAAACTTTAAAATATTTTCTTGGACAAACTCATTCTCTTTTTGCCAGTCAGCAAACCATTCTTTTCGCAATTTCTTTATGCTTTTATCATACAAAGTAGATGAAGACCAAATCTGTGGCTCTTGTTTCATTTTTTTCAAATGTTTTTTTTCTCCATCCCATACAAATTCTAGTAATCCCAGCCCTTCATTCCAATCCACAATTGTTAAGGTAAATTGCTCAACTTCTGTTAAATCAATCTCTTTTATCCCTTTTCTGATTTCATCTGCCTTCAATAATTCTTTAACAATCAAGCCACGACTCTTTTTATAATGCGATAGAGAAGTGTGGTAATAAAATCCACCATTTAATAGACATATCAATCTATTTTTAGAACTTGTTCCTATCCAAGTTCCTCCAGCTTCACCATCTTTTGGGTAGTTTAACTCAATATTATCTTCTGTGAATACCTCAGGAATTAAAGCTTTTTTTCGTGCATAAGGCACATCTCGGCTTGAGGTTAATATAAAATTATTATTAGGTAAAGGCAGGTATGTAACTGTACACATATTATAATATTAATTATGGGTAATAATGAGTAAAAAATCTATCAAAAAAGTCGTAACTTTGCGCTTCAAATTTAATCTATTTTCACAAAATAACATAACAAAATGGCAACAGGATTTTATAATGTACCAAAAGCAGTTAACGAACCTGTAAAATCGTATGCGCCAAATAGTCCTGAGCGCAAAGAATTATTAGCAACCTATAAAAAAATGAATGCTGAGAAAGCAGACATCCCTTTATATATTGGTTCTGAAGAAATTAAAACAGGAAATACAAGAGCTATAAATCCTCCACATGATATCAAGCACAATGTTGGTAAATATCATATCGCAGAAAAAAAACATATAGAACAAGCAATAGAAACTGCTCTTGAAGCTCGTAAAAAATGGTCTAAAATGCCTTGGGAATCTCGTGCTGCAATCTTTTTAAAAGCGGCAGATTTATTAACAGGTCCTTATAGAGCAAAAATGAATGCTGCAACAATGATTGCACAATCTAAAAATGTTTATCAAGCAGAAATTGACGCTGCATGTGAATTGATAGATTTCTTTAGGTTCAACGTGCAATTTATGTCAGAAATTTACCAAAATCAGCCTATTTCTTCTCCTGGAATTTGGAATAGAATGCAGTACAGACCTTTAGAAGGTTTTATCTATGCTATTACACCGTTTAACTTCACATCAATTTGTGCAAACCTATCTGCAGCACCAGTAATGATGGGAAATGTTACAGTTTGGAAACCTGCAAGAACACAAGTATATTCTGCAAAAATCATCATGGATTTATTTAAAGAAGCAGGACTTCCTGATGGTGTTATAAATATGGTTACAGGAGATTCAGCAATGATTACAGAAACGATTTTAAATCATAAAGATTTTGCTGGAATTCATTTTACAGGATCAACAGGCGTTTTTAATAGTTTTTGGGATGATATTGGGACAAACGTAAAAAAAGGAGTTTACCGCTCATATCCAAGAATTGTTGGAGAAACTGGAGGGAAAGATTTTATTTGGATGCATCCATCTGCAAATGCTGAGCAAGTAGCAACAGCAATGTCAAGAGGCGCATTTGAATATCAAGGACAAAAATGTTCGGCTGCATCAAGAGCATATATTCCAAAATCAAAATGGAATGCAGTTAAAAAACACGTAGAGGCAGAAATGAAATCTATGAAAATGGGTTCTCCAGAAGATACTTCAAACTTTATTAATGCAGTAATTGACAAAAGAGCCTTTGATAAATTAGCTAACTTTATTGATGATGCGAAACGTGATCCAGATGCAGACGTAATTATCGGTGGAAATTATGATAATTCAAAAGGATATTTTATTGAACCTACAATAATTCTTGCAAAAAAAGCAGATTACAAAACAATGTGTACCGAATTATTTGGTCCAATTTTAACGGTTTATGTCTATGATGATAAAGATTGGAAAGAAACTTTAGAAGTAGTCAATAACACTTCACCATACGCTTTAACTGGAGCAATTTTTAGTGGAGATCGTTATGTGATAGATTACGCAACAGATGCTCTCGAAAATGCTGCTGGAAACTTTTATATTAACGATAAACCAACAGGAGCTGTAGTTGGTCAGCAACCTTTTGGTGGTGCTCGTGGCTCTGGAACAAACGATAAAGCAGGTTCTGTATGGAATTTGCTACGTTGGGCTTCTAACCGAACAATTAAAGAAACTTTTGTTCCTCCTACAGATTATAAATATCCTTTTTTAGAGAAATAAAATCATTATCTAAACAACCATAAAACTCACCAATTGGCACGTTTTATGGTTTGTTTTACGAAAATAATCAAGGTTTATATTTTATAGGAATATGCACGACTTTTTTGGTGTCAAAAAATTCTTCCTCAAAATAATCTTGCAAGTCAAAAATAGTAGCTTTAGGGAAATTACTCAGTTCCTCTGTTAAATCTCCTCCTTTGATATATAAAATTCCGTTTTTGAGTTCGTGATTTGATTTCTTTCTGATTTTCTTTTTTGTCCATTTTACAAAATCATCCATTCGAGTTACTGCTCGACTTACAATAAAATCAAATTCATCTTTTACTTTTTCAGCACGAATATGTGTTGCTTTTACATTTTTCAAGCCTAAAGCATCAACAACTTCCTTTACTACTTTTATTTTTTTGCCAATAGAATCTACCAAATAAAAATCAACTTCAGGAAATAAAATAGCCAACGGAATTCCTGGAAAGCCTCCTCCTGTACCAATATCTAATACTTTTGAGTTTGGCTTAAATGCTTGTACTTTAGCAATTCCCAAAGAGTGTAACACATGACGCGTATACAACTCATCTATATCTTTACGAGAAACTACATTTATTTGTGCATTCCATTCTTCATATAATTTTTCTAATTGTTGAAATTTAAAAGTTTGATTATCAGATAAATCAGTAAAATAATTGTGTAAAATTTTCATCGAGTAAAATATATTGTGTAAAAATACTATCTTGCATTAAAATAATTAACAAATTTCTAACGTTTATATATCAACATACAAAAAAAGTGTCTTAATTTTGTATAAAACTTTAAACAATGCAGACAATACGTTTTTCAACAATAGATAAAACTAATTTTTTTAGAACTCTTAATAAAAAAGTGAACGGTTATTTTAAAGAAAATAATCTTAAAAAAACCGGAAATTGGAAACTATACAGTAAAGCAATTTTTATGTTCACATTACTAATTGCACCTTTGGTTCTCATTCTTACTCTCAACTTACCAATTTGGACTCAAATACTATTTATGGTGATAGTTGGAGTTGGAATGGCTGGAGTTGGAATGAATGTTATGCACGATGCCAATCACGAATCATTTTCGAGTAAAAAATGGATAAATAAATTAATGGGAAGTAGTATTTATATTCTTGCCGGAAATGACTATAACTGGAAAGTACAACACAATGTTTTGCATCATACATACACCAATATTCAAGGTCACGATGAAGACATAGATGCTGGAAGAATTATCCGTTTTTCAAAGCACACAAAATGGATGAAAATTCATAAATATCAAAAATATTATGCCTTTTTATTGTATGGGTTGTTAACTGTAAATTGGGCAATTACAACTGATTTTAAACAGACGTATCAATATTTAAAAAGAAAATTATCTTACGGAAAAATGCCTAATCCAGCAACACAATGGACGAAACTTATCATCGGCAAAATTGTGTACTATGCACTTTGGATTGCGCTACCTCTATTTGTAGGTTACACTTGGTGGCAAGTTTTAATAGGGTTTTTTATTATGCATTATACTGCAGGAATTATTCTAAGTGTGGTTTTTCAATTGGCACACGTAATGCCAAATACCGAAATGCCGACTCCTGACGAAAATGGAAATATAAAAAATACTTGGGCTATTCATCAATTACATACAACTTCTAATTTTGCACCAAAGAGTTGGTTGGTTGGCTTTTTTACTGGTGGATTAAACTACCAAGTTGAACATCATTTATTCTCTCATATTAGTCATATTCACTATAAGAAATTAGCAAAAATTGTGAAAGAGACAGCGCAAGAATTCAAGTTGCCGTACAATGAATATAAGACAATGCGTAAAGCAATTATTGAGCACTACAAACAATTAAGTCTTTTAGGAAAAAACCCTGTTTTAGTATCATAAAAATATAAAAAAAATTAAATGATTGGCAAAAGTTCTACTTTTGCCTTTTTTTATATCTTTACCATATAATATATAATCATATGGATTTTATTTCTGATAGAATTAATAGTTTACCAATTTCTGCAACATTAGCAATGGCTACAAAAGCACGAGAATTAAAAAAACAAGGCAAAGATATTATCAGTTTGAGTTTAGGGGAGCCTGATTTTAACACGCCAGAATTCATCAAAGAAGCCGCAATTAAAGCTATTCAAGACAATTACAATTCTTATACTCCTGTTGATGGATATTTAGAACTAAAAGAAGCTGTTTGCTTAAAATTTAAACGTGATAATAATTTAGATTATGCTCCTAATCAAATTGTAGTTTCTACAGGCGCAAAACAATCTATAGCCAATGTTGCGCAAGTATTACTAAATCCTGGAGATGAAGTATTACTTCCTGCTCCTTATTGGGTGAGTTATTCGGCAATTGCAACGTTGTGTGAGGCAAAATTTATAGAAATTAGATCTACAATAGATACTGACTTTAAAATTACTCCAGAACAATTAGAAGCGGCAATTACACCAAAGACAAAGATGATTTTCTTTAATTCGCCAAACAATCCGAGTGGAACAATCTACACTGAAAAAGAGTATAGAGCATTGGCTAAAGTTTTAGAAAAACATCCAACTATTTTTATCCTTTCTGATGAAATTTATGAACATATCAATTACGGAACAAAACATTTTAGTTTTGCAAAAATTCCGAGTATGACAGCTAGAACTATCACTGTAAATGGTGTTTCAAAAGCATTTGCAATGACTGGATGGCGAGTTGGTTATATTGGCGCTCCAGTTTGGATTGCCAAAGCCTGTAACAAAATGCAAGGTCAAATTACTTCTGGAACCAATTGTATTGCTCAACGTGCTACAATTGCAGCATTACAAGCACCAGTTTCAAATATTGATTATATGGTCAAAGAATTTCACAAACGTAGAAATATGGTGTTGAAATTATTAAAAGAAATTGATGGCTTTAAATTAAACGTTCCAAAAGGCGCGTTTTATGTATTCCCAAATATTTCAACCTTTTTTGGAAAAACTATTGCAGGAATTAAAATTGAAAACGCTTCAGATTTTTCAATGTTATTATTAGAAAAAGCAAATGTTGCAACAGTTACAGGAGATGCATTTGGAGCACCAAATTGTATCCGAATTTCGTATGCAGCATCTGAAGAAAATCTAAGAGAAGCTGTTAAAAGAATTAAAAAAGTATTGATTTAGTCTATTAGATTTTCGTATATTTGACTACTTTACATAAGTAAATTTAACCTTTTAAAAATATATGTTATGGCAGTAATGAAAGTAATCGAAGTAATGGCAAATTCTAACAACAGTTGGGAAGATGCTACAAGAAAAGCCGTTGCACACGCTTCAAAAAGTATAAAACATATTAAATCTGTTTTTGTACAATCTCAAAGTGCAGTTGTCGATGATGGTGAAGTTACAGAGTTTAGAGTAAATGTAAAAGTTACTTTTGAAGTAAAATAAAACACTTTGTTTTAAAATAATTAAAAAAAACGTTCAGAAATCTGAACGCTTTTTTTATGCCTGAAATATTCCAAACTTTTTCTTCTTTATTTAATTCAGTAAAGACAGGAGGGACATCAACTATTGCATACGGTACAGCCTCACTTTGCTGACTGAAACTTTTAATTGATAACAATAGTATAAAAGCGAGTATTAATGTATTTATCATCTTAGTTTATCTTTTTGAGTGTTATTTTCTAACATTGCTTCTGCTAATCGGTTTACATTTCTAATCATTGAAAGCACTAAAAGAATAAGTGAAATCAGTAATACGACTCCCAAACCATAGCCTATACTTTGATAACTCAACAATTTCATTTCGCTTTTTTTATCTTGTTTCGATAGTAAATTTGCTTCTGCTTGTTGTAACTCATTTTCATAAATCCTATCAATTTCTCGTATTTCAGCAGTAAACTCATCATCTATTTGTTGAATAATTTTATCTTCTATTATTATTTTTAATATTCTTGGAATGTCAAAAATCAGTTTCCATTTAAGAAAATTCCCGTTTTTAGGAAACTTAATATTGTAAGAGGGTAATTTTATTGATTTTAATTTGGAAAATTCTTTTTGAAGTTATTTTAAAGCCTCTCCATCACTTGCAATTATAGGGTTAAAACCCAATGCTATTAACTTATTAATAATCGGAATACATCGCGTTGCGTGACCAAGCCCCAATTTAGAGGAGCTACTAATATGTTTTTTTTACATATCAAAACCGATGTCTTTTCGGTAATTCATCTTATCAAAAGAGATCTTTTTGATACTTTTATATGATGTTTTAAGTGCTTCTTTATAATCTTTGCCAAACGAAGTTACGGCAAGTACTCGTCCGCCATTTGTGAGGGTTTCTCCATTGTTGTTTTTAGTGGTTCCTGCGTGAAAAATAAGAGAATCTTCTGCGTTTTCAATTCCGTTAATTATTTTTCCTTTTTCGTACGCTTCAGGATATCCTCCAGAAACTAACATAACCGTGGTTGCAGATTGTTCATCAATTTCTATTAAACTGTTCTCTAAATCATTGTTTCCTGTAGCAATTAATAATTCTAATAAATCTGATTTGATACGAGGAATTACAACTTCAGTTTCAGGATCTCCCATTCTACAGTTATATTCTATAACCATTGGTTCGTTCTTAACTTTTATCAAACCGAAGAAAATAAATCCTTTGTACGAAATATTATCTTTCTGTAAACCCAAAACAGTTGGTTTTATGACTTTTTCTTCTATTTTTTGTAGATACTCTTCGTCTGCAAATGGAACTGGAGAAATCGCTCCCATTCCGCCTGTATTTAGCCCTTTATCTCCTTCTCCTATACGCTTGTAATCTTTTGCATTTGGGAGATTAATATAGTTTTTGCCATCAGTTAAGATAAAACAACTCATCTCAATACCGTCTAAAAATTCTTCTATAACTACCGTTTTACTTGCTTCTCCAAACTTTTCGTTTGTAAGCATATCTGTAAGTTCTTCTTTTGCTTCTTGTATGTTTGATAAAATTACAACACCTTTTCCTGCCGCTAAGCCATCAGCTTTTAAAACATATGGTGGTTTTAAACTATCCAAAAAGTTAAAACCTGCTTTTAAGTTGTCTTTTGTAAAACTTTTATATGCTGCTGTAGGAATGTTGTGTCTTTGCATAAATTCTTTAGCAAACTCTTTACTTCCTTCAAGTTGTGCGGCTAATTTTTGAGGACCTATTACATGAATACCCTTTAATTGAATATCTGCTAAGAAAAAATCATGTATCCCTTCTACAAGCGGTATCTCTGGACCGACTAAAACTAATTTAATGTCGTGTGCTAATACTGTTTCTTTTATTTTTTTAAAATTAGAAACATTAATCGGTAAGTTTGTTCCAAATTCTGCTGTTCCAGCATTTCCTGGAGCAATAAAAAGTTGATTTAAAAGGTTGCTTTGTTTTAGTTTCCATGCGATTGCATGTTCTCTTCCTCCTGAGCCAATGATTAATACATTCATGATTTATTTCCCTTTACCATTAAAAACTACAATAATTGTTGCAAAGATAATTTTTAAATCTGTCCATAAATTATAATTTTCTAAATACTTTAAATCATATTGAACTCTTTGTAGCATGTCTTGAATATTATCAGCATAGCCAAACCTTATTTGACCTAGAGATATTATTCCTGGTTTTATTTTTTGAAGTTTTTTATACTGTGGAATGTAGGTAATCATCTGGTCTAAAAAAATTGTTTTTTAGGTCTTGGACCAACAATGCTTATGTCGCCTTTTAAAACATTTATAAATTGAGAGAATTCATCAATCCTATATTTTCTTAAGAACTTTCCAAAATATGTGATTCTTAAGATTTCTTCATTAGATAGTAAAGAGTTATTCTCTAGGACTTCTCCTTTCATACTTTTAAATTTATATATTTTAAATTGCTTTCCATTTTTTCCAACACGTTGTTGAAAATAAAATGAATTTTCTTCTGTTGTTAAAAAGTTATAATAATAATTAGTGGAACTAACCAAACTAAGACTAAAACTATGATTGCAAAGGGGAAAAGTATATCGAAAAGTCTTTTGGTAAAGGGGGTACAAATTATTCTGCTTTTATGTCTAAAATTTCATACAATGAATTTTGAGACTTGTATTCTGGAACAATTTTTTTTATTTTTTTTACGATCTCTTTATTATTACAATCTTTACTCAAATCACAAAGTTCTAAAATTTCATTTTTAACTTTATCAGTATCAAACCCTCTTACTTTTGCTATCATTATCTTGTCATTATAAGTAGGAAGAGTATTTTCTCCATTTGCTAAAAGTTCTTCATAAAATTTTTCTCCTGGACGTAATCCTGTAATCTTTATATCTATATCTTCTGGGTATTTTAATCCTGATAATTGAATCATATTTACGGCTAAATCAAATATTTTTATAGATTCCCCCATATCAAACACATAAATTTCTCCTCCTTTACCCATCGCTCCTGCTTCTAATACTAACTGACAGGCTTCTGGAATTGTCATAAAGTATCTTGCGATTTCTTCATGTGTTACTGTTAATGGTCCTCCATTTTCTAGTTGTTTTTTAAATAAAGGAATTACGGAACCATTTGAACCAAGAACGTTTCCAAATCGTGTTGTAATAAATTTTGTAGAGCCTTTATCTTTTAAGCATGCTGCATAAATTTCAGCAATCCGTTTGGTTGCTCCCATTACATTTGTTGGGTTTACCGCTTTATCTGTAGAAACCATTACAAATTTCTCCACCTTATATTTTATTGCTAAATCCATAATCATATGGGTTCCAACAACATTTACATTGACTGCTTCATAAGGGTTATCTTCCATTAATGGAACGTGTTTGTATGCTGCGGCATGAAATATAATATCTGGTTTGTAGTCTTCAAAAATTCGATTCATTCTTCTTTCTCCACGAATATCTGCAACTATAAATTTTGTGTTTTCTTTTCCAAGACTATTAAATTCTTGTTGTAAGTCATATAAAGGGGATTCTGCTTGATCAACTAAGATTATCTCTTTATAATTATACGACAAAACTTGTCTTGTTATTTCACTCCCTATTGATCCTGCGGCTCCTGTAATTAATATTGTTTTTTTATTATATTCTTTTTTTAATAATGTATTTTCAATATTTATTACCTCTCTTCCTAAAAGGTCTTCAATTTTAACCTCTTTTATTTGTCCTGCTTTTAAGTTCCCGTCTATCCAATTTTTTACTGGAGGAACAATTTTTACTTTTACTGATTTTGAGAGCAAATCATTAACAATTTCAAGTAAACGGTTAGGTTTAATATTTTGAATAGAAACAATCACTTGATTAATTCTATTCTTTTCAAGAAATTCTCTTGTTATTTGTTTTGGGTTATAGATTTTGACTTGATTGATTTTTTTGCCAACTTTCCCCTTATTATCATCAATAAAACCAACAACATTTAACTTATTCGACTTATCTTCGTCTAGTGCAGAATATGTAATTACTCCTGAGTCACCTGCACCATAAATTAATACTCTTGAGGTTGGTTTTAAGTCTAAAACTAATCGTTTATATAATAATTTAAATATAAATCTACTTAAAATTAAAACAATAACATTTAATAGAAAGTGAATGATAATGATTGTGAAAGAAATCTTAAAAAAAGGTTTTTGAAAATAGTGTTTGCTGATTAAGTGAAGTCCCGTTAAAAACAACATTAATAAAGAAACTGCTATAAATACATTTAAAGCATCTTTAAACCCTGTATGTCTAATAACCCCTTTGTATGATCCAACTATAACATAACTTAAAAAAGTTGCAATTACAACTATAGGAATTGTATAGATTAATTGATCATAGTCAAAATCAAAATTATATTGGATTATAAAGGCTAAAATAAATGACTGAATTGTTAAGTAAATATCTATTACCAGTACAATCCACCTTGGAGTGTATTTTTGATTTATATTTTGAAAAAAGGCTTTTAGCAACTTTTTGGAATTTCATGCAAATTTAACAAAATTTAAACAAACTGTTGCACTTATTGTTGAATCTTGCTAATAAAAAATATTATAGAAAATCATAATTGCTATAACTAAGATATTTCCCCAAAAGAAATCTTTGCTATTTGTACTACTTTTTTCTCCCCAAAAAATAATTTTTTTATATATTGGATTGCTAGTGCAATTCCGAAAAAAATATAAAAAAAGGTGGAAGATGTTGTGAAGTGAAAAGGATTAAAAAAAAATAACTTGAATAAACAGTAAATTAAAAATAGTATTGATAAATCATAGTTAACTCCATTGTTGATAAATACGATAATTGTTAACATCAAAAAGGAAAAAGATTTTTTTTCGCTTTCATGTATTTATTCCCTAAATCCTTTTAAAATCACTTTTTCTATCCGCTCTTTTTCTTCAGCCGACAAATTAGATCCTGAAGGTAAACATAGCCCTGTTAAAAATAGATTTTCACTTATTTCACTCCCCAAATAATCATATTTTTCAAAAACAGGTTGTAAATGCATAGGCTTCCATAAAGGTCGAGCCTCTATATTTTCTTCTAATAAAATAGTCCTTAGTTTTTCAGTATCTAAAGTGGCTAAACTGGTGTCGATTGTAATACAACTCAGCCAATGGTTAGAATAAAAATCACTTGATGGTTCTGTAAAAACTTCAACTCCCTCAATTTTTTTAAAAATCACTTGATAAAATTTATTATTGTCTCTTCTTAATTGAACGTGTTCATCTAACACTTCCATTTGCCCTCTTCCAATACCTGCGACGACATTACTCATCCTATAGTTATATCCGATTTCTGAATGCTGGTAGTGAGGTGCTTCATCTCTGGATTGTGTGGCGTAAAAAATAGCCTTGTCTTTATCTTTTTGATTTCTACAAACTAGCGCTCCACCTCCTGAGGTTGTGATAATTTTATTTCCATTAAAAGATAAAATTCCATAATCTCCAAAAGTTCCGCATTTTTGCCCTTTATAAGTAGAACCCAATGCTTCAGCGGCATCCTCTATTAATGGTATTTTATATTTTTTAGAAATAGCGACTATTTCATCCATTTTTGCAGGCATTCCGTACAAATGAACTACAATAATAGCCTTCGCTTTTTTACCTTTTTCTATTCTTTCTTTTATCTTTTTTTCTAAATGATTTGGACACATATTCCACGTGTCTTTTTCACTATCTATAAAAATCGGGGTTGCTCCTTGATAAAGAATTGGATTTGCTGATGCTGAAAAAGTCATACTTTGACATATAACCTCATCATCTTGTTGAACATTTGCTAATATTAAAGCCAAGTGAATCGCTGCTGTACCTGAAGATAGTGCTACCACTTTTGAATTTTCTCCTAAGTAGTTTTCTAAATCTTGTTCAAATCCAAAAACATTTGGTCCTAATGGTGCAACCCAATTAGTGTCAAACGCTTCTTTAATATATTTTTGTTCATTCCCTCCCATATGTGGTGAGGAGAGCCAAATTTTTGATTTCATTAAAATATCTGTATATCCGTTTAAACACCACTTACTGCAATGCTTGCTATTATAGTCTGTCGAAGATTTTCTCTCCAAAATATCTTCTATTAAGTTTGTAAACAAACTCATTTAGGTACAATTGTAAATATTTATCTTTTATTTTATGATAATTTCCTAAGAAGTTCATTTTTGCATTGGTAATAAATATATGAACCCATTTTAGAGTTTCTTTTGTAGATTTTTCTGTTATATGTAATTCTACAAAGTCCGTCATATCAATATAAGGTGTACTCTTGTCAGTAAAAACAATACTCTTTTCGTCCAAATGTTCCTGTACAGTTTTGTTAACTCCATCAAGCTTATGATCAGTTAATACCTTAGCTTTAAAATAACCGCATTGACTAGATTTAGTGTCATTTTCAATATTTTCTAAAGGTGTGCTTTCTATCATAATCATAACATTTGTTTTGGTTTTACTTGCTCGTTCTGCCCTTTGTGTTTGATGTTTTTCTAGTGATGCTTCTATAATAAAATAACCTTCGTCTATCTCAACTATTCCTTCAAGTGTATACCTATCTTCTCTTTCTCCCATTTCTTTACGCAATTTATGAACCATTGCCCAAACTGGCTTGTAACGTTTTAAGCCTAATTGTCTTTGGATTTCTTTAGAAGGAAATCCTTTCTTGGGTGTGGTCATTAAAAACATCGTTTTATACCAAATTAAAAAAGATAATTTTGAACTCTCCATTACGGTTCCACTACGTAAGGATGTTCTAAATTTACACAAATTACATTGATAAAATCATTTGTTTTTTAACCAATAATGATCTATTCCTTGACATCGTTTGCAAATTATGCCTTGTTTATCTCTTTCTGTTTTAAAATGTAAACGACAACTTTCTGCGTCTATAAAATTTGCTGTAAAACTAAATATATTCATAAACCTCTTTTATCTTTGATTTCAAGTAAATATACAACTTATAGGTGATTTTACGGATATTAAAAAAAAATGTTTTTATTATACACCTTATATCATTTAAGATACGAATTCATTTAAACTTTTTTTATTTTTTTAAGCGCTATAACTATGAATGACAGATAGTTAAATCCTAACCAACTAGCAACTTTAGAAAAAGCATCTCCAATTAGTGAAAATAACTTTCCTAAATCTACCTCTTCTTCCTTAACGGTTATTGAACTTTTAGAATCTTTATTACTCATAGTTTTAATTTATAAATGTTTTTAAAATATTTGTTCCAATATTTTTTCTGTTATTATATATGTTGGCCGTACTCCTGTTGTTCCTAATCCACCAGAAGCAAGTGTACTCCCTGTTTCTAAAGGGTTATCTGATGCGTAATAAGCATATCTAACTTTTACATCTTTTGAGATGTTTCCTCTTATTTTTGATGCAGCTTGTATTGCTTTTTGATAATGTGCGCCTTCCATCTCAAGACCTATCACGCTCCAAGTTGAATCGTGAAAAAACTCTAAAATATCTTTATTTTGAAGTGAGGTACCTAATACCGAAATCATTGCGCCCTCAAAAACTTCTACGCCCAATCCGTCTAAATCTTCTTTCTTCAACTCATTCTCAAACGGATAATTATCTGCTGTGCCTTCAAAAATATGTGATGACGGAATCATGATATCTCCTTTTTCTCCTTCTAATATTCCTGCCTTTCCCATAATAGAAACTGACTCTACATTTAGATGATATGTCTTTCCTTTTTTACAATAGTATGGTTTTAAAAGTTCGTCCATAGTTTCGTAAGCTTGTTCTCCAAAAGCATAATCCATTACAATAAGAACAGGTTTTTCTTCTTTTGAGTTTTTAATATTATAAGTGGTTAAATCAAAATCAATTTTCGCTGTATCTATTACTTGCACATTAATATTGGTTCCTGATTTATCTTCAATATAAAACAGTCCTTCTTCAGCAGCAAAAACTTTTACCCTTTTACGCAAATTAGCATTTTTACCTTCACTTAACATTTCAAACAGTGCAATGCCGTCTTTACTTTGTATATGTTCTTTTAATACTATTGGCGCATAAATAGAATTCATAACGCTGTGCATGTTTGCACTAATAATATGAATTGGTTTTCCCAACAAATCTTCCTTTTCTAAAACTTCTTTGATGTCATTTGCCCAAAACTCACCATAAACATGATGACCTATACTCTTTCTTAATAAAGATGTAAACGTAATTTCACGTTTTTGATTCTCTCTAACTTCGTTGATTGCTAATTTTCCTAACCAATATATCAACTGAAAAAATCTGTCTGAATTTTCGTCTGTTATAAAGTCATTATATGTTGCCGAAACCTCATCATAAGTCCGCCCTAAAATATTCCCAACATGTGCTAAAGTAACTTCTCGCTCACTTTGAGATAGTTTTTTGTTGCTCAATACAATTTCTTCAAGTAATTTCCATTCACGCATTGTTTTACCTTCATCATTTACCACCACTTTATTCATAATCTTGTGAGATTCAATAAATAAAAATGTTAAATGCGTAAGAATATCATAGATTTCAGATCGTCCGCGGGTTACCTCAATATTCATCTGATCTTTGTCTATTCGATAACAATTTCGGCGACGTTTTGATGGAATTATCACTTCAAAATGTGATTTTGAATAGCCTTCGTCAGCAGTTAAATTAATAAACCTACACTCTTCAATTCCAATAGGAAGTCTGTCTATAACGTATGTTAAGCCACTTAGTTCTGCTTTCTCTTCAGCAATAGAACCGTAAATTTCTGGGCGAAGTGCCAACAATGATTCTCTAAGTGCTTCTCCTGAAACACCCATAGGTTTGTAGAAGCCTCTACTAAACAAATGACGCATCGAAATGTACAATTTTTCAATTGCTGCCGATGATTCTTGAGATCTTGTTCTATTTTTTAATTTTCCTCTTTTCATAATTTGTGTAACAAACAAATACATGTTTTATTCGTCAACTATTCTAATTCAGTATTGACACGTAACCCTTTTCGTTTTTAAGAATCTTTACAGATTCTTTTATCATCTTGTCAAATTTTATTTTTTGTTGATATTCTCCTTCCTTAAAATAGTATCTGTTTACAATCTTAGAAGTAAGTTGGTCTAAGATTTCATCTTTGTTTTTATCTAATGACGCTAATTTTTCTATTTGTAATTGATTTAATAAAGAGTCATATTGCATTTTAATATTTAAATCGTCTTTTTCTATAGTTTCGATAACTTTTTTGAGTGCTTTTTCGGATGATAACTCATAATTTTTAGAGTTGTTCTTTAAATATTCTTTTAATGATTTAAATTCGTTTTCATTTAATATAAAATCTTCTGCTTTTGAAATTTTAGGGTTTTTATAATAATACGACGTTACATAATTAAACAGTGCATCAGAAGTTAATAGCCTTTTTGTGGCTGCCGTTTGCATTGGTTTTTCAAGTTTAATGTCTGGCGATACGCCTCCACCATCATAAACTGTTCGCCCTTTTTCTGTTTTAAATGCGTTGACTTTTCCATCAGAAAATTTAGGTACTATTCCTGTTTTTTGATCTCTATTAGTGTAGTCTAATTCTTGAATGCAGCGTCCACTTGGCGTGTAATATTTTGATATTGTGAGTTTTAATTGAGTTCCGTATGATAATTTACGACTTCGCTGAACCAATCCTTTCCCAAAAGAGCGCTCTCCGATAATTACTGCTCTATCATAATCTTGTAAGGCTCCTGCTAAAATTTCAGAAGCAGAAGCAGAACGATTATCTATCAATATTACTATCGGAATTTCTGTGTCTAATGACTCTTTTTTAGTTTTAAGTGTATTACTCCATTTGTCTAATTTTGCACGAGTTGTAACAACAACCTTGTTTTTTGGAATAAAAAAGTTTACGATTTTTATCACTTCGTTTAACAAACCTCCAGGATTATGTCTAACATCTATAATTAGATATTTCATACCTTGAGATTTTAAATCTAAAAATGCTTCTTTTACTTCTTTCGATGCTTTTTTATTGAATTTGATAAAAGAGATATAGCCAACTTCTTTATCTACCATTCCATAAAATGGAACAGGATTTATTTCAATAGTTTCTCTCGTTATATTAAAATCTATCATCTTATTTTGTCGTTCAACTTGTACTTTTATTGTCGAGTTTGGTAAGCCTTTTAACATCGCTCTTGTGATTTCTTCTGACTGATCTCTCAGAATAGTATTGTCGATTTTTAAAATTTTATCTCCTGCCAATAATCCTGCTTTATGTGCAGGATAATCTTTATAAATCTCTCTAACAATCAAATTTCCTTCTCTATACATAATGGATGCGCCAACGCCTCCATACTGTCCTTCATGTTTTATTTTTGCATCTTCAACTCCTTGTTCGTCATAAAAACGAGTATAAGGATCTAAGTTTTTTAACACATCATTTATTGCTCTTTCGGTAACTTCTGCAGGATTTACTTCGTCAATATAATAAAGGTTCAATTCCTTAAAAAGTGTTGTGTATATCTCTATTTGTTTTGCGATTTCAAAAAAATCTGATTTGTAAGAAAATGAAATTGTTACTGCAACAATTAATGAGATTGCTATTATTTTATTTTTTATTTTTTTCATGTGTTTCTATTTATTTTTTTCAATGGTCACATAGTGCCTGTCTGCCGCAGGCAGGTTCGCTATTAATCATCATTTTGGGAAATAAAGATTTTAACATACTCGTTTCATTATTCTCTTTTATTTATTGATATTTCTTAAAACTCTTTTTAGGCTTTTTTTCCAAAAAGGAATTTCTATATTTAATGTGTGTTTTATTTTTGATGAGTCTAACGCGCTATACATAGGTCGATCTGCCGCTGTAGGATATGCTGCCGTTGATATTGGTTTTAAACTAATTAAAATTTTACTTTCTTCAAATATTTCTTTTGCAAGTTCATACCAAGTTGTCACTCCTTTATTGCTATAATGATACAGCCCAAAATTACTATTATTTGTTTCAATAACTTTTAAAATTACTTTAGCTAAATCTCCTGCGTATGTAGGTGTTCCTTTTTGGTCGTTTACAACGCTCAATGTATCTTTTTCTTTTCCGAGGCGAAGCATTGTTTTCATAAAATTATTTCCATGTTCAGAATACAACCATGAAGTGCGAATGATAAAATACTTTTTTAATACTGATTTTATAACTTTTTCGCCTTCTAACTTTGTCTTCCCATATACTCCTTTTGGATTGGTTTGATTGGTTTCTAAATACGGTGTTTTTTTGGTTCCGTCGAAAACAAAATCGGTTGAAATGTGAATCAAAATAGCACTGTTTTCTCTACAAGCTTCTGCTAAATTTTGAACGCCTTTAACGTTTATTTTAGTTGTCCTTTCAACTTCGGTTTCTGCCTTGTCAACAGCAGTATAAGCAGCACAATTAATACAATAATCTACATTTTTATCAGTAAAGAAAGAAAAAACTGCAGTTCTATTTGCAATGTCTAATTCTAACGAATTCGCATAAAGAAATGAAGTTTCTTTACTTGACGTTGCAATATCTTTTATACACATCCCTAATTGCCCATCGCTTCCTGTGACTAAAACTGTCTTCATTGCATTGCTTTTTCAAATGTAGGTAAAATAGTGTCTTTTGAAGAAATAATTAGTTGATTTTTAGGGATTTGCCAATCAATATTTAAGATTTTATCGTTATAAATTATTCCTCCTTCAGATTTTTTATTATAAAAATTATCGCATTTGTATAAAAACAGTGCTGTTTCACTTAGCACAGCGAAACCATGTGCAAAACCCTTTGGAATAAAGAGTTGTTTTTTGTTTTCAGATGAAATTTCCACAGATACATATTCTCCAAATGTTGGAGAATCTTTTCTAATGTCAACTGCAATATCTAAAATTGAACCTTGTGCTACTCGCACCAATTTTGCTTGCGCAAATTCTCCTTTTTGATAATGCAATCCTCTTAAAACGCCTTTTGAAGAAAAAGATTCGTTATCTTGTACAAAATTCACTGTTTGACCAGTTAATTTCGTGAATTTTTGTTTATTAAAAGTTTCGTAAAAATAGCCTCTATCATCTTTAAAGACAGTTGGTTCTATGATAAAACACCCTTTTAGTTTTGTTTCTATAACCTTCATCTTATTCTTCCAAAAGACTTAATAAATGTCCTAATATTTTCATAATGCTGTTTTTTGTTTTTTGATAAATTTATTTAATACTGCAATCATTTTTTCTTCTAATTCTGTATAATTCCATGCTGTTTTATCAGTATAGATAAACATTATAATGTATTTACCCTCAACATTATTGAGTAAAATGTGTTTATTTAATCTATATGTTTCACGCAATAATCTCTTTATTCTATTACGATCTACTGCCAATTTAAAATTTCTTTTGGGAACAGAAAATGCTACTTTTATAGGAAAATCATTTATATCAACCTTTAAAAATTTCATCAAAACAGGAAACTCTTTTACTGTATTTCCTTTAGCAAATAATTGTTCTATTTGCTTTCTTCTTTTTAGTTTTTCTTCATTTCCAAATGTAAATTTCATCCGAACAAAGATAGGTAAATAAATTTCGATTAAAAATAAGATTTTTTACCTTATCAAAATGACAATTCTTTTATCATTATGCGTTTTTCATGATAAAAATTAGCAAAATCATGTCGTATAATTTGTACATTTGACAAAACTTAAAAAATGACTCAAGATTTATTTCAAGCTCCTGATTATTATAATTTAGATGATTTACTAACTGAAGAGCATATTTTAATACGAGATGTAGTAAGAGAATGGGTGAAACGTGATATTTCACCGATCATTGAGGAGGCGTGTCAAAAAGCAAAATTTCCTCATCAAATTATAAAAGGTTTGGCAGAAGTTGGTGCTTTTGGTCCTTATATTCCAGAAGAATATGGAGGTGCAGGACTTGATCAAATTTCTTACGGATTGATTATGCAAGAGTTAGAACGTGGAGATTCTGGTGTTCGCTCAACAGCGTCTGTACAGTCTTCGTTGGTTATGTATCCTATTTATAAATATGGTAGCGAAGAGCAAAAACAAAAATACCTTCCAAAATTAGCAAGTGGTGAATTTATCGGTTGTTTTGGGTTGACTGAACCAAATCATGGTTCAAATCCTGGAGGAATGGAAACAAAATTTAAAGATATGGGAGACCATTATCTTTTAAATGGGGCTAAAATGTGGATTTCAAATGCTCCTTTTGCTGATGTTGCCGTTGTTTGGGCAAAAAATGAAGAAGGGCGTATTCACGGTTTGATTGTAGAACGTGATATGGAAGGGTTTTCAACTCCTGAAACGCATAATAAATGGTCTTTACGTGCTTCGGCAACGGGAGAATTAATTTTTGATAATGTCAAGGTGCCAAAAGAAAATTTATTGTCAGAAAAGAGTGGGTTAGGAGCACCTTTAGGATGTTTAGACTCTGCACGTTATGGTATTGCTTGGGGAGCGATTGGTGCTGCAATGGATTGTTATGACACTGCGTTAAGGTATTCTAAAGAAAGAATTCAATTTGGAAAGCCAATTGCTGGTTTTCAACTACAGCAAAAGAAGTTAGCAGAAATGATTACTGAAATCACAAAGGCGCAATTATTAACTTGGAGATTAGGTGTTCTTAAAAATGAAAACAGAGCAACTTCTGCTCAAATCTCTATGGCAAAACGTAATAATGTGGATATGGCTTTGAATATTGCTCGTGAAGCGCGTCAAATTTTAGGTGCTATGGGAATTTCTGGTGAATATTCTATTATGCGCCATATGATGAATCTTGAGAGTGTAATTACTTACGAAGGAACTCATGATATTCACTTATTAATTACTGGTTTTGATATCACTGGTGAGAATGCTTTTAAATAAAAAAATTACTATTGATTTAAAGTTAATAGATTAATTTCAGGCGTAATAGACAAATAGTAGGCTGAAAAAGTAGCTGATATAGCTAGGAAGTTAAAAGAAGAAGGTATGGATGCTGACTTTATCAAAAAAGTAACAGGCTTAAAGAAATGGGATATTAAGAAATTATGATTTATCTATTTGTGGTATTTTACAAGCTATTATTGCAAGAAGTACTTTGTTATGTCAATATTTTAAAATCAACCAACTACAGTAAATTATTCATAGCCCATTTTAGCAAACTGTTTTTCTCTGGAGAAAGATTAAGTTTTTTGGAAATATTATACCGATGATTTCGAATTGTTTTTTCGCTAACAAACAGTATCTCAGCAATTTCTTTACTTGTATGCCCTCTAGAAATATACTGAACTACTTTAATTTCTGAGTGACTCAATTTATTCAAATAGACCGATGTGTTTTTAACACTAATTGCATTAATTGCTAAATCTAATGTAAGCTTTAATTGCTTTTCATCAAAAGGTTTAAATAAATAGTTGATAGGGAATGTAAGTTTTGCCTGATTAATCGTTTCTTCATCTTTAATAGAAGAAATAAAAATAACATTAATATTTGCTCTTTTTTGTAATTTTAGAAGAAAATCAATTCCTGTTTTTTCACTTTCAAGATTAATATCCAATAAAACTAAATCTGGTATCCAGTCTTTTGTTATTTGCTCTGCTTCAGTATATGTATTTGCAATTTTTGCAGTAGTATATCCTATTAGAGAAATAATTTCAACAATATCTTGGGCTATAATAAATTCATCTTCTAGAACTAATATTTTTATAGTTTCTGGTAGTAGCAAATGGCATAAAATTTAAAGCAAATATATACTTTATTTGTTGATAGGAAAAATAAAATAAAAAGAAGAACCTTGTTTGGTTTGAATGTCTACAGTCCCTCCTAATTGCTTAGCTAGTCCTTTTATTAATTGTATTCCAAGAGGTTTAGCATTCATTTCTTCGTAACGATCAATATTAAAACCACTACCATTATCCACTATTTCTAAATGATAGTTCTCATTTTTTTGATGAAAAGAAATAGTAATCTGATTATGATTATTGTCTTTCGGAAATGCATATTTAAACGAGTTAGACATAACTTCGGTGGTAATTAGCCCTACAGGAATAGCAAGGTCATTTAAAATAGAAATAGACTCAATATTTTGCTCAATAATCACTTTCCGATGGTACAAGTTGGATAAATAAGAAATAAGCTCTGATAGATAATTTTGTACATTAATTTGATTAAAGGAATCATTTTTATATAAATGTTCATGCACTAAAGCCATCGATTTTATTCTATTTTTACCCGTACCTAAAATATGCTTAGTTTCTGCATTTTTAACACGTCTTTCTTGTAAATTAAATAGGCTATAAATAACTTGTAAATTATTTTTTACCCGATGATGAATTTCTGATAATAAGTCATTTTGTTGAGCTAAAGCGGTAGAAAGTTCTTGTGTTTTTATAGTTACTTCTTGATTTAATTTTTTGGTGTGTGCTAATTGAGTTTGTTGATCTTCTTTTTTCTGTAATTGGCGAAAGTATTCTAAAGCAATAAATAGAATGGTAAACTCTAAAAAGAAACAAGCAAATCCGGTATTACTACTTAACCAATTTGTAGGAATCAAGTCTAAAACTCTTAAGGAAATAGACAAGAGGCCAACATTATAAATTATCCAAGCAATGGTGAAAAATGGTGCCAGCTTATTCTTTTTAATCCAAGAAATTGCACCCGTATAAAGAATTCCTATTGAATAATAAAAGGATAATAAAATAGAAAGAATTGCCAAAGTCGGAAATGAAACAAAAAAAGCAATTGGAATTAACAAAACACTTAAAGCAATAATACTATTTAATAAATACAAAGAGCTTTTATCTTCTTCATTGATTGATAGAAACGATTTAGTGAATAAAGTAAGAGAACAAACTCCCAAATAGAGACTTACAAAAAAGAAGTAAAAAGCCAAACTTCGATTTTCTACAAAAAAATAATACGGTGTATAACCTAGAATAAATGATTGAATACATAATGTCATAGATGCACTAATACTGTACAATAAATAATTACGATGTTTGGTTTCGTAGTACATATAAAGACTGTACAAAATAATAACGAGAATAATACCAGCTAGAATCCCAATAAAGAGATATTCATTTTTAGTTTTCTGGTAGAATTCCGATTCAGGAATTATAGCTAACGGAATATCCAGTGCCATTCTACTAGATATTTTGAGGTAGAATGTTTTTGGTAGTGTATCATTAAGTAATATAGGAATAGCAGGGACATGATGTTTAAATGGTTGTTGATTAGTAGCAATCATTAACCCATAATGTTGAACTTCCCAACGATTATTTTTACGATAATAAAATGAGATGGTATCTATTAATGGATTGTTAGCAACAAGAAAATACTTACTGGTTGTTTTGTTTTGATTTTTAAGTTCAATTTTTGCCCATAAAACACCTGTTTTTAAAGAAAAGTCAAGAACATTATCGTTTATTTCTTTAAAATCTAAAGGGTCAATGTTATGAATAGACTTTGTGCCAGTGTCATCTTTATAGGTAGCAACAGAAAAACTATTATTTTTTGCATATAAATCAATTGAAGCAGAGTAAAATATAATTACTAGCAATAAAGTTTTATATGAAATCAATTTTTTCATTGCTCAAAAATAGAAGTAAATTCATTATAATCATGTAGGAGTAAATAAAATTGAGGCTTAAGCCTCATTAAAAAACGTTAGTTTTGAACTAACTTTGCATTGAAAATTATTTTATTGATGAAAGTGTTTATCATGTATAAAGTTAAGTTCTTAATACTTATTATCTCACTAGTATGCTTTGGGCAACTTATTGCCCAAGATCAATCAGAACAATTACAAACTGATTTAAAAGCCTATGCTGCTTTTGAAGGTGCGCAAATTAAAGTAATGCAATCAACCTCAGATGCAGCTTTGTATGATATAGCGATTACACAAAGGGGTAAAACAATTTCTGGCGAGCTTTTTAAAATAAACGAAAAATGGGTTTCTGTACTTCAGCTCAATAATGTTAATCTGAACGATTTGTTGTTAGAGAAAGCTGGGGAACTTGAAAAGGTAAACATTATCAATCCTTATCTTATTATATCCAACCAAGCACATAAAATCACTAAATCGGTCTTACCAATAAAATACCAAGTAGCAGTTACACATGAAGGAGATGAGAATTACGATTACCCAATTAACATAGCAGCTGGAGTTAATTTATTTGGAAACGTAGATACCGCTTCTGTTAATTATTTGAAATTTGCACCTAATAAAGAGCACAATAAGTCCATTTTATTAGAGGCTAACTTAGGTTCTGATATTCTATCCTTTTTTACTTCAGGAACTAAGCCGAATGAAAGTTGGATAGGCACAATTAGCACCAAAATCACATTTTATAATTTTATAGCACATGATGATTTGTATCAACTCACCCCTATTGATTTAGTTGCTCAATTAGAAGGGAATACGTTTAGTTTTACAGCTAAAACAGCTATTCATGTAGAAAACCCACTGTCATTTTTAGGTTTAGAAAATATAGACCAACCCTTAGAAGGAAAATTTACAATTACACCAGATACTAAAGTTCCATTCCTTTCTTTAGGAAGTGTTTCTCAAGAAAAACATAACAAAAATTTAGAAAATGGAATTAGTCTAAATAGCATTGGAATTAATTTGCAATTGTTTTCTACTCCAAAAGGAAATGAAGGAACAAATGCGACCATACAAATCCCGTTTGTCAATTTAGATATTATTGGAGCTGTTCAGTTTTCAGGAACATCTTTTAATGTTAATTTCTGGAAAGATTCCGAAGGAAATTACAGACCTGTTTTTCCAACCATTGGTTTAACCCAATTAATGGGGAAAGCCTTTGACGGAGCATTATTAAACGATCTCTTTAAAGAAGCTAACCTCCATAATGTAACCATTGGTAAAGATTTTTTTGAAGGAGAATTGCCTTGGCATGGTATTAATATTGAAACGGTGGCTTTTAAACAGGCTGGAAATAAGGATTTTAACTTTGCTTTCAATTTCCCAAAATTAAACCTTAAAAACTTAATTGAGCATGAAGCAGATATTCATTTTCCAGATATTGAACTGCCTCACAATGTGGTCGCTTTTTGGATACCTCAAAAAAACATGTCAGACGGAGAAAGTTCATTTACTCTTCCAGAAATAAGCAGTATCCCTTCTCCAAAATTTGCTTCATTTTTTAACGACTTACCTTTTCCTGATGAAGGATTTAAATTAAGTACAGGAATGAGTTTTGAAAATTTTGATTTACCATTAATCGATTTATTCGGAGATCATTTTGATGATATTGGTTTAGCTGATGCTTTAGCAGGGATTAAAATTAAAGCATTAAACATTTCTTCATCTTCAATAACCTGTAAATTCCCCATATTTGAAGGAATAGATATAGATGTTTCTGCTTTTAAAGTTCCCGGAATGCCTAAAATGAATTTCCTTTTTAATATTCCAGAAATGAGTTTAGCCAACTATTTGAGTGGGATTGAAGGAACTCCATTAGCCGATTTAGGAAAGTTTGAAAATATAAAAATGTTAGCTATTCCAAAAGCAAATTTCGATGTTTTAGAAACAGTTTCGTTTGAAGGTATTAGCCTCCCCAAAAACATCTCATTAGCATTTCCTGATCTTAACAAAAGTAAAGAAGAAAGCAGTGATGGCAGAAGTTCTAGTTTCAAACCCGGAATTAACCTTCATTGTCCTTTTCCAACATTAAGTGGCGATTTAAAAGGACTCTTTGAAGCTATCGGTAGCCCTGATGTATCAAAATTATCGTTTACAGGAATGGTAAGCCCGAAAATGTTGTCGAGTTGGAAAACATGGAATAAATCTCCAAAAGAACCAAAACCTGCAAAATCAAACCCTCAAGTACCTTTCGATCCTGAGGTAGCTGATGAAACTGATTTTGATATTCCTTTACCTGAATTTTCTATTGGAATGTTAGATTATACTAATGTTACTTTAGGAATAAGAGGAGTAGAATTTGATGTAGTTGCCTTAATAGAAGGAAAACCTAAAGAAATGTTTAAAGCAGGTGATTTGGCTACAACAATCAACTCTACTGTTGAAGTAAAAGGAACTGTTAGAGAAATAAAATTTACAGACACTAAATTATTTTTAGATAAAGCCAATCAAGTATTTCGAATGGCTTGGAATTTAGAAGCGAACACTATAGAAAAAGACGGAGAAGATGAAGAACTTGTTCCTAGAGATATATTATCTACCAATTATTTTAGTTTACAAACAGCAGGAATGGATGCTTTCTTCCAAAAAGGGGAAGAGAAACAAATGTCTTTAAAAATTGTTGGTGAAGGAGAAGTTTCTACAAAAACAGGAAAGAAAACTGCTGGATTTGAAATACGTTATCAACAAAAAGGCGATGAAGTAATGCCTTTCTTTTCGTTAACATCTAATGATGGACTTGCCTTGTCAGATTTTAAAGCAATTGAATTACCAAGTGTTTTGGATAATCTAACAGATCTTAAAGTATATGATTTAGAAATTGCAACCAATTACTTTTTTATGGGGTTTTCTCCTGATAGTACTATTAGTACGAATTTAGATCATAGTGAATACATTATCGCTTTTAAAGCAAAAGAGCAAACAGGGTATAATTTTGGAATAAAAACAGAAAGTTTTATTACAAGTCTGTTGCACGATCTGCCTTCAGGATTAAACATTGACAATATACATAGCGAGCATGTAATTTTTGTACCTAATGGAAATGCTGTTCAGGACTTAGAGCTAACCAATTTTCCTGATAAAATACAACAGCATTTTAACCATTCTCAACAAGAAAAAATCAATCTTAGCCCAGGGCTTTCTCTTACAGCATTGTATTCTGGAGGTCTTTATATTGCTTCAGACTTTAAATTAGAATTAACAGATATTCCTTTTGCGCTTAACTTTTTAAATAAAGCAAGCAGTGGTCAAAAAACAGAAACACAAGATGGAATGAAAATTCATTTAGAAATTCCTGATTTTGATTGGTATGGGTTTGCCTTTAATAATGGACTTTATAACATCGAGAAAGTAGCAGGAAGATGGAATACGACTATTGATGCAGGGTTAGAATTCAAATACGAAGCTATTGATTTTAAAGTTGATGTAACCGCATCTCCTTATGACACCCTTAACATTGATGGAGAAAAAATAAAAGGAGTACGTTTTGCTTCTCACAATAATATTGAGTTTAACCTTCCTAAACCACTCGATTTTGCTCACTACAAAAACATTATGCTTAGAGGAGATATTGAACGTGTACACGAAAGAACCGTTATCGGTTTAGAAGGAGATTTAAATTTAGGGAGCAGTAAACAATTTCATACCATTGGAGAACTGGTAAAACAAGATGGAAAGTTTGATGATATTGTTCTTAAAATACATGGTAGCGAAGTAGGGTTAAGCAAAATACCAGGTATTAAAGAATTGCCAAATGCAGAAAAAATCTTTATTAAAGATCCTGAAATTTCATTCAAATATATTGCTGGGCAAATTAGATATGAAAAAATTATTGCCCAATCAGCACTCTATCATTCTGATGGGAATTGGAGTTTGATTTTTTCCATGAATAATTTCGATTTCACCAAGGTTATTCCTGAGTTAGAACAAACTTTTATTAAAGATGCAAAACTTCCTAATGCTGTTTTTGGATTAAGCACACAAGGCATGCAAAAAAAGATGAGAGATTTGCCACTGGCTGTTACTCATTATTTTAAAGACGTTTATACAGAAGATCAGGTCGTAGAAATTCCAAAAGGAGTATCCATGTTTGTGAGTTTTAATCCTGCCGACTTACCGGGTGAAGGAATAGCAGACTTTTTTAAAACTATTGGAATGGATACCGATTTTGCGTTTGAAGGAGCAGTTGGGGGAGGTCCTTTTGGAGGTTCACCATCTTTTTATTTATCGGCTATTCCAACCGAAACCATTGCAATGGGAGAAGACAATAAGTTTGGATTTATGAAAGACATAGAAGCACCAACTGTTTTTATGAAATATGAATCGGGAGCAGTAGGTTTTGGTATACAAACAGCAACTCACTTAAAAATAGGAGAAGATAAATTAGATTTTAGAGTACGATTGGGATTACAAGCTCAATCAGGAGGCGTTCCTCAAATATTGTTTGAAGGAGAAATGGATAACGACTGGCATCATCCGATGGGTTTAAATGGATTGACTTTTGGAGATGTTAAATTAAGTGCTTCAGGAGGGATAACAGGAAATATTGACCTCAATTTTTCTGGTCATACGATTATCGAAAAAGATACGATGTTTCTTGCTGCCACTATCCCCGCTTCGCCAAACATAGCCAATTTTGGTATTTGTGCAAAAGCCAATTATATGGGGTTAAGAACATTTGCTAATCTAGCTGATATATTAGTAGATGGAAAATTAGATGTAGAAAGCCTGAATCTGGATGTTTTATACTTTGAAGATGTAGCATTGGCTTTCGTTCCTCCATTTGCTCAAATACATTGCAGTGATAAAATAAACGGTATCAAAGGAGGCGGAGTTGCACTTAAGGGAACGGGATTTTTTAAAGATCCTGCAAACCCAAATGCTACACCTGTAGAATTAGCTTCTATTGATGCTTCTGCAGGATTATTAAGCGGACTTAATGTGCAAGCTAAAATGCACGACATTGATTTGGGTTTCTTAAAATTAACAGACGGTAGTTTAGATGTTGTAGCTAAACTTGAATCCTTTAAACCTGTTGGCCATTTTAATATGCACGGAAAAACCGAATTACTGGGAGCAACCAGCGAAGTTACTGTCCAATTTGGTAAAGATGAAATTTCCTTTGAATCTGTAGTAGAAATACCTAACCTTGGAAAAGGAGATGTAATATCTCGAAGTAATGATGGAGTACATTTAAATCCAGATAATACACTTCAAACATCGATTGCATTTAGAAATGATGTTCCTGACTTAGTTGCAATTGTTGGTAATGAAATAAGTAAAGGATTAAAAGATATAGATACCGACTATCAAAAAGCAGAAAATGATTTAAAAGAAGCAAAATCATCATTAATCACGGTTCAAAAAAGGGTTGACGATGCAAAAAAAGAAGTCAAAAAAGATAGACAAAAAGTAGAAAACGGTATTAATAAAGCCCAAGATAAAGTAGATGCTGTTCGAAAAGATAAAAACCATGCACATAGTAAAGAGAAACGTTATAAAGATAAATATTGGGATTGTGAATGGTATGATTTGGGTTGTCAAACTTACAATGTAGACAAATGGGCAAAATGGGGAATTACTTATGAAGCAGAGAATGTAGCTTATCATACAGCAAAAGCTGTACTAAATGCTGCTAAATCAGCAATGGATGCTACTCCAATAGAATTAGATCCAAGAGTTGCAGAACCTCTTGCAGAGTTAAACATTGCCAAATCTGGAGTAGCTATGTCACAAGCAATTGTTCATGCATTACGAGAAACTAATAAGGCAATGGCAAGTGTTGCAAATGCTGCCTCTTTTAAAGTGAATGAGATAAAGTTAGAAGGAGATTTAAACGCATTTTCTGCAAATAATACAAAAGTTAGCCTACGGTATGATGTTACTATGGCAGGAAATAATTATATACAAACCATAGAGGTCTCTTTATCTGATGTAGAACATATGGCGGAAGAAATTTGGAAAGCTATTACCGATCTTTCTCAAAAAACAGCTAACCATCAAACCAATAAAATCAAGCAAAAGCATAGTGCAAAAAACTATTACATAGCACCATCTCCATATTTGGTAGAATATCGTTGGGAAAAAAGAGTTGGTTGGGCAACAAATATTAGTGTAGCTAAAGATAGCTCTGAAGTAGTATTTGCTATAGGAAAAAATAATAAAATATATAGCAGTACTGATTTTGCAAAAACATGGGGGAAAATTGGAAACAAAGATTATTATGCCACAAATATAACTACTGCTATGGATGGTAATCTTTGGTATATTGGAAAAAATGACCATGCTCTTTATAGTTATAATAATAAAACAAAAATAACTACTAAAGAGGATGGTAGTAAAACGTTTCTTGATGTTGCCGTAGATAAAAAAGGAAACCTATGGGCTACTGCTGGAAACGCTAACAATGGTAAGGGTGGGTATATATACTTTTATGAGATTGAGAAAAATAAATGGACTAAAATTCATGGTTTTGCTCGTTACATAGAAGTAGATCAAACCGATGCTCCTTGGGTTCTTAATGACCTAGGAGAGTTGTGGTACAGAGACCTTGATAAAAACAAATGGATTAAGAATTCCTCTAAAAAACAAATGATTAACTCAAGCTCTAAAGGTCAGGTATTAGATATTACGAACGAGAATCATTTTGAGAGGTATGACGCTACCATTTCAAAGTGGGGAGAAGAAACAGGCTTAGGAATAGATGTGACAGCGAATGACGATTATATGTATGCTGTTGGATCAGACAATTCTATTTGGTTTGCACAACAAAATGCTGAAGGAAACTTTAAGCGGTTTGAAAAATCAACCGATAATAAAGCAATTATTGTCGGTGATATAGGTGGTGTTATGAACATTAGCGGAACGAATAAAATCTACATTTTCGGAGGAAGTCAGTATGTGAGATGGGATGTGAAAAATGATGAAGTCTACGCAAAATATGATTACCCTGCCGATATTGCAACACAGTGGAAAGGATTTCCTGAAAATTTTAAGGTTGCCCTAGGTTTTGGTAATGCAATAGATGCTTGTATGTATCATCCAAACTGGGACAGAGGTTATTTCTTTCAAGGGGATGAATATTTAGCAGTTGACTTTAAAACAGAAAAAATAAAAGAAGGATACCCAAAAAAAATTAGTGAACATTGGGATGGCTTTCCTGAATCTTTTCAAACAGGAATAGATGCTGCTACTAACAATCCGAAAGCAACAAAAGCATGGGTTTTTAGAGGTGATGAGTACATTCGTTTTGATTGGGAAAAGAATCAAGTAGATCCGGGTTACCCGAAAAAAATAAAAAACGCTTGGCACGGCTTACCTAAATATTTTCACAACAATATTGATGCAGTGGCAATATTACCTGAGAAAGGAGATAAAGGTAAAGTCTATATTTTTAAGGGAAAATATTATGTTCGCTATGACTTAGCAACCAATAAATGTGATTATGACCACAAGGTTCTTATTCAAAAATATTGGCATTAAATTGGGGTCTAAAAATTTTATATGTTTGGAAATTATGACAAAAACACTATTCTCAATTAAAAAGAGCTTATTTCTCGTTTGTTTATTATTATCAATAATAACTAAAGCTCAAGAATCAGGAATTTCTGATTCAATTTCTACTCCAAATAAAATTGAAGAAGAAATATCCAAAAAATCCCATTTCACCTTATTTGGTCATCACAAAAAAGGCGAAGGCATTAAGCACCTTATCATTAATGTTGATGACACGCTACATCAATCCATTTTTCATCGACATAAAGATTCAGTGAAATACCACAAACGTCATTTTAACCACCTTAAACAATACGAAAGTGGGCTTTATGAAGTACACATGAAAAACAGGAACTTACATGAATTGTTTGATGATATTACAAAAGTTGCTGGAGTTCACTTCACACTTATCGGAAGTACAGACATTAAAATAACTTCTCATTTAGAATCATTTTCTATTGAGCATTTAATAGATGAATTGTGCTATCAGCATGGTTTTATTGCAGTAAAAGAGCATAAACGTTTTATTATTTATGGTAGTGGAGCCAAAGCTATTATTGGCGAAAATGAAATTGCGTACCAATATAATCCCAAGAAATACAAAAGCAAGTGAATTAAAAAATAAAGTAGATAATCTAGGAACAGCAGCAAAACTTCACAAGCTAGAATATCAAAATATTATATTAGTTTCGGGTACACTTATTGAAGTACAAGATGCTGTTGTAAAACTAAGAACATTAGATATCGAGCCTAAAAAAGTGAGTATCGAATTGTTAGTTGTAGAATACAACCATGGACATAATTTTAACTGGAATTTTGATGTTACTTCGGGCAAATCTGGGAGGTTGAATGGTGTAAATTATAGCCCTGGTGATGGAGTTAGTTTTGGGTACAATTTTTTAAGTAATCTTACTCCAGAATTTAAATTTAACTTAAAAGCTTTAGTAGAAAACAATTTTGCTAATGTAGTTACCAACCCACACGTAATGGCTTTAAATAATGAAGAAGCATCAATTGATATTTCTGAAACTATTTTTGTTGAATTAGAAACTGCATCAATTAATGGAGCAACAAAACACTTACAGGAAGTAAGTACTGGAATTAGCTTAAAAGTAACACCCAATATTATGAGTAATAGCTTGATGAGGCTAGAGATTGATGCCGAAAACTCTATATTCTTACCAGTTGAATCTAGCGGAGTAATTAACACCCAAAAAAGTGAACTAAACACTAATGTTATGATAAGAAATGGTGAAACATTAATTATAGGAGGTTTAATTAGTGCGAGAGAAAGTAAAGGTAAAGGTGGTGTTCCAATTCTTAGGCATATCCCTTTAATAGGCTTACTATTTAAGAAAATATCTAAACAAAAAGAGTATTTTGAAACAGTTATTTACATTACTCCATATATGGATCCGTTAAAAGATAGTCAGTTAATAAATTCTGCAGAGTCAGTTAAAAAGCTTCAGAAAAAATTAACAAGAAAAGGAAAAAGATTAGAAAGAAGAGGAATCAGAAAGCTTTAATTAAACTAAATATTATGAAAAAAAAATCAATAATTACATCACTTATTTTACTTGTATTTATTACTAGCTGTGAACAAAATATTTTTGGACCAAACGAAGGCTCATTAGAAGGAACAATTACAGATAACAATGGAAATCCAGTACAAGGAGCTAAAATTACAGCAAAGCACATTAAAGAAAATGAAGAAGGTGTAGACAATCTACAAGAAAAAACCGTTAACATAACTAGTGATGCAGCTGGGTTTTATCGATTTGAGAAAATACCCCTTACTGAGCATGAAATTATTGTAGAAAAAAATGGTTTAGAAGACTTTAGCCAGTTTATTATATTAAGCCAAAGCAACATAAGTCAAACACTAAACGCTTCGCTTAATGGTTCTCCAACAATTAAAAGTACATCATTTTCTCCAACTGCAATTTCTATTGCAGCTAACGACAATAGCACTATAAATATTACCGTAAACGATGTATTTAACGAAACCCAAGGAGATATTAATTACAGTGCTAAATGCCTACTCTACAAAGGCACTGTTCTAGAAACTATTATCGATCTTCCATTACTATCTAATTCAAGTACATTATTTGTGTTTGAAAAACAAATTCAAGCAACATCTTTGGATTCGTTTACTTATGATGTTACTTTTGAAATAATAGATCCTGACAGACAAACTTCTAGTCGATCTATTGGAACATTTACTGTGAATAATTGATTAATAGCTTTGTTCGATGTAAGCGATAAAGCAGACTTCACATTTTCTGCCACAGCAAGTCTTGGTACTCGTTATAAATCTAGAAATAAAAAAATTACTATTTTAATTTATTCACTGACGTTACGCAGAAATTCATATAAATCTTCCTTTTCTAACAAAATACTGTTAATAACTCTATTTTTTAGTATGATTCAGCATTTTTTAGATACAATAACCCTTGGCAAATAAAATAGATTGTAAAAAAACGGTAATGATACCGAAAAATTAAATATTCAAAAAAATATACTGACCACATATAAGTCATAAGCAACTAATTATAAACTGATTACAAAGTTATTAACAGTAGACAGTGTTTTAACCTAAATTTAAGCATTATTTTTGCGTAAGGTCAGTTAATAAATTAAAACCGCATTTATTTACAGGGCAAACGCATTAAACTTTCATTAGATTTAGTACTTTAATGAGATAATGATTATCCCATCCAGCTTTGAGTCTTCTACTTTTGATTCCTACTTTACTTGACTTTTCATTTTTTAATAGATTTAAAGCTATTTTGTTTAGTAAAGAGAAGTTTTGTGTTGCATTTCCAATTCTTTTTCTAGAAGCATCTTCGGAGAAAGCGACATCCAATGTCCAATGGAGTTTGTTTTCAATACTCCAATGTGAACGGATTGCATTTTGAAAATCTTCTGGTTTTGCATCCAAACTGGATATGTAATATCGTGTAGCTTTTTCTACTTGTTTGTTGGAGTTTTTAAACTCTCGAATACTTTCGATTTTTATAATAGTGGTGAAGTTCTTCCATCTGTTGTTATCTTCGATAAATTTAAAATCTGTAATGACACTACATTTTCTAGTCTCAATTCTACCACGATCTAGTTCTTCACATAGATGGGTTTGTCTCTGTTTTCCAAATCTAAATTCATCTTGAATATCCTGATATAACTGTTCTTGATTCCCTTTTACTGCCAAAATATAATCAGCTTCTTTTTTGATTATTTTTTCTGCTATATCTGTTTGACATCCCATAGCATCAATGGTAACGATAGTATCTTTTATCGACAGGACTTCTAATAGCTTTGGGATTGCAGTAATATAGAGAGTTAAATCAAAATAAAAACTTTTTTAATGCGTTTCCCTGCTGATAAATAAACTATTGTGTTGATTTTTCTTATGAATAGTAGTTTTTAGGATATAATTGGTAAAAATTTCTATCTACTAAAACTACTATAAATTGTTAATTTATCAAAACAGAAAATGAAAAATTGCGTCCTGGAGCGCTTATAGCGGAAGCAAATTCTTTGTAATGTTGATCAAAAATATTATCAATTATAAATTGAAATTGAATAGTATTTGTAACCTTATATTTTGAATAAAAATTTAAGGTACTCCAACTTGGTGTTCCAATGTATTGATTTGTACTTTCGTTATATGGCGTTTGCTCAATATTATCAATACCTTCAACTAAATTATAGTCTTCTAATTTTTTTGTGTTGTTAAATTTGAAATTTAAAGCCGTTTCAAATCTGTTTTTGGAATAACTCACCTCAATATTTCCAAATAATGGAGGAATTGATGACAGTGATAAATCTGTATCATAGGCTTTCCCTTTTGTGTAAGTAACGCTTCCTTTTGTTTTCCAAATTTCTTTAAACACTCCTTTAAAACTAAGTGTACTTCCAACAATATAAGCGTTTTTATGATTTACATTGGCTATTGTTTCGGTAATTTCATCGTCATATAAAATGGTTGAATTTCCATTGATTGAAAAGCTTTCGCGAGCGATATAATTATTTAGCAATGTATAATAAGCATTTAATCCAACATTAAATTTCTTGTCATTAAAATGCTTTAAAACTCCTATTTCAGCATTGTAAACATATTCTGGTCTTAAATTAATATTAGGAACGGAAACTTTTCCATTTTTTTCTCTAATTTTTCCAATGTCATCAATATTTGGTGAACGAAATCCTGAAGATAAAACCGAATTTAGTTGCCACTCTTTCTTTGGTCTGAATATGTAACCTACTGTTGCTGTAAATGATGAATTTTTTAGAGTAATATCACTATCAGGAAGTGAAATGAATGTTTCATCAATCCATTTTGCATTGAGTATAGTATGTGTAAATCGAACTCCTGTATTTAACGTTGAGTTTTTAGTGACATCTTGTCTATAATTTGTATAAACTGCTGAACTCGTATACCTACTTCCGCCATCTGGATAACGGGATTGAACGATAAAATCATCACTAAAACCGATAATTTTAGTACCGCTGACAGTAATTGTTTTTCCAAATGAATTAGAATTAACTTCGTTGTGAGCAACTTCAAAACCATAAGATAAATCGCGGTTTGAAACTTCTCCTAATTGAACAGAAAAATCACCATTCAAACTGAAAACATCAACCTTTTCGTCTTTATATGAACGTTCTAAACTATTAAATTTACGTTGAATTCTCGATTCTTTTATTTTTTGATATGCTCCTGTAATTATTCCTTTTTGAATCCATTTTTTATTTGGATTTATTGCTAACTGTGAACTTAGTAACATCCTTTTTTGCGGTCCATAATGCCATTCTGCAAATTTTAGATTTCCGTCAGAATATTCTGTAAGCTTATCAAACCTTGGAATATTAGAAGATGTTGAGTGTTGAAAATTAAACGTTACGTTGGTTTTATCAGACACTGAAAAATAAAATTTTTGTAAAAAATCTGATTGGTTGTATCCTGTATTTTTTTGAATGTTTGGATTTGTATTTTGAACAGGATTTGAATTAAAAAAATCATCTGAATTATCGGAATATTCAAAAACTTTTCCCCAATTATCAAAACCATGGTTTCTGTTTTTCCCCATTCTTAAATCTCCAAAATTTGAATGCGAAAAACTTGTTAAAGAAGCCCACTTTTTAAAAGATATTTCTACACTTCCTTGATTTGTAGATTCTTTATTTACAGAACCATATCTTGACAGTAAATTAAATTTCACTTTATCTTCTTGATTGATTTTTGGTGTCTTGGTGTAATAATGTATTATGCCTCCTAAGGCATCTGAGCCATAAATAACCGATGATGGTCCAAAAATAACTTCTGCACGATCTAAAATAGACGGAGAAACTGTAATCGAATTCTGTAAGTGTCCTGATCTGTATATTGCATTGTTCATTCGCACACCATCAACTACAAGTAATATGCGATTGGCTTCCATTCCTCTTAAAACAGGACTCCCACCTCCAAATTGAGATTTTTGAACTTTAATTCCTGGAATGCTCGCTAATAAATCTGCTGAAGTTTGAGGTGCAATTCTTCTAATTTCTTCTAATTGATTAATTTCAACATGTTCTGCAATTCTCTTTTTTAATTCTTTTTTGCGAGAACTCGAAAGGACTATTTCATCTAGTGCTTTAGTATTTTTGTGTAAGTAAATAATATATTTTGTTTCTGATAATTTTCGTTTTAAAACCTCAACTTCAATATAAGATAAGTGATTGATTGTAATTATTTCATTATCAGCAAAAATTGATACATCTGCCTTTCCATTTTTATCTGTATAAACTGCATTTGGATTGTTTTCTCCATAAATAGTACAGTTTTTGATTGGAAACTGTGTTTCAAAATCAACAACTGTTACCTCTTGTGCAAACAAAAAGATGGAAAAAAACAAGAAAAAAATATTAATTAATACTCTCACAATCAGTAAAATATAGTCTTTAAGACATCTAAAGATTTTGGTTTTCTAAAACCGCTCAAATGTAATTCAAAATATTGAATTAAAATAGTCAAAACCTGTTGTCTGCTTTTAGCATTAAACTCAATTTTATCTAATGCCTCAAAATTTATGCCTAATATTTTTTTAAACTCGTTTAAATCTGTTCCTGAGATGAAATTAAACTTTGGCGGATGTTGTAAAAATTGACCTTCTAACAAGTCAAAATAGTCATATTTTGCCTGTTTAGTTTCAGGATAGAATCCTAAATATTTTGTTAAATTAAGTAAAAAAAGAAGATGGAAATTTGTAGTTTTTTGATGTGAATCTAACCAAATTAACGCCGTTTCTATATACTCGTATAAATCTATGTTTTCTTCTTCTTCTTGAATTGAAAAAACTAAAATTTCTGATAAAAAAAAAGCGATAGACTGCTTGGTAATATTTGTGAAAATTGTTTTATAATGATTGATTATTTCAACTTCTTTAATACTGTTAAGAGCACCTTTTTTGTTGTGGTTTGCAGTAAGTTTTAACTGTGTTAATGGTTGAAAATATGCCGTTTTTAATTTTCCTTTTTTAGAGGATAAAATCCCTCGCAACAAATAAGATTTTGTTCCTTCCTTTTTCGTGTAACACTTAACAATAAGGTTATTGTCACCATATTTAATCGAATTTAAAACAATCGCTCTGGTTGTAACAATCATCTTAAATTAATTAATAATTGCTATTTTGGTTGATGAAGTTTCTGTTCTATCTTTATTGGCAAGTAAAACAATATAGACCCCTGAGGCAACTTTTCTTCCTGCCAAATTTCTTTTATTCCATACCACTTTTCCTCCTTGTAGTTCTTGCCCTTCAATCACATTTGTCTCATATACCAAATATCCTGCCGTGTCAAGAATTTTCACATTCGTTCCTTGTGGTAAATGTGTGCCATTTCTACCATCTATTGTTATAGTTTCATATTGACTTTTTGCAGGATTTGGGTATGCATATACTTCACCTAACTCGTCTCCAAAAGGAGCAACATTGCTATTAAAAGCAACAATCCCTTTAGCTGTTCCAAAATATACTTTACCGTTGCTATTGTCCACTTTTATTTTTAGAATACTATTGGAAGGTAGTGGAGAGTTCGATGTGTTAAAAATATTAAGCGTTTTTCTTCCGTTTGGATTTGACTGTAATACTCCGCCCCCGTCTGTTCCAAACCACTTGTTATCTACACCATCAATAGCAATAGAATTAATTGGTTGATCTCCAAGTAATTTTTTTGGGATGCCATCATCAAGTATTATTATTGGTTCAGCGTCATAAATATCAGCATCAAAAAGTCCTGATGCATTATAAAAAACAACCATTCCTTTTTGTGTTCCTATCCAAATTCTATTGCTATTATCCGAGACAACAGTTCTAACATTTGCATTTGCTAAAGAGCCTTTTGTTGGTTCGGTTGTTAGAGCTCTTTTATTATCTCCATTTTCATTATATACCTCCATTTCTTCTTGTTTCAATCTAGATGCTTCTCGTTTTATCAATAATTAATTCATTTAAACCGTTTGTGGGGTTCGTTATAATTGAACTTAAATCAAAACTTGTCCAAGTTCCTTGAGGAGACATTTTTTTAAGTTTATTATCAACCCAAGCGTTTGCTACCCATAAATTCCCATCATTATCTAAAGCAGAGCCATTTATTCTAACACTTATAAAATTAGGGTTTGATGGCCATAATTTCCCGAAAAATTTTGAGTCCAATTATTAAAGTCTATTAAATTCGGATTATTAATATCGGCAGTGTAAACTCCATTTTTAGTTGCCACATAAATAATATCTTGGTGTATTGTTATCTGATTTATTTTTATTTCTGATGAATTGTTGTCAATAAAAAAAGTGTCTCCAAAAACTAAGTTTTCTATATCATACTCAACAATTGCAAAAGGCGTAGAGAGGTATAGTTTATTATTATATTCTGTAATATTGGTAACCTCTTTTTCTGTTGATAGTGTAAAATTTGTAATGTCTGGAGGTATTGTTATTTCTCCATTAGCATCAACTTTTACAAAGTCTTTTACATTATTGTATGAGAAAAAAGCTTCCCAATTATTAGAATAATCTGTTTGTGTCCAACTATTAGTAAAGAATAAAAGGAGTATTACTTTAAGCCAATTTTTCATTTTTTATTCTGAATTTTAAGTCAAAGGTATTTAATAATAACGTAACTATAAAAAGTATTATTTTAGCCTCAAAGAAAAAAATGATGCAAATTGCGAGATAGAAAGAAAATTTTTAGTCAAAAACAACTCTTTTAAAAACGAGTATTATAAGTGCTTATCTATAAAACAGGGTTTTTAAATTCTAATAAAAACCGCATTGTAAGAATCCGTATTGCTGATGATAAAGGGTTTATTATTGTGAAGGGAAAATCTTCTAAATTCGGGTTATCGCGATTTGAGTAAAAAAAAATATCTAAAAGAGACGCAAAAAAACTACTTAAATTATGTGAAAAAGGGGGGTGTTAAAAAAACTCGCTATCTCGTAAAAGTTAAAAACCATATTTTTGAAATTGGTGTTTTTAAAGGAGAAAGTGAAGGTTTGATGGTTGCAGAGGTTGAATTAAATCATGAGAAAGAATCATTCAGTAAACCAAATTGGTTAGGTAAAGAAGTTATGGGAGAGGCAAAATATTATAATTTTGAATTAAGTAAAATACCTTTTAAAATAAAATACCTTTTAAAAATTGGGCATAAAAAAACTCGAAAAAAAATATTACTTTTATCGAGTTATAAATAAATCAACCCCAAAGACTCATTTACACGGCAAATGTATATTCTTTACATATACCAAAAGAGGTAAATAAAAAATCGGAAGTAAAAAAACTATAAATGGTGGTTTTTTTTAAATAAACGGTATTGTTGCTTATTTGTTAATACTATTTTCTTCTAAAGAAATCACTCCTTTAAATTGCCAAATAAGCCTTCTTTAAAGTATACCGCTTGTTTTAAAGTCTTTTCCTTGTCAAATCTAGATCTAAAAATTCTGGAAAATTTTATTTTATCAATTTTTTGAAAGAAGTCACCTGAGCCAATAAACTTGATTGAACAAGAGTCTTCGTTTAAATCTCTCAATATGTCTTTGTCCGTGGGGATAATAAAAGAAAGTAATGTCATTTTTATTATCTAGTGTTTATCTGAAAGTTCAAAAATACGATGTAATATTTGATTTTTTTGAGAATATATATGCTTTAAAAATGACAACGGATGTTGAATTTATTAAAACAAATGGAGGTTATTTTTTTATTTTCTGTGGAAAAATTATCTGAACTTTTGTTCCTCTAGAAGTACTGTCAGATATATCAGTGTAATTTATTTTTGCATTGGTTTTTTTATATAGTAGTTGAATTCTGTTTTCTGTTGCTTGTGTTCCAAAAAACTTTCTTCTATTGATGTTTTTATGCGCCTTTTCTCTTGCTTTATTTATCCCTATTCCATTGTCTACTATTTCACAAACAATAGTTTCTTCTTTTTTCTTTATTCTTAATAGGATTCTTTTTTCTCCTTCTATATGTGTCAATCCATGCCAAATAGAGTTTTCAATAAATGGTTGTAAAAATAGTGGAGGTACTTTTATTTCTTCTAAATTAATGTCTTCGTCAATATTGACAATATACTCAAAACCTCCATTAATTCTCATTTGCTCAAGCTTTACATAAAGAGAAAGTATTCCTAATTCTTCAGAAAAAGGTACGGTTAGACTCGACGAACTTTTAAGTATTACTCTAATTAATCGAGAAAATTTTGTTATATAATCTGACGCTTTTTCGATATCACTTTTTAAAATAAAATTATTTATTGAATTTAATGAGTTAAATAAAAAGTGTGGATTCATTTGACTTTGTAGTGCTGTCATTTTTAATTCTTCTAACTCTTTATATTTGAGTGCTAATTTCACTTCGGCATTTTTGCTTTTTTGCTCAATTGATTTAATGGCAAAACCTAACCAGGTTGCGAAAATAAGACTTTGAATTATTGCACCTAAATAAAAAAAAAACATTGGCTCAATTCCGTTTTTTATAAAAATTTCTTCCCCAATAAAAAACGTTGAAAAAGGTACATTTGCTAAAATCACATATATTAATGTACCAATTACAAAATATTTTGAGGTAACTCCTGGAATCTTGTATAGGTAGAACACCATTACAAATGTAAATAACGATAAAATAGCGCCAATAATTATAAACAATTTTATCTGAAATTCATAGCCTAAAAAGAATTGCAAAACAGGAAATAAAAACGAAAGTAAAAGAAGTATTTTTGCTTCAAAGTCTAATAACCTATCCCATAACAATGACTTCTCTCGGGTTTCTAATAATATTCTTGCAAACATCACAAATGCTGCATACGATAAAAACTGAATGGAAAAGTTTATGTAAGAAAATATTTTTTTAGATAAAATAGGATCAATTATATCTTTTAAAAAATAAATAAAAATTCCTAATAAAAATAAACTGTAATATAAATATGATTTACGCTTGTTTTGAAAGTATATTGATATGTGATAAAGAAACAGCACTAAAAGCCCTCCTCTTATCCAAGAAAATAGTTCGGAATGAAAATCAATAAGCATTGGCTAATTATCTAAATATAGTTTCCCAAACAAGACTGTTTTTTTATTTCTACTTATAGACGCTGTATGTCCGTTAGTCATTATCAATTCTCCTCCAAGCCCTTTCAAATATTGTTTTACATGAGTTAAATTAATTAAATAAGAATTGTGAACTCTAAAAAAATCGGGGAATTGAAACTTTTTTTCCACTTCTTTTAATGTTTTTGAAACAACTATTTGTTGCTTGTTGGTCAAAAATAAAGTTGTATAACTTTTATCTGATTGCAACATTATAATATCTTCTTTGTCTAATAAGTAAATTTTTCCGTCTGCAGAAATATTAATTTTATCGTTAGCTGTATCGTTAAGATTTCCTAATAGGAGTTGCAGTTTATCCTCTAAAAGTTTTCCGTTTTTCTTTTCTCTAATTTTAGATATGGCAACAATTAACTCATCTTTATCTACTGGTTTTAATAAATAATCTATTGCTGAAACTTTAATTGCTTTTAACGCAAACTCATCATGAGCGGTCGTGAAGACTAAATTAAACTTTTTGTAGGTTAAGTTTTCAAGTAGTGTAAATCCATCCATTTCAGGCATTTGAATATCTAAAAAAACAATGTCTGGATTTTCATTATTGATTATTTCAATAGATTTTAATGGAGAATTACATAAAGTAATATCAACATCTTCAATGTAGGTGTTCAACTTCCATTCAAGTGCTTCTAATGCATCATTTTCATCGTCAACTATTACAATTTTTAACATAGCTTTGGGGGGGTTTAAACTATTTTGACTTGCAAGATACTCTTTTTGTCTTGTTTTGCAAGCAATTATATTCCTTTTCGAGACATTTTCCTATTCCTTAACTTCTATTTGGCATTTTATTTCATTTCCAAATTCATCAACAACAGTAATTGTGTGTTTTCCTTTTTTAGATTTTATAGCAATGTCATGAATAGTTTAAGTCGTTCCAATATAAAGTCTCGTCTAAATACCAAAAAACCTTTGCGTAGGTAATTGAATGCGCTATTTTTAGTATCAATTCTGATTGCTTTTCGTCAAAATCTTTTGGCAAAAAAATAATTAAATTTTCTTTTGGATAAATAAAATCCATTGGTTGTGCGTTTTCTCCCAAACAATCATTTCTAAACTTTGGCAACACCTTGTAAAACGGATTTTTTTGCTGATAATAATATTCGACTAAAGGAGGTAATACAAACCAGCTTTTATGAGTCATTGCGCCCAAAGATTCACAAGAAGAATTGACTTGATATTGTTCATTTTTATCTAAATGTACCAAAAAATGGTATGGACAAGGTTTCGTTTTTAATCCTGAAGTTTGAATGAATTGTTTCTCCTTTTCTTCACATGTTTCTGAGGCTCTATAACCACTTTTTTTTACAAACCTCAACTTCTGTCAACTCATCAAACGGTTTTACAAACCACGAACTTTGCGGTAATAAATCAAAAACATCAAACAAGATTGGTGCTGCTGTTGAAACACCTATTTACATCTAAAATTAATACAGAAATGTTATAAATTTGATTTTGTTCCAGTTTATTGTAGTGGTTTTTTACAATGTTATTTGTTTGTTTTTGTAAATGTCTCTTTATAGATGTTTTAACTCGTTTTCCTTTAACCGATTTTGCAACTTTTTGTAAAAAATGAGGTGCAATTTGCGGTAAAGAATATGGTTTTTGAGCCAACTCTTCTTGAGAAAGTCCTTTTCTCTTCCTTATTTCTCTAATTTTTTTCCGATTTCGTTCATAATTAATTTTGGTTTAATGTTATGACAAAACTACTTATAAAACTATCTATTTGATAACGGTTTGTTTGCGACATTTTTACGACATTCTTGTCAATTGTTTGATTTTGTTGAGTTTTAATTGGTCTCAAACTATTAAATCAATTCTTTCTCAGTAAAATACTGCACAATAGCTTCTTTCATCAGTACAGATTGCTCTCCTGCTTTTAGGGTTGGTAACTCCTCTTTGGTCTTGTAATGGGGCCAACCATCATCATCAAAAAAATCAAATTCGTAATAACCATAAGGTTCTAACAATCTACAAATTGCAATATGCATTAAGTTTAATTTCTCATCTTTTTTAAACTTTTTTGCACCAACTCCCAATTCTTGAACACCAATTAAATAAATAATTGCATCTAAATCCAATGTTTCTCCATCGCCAAATCTATCTGAAATAATTTGTACAACTTGTTCCCAACTCTCTTTTAAGTTTTGCTCTCCTATCATATTGCAAAGATAATGTATTTTCACTAATATAATAATCATTGAAAAGGAGGAACGACTGCTGCAATCTTTTTTGCTTGAGAGATTGCCACGTCCTACGTCCTCGCAATGACGTTTAAAAGAATTTGTATATTTACCAATAATATTTATTTATGGCGACTATTGATATTATCCTTGTAGCATTGTTACTCTTCGGTTTCGTTAGAGGATTGATGAAAGGTCTTTTTGTAGAATTAGCATCTTTAGTTTCGCTTGTTGCAGGAGTTTATGGAGCAATTCACTTTTCTTATTTTGCCGGAAATTTCTTGAAAGATAGCGTAGATTGGGATGAAAAATATATCTCAATTGTTGCTTTTGCCGTTACATTTATTGTGATTGTAATTGTAATTTCTTTACTTGGAAAACTCTTTACCAAAGTTGCAGATTTTGCTTCCTTAGGTATTCTTAACAAACTTCTTGGAGGTATTTTTGGAGCTTTAAAGGTTGGATTGATCTTAAGTGTTCTTTTGATTGTTTTTGATAAACTCAATAGTACAATACCATTTGTAAATAAAAAAACAACCGAAGATTCTATTCTTTACAAACCAGTAAAAAACTTGGCTCCAATGATTTTTCCTAACTTTTTAAAGGTTGAAGAAGATGGCGAAGAAAAAAACTAAATCTCTTTATAAATTTTTGGCAAAATCCAATGAAAACAAACTGCTAAAATCCGTAAAACCACTACCAAACTACTTGTAATAATATAGTTAAAGGGCTGAGTTCTAATTACAACAGCAATTATATTGATTTGAACCCTTTTTAGATCTATTTTCATCTAAACATTTCAATAAATGAAGATACCTTTTTATAAAAATACTGATTTACAGAAATTTACATAATGCTGATATAACAAGAACTCAGCCAAAAATATTTAGGGTTTAGCGAAAATGTATCAGAAGTAAAAACAGAATTATTTAACCTTTTTAAGGGTAAATGAAAATTCGGAGCCTTTCTCAAACTCACTTTCTACCAAGATTATTTCGTTGTGAGCCTCTACAATATGTTTTACAATAGAGAGCCCAAGACCAGAACCTCCTTGTTCTCTTGATCGACTTTGATCTACACGATAAAATCGCTCAAACAGCCGAGGAAGATGTCTTTTTTTAATCCCCTCTCCGTTATCTGTAATTTTCACAAGTATTTTTTGATGTTTATAAGGCTCAATACTTATAGTTGTTATTCCGTTGATTGTGCCGTACTTTATAGAATTTACAAGTAAGTTGATAATCACTTGTTCAATACGCTTTATATCGCCTTTTACCAATATAGGAACATCATAATTTTTATTAAAACACAATTTAATTTTGCGTTTTTTTGCTTTCATTTCGAGTAAATCAAAAACGTCTTGTATTAATTCAACAAGGTTAAATGACTTAATGTTTAGACCAAGTTCTTTGGACTCTAATTTAGAAATCATATCTAAATCTTCTACAATTGACACTAAGCGACCTACACCTTTTTCGGCTCTTTGAAGATATTTTTTTCGTATTTGCTTATCATTAACTGCGCCATCAATAAGGGTTAAAATATAGCCTTGTACTGTAAAAAGAGGTGTTTTTAATTCATGAGAAATAGTACCTAAAAATTCTCTTCTATAAGATTCACGTTCTTTTAAAGATGCTATTTCAGTTTGTTTATTTTTAGCAAATTTTTTCACTTCTTTTGAAAGTGTTTCCATATTTGTTGTGATGGTAGATTTGTTTAAATCATCAGCATTTAATAAAGAAACCTCATCGTAAATTTTTTTTACACGTCTATAAATAAACTTTTCAACACGCATTTGAATAATGATAATAGAAAAGAAAAAGATTAATAGAGTACTTATAAGGAGTAGTAAATAATCGACAGATTTCTCAAACATAAAATATAATAAAACAAATAAGCAATAATTAAATAACGCTATAATAATAGCACTCCAAAAAGCAAATTTATATGTTTTTTTAAATTTCATTAACTTATTTTAATTCTCAAGAGAAACAAATTTATAACCAACACCTTTAATGGTTTTAAAGTAATTTACTCCAATTTTCCCTCGTAGTTTTCTTATGTGAACATCAATTGTTCGTTCACCAACAATAACTTCATTTCCCCAAACTTTATCAAGAATATTTTCTCGTTTAAAAACTTTTCCAGGTTTAGAGATAAGTAAAGACAACAACTCAAACTCCTTTCGAGGTAATGAAATATTGCTACCATCTATTGTAACCATATATTGTTCTCGGTTTACTGTTATTGACCCAACAACAACAATCTCATCTTCATTTTCTTGATTTTTTAAGCGACGGAGAAGCGCTTTTACTTTACCGATAAGGATCTTTGGTTTTATAGGTTTTGTGATATAATCATCTGCGCCTGCATCAAAACCAGCCAATTGCGAATAGTCTTCACCTCGAGCAGTGAAAAAAGCAATGATTACATTTTCCATCCCTTTAATTTTTCTAATCTTTTCACACGCTTCAATACCATCCATTTCAGGCATCATCACATCCATTAATATTAAGTGAGGCGCTATCTTCTTAGTCATTTCCACACCTTTTAAACCGTTTTTGGCAGTAGAAACCTTATAACCTTCATTTCTCAAGTTATAGCCAACTATTTCGAGAACATCTGGTTCGTCATCGATAAGGAGGATTTTAATATTTTTGGGTTTCATATAGATTCGTATTAAATAGATATCAAATATAATGTTAAAAAGCACAATATACATTTGGTAATTATTATTTAATGAAAAATTAAACATTTGGTAACAAAGAAAAGAACGTTACGTCTTCACTATATTTTTAGTATCTTTATCAAAAAAGGAAAAGAAAATGAATGCAAAAATTGACTTCAAAAATATTTTATTTCTTGATATTGAAACAGTACCAGAAACAGAACATTTTTTGGACTTGTCAAAAGAAAAGCAAGAATTATTTGCTTTAAAAACACAGTATCAACGCAAAGAAGAATTTGCTCCAGAAGAATTTTATAATCGTGCAGGAATTTGGGCAGAATTTGGTAAAATTATATGTATTTCTGTTGGATTTTTCTCGTCGTTTGACAAAGAAAAAGTGTTTAGAGTAAAATCGTTTTATAATGATGATGAACAAGTTGTTTTAACCGAATTTAAAGGACTTCTCGACAAACATTTTAGTAACGCAAATCATTTGTTATGTGCGCATAATGGAAAAGAATTTGATTTCCCATATATTGCTCGTAGGATGATTATAAATCGAATAGAATTGCCTAAAAAGTTAAATTTATTTGGGAAAAAACCTTGGGAAATTCCACATTTAGATACGATGGAATTGTGGAAATTTGGCGACTATAAACACTATACTTCATTAAAGTTGATGTCCCACATTTTAGGAATTCCTTCGCCAAAAGATGATATTGATGGCAGTCTAGTTGCTGAGGTTTACTACAAAGAGAAAAACTTAGAACGCATTGTAAAATATTGTGAAAAAGATACCATTGCAGTTGTACAATTACTCTTGAGACTATACAATTTAGAATTACTAAAAGACACTGAAATAATAACTGTTTAATCTTCTAATTGTATAGAAAGTTCTAACCATCGCTCTTCTTTTTGTTCTATAATATCAATTATTTTTTGTAATTCTTGTGAAACTTCATTGATTTTATCAGATTCAACTTCTCCATTTGCAAATTGACTTTCAATGTCTATCCTATGTCCGTTTAATTTCAAAATTTCTTTTTCTAATTTATCAAACTCCTTTTGATCATTATAAGAAAGTTTATTTTTTAAAGTTTTTACTTGTGCTTTTTTTTTCTTTTCACTTTTAATCTCTTGTTGTACAGGTACAGAATCTTCATATGCTCTAAAGTCAGAATAATTTCCAGGGAAATTCTCAACAACACCATCACCTCTAAACACAAATAGAGAATCCATTATTTTGTCCATAAAATAACGATCATGTGAAACCACAATCAAGTTTCCAGGGAAATCTAATAAGAAACTTTCCAATACATTGAGTGTTACAACATCCAAATCATTTGTTGGTTCATCAAGAATTAAAAAGTTTGGATTTTGAATCAAAACAGCACATAAATAGAGCCGTTTTTGTTCTCCTCCAGATAATTTTTCTACAAAATCATACTGTTTTTTTCTATCAAACAAGAAACGCTCTAACAACTCACTTGCTGTTATTTTTCGCCCTTTAGCAAGAGGAATATAATCCCCAAATTCTCTAATAACATCAATAACTTTTTGCCCTTCTTTTACGTTGATTCCTTTTTGAGTATAGTAACCAAATTTAACAGTTTCACCAAGCATTATTTTACCAGAATCAATAGGAAGTTTCTCTGTAATAATATTTAAGAACGTTGATTTTCCTGTTCCATTTTTACCAATGATTCCAATACGTTCACCTCTTTTAAACACATATTCAAACGCATCTAAAATTTTTAAATCATCAAACGATTTTGACACTTTATGAAGTTCAAGAATCTTGTTCCCAAGACGCGTTATGTTGATTTCTAACTGTACTTTGTGGTCATTTCTTCTCTTGTGAGCCTTCTCTTTTATTTGATAGAAATCATCAATTCGAGATTTTGATTTTGTAGTCCGTGCTTTTGGTTGCCTACGCATCCAATCCAATTCTTTTTTAAAGAGATTTTTTGCTTTCCCAAGTTCTGTTTGTTCTTGTGCTATTCGCTCTTCTTTTTTCTCTAGATAATAAGAGTAATTTCCTTTATACTTATATAATTTCCCTTGATCTAATTCAAAAATTTCATTACACACACGTTCTAAGAAATAACGGTCGTGCGTTACCATAAACAAGGTGATTTTTTCTTTTTTGAAATAACTTTCAAGCCATTCTATCATTTCTAAATCAAGATGATTTGTTGGCTCGTCAAGAATCAATAAATCAGGTTTGTTGATGAGAATTATGGCTAATGAGAGTCTTTTCTTTTGCCCCCCAGAAAGGTCAGAAACCTTTTGTTTTAAATCAGTAAATTTAAGTTTAGAAAGTATTTGTTTATACTGTGTTTCAAAACCCCAAGCATTATGCGTATCCATCAATTCAAAGGCCTGTTGATATACGATTTCGTTTTCAGGATTTTCTAAAGCCGTTTCATATTGCTCAAGAACTTTTAATGTAGGATTATCAGAATTAAAAACTGACTGTTCAATAGTTAAAGAATCATCTAATTCATCTTTTTGAGAAAGATATGCTATATGTAAGCCTTTGCGAGAAGTTATTTTCCCAGAATCAGAAGTGTCTAATCCTGCAATAATATTTAAGATAGATGTTTTTCCCGTTCCATTTTTGGCTACAAATGCTATTTTTTGATCTTTATTTATTCCAAAAGAAATGTCTTGAAATAAGACACGTTCACCATAACTTTTAGAGATGTTTTCTACCGTAAGATAATTCACTGAATTGATTTTGCACAAAGAAACAAAAAACCAAATGAAATAGTAATAATTTAAAAAATTAAATATTTAGAGTTGTATATTTGCCAATAGAGATTAAACAAAAAGCACATGAAGATAATAGTACCAATGGCAGGAATCGGATCAAGACTGCGTCCACATACACTCACAACACCCAAACCATTAACATTAATTGCAGGAAAACCGATAGTGCAAAGATTGGTAGAAGATATTGCCCAAGTTGTAAATCAAAAAATTGACGAGATAGCCTTTATTATTGGTCCTGTTGCAAAAGGATTTCCTGGAGATACAGCCGAAAGATTACTAAAAATCGCTAAGGATTTAAACGCAAAAGGAAGTGTTTTTGTGCAAGAACAAGCACTTGGAACCGCTCATGCTATTCAATGTGCTAAATCAACGTTAGATGGACCCTGTGTTGTAGCGTTTGCTGACACACTTTTCAAGGCAGATTTTACCTTGGATGCCAATGCAGATGGTGCAATTTGGGTAAAACAAGTTGAAGATCCAAGCGCATTTGGAGTTGTAAAATTGAAAGACGGTATTATCACAGATTTTGTTGAAAAACCAACAGAATTTGTTTCAGATTTAGCCATAATTGGAATTTATTATTTTAAAGAAGGAACTATTTTAAAAGATGAAATCCAATATTTATTGGACAATGACATTAAAGAAAAAGGAGAATATCAATTGACAAACGCTTTAGAAAGCATGAAGCAAAAAGGCTTAAAATTTGTTCCAGGAAAAGTAAATGAATGGATGGATTGTGGAAATAAAAATGTAACCGTTAAAACAAACTCTAAAGTTTTAGAATTACTTGAAAAAGAAGGAACAAATTTAACTTCTAATGATGTAAAATTAGAAAATTCTAAAATCATTCAACCTTGCTATATTGGCAAGAATGTAGTTTTAAAAAATACAACAATTGGTCCTTTTGTATCGTTAGGAGAAGATAGTGTTGTTGAAAATTCGACAATTAAAAATTCCTTAATTCAATCAAATGTAAAAATCACAAATGCCAATTTAGACAATGCTATGATTGGTCATCACGCAAAATATAACGGAGAATACACCTCAGTAAGCATAGGAGATTACACTGAATTATTATAAAGGAGAATGAAAAAACGCACAAGTAATTTTTTTGTACTAATATTATTTTGCACTTCTTTTTTGTCTTTTTCTCAAGACGATGAGAGTATGACATTACTCAAAGATGATGAGAGTAACCTCATAAAATTTGAGAACCATTATTTTGAAGCATTAAAATATAAAGCAATTGGAAATTATACACGAGCAATTACTGAATTAGAAAAATGCCAACAATTATTCTCTGATGATAAATCGGTAGTATTTGAACTTTCTAAAAATTATTTCTTACTCAATAAATTTGTTGAAGCAGAATTATATATCGAAAATGCGTTGGGAAAAGATTCGGAGAATTACTGGTTTATAGAACACGCTAAAAAAGTGTCACTAAAGCAATTTAATTATCAAAGAGCAATAGAACTTCAAAAGAAAATGGTTTTAAAAAAACCAGAAAAGATAGAAGATTTAGTGTTAATTTATATTCAAGCAGGAAAATATAAAGAAGCTCAAAGAATTGTAGAAGAGTTAACTTCTAAGAAAATATCATCTTCAAAATTAGAATATTATAAACAAACAATTCTCAGTAATATTAACCGCAAAACAGCAGTCAGTGCAACAAAAAAACCTATTGCTAATGCAAACAACCTATCGCTAAAGGCATTAAAAAAATCGTTTGAAGACAATCATCAATACACCATTTTAAAAGAAATATTAACACAAGAATTCACCAACAATAATTTTGACAACTTGCTAATATATAGCAATAAAGGTTTGGAATTGTTTCCAGCTCAGCCATTAATTTATCTGATGAATGCTAAGGCATTAATTCATACTAAAAAATATAATGAAGCAATAGACGTTTTAAATGATGGCATCGATTTTGTAGTTGATGATACGAATTTAGAAATCGATTTTTATGAGCAACTTATAATATGTTTTGAGGCTCTAAATCAAGGAAAAGAAGCAAAGAAATATCTTGATAAAGTAAATCGTTTGAAAACCAATATCAATAAATGATAAAATATTTAAAATATATTCTTGTTATAAGCGTACTTTTAACTTCCTGCAAAACAAAAAAAGTTGTCACAAATACTACTGTTATGTCAATGTCTACCAAAAAAATTATTAAAAATCATTATAGTAATAGTTTTGAAAAAAAGACAATAAAAGCAAAAGTTAAAGCAAAATATCAAGATAAAAAGAACACACAATCCTTAACTATAAAACTTAGAATGGAAAAGGATAAATCTATATGGATGAGCGGTACATATCTTGGTTTTCCAGTAGCAAAAGTTTTGATTACACCAAATCGCGTAATGTATTATGAAAAGATAAAAAAGACTTATTTTGATGGTGATTTTAGGCTGTTAAGTAATTTTTTAGGTACTGAAGTTGATTTTGAAAAATTACAAAATTTATTGATTGGTCAAGCGATATTGAATCTAAAAGACAAGCGTTATACTTCTGAAGTAGAAGGAACGTCATATTTGATTGAACCGAAACGACAAGAAGAATTATTTGACATTTTGTTTTGGTTAAATCCATCGACTTTTAAAGTAAATAAACAGGAAATTCGTCAGCCAATAGAACAGAAAAAATTAACAGTTTCATACACCGAATACCAAAAAATTTCTGATGAAGTTTTCCCTAAAAAGATTAACCTTATTGCGATAGACAAAACAAAAAGAACATTATTAGATTTGGAATATCGCGCTGTTGTTTTTGATGAAAAAGTAACATTTCCTTTTAAAATTCCTTCAGGATATAAAGAAATTAAGTTAAAATAATGAACTCTAAACACCTCTTATTTGTAGTTTTCTTTTTGCTTAGTTTGAGTGTTATTTCTCAAACTCGTAAAGAATTGGAGGAGCAACGAGAAGAGTTGCAAGAGCAAGTAGATCAGATACGAAAATTACTTTCACAAACAAGATCTGTCGAAAAAAATGAGTTGGAAGAGTTAAGTGAATTGAATTTACAGAAGAATGCTCAAGTAAAATTGGTAAAGGCTTTTAATGCTGAATCAAAATCACTAAATAGAGAAATTTCATCTAACGAAAAAGAAATAAAAGCACTTGCTAACGAGTTAAAAACGCTAAAAGAAGATTATGCTGAAATGATTTATAAATCTTATAAAAGCAAATCTCAGAATAGCAGAATTATGTTTTTATTGTCGTCAGCGAATTTCCATCAAGCATATAAACGCTTGCAGTATATGAAACAATATACTGATTTCAGAAAGGCGCAAGGAACTCAGATAAGTATAAAGTCAGATAAATTATTGGTTTTAAACGATACGCTAAGTATCCGAAAAAAAGAAAAAGATGCATTAGCCAAAGAAAGCAAAGTAGTACAGCAAGAAATAGAAAAAAGAAAACAACAACAAGAAGTAGTCGTTGCTAAAGTAAAAAAACAGGAGAAAAAGTACATTTCTCAAATCAAGAAAAAACAACGAGAAGAACGCAAGATTGATAAAAAAATAGAGAGGATTATTCGTGACGCAATAGCAAAATCAAATAAAGGTTCTGGGGGGAAATCATCAGGTTTTTCAATGACTGCAGAGGCAAAATTATTGGCAAAAAAGTTTGAAGATAATAAAGGGAAATTACCTTGGCCATTAGAAAAAGGAGTCGTTTCAAGGCGTTATGGGAAACAAAATCATCCTACACTTCCAGGAATAACGATTGAAAGTAACGGCGTACATATACGAACAGATAGAGACTCAAAAGCGCGTGCAATTTTTAACGGAACCATTTTGCAAATTCAATCTGTAAGTGGTAAAAAGGCAATATATATTCGTCATGGAAACTATATTACTTTATACAACAATTTAGAAACAGTGACGGTTAAAAAGGGAGATAAGGTAGCAACTAAACAAGTAATTGGAAAGGTATATACTGATAAAATATCAAAAAAAACAACGCTAAAATTCCAGATTTGGAAGAACGATACACGATTAAATCCTGCAAGTTGGATTTATAAGATGTAGTTAACTAAACAACGCCTTTAATTCAGTTGCTTGTTCAGGCTTTATTTTATCTGCCAATAATAAACTAAGTTGTTTGCGTCTAAGTGCTCCATCAAAACGTTTCTTTTCAAGTTTGGTTTCTGGCACTATTTCAGGCACTTTTACAGGAGATCCAGTTCTATCAACGGCAACAAAAGTATAAATACCTTCATTTACCTTTGTTTTTTTACCAGTTTCACGATCTTCAATCCATACATCTACATAGATTTCCATAGAAGAACTAAAGGCACGAGAAACTTTTGATTCAATAGTAACAACACTTCCAACAGGAACAACTTTATTAAAAGCAACGTGATTTACAGATGCCGTAACTACAATTCTACGCGAATGCCTTTGTGCAGAAATACTACACGCTCTATCCATTCTTGCAAGCAATTCGCCTCCAAAAAGATTGTTTAAAGCATTGGTTTCTCCTGGAAGAACCATATCAGTAAGTATCGTTAAAGAATCTTTAGGATTTTTTGCCGTCATCGTTTATTTTTTTGGTAAAGATATGAGAAAGGGAGATAGATGCAAAGGAACAAAGAGATAAAATTAGGATGTTGTCTTTTCGATTAAAACTCTTGAACAAGTAACCAAGCATCAGAAGCAACAGTACGTTTGATGATTCGTAGGTTTTTTAAGGCGTCATTTTTATCAACAAAACTTCCGAAAGAAACTTGAGTTAAATTCCATTTATTCACACCAAGAATTTGAGCATCATATCCTTTTTTGATAAGTTGTGCTACTTTCTTTTCAGCATTTTGAGGCTCTCTAAAAGCACCAGCAATAACATGATAATTTTTAACTTCTTTAGCTACATTCAGTGTAATTACAGGCAACGGATTTGTGATAACAAACGTTGCTTGTTGAATTTTTTGCTCAACATCATTTTGTTGTTCCTGCTCCGCTAAAAGTTGATTTTGATATTGATTTTTATTGTATTCATTCCACCCAAAACTTCCAACAGCAAAAAGTATTGCAGCAGTTGCAGCATATTTTAAGAAAAGTGGTGTTTTTCTACGTTCTTTTTCTTCTACAGGAAGAACAGGGGCAATAGTTTCTAATTGGCTAACTTTTTCAGCATATTCTAAGCGTTTTATAGCGGGAGAAGAGAAAGAATTTAACCCAAAAGATGATGTAAGATAATTTACAGTAGTTGCAGGTTCAAAAATAAGTTTTTCATCTTTGTTTAAAGACAGTGATCCAATTTTTAAAATTTCAACAGATTCATTTTTAAGTGTTTGTCTCCAGTTCTGAACTTCTTTTTCTATTTTAGAAACAACATCAGAAAAAGGAATTTTTTCAACAGAAGCAATATAATTTGCCAATAATCCATCATTATTTTTCAGATGACTATTAAAAGTAATTTGTTTTTTTGGTGGATAAAAAGTATAGGTGAAATGATTTACTTTTGCCGAAGTTTCGTTGGTAATAAAACCACCAAAATCAGGTATAATTACGCATTCGTATCTGTAGAGTAAATCACTTATATACTTGTCTAAAATCATCAAAACAAATATAGAAAAATAGGTGTTTGATTTGATGAGAAATTAGACTAGTTATTAACAAAATTAGAAACAATTGAAAGTCAAGTAAATACTTCTAAAGTTTAACATTCCTGTGAAAATGGGAATCCATAAAAAAGAAAGTAATACCATTTTAACTTTAAAATAGTCCTAATAAATTGTTTCTTTTTCACTTATTCTATGTTAAAAAATAATTCAATTTCTCTACATGCGATTTCAAAGTTAAAATAGTATAATAGATTTCATAGACTGAAAATATTCATATTTATTTTATATCTTTAAAATCCAAATTATTATCAATGCTAGAAGAAGAAATTATTGCTGTTTTGGCACTCCAAAAAGTCAAAGGAATAGGCGATATTATTGCTAAAAAATTAATTGCTTATTGTGGTAGTGCAAAAGATGTATTTGCAGAAAAGCGAACACTTCTTGAAAAAATAAACGGAATAGGAACTTTTACGATTAAAAACCTACATGATAAGCAGTATTTTATTCGTGCAGAAAAAGAGTATAAATACATCACCAAAAACAATATCAAAACAACCTATTTTCAAGAGGAGGATTTTCCAAATCGATTAAAACATTGTGCAGATGGTCCAATACTACTGTTTCAAGATGGAAATATAAATCTACAGGACAACCGAATTATCAGCATTGTAGGATCTCGTAAAATGACGAATTATGGTCGTGATTTTATCAAACAATTTGTTGAAGGATTAATACCTTATAACCCAATTATTGTGAGTGGTTTTGCCTACGGAGTTGATATAACAGCACAAAAAACAGCCATAAAAAACAAGTTACAAACGATTGCTGTATTGGCTCATGGATTGGAGCAAATTTATCCAAAAACACACAAGAAATATATCAATCAAGTAAATGAAAATGGTGGTTTTTATACGGAGTTTTGGCATGACGAAGAACCACTTCGAGAACATTTTTTAAAACGAAATCGTATTATTGCAGGAATTTCTGAAGCAACAATTATCATAGAATCTGCAGAAAAAGGAGGCTCTTTGGTAACGGCAGATATTGCCAATTCTTATAGTCGAGATGTCTTTGCCGTTCCCGGAAAAACGACTGATAATTTAAGTAAAGGGTGCAATAATTTGATAAAATATAACAAAGCAGGAATTTTAACTTCTGCAAAAGATTTAATTGATGCATTAAATTGGGAATTGAATGACAAGCAGCCAATGGCTGTGCAAAAACAATTATTTGTTGAACTAACTGATGTGGAACAAAAAGTCTACGATTACCTCCTCAAAAACGGCAAGAAATACCTTGATACGATTGCGTTGGATTGCCAAATTCCTGTGTATAAAATAGCGACACTTTTATTTACGATGGAAATGAAAGGTGTTGTAAGACCATTGCAAGGGAAGTTGTTTGAGGTGGTTTAGGATTCTCATTCCACAACAAAAGCGATAGGTAACATATATATCGTTTTTACAGGTTTTCTTTTCAAAACAAATAAATAGAACTACTGCTAAATTTCCTGAAAGCACCGAGAATGGATGTTAGCTTATTTTAAAAAAGCCTGTGATTATTAATACTTAAGTTCAATTAGTAAATGCAACTTTTAGGAGTATTAATATAATCTTAATATCGTTAAATCCCTCACTCTTAATAACTCCTTGTTAAGGCTTATATTTATACTCTACTAAAAGTCAATAAATATGAAGCATTTAACTAAAGAACAAAGGTATCAAATAGCAGCATATCTAAATTGTGGAAAATCAAAAAAAAGCATAGCAGAAGCATTGGGCGTAGATAAAACGACTGTTTATAGAGAAATAAATCGAAATTCAAAAATAGGTTATTGCAAATCTCATAATATTCCTATGGTAAGTCACCAAAGAATATATGCTTATATTAGAGAGGATAAAAGACAACGAGGTAATTTGTATACTCACTTAAGACATCAATTAAAGCACAGGAAACGACCTGTTTCAGGGAAGCAGAACGCAATTAAAGATAGAGTATCAATAGATCTTAGAAGTGATACAATTAATAATAAATTACGCTTTGGAGATTGGGAAATAGACTTAATTATTGGCAAAGATAGAAAGGGTGCAATTGTTACAATTGTTGAAAGAACTACCGCTTTTTTCTTAATCAGAAAATTGCCCTTTGGAAAAAATGCTAAAGAATTAGCCAAGATTGTTATTAATACGCTATTGCCTTATAAGGATTTTATTCACTCCATTACTTCTGATAATGGTAAAGAGTTTGTAGCGCATAAAAAAATAACTGAAAAATTAGTGTTGCAATTCTTTTTCGCACATCCTTATTAATCATGGGAAAGAGGTCTCAGCGAATATACAAACAAATTAGTTAGGCAATATATCCCTAAAAAAGCAGTGTTTGAAAACTATAGTAATCAAAAAATCAAAGAAATACAACATAAAATAAACCGAAGACCAAGAAAAAATCTAAAGTATGAGAATCCTAAAAATATATTTTATAAATTTGTAAACCTAAAAGTTGCATTTGCTAGTTGAATCTACCTATAACTACTTGACGTACAAAATTTTATAATAATAAAAATAAATAAAGTGAAAAAAATAATACTTGCATTTCTAATGGTATTTACAATTGTATCAATTAATGCACAAACAGAAGAAGAATTAAAAGCGTTACAGGCTCCAAAAAAAGATTCTATAACTGCTTTACAAGGACAAGTTGATGCACTTCAAGCAAAAATTGACGCCCTTTCTGGATGGAAAATAGGAGCATTTGGAACAATCGGAGGAAATATTTCTGGATTTAATAACTGGTACTCTAAAGGATCTCCAAATTCAAATGCTGGAAATATTGGAATCACTTTTAATGGTTATGCAAATCTATTGCAAGAAAAGTTTTTTTGGAGAAACTCATTAGGGGTTAATTTAAATTGGGTGAAAATTGATGATAAAGATGATCCGACAGATGAGAAAGATTTTAAATCTGCAACAGATGTATTTAGTATCACTTCTCTTTATGGTAAGAAATTAAATGATAAATGGGCAGTATCTGCTTTAGGGGAATATAGAACGACTATTATTGATAACTTCAATGATCCTGGCTATTTAGATTTAGGTGTTGGAGCAACTTGGACACCAATAAATAATTTAATTGTAGTGATACACCCTTTAAATTATAATTTTGTATTTAGTGATTTAGATGCTGTATATGAATCTTCTATGGGAGCAAAAATAGTTGCTGATTATACTGCTGAAATTAGAAAGGTAAATTTAAAATCTAATTTCTCTACATTCCAAAGTTATAAGAGTTCTGATTTATCAAACTGGACTTTTACTAATTCATTAGGATATACTTTATGGAAAGGTATTGGAGTTGGATTTGAGCTAGGGTTGAGAAAAAACAAGCAAGAGGCGCTATCAAATGCTTTGGCTAGCAATCCATTAGAAACTTTTGACACTGTAGATAACGACCTACAATCTTATTGGTTATTTGGACTTAATTATGGATTTTAAAGAAATATTAAAAGTCCAAAATCTAATAGTTTTGGACTTTTTTTTGGCATTAATTTTGAGTTTGTATCTTTGAAACAAGAAATATATTATGAAACGAGCATGTTAAAAGTATTATTATCCAAGAGAATAATTAATAGCGAACATATGTGACAATTAAAAACAATAAATATAAGCACATGAAAACAGTATTAAACATTATTTTAGGAAGTGTCGTTTTATTTAGTTTTGCACAATGTGGAAATTCAAAAGAAATGGGGTATAAACTTCAAGATGATTCGCCATTTATTATATCAAAAGCAACATTCAAAGAATGGGTTGCGGGAATTGCTGGAGGTGGAAGTGGCGTAAATGTTTTTATTTCATTAACAAATTTAGACACTGATAAAATAGTTATTGATAGTATTTTTTTTAGAGGTCAAGTTTCTAAAGTAGAGAAAAAAACTACAGCTTATGTTGCTAGATTTAAAACAAATGTTAATAAGGCTCCAGATTTAATTATGCACGGTGAGACAGATCAAGAATATGGGAATAAACCACCAACTAAGGAGTCAAAGTTTCCATTTAAATTAGAAGATGACGAAGCAGTTATCAGTTATAAAGAAAAAGGAGAATTAAAATATTTTAAACAAAAACTACTAAGAGAAGAGCCAGACCTTTATCATTAAAATATTTTTTGGCACAGAATTTGAAATCTACATATCGTAACCATAAAATTTAGAATTATGAAAGCGATAAAATTACTTCTAGGAATATTGATAACAGGAACACTATTTACATCATGTATAATAGAAGAAGATTCCGTTCAAGTTCAGCCAATATCATTAGAAACATTAATTACAGATTACGATTTGTGGTATGTAGATTATCATCGTACAACAGGAACAGGCGACGTGCCATTTGTTTCAAAAGCCTTTACACTGTCGTTTATCAACGGTAAAGTATATGCAAATAACAATCTTGTAGATATAGGAGTTACAGGAAACGGTTACGGAATACAAATAGGAAACTATAACACTTACGATATGATTTTAGAGGTTGATCATGTCTTGGATGAACTGTATGACTTTGATGTGATTCAAATATCAGACGATGAAATTAAATTAGAAGACAGATATTCTAATGTCACTTATTATTTAGAAGGGTACCAAAAGAGTTCATTTGATTATGATCAAATATTTTACGAGAATATTGAATATTTCTTGCAAGAATATATAGGATGGGGAAAAACATTTGCAAGTGATACAGGAACATTAAATGAGTTTGATAATGAGAATTACTTAGCATTTACAACAGAAAACATAACAACGTTTTACTCTTCGGAAGATGACTTTGGCACAAATATTGATTTAGTTAATTGGGATTATGTAGGTGGATATGAAGTCTTTGACGTAACAGGATATGAAAATCTTAAAATTTTAACATTAAATTATGATACTGGAGACAATGAAGAGTTCGAATTGACCGTTCTAAATGATGGGCTGATAGAATTATATCACGTGAGTTCTGATACAACTTATGAATTTGAAGGGAAAGAGTTCTTACAATACTTAAAGCAAAGCGAAAAAAGCAAAGAGTACGTAAGTATTGAAGGCAGAAAACGTACTAAAGTACAAAGAAAGACAAAAAATAGAGAAAAGCATTTAAAATAAAGTTTGGTTAGTTGATTTTTGGTTGGCTATGAAAATAGCCAATTGAATTAGAAACCGCTCCTAATAGGAGCGGTTTTTATTTGTTCTGTTCAGTTTGCTGAATGTTTTTAGTTTAGAAATAAAAAAAGCAAATTTACATTTTTAATTGTAAACTCGTTTTCAATATTTTAATCAATACTTCTAGTATCTGTAGTGCTCCGGTTTATAAGGACCATCTACTGTTACACCAATATAACTTGCTTGATCTTCACGCAATTCAGTTAACTCTACACCAATTTTAGCCAAATGTAATTTTGCTACTTTTTCATCTAAATGTTTAGGCAACATATACACTTCGTTTTGGTACGCATCACGGTTCGTCCACAATTCAATTTGTGCTAATGTTTGGTTGGTAAACGAGTTACTCATCACAAAACTAGGATGTCCTGTTGCACAACCTAAATTCACCAAACGTCCTTCAGCCAAAATGATAACATCGTTTCCATTAACATTGTATTTATCAACTTGAGGTTTAATCGTATCTTTCGTATGTCCGTGATTTTTATTCAACCAAGCCATATCAATTTCATTGTCAAAATGTCCAATATTACAAACAATGGCTTTGTCTTTTAAAGCCTCAAAGTGACGACCTTGAACGATATCTTTATTTCCTGTAGTTGTAATTACAATATCAGAATTCCCAATAACAGTTTCTAATTTCTTTACTTCAAAACCATCCATTGCTGCTTGTAATGCGCAAATTGGATCAATTTCTGTAACAGTTACAATAGATCCAGCACCTTTAAAAGACGCTGCAGTACCTTTACCTACATCACCATATCCACATACTGTTACACGCTTTCCTGCTAGCATTATATCTGTTGCTCTGCGAATCGCATCAACAGCTGATTCTCTACAACCATATTTGTTATCAAACTTCGATTTTGTTACAGAATCATTTACATTAATTGCAGGCATTGGCAATGTTCCAGCCCTAACTCTATCATATAAACGGTGAACTCCTGTTGTCGTTTCTTCTGACAAACCATTAATTCCAGCAGCTAATTCAGGATATTTATCTAACACCATATTCGTTAAATCTCCACCGTCATCTAAAATTAAGTTTAGTGGTTTTTTATCTTCTCCAAAAAATAATGTTTGTTCTATACACCAATCAAACTCTTCTTCTGTCATATCTTTCCATGCATACACTGGTGTTCCTGTGGCAGCAATTGCAGCAGCAGCCTGATCTTGTGTAGAAAAAATATTACATGAACTCCAAGTTACTTCAGCACCAAGTGCTTGTAAAGTTTCTATTAAAACAGCAGTTTGAATAGTCATATGTAAACATCCAGCAATTCTAGCTCCTTTCAATGGCTGTTCGTTTTTATACTCTTCTCTCAAACTCATTAATCCAGGCATTTCAGCTTCAGCCAATTCAATTTCCTTTCTTCCCCATTCTGCGAGATTGATATCTTTTACTTTATATTTTACATAAGTTGATGTTCCTGTGCTCATAATTGTATATTTTTGAAGTGCAAAATTACGAATTAAAAGTTATAAGTATAAAGTTGAATAGTTATAAGTTCGTTAAATTCAAAAATATCAACAAATAATACAGTTACGCAATAAAATGCCTCTTTATAAAACAATACAAGTAAACGAAAATATAACGGTTTTGATATGGAAAATCGAAGAATCTCTTGATGAATTATCTTGCGGAATTATATTAACTCCATCTTCACAAAATAGAGTTGATGGTATGAAATCAAACTTACATCAAAAAGGTTTTATGAGTATTCGTCAACTACTCAATATGAAGGGCTATGAAGACAAAGATTTGATATATGATGAACATGGAAAACCTTATCTTGCAGACAATAAATCTATCTCTATTACACATTCTTTTATTTTTTCAGCCATTATTATTTCAAGTAACAAAACTGTTGGAATAGACATTGAAAAACAGCGTGATAAAATCCTAACTATTGCACATAAATTTACACCAATCAAAGAATATAAAACGATTGCCAATCACGAAGCTTTGATTGGAAAATTGACTATTGTTTGGGGAGCAAAAGAATCGCTTTATAAGATTTATGGCAAGAAAAAAATACGTTTCTTACAACATATATATATTGAAGATTTTATGTTTGCTGATGCCAAAACAACTGGAGAAATTAGATATGATGGAAAAATTGACAGCTATGATGTTTTTTTCTTAGAATTTGAAGGATTTACTTGTGTTTATGCATTAAATTAATATGTCAAATACTATTCTTGAACATATAAAAGTATCAAAAGAGAAAGGAGAAAAATTACTCGCTATTTTATTAGATCCTGATAAACTTTTGATAACCGAAATCGAAAAAATAATCTTGAAAATAAATCCAAATAAAGTTAATTTTATCTTTGTTGGCGGAAGTACAGTTTCTGAAGGAATTGCAGCTACATTTGTCAAAAAAATAAAGACGTTTACACAAATTCCTATTGTCCTTTTCCCAGGAGATTTTAAACAAATAACAAACAATGCAGATGTTTTGTTATTTCTATCATTGCTTTCTGGAAGAAATCCTGAATATTTAATCGGACAGCAAATAAAATCAGTAAATAAACTCCAAAAAACATCTTTAGAAATCATACCAACAGGATATATTTTGGTTGATGGAGGCGTAGAAACAGCTGTCCAAAAAGTAAGTAATACAATACCAATTTCGCAATCAAATGTCGAAGATATTACGGCTACTGCAATTGCTGGAGAGTATCTTGGGAAGCAACTCATATATCTTGAAGCAGGAAGTGGAGCTTCAGCGCCTGCAGACGCAAAAATTATTACTTCGGTTGCAAAGGAAATCAAAGTTCCGTTACTTGTTGGAGGAGGAATTAAAACTAAAAAACAGCTTGAAACTGCTTATAGAAATGGTGCAGATTTAGTCATCTTTGGCACAGCATTTGAAGAAAATAATAGTATTTTAACATCTATTATATGAATGAAATTATTGACTTTTTTATAGAGCCTTATAGAACTGCATCGAATATAAATATACTTCTCGAACTTATTGCTACAATTTTTGGTGTTATTAGCGTTTTTTATGCTAAAAAAGAAAATATTTTAGTCTTTCCAACAGGAATTATTAGCACAGCAATTTATGTATATCTTTTGTCTCAATGGAGTCTTTATGGCGACTTGATTATCAATATTTACTATACTATTATGAGTATTTATGGTTGGTATATGTGGAGTAAAATTATTGATAATGAACATATTCCTATTTCAAGAACTACTAAATCTGATAAAATAAAAGCATTTGGAATATTTGTTTTTACCTCCGTTTTTGTAATTATTGTGTATCGTTATTACAATGTTATGCCAAATAATTTAGGCTTTAGTGAAAGTTTCAATTATGCAATTACAAAACTTACGTCGGGAAATTTGTCAGAATTTAGAGATGCTACTCCTTTTTTAGATACCTTTACTACAGGAATATTTTTTGCAGCAATGTGGTTAATGGCAAATAAAAAAATAGAAAATTGGACACTATGGGTTGCAGGAAATGTTGTTTCAATTCCACTCTATTTTGTAAAAGGGTATGGTTTTACAGGAATTCAATATAGTATATTTTTAGTATTAGCAATTTTAGGATATAGACAATGGAAAAAAATCTTAGACAAGAAGAAGCAAACATCATAAAGGTTGTATTGTTTGGTCCTGAATCTACAGGAAAAACAACTCTTTCTACGCAATTGGCACGTCATTACAATACTGTTTGGACACCAGAATACGCAAGAGAATACTTACAAGACAAATGGAATAATGAACGTAAAACTTGCGAAAATTCTGATTTAATTCCTATTGCAATCGGGCAAATAAATATGGAAAATAAACTTGCTAAAAAAGCTGATAAAATTTTAATTTGCGATACCGATTTATTAGAAACTAAAGTATATTCTGAAGAATACTATGGTGGTTTTGTTGATCCAAAATTAAATAAAGTGGCAATTCAAAACACATATGATTTATACTTACTAACCTACATTGACACTCCTTGGGAAGCGGATGATTTGCGAGACAGACCTGAATTAAGATTAGAAATGTTTAAAGCCTTTGAAAATGCTTTAAAAAAAAATAAAAGAAACTATATTTTATTAAAAGGCAATAAAGAAACTCGTTTAAAAACAGCCACAAAAGCAATTGACAAACTACTATCTAAACACAAAAATTTAGATACTTTCTCAGATTCACTGATAGATTTAGACATGCATTTTATGCATCAAAATATAAATCAAGACTTGTATTAATGAACTCTGAAAACCTAATCAAAGAATTAACTTTCAAAGCAATTAAAAGTAGTGGTGCTGGAGGGCAACATGTAAATAAGGTATCTTCTAAAATTGTATTGACTTTTGATGTTCTTAATTCTGTAAACTTTACTAAAGATGAAAAAGAAATTCTATTAAAAAACTTAAAAACAAGGCTAAGTAAAGAAAACATATTAACTTTGACTTGTGATGAAAGTCGCAGTCAGCATAAAAATAAAGAGATTGTTATCAAGCGATTTTTAGAAGTTCTTTCAAATGGATTGAAAGTTAAAAAGCCTCGTAAAAAGACCAAAATAAGTAGAGCATCTATAAGAAAGCGGTTGGAAAAGAAAAGCCGTAATGCCCTAAAAAAATCAAATAGAAAAAAACCAACTATTGATTGATTTGAAAAACATCTCAATTCTTTTAATTCTTCTTTTACTGTTTTCATGGTAAGAAGAATCTTCCTCAAATTATAATAACTGATGATTTTGAACTAATTATTCCTGAAAATCCAAAAGTATTATTGATTTTATTTTCTGGATTTAATGGGAATGCGAAAAATATAAAAAAAGAATCTAAAATTCCTAAAATAGCAATTGAAAACCAATTAGCAATGATGCTTTTTAATAAGTATAATCAACATTTATTTTTGTATTATAAAGAAAAGGATGAACTTGAAAACTTATTTTGAACACACTTAAAAAACATCATTTAGAGAGTAAAAATATGTTTTTAGGAGGATTTTCATCAGGTGGGAATGTTGCTCTACTTATTGCAGATAGATTGAATCCAAAAGGACTATTTATTGTTGATTCTCCAATTGATTTAGCAAATTTTTATATTGCTTCAGAAAAAAGAGCAAAAGATGATGTCAATAATATAACTTCTGAAGCTGACGGGTTAATAAATCTTTTAAACAAACGTTTAGGAAATCCAAACGAAGACATAAGTCCTTATGAAAATTATTCGCCTTATACTTCAAAAACAGATTTCACTTACAATATTCATTTTTCAAAAAACACCGCTATTCGATTATATACCGAGCCAGATTTAGTGTTTCAAAAACAATGGTTTCCAAACATCTTATTTGCTGATTTAAACACATATTCAATTCAAAAAATGCATACTTCGCTACTTAAATTAGGCTATCAAAATATTGAATATATTGAAACCAAAAACAAAGGTTATAGAGCAAATGGCAACAGAGCGCCACATTCATGGTCTATAGTTGATGAAAAAGAAATTGTAGAATGGATATTGGATGTCAATTAATTACCTTCTCCTCCCTCTATTTTTTTTTCTTCGATTACTCTTATTTCCTCCAGAATTTTGATTTCTATGTTTAGAATTCCGAGATTTATTTCTGTTTCTATTATTATTTTGTTTTGGTTTATTTTCTGATGGTTTATCAGTTGGTGCAAAACCTTCAATAATTTCACTTGATAGTTTTTCTCCTAATAATTTCTCAATACCTCTTACATATTCTACTTCATCAATATCAACCAATGAAATGGCTTCACCACTTGCTCCTGCTCTACCTGTTCGACCAATTCTATGTACATAATCTTCAGGGATATTTGGCAATTCAAAATTAATAACATGAGGTAATAATGGTATATCCAATCCACGAGCTGCAATATCTGTAGCAACCAATACTCTGACCATACCACTTTTAAAAGATGCCAATGCCTTTGTTCTCGCTCCTTGGCTTTTATTTCCATGAATTGCAACAGAGCTAATACCTGCTTTTACCAATTTATCGCTCAATTTATTTGCACGATGCTTGGTACGCGTAAAAATCAAGACTTGTTTCCAGTTTCCATCAGCAATTAATTTGATGGTTACTTCTATTTTATTTCCTTTATCTACTCTATATGTTTTTTGAACTACTTTCTCAGCAGTAGAATTTTCTGGTTCTGCTTCGACTAAAATGGGTTTGTGCAAAATTCCTTCAGCCAATTTTTTAATTTCTTTAGAAAAAGTAGCAGAAAACAATAGATTCTGCCTTCTTGTTGGCATCATTGCTATAATTTTTTTGATATCACGTAAGAATCCCATATCAAGCATTCTATCTGCTTCATCTAGAACCAAAATATCAATTCGCCCTAAAGACAAAGCCCTTTGGTTAATTAAATCTAATAAACGTCCTGGAGTTGCAACAACAATATCCACTCCGTATTTCAATGATTTTATTTGTGGCTTTGCATTTACACCTCCAAAAATAACCGTAGATTTTATATCCAAAAATTGGCTGTAATCCATTACATTTTTATGTACTTGTGCCGCCAATTCTCTTGTTGGAGTTAATACCAATGCACGTACAGGTCGTCTTCCTTCTTTTTTTGTCTGATGTAATATTTGCAAAATCGGCAATGTAAATCCAGCCGTTTTTCCAGTTCCTGTTTGAGCCGAAGCTAATATATCTTTTCTTTCTAATACTAATGGAATTGCTTTTTCTTGAATGGGTGATGGAGTTGTGTATCCTTGCTTTTCGACAGCTTTTAACAAAGCGTCTATTAATCCTAATGATTTAAATGACATATAATTTTATAAGCGACAAATGTACGGTTAATTTATTCCACAAGATATCTTATAAAATAATTATAAATTTTTTAGTATTAATTACTAATTGTAATTACCTTTGTAGCGTTCTCAAAAAAGGGGTGCCCTAATTATCGGCTGAGATCATACCCATTGAACCTAGAACAGATAATGCTGTTTAGGAAGGCGATAATCGCCATTTGTAAAATGTCATTGCGAATAAAATGAAGCAATCTCTTGAATGAGATTATTTTATCACTAAGTTCCTCATAATGATAACTAATAAAGAATAATTACCTCTTTTTATTCGTTTTAATTTGTATTAAAATGAAAAAAATAACTCTTGTTTTTTTATTATTTGCTATTGTAATTGCAAATGCTCAAGAAGAAATTCAAATAGATTCTATTAAAGTAGATGAGATTCTCGACGAGGCAATTGTCAAGGCAGTTCGTGTAAATTCTGAATCACCAGTCACACATTCAAACTTATCAAAAAAAGAAATTTCTAAACGTAATCTAGGTCAAGATATTCCAATTTTAATGAATTATATGCCAAACGTCGTAACATCTTCTGATGCAGGTGCTGGAATTGGATATACATACATTCGTGTTCGTGGTTCAGATGCCTCTAGAGTGAATGTGACTGTGAACGGAATTCCATATAACGATGCTGAAAGTCAAGGAACTTTTTGGGTAAATATGGGAGATTTTGCTTCATCGACTCAAAGTTTACAATTGCAACGAGGAGTTGGTACATCAACGAATGGTTCTGGAGCATTTGGTGCAAGTTTAAATATATTAACTGATGCTATTTCTGAAGAACAGAATGGAGAAATCGCTAATTCATTTGGCTCTTACGGTACAAGAAAACATACCGTAAAATTCTCAACTGGAAAGTTGAATGACCATCTTGAATTTGCTGGACGTGTATCAAATATTTATTCTGATGGCTACGTTGATAGAGCATTCTCTGACTTAAAATCATATTTCTTACAAGGTTCATATATTGATGACAATACTTTGATAAAAACATTGTTATTTGGAGGGAAGGAACAAACATATCAAGCATGGTTTGGTCTATATGCAACTCAGTTAAGAGAAGACAGAAGACAGAACCCATATACGTATGATAATGAAACTGATAACTATCAGCAAGATCATTATCAATTGCATTGGAATGAAAAATTGAATCAAAATTGGTCAACAAATCTTGGATTGAACTTTACGCATGGCGAAGGTTATTTTGAACAATTCAAATCTGGAAAGAAACCGGAAGATTATGCTAATCTTGTCGTTGCTACTGATGGAAATAGAACGGATTTAATAGTTCGTCGTTGGCTCGATAACGATTTTTATGTGGCAAATTTTAATGCAAACTATACTTCTGAAAAGTTAAAAGTAATTTCAGGAGTTTCTTATAATAACTATTCAGGAGATCATTTTGGTGAGGTAATTTGGGCAAAACAATTTGCAGACAACGCAAATATTAGAGATCGATATTATGAAAGTGATGCTACTAAAAAAGATTTTAGCATGTTTTCAAAAGCAAGTTTCAATTTGGCAGAAAACTTAAAAACATACATTGATTTACAAGGAAGATTTGTAAGTTATAGTACTTTAGGTTTAACATCTGACAGAAATAATATAGATGTAGATTCTAATTTTAGTTTCTTCAATCCAAAAATTGGTTTTACATATACAATCAATGATAACAATAGTTTGTATACATCATATTCAAGAGCCAATAGAGAACCAAACAGAAAAGATTTTGAATTGAATGTCAATGTGAAATCTGAAAAGTTAAATGATTATGAGTTTGGTTGGAGATTGAGAAATGACAACATAAAATTGAGCACTAATATCTATTATATGCAATATAAAGATCAGTTGATTTTAACTGGAGACATTGATGATACTGGAGATTATAAAAGAGAAAATGTAGATGATAGTCATCGTTTAGGCTTAGAAATTGACGCAGACATTCAATTGAGCGATAAAGTTTCTATTCGCCCTAATATCTCTTTTAGTTCTAATAAGATTAAAGATTTTTCCATAAATAGAGATAATACAACAATGTTTCTTGGTGATACTAATATTGCCTTTTCTCCAGATATTGTTGCAGGAAATGCATTTGTTTTTAGTCCTTCAGATAAATTGCAGATGTCATTGTTATCTAAATTCGTCGGAAATCAATATTTGAGTAATACAGATACTGAAGCATCAAAATTGGATAGTTATTTCACAAGTGATTTTAATATCTCTTATGAATTGGAAGCAAATACTATTTTTAAATCAATTGTGTTTACTGCACTTGTAAATAACGTTTTCAATAAAGAATATGTTGATAGAGGTTATACATATTTGGATTATTGGACAGGACCAACATCATTTGAAGTTCAAGGATATTATCCACAAGCAACACGCAACTTCTTAATTGGAACGACATTGAAGTTTTAAAAGGCTACTAAAATATCGAGATGAAGCAGACACACAAAGTTGGACACTACCTGATTTTTTATGCTGATTGGTATATCAATTAAAAAAATCCATCAAACTTAATTGATGGATTTTTTTATCTCCTTTTTTAGAGTTTATTCTTGGTTAGTCATTCTTCCAACAGCACAACTCACAAAAGATTTTGCTTTTTGTAAAGTTGAGTTTGATGTACCAACTTCTGGATAACCCATTTTGGCTAACTTTTCTCTTGCTGCTTCAACAGTTGTTGTGTCTTCTGAATCAAAAACAACTTCTGATTTTTCTATATCTATATCAATCGTGTTAATTCCATCAATAGATAAAATCCCTTTTCTTATTGTATTGGCACAACCGCCACATTTTAAATTTTCTATTTGTATTGTTGTCATTTTATTGATTTTTTGGAATCCCTTTTCCTTCAGATTTCCATTTAATAAAACCTCCTTCTAAATCATATACTTTGGTAAATCCTGCTGCTTTTAATTTTTTTGATACTCTAACTTCGTCCTCCTCTTTTACAAAAAAAAATTTGGTTCTTCTTTATTTATTAGACGTATAATTTGCCAAGTCTTTACTATTATTATTTTTAATCCAAGGCTAAAATAATTCTCCTTGATTCTTCCCTTTTATTTTTCCCAAATGCTTGTAAGCCAATTCTGTTACTTCACGTCCTCTTGGTGTGCGCATTATAAAGCCTTGTTGTATTAAAAATGGCTCATAAACTTCTTCAATAGTTTCAGAATTTTCGCTTACTGCTGTTGCTAACGTACTTATTCCTACAGGACCTCCTTTGAACTTGTCGATAATGGTTGTTAGAATTTTATTATCCATTTCATCTAAACCATACGCATCTACATTTAAAGCACCTAAAGCATATTTTGCAATTTTTATATCAATATTACCGTCTCCTTTAATTTGAGCAAAATCACGTACTCTCCGCAATAATGCATTGGCAATTCTTGGTGTTCCCCTACTTCTACCTGCAATTTCTATTGCTGCTTCCATAGAGATTGGAACTCCTAAAATTGTTCCACTACGTTGTACAATGGTTGTTAGCAATTCTGTTTTATAATATTCCAATCGACTACTGATACCAAAGCGTGCTCGCATAGGTGCTGTAAGTAATCCTGAGCGTGTTGTTGCGCCAACCAAAGTAAATGGCTCTAAATCTATCTGAACAGAGCGTGCATTTGGTCCAGACTCTATCATTATATCGATACGATAGTCTTCCATTGCTGAATATAAATACTCTTCAACAATAGGGCTTAAACGATGAATTTCATCGATAAACAACACATCTCGTTCGCTTAAATTTGTCAACAATCCTGCTAAATCTCCAGGCTTGTCAAGAACTGGTCCTGAAGTAATCTTAATCCCTACGTTTAGTTCACTTGCCAATATATGTGCCAATGTTGTTTTTCCAAGTCCTGGAGGACCGTGAAAAAGTGTGTGATCTAATGCTTCTTCTCGTTGATTGGCTGCTTGAACAAATATCTGAAGGTTTTCCAAAATTTGATCTTGACCTGTAAAATCATCAAAAGATAAAGGTCGTAATTTCTTTTCTACGTCTAATTCTTCTGTCGAAAGGTTTGTGTTTTCTGGATTTAAGTTTTCATTCATCTTAAAACAAAGGTACTAAAAAACCTTTCTAAATCAATAGAAAGGTTTTTGTATGTTTATGAGATTCTTCGATAAACTCAGAATGACAAATGATTTAAGATGGTTCTTCTCCGTCTGACAAAGGTGTTGTTTGCGGAATAAAATCAACATCGCTTCCTGGTTTGCTATAATCATACGCCCAACGATGTACTACTGGTAATTTTCCTGGCCAGTTTCCGTGTGTTGCTTCTACTGGTGTTGTCCACTCAAGTGTAGTTGCTCTCCAAGGGTTTGGTCCTGATTTTTTACCTTTATAAATACTCCAAAAAAAGTTTCCTAAGAAAATTAATTGTGCAGTTCCTCCAACTAAAGCAAATAGTGTCATAACAACATTGATATCTGATAAGTCATCAAAATATGGGAATGCAGTATTCATATAATATCTACGAGGTAATCCTGCCAATCCTACAAAATGCATTGGGAAGAATACTCCATAAGCGGTAATAATTGTTATCCAAAAATGCCAATATCCTAATGTTTTATTCATCAGTCTTCCATACATTTTAGGGAACCAATGATACACTCCTGCAAACATTCCAAAGATTGCTGAGACTCCCATAACTAAGTGAAAGTGTGCAATAATAAAATACGTATCGTGAATGTTGATGTCTAGTGCTGAATCTCCCATAACCAATCCTGTAACTCCTCCTGTAACAAAGGTAGAAACAAATCCTATAGAAAAGAGCATACCTACATTCATCTGAAGATTCCCTTTCCACAAGGTTGCAAGCCAATTAAATGATTTTACTGCTGATGGTATTGCAATCAATAATGTTGTAAATGTAAATACTGACCCTAAAAATGGATTCATTCCTGTAACAAACATATGGTGTCCCCAAACAATTGTAGATAAGAATGCAATTGCTATAATAGATCCAATCATAGCTCTATAACCAAAAATAGGCTTCCGAGAATTTACTGCCATAATTTCTGATACTATTCCCATTGCTGGAAGTATCACAATATATACTTCTGGATGTCCTAAAAACCAAAATAAGTGTTCAAATAATACTGGAGAACCTCCTTGATAATGCAATACACTACCATCAATAAATATATCTGATAAATAGAATGATGTTCCGAAACTTCTATCAAAAATTAATAATAATGCTGCAGATAAAAGTACTGGGAATGATACAACTCCAATAATTGCAGTTACAAAAAACGCCCAAATTGTTAATGGTAATCTTGTCATTTTCATTCCAACAGTTCGTAAGTTTAAAACTGTTACAATGTAATTTAGTGCTGCTAACAATGATGATGTAATAAAGACTGCCATTGACACCAGCCATAATGTCATTCCTACTCCAGAACCTGAAATTGCTTGTGGTAATGCACTTAATGGAGGGTAGATTGTCCATCCTGCTGATGCTGGTCCTGCTTCAACAAATAATGAGATAACCATTAATATACTTGATAAAAAGAACAACCAATATGAAATCATATTTAGAAATCCTGATGCCATATCACGTGCTCCAATCTGCAATGGAATTAACATATTACTAAAAGTTCCACTCAATCCTGCAGTTAATACAAAGAATACCATTATTGTACCGTGAATTGTTACCAATGCCAAATATATATCTGGACTCATAACTCCACCATCTTGATGGTGTCCTAAAAAGGCTTCTATTAGACTAAATGAATGCTCTGGCCATGCGATTTGTAAACGGAATAGCATTGACATAAAAACACCTATAACTCCCATAATAATACCTGTAATTAGGTATTGTTTAGAAATCATTTTGTGATCTTGACTAAATATGTATTTAGTTACAAATGTTTCTTTATGATGATGATCTGACATAATCTCTATCTTTTATTTTTTTATAATGGTGTTTTATTTTTTTACTACTTGTGCCATTGTTTCTTTAGCTGACAACCATTGATTGAAATCGGTTTCTTCTTCAACAACTATTTTCATTTGCATGTTGTAGTGTGATGCCCCACAAATTTTATTACACAATAATAAGTAATCAAATTCATAAGAATCTTCTCCTTTTTCGGCTCTTATTTTATTAATATTTTCAACCTTAGCAATCATTTTTTCATTCATTCTCATTTCTTCAGTTGTCATTGAAGGTGTAAATGCATATTGTGTTGTCATTCCTGGAACGCAGTTCATTTGTGCTCTAAAGTGTGGCATATATGCCGAATGTATAACGTCTTGCGAACGAAATTTAAATATTACTGGTCTTCCTTTTGGTAAGTGTAATTCACGAACAGGAATGTCATCTTGAGCATTCAAATCTGTCATATCAACTCCCATAGTGTTAATCCCTTTTATGTAACGTACATTTCCTCTTCCTAAGGCGTTGTCTTCTCCTGCATAACGTGCTTCCCAAGAAAATTGTTTTGCATAAACTTCTACAACCAATGGATCTTCTAAATCAGAAGTGTCTGTAATATCTATCCAAACTACAAGTCCATAAATAATTAATCCTGCTAAAACAACTGCTGGAGTAATTGTCCAAATCATTTCTAATTTATGACTATCGGCATAAAAAACTGCTTTTCTACCTTTTACACCTCTATATTTATACGCAAAATAGAATATCAAAACTTGCATAATTGCTTGTACAACCAATATCAAAATCATAGTGACATTGTACAAGTTATCATATTGTTCTCCTTCTATTGATGCTGATTCTGGTAGTAATACTGCATTGTATTTCCAAAAACAAAAAATCATCAATACATAAAAACCAATCATAAAGGCAAACATCATTTTACCTTGTTGATCATTGTCTTCTTCTGTAGCAATCTCATTCTCTAAGTTAAAGACATTGGTCAATTGCCAAAAAGTACTTGCTATTAATACTGCTATTAAAATATAAATTAACGCTAACATATTTCTTTTTTTCTAAAAATTAATAGTGAAATTGTTCACTTTCTTTCATGAATGGATTCCCTTTTACTTTCAATGGTGCTTTAGTCAATGCTGTAAATACTACAAATATAAACAGTCCCAAGAAAAACAATGCAGAACCTATAACTTCTGGTGATAAAAATTTCCATTGTGCCCCTACTGATCCTGGAGTAATTAATACATATACATCTATATAATGACCAACTAAAACTATAATTCCTGCCATAATAATAAACCAAGGCAATCTTTTATAATCGCTATTCATTAATACTAATATTGGGAATACAAAATTCATTACAACCATTGTAAAGAAAGGAATTTTGATTTCTTCAAATCTTTGCGCATAGTATGTAACTTCTTCAGGAATATTGGCATACCAAATTAACATAAACTGTGAGAACCATAAGTATGTCCAGAATATGCTAAAGCCGAACATAAATTTTGCTAAATCGTGTAAGTGACTGTCATTTACATATTCTAAATAACCTCTTGATTTTAAATAAATAGTAACCAATGCAATAGTTGTAATACCTGACACAAACATTCCTGCAAATACATACCAACCATACAATGTACTAAACCAGTGATGATCGATTGACATTAGCCAATCCCAAGACATCATAGATTCTGTAACTAAAAAGAATACTAAAAATGCCGCTGATGCTCCTATTAATTTTTTATAATGCGTCAAATCTCCATTTTCTGCATTGTCTAATGCCAACGTTTTCTTTCTTGCATACCAACGATACAAGACCCATCCACCAATATATATTACTGCTCTAATCAATAACCAAGGCACATTCAAATAACTCTTTTTCGCATCTAATAAATGATCAAATTTTGGGCTATTTGGATCAACTAATTCTGGATCCATCCAAGCAAATACGTGATTTATATGCATTCCTGATAATACTAAAAACACAAATAAAATCACCGCTCCAACTGGTAAGTATGCTGTTATTCCTTCCATAACTCTAAAAAGAACGATTGACCATCCTGCTTGTGCTACGTGTTGTATTGCATAAAACGCCAATGTACCAAGTGCTAACATCATAAAGAAGAAAATGGCTACATATAATGCTGACCAAGGTCTATTTTGTAATTGATGAAATAGATGTTCATCATGTGATGCATCGTGTTGCGAATCTGTTGCGTGTTCGTCACCTTGTACAGGAACTACTTCATGTGTTGCTACTTCACCATGATCTGTACCATGTGCTGCTGATTGGTTTGCTATAATTTCTTTTGCTTCTTCAATGGTGCCTGGTGCATTCCAAAATCCCCAAGCAATACCTATAATCCCTACAATCATTAAGGCAAATGAAAACGTCTTTAACTTTTTTGAAAACTTATACATATCTTCTAAATTCTAATTAAAAAGAATTATTAATTGTTTTTTAATTTCTGAACATAAGCAACTACTTGCCAACGCTCTTCTTCTGTTAATTGTGATGCATGTGATCCCATCATATTTTTACCATACATAATAACGTGATAAATACTTCCTTCTGTGATGTCTCTATCTTTAAAATTAGGTATTCCTAAAAACTTTTCTCTTTTTGATAATTCCCCTTGTCCGTCACCTTTAGAACCGTGACATGAAGAACAATAAATAGTGTATAAAGATTTTGATCTTTCAGCATCTATTTTTGTTAAAGGGTTTTTTAATGCTGTTTTTGCCAATTCATATCCTTCAATAGTGTTTTCATAATCAAACGGAAGTTCTGAACCACGAGCAACTGTACCATCAACTGGCAAACGTCCTTCCATACCAACTTCATAGTTTGGATTGGTACCATAAGTTTCATAACTCACAGGCTCATACATATTTGGCATATATTGTAAGTTTGGTGCTCTTTTACTTCTATCGCAAGAAGTGAACGCAACAATAACTACTACTAGTACAATTATATTTTTGATAACTTTTTTCATTTTCTCTTAATGCTTTTCAGTTACTTTAATTTCTACAGCTCCTGTTTCTTTTAAAAACGAGGTCAATTCTTTTTCATTTCCATCTACAGGAATCTCCATTACAAACATATCATCTGTTGTTCTTGGATCTGGGTTTTCTGCTTTTTTAAATGGCCATAATTTACTACGCATATAAAAGGTGATTACCATTAAATGCGCTGCAAAAAATACTGTCATTTCAAACATAATTGGTACAAATGCAGGCATATTATATACATACGAAAAACTTGGTTTCCCTCCAATATCTTGAGGCCAATCATCAATCATCATATAATTCATCATCCAAATAGAAAATGCCAACCCTAACAAACCATACATAAATGCTGTAATGGCAATTTTTGTTGGTGCTAATCCCATTGCTTTGTCTAAACCATGAACTGGAAATGGTGTATATACTTCCTCAATATGAAGATGTGCTGCACGTACTTCTTTTACTGCCGACATCAAAATGTCGTCATCATTATACATTGCTTGTATTACTTTAAAACTCATAATACTTAGTTTTTAGTGTTTTTAATTGGTGTAGGATTGTCTCCTCCAGCATCTCTATATCTCTTATAATTATCTCCTGATGATTTTAAGATAGTTTTTACCTCTGCTTGTGCTATTACAGGGAAAGTTCTTGCGTATAATAAAAATAGCACAAAGAAGAATCCTATAGTTCCAACAAAAATACCTATATCAACAAATGTTGGTGAAAACATTGTCCAAGAAGATGGTAAATAATCTCTATGCAATGATGTTACAATAATCACAAAACGCTCAAACCACATACCTACATTTACTACAATAGAGATAAAAAATGAGAACATAATACTTGTTCGTAATTTTTTAGACCACATAAATTGTGGTGAGAACACATTACACGACATCATAAATAAATAAGCCCACCAATAGGGTCCTGTAGCTCTATTTAAGAATGCATACTGTTCATATTCTACTCCTGAATACCAAGCAATAAATAACTCAGTTATATAAGCACAACCTACAATAGAACCTGTAATCATAATTACAATGTTCATCAATTCTATATGTTGTATTGTGATGTATGCTTCAAGATTTGAAACCTTTCTCATTATAATAAGCAAGGTATTTACCATTGCAAATCCTGAGAATACTGCTCCTGCAACAAAATATGGAGGGAAAATAGTTGTGTGCCATCCTGGAATTACCGAAGTAGCAAAGTCCATCGATACAATTGTATGTACAGAAAGTACTAAAGGTGTTGCCAATCCTGCGAGCACCAAAGATACTTCTTCAAAACGTTGCCAATCTTTTGCTCTACCTGTCCAACCGAAACTCAATAAAGAATATATTTTCTTTTGGAATGGTCTTACCGCTCTATCACGTATCATTGCAAAATCTGGTAATAAACCTGTCCACCAAAATACTAATGAAACTGATAAATATGTTGAGATTGCAAATACATCCCATAAAAGTGGAGAGTTAAAGTTTACCCACATTGATCCAAATTGATTTGGCATTGGTAACATCCAATAACCCAACCAAGGGCGTCCCATGTGAATGATTGGGAACAAGGCTGCTTGAATTACCGAAAAGATGGTCATTGCCTCTGCAGAACGGTTAATACCCATTCTCCATTTTTGACGGAAAAGAAGTAGTACTGCCGAAATCAATGTTCCTGCGTGACCAATTCCTACCCACCAAACGAAGTTTGTGATATCCCACGCCCAACCTACGGTTTTATTTAATCCCCAAACTCCAATTCCTATACCAATAGTGTATATAATACAACCTATTCCCCAAAGAAATGCTGTTAATGCTATACCAAATACTATCCACCATTGTTTGTTTGCTTTACCTTCTACTGGAGCAGCAACATCCACAGAAATATCGTGGTAATTTTTGTCTCCAATGATTAAAGGTTGTCTTATAGGTGCTTCGTAATGCGATGCCATACTCTATATATAATTATCTTATTATTATTGCTTTTTATACTGTTGTATTTCTAACTTTTACTTGATAAACTACATTTGGTTTTGTCCCAACTTGCTCTAATAAGTGATATGATCTATCATCGTTTTTCAACTTATAGATTTCACTTTCTTTATCATTTATATCTCCAAATACCATTGCTCCTGTACTACAAGCATTAGAACACGCTGTTTGAAACTCTCCATCTTTTACTGGTCTCCCTTCTTTTTTCGCTTTTAATATTGTCGCTTGTGTCATTTGAGTACACATAGAACATTTTTCCATAACTCCACGAGTACGAACAGTAACATCAGGATTTAATACCATTTTACCTAAATCATCATTCATATTGAAATCAAATTCATTATTATTAGCATAATCAAACCAATTGAAACGACGCACTTTATAAGGGCAGTTATTTGCACAATAACGTGTCCCTACACAACGGTTATATGCCATGTGATTTTGTCCTTGACGACCATGAGATGTTGCAGCAACTGGACACACAGTCTCACAAGGAGCGTGATTACAATGCTGACACATAATTGGTTGGAAAACAATTTGTGGATTTGCTGATGCATCTTCTAAAGTTGCCATGGTGTTTTTAACTCCAGTTTCACCAAACAATCCTTTTGATGCTTCTTTCTTATGATCATCTCCTACAAATGTTTCTTCAGAAGAATAATACCTATCAATACGCAACCAGTGCATATCTCTTGACTTTCTTACCTCTTTTTTACCCACAACTGCAACGTTATTTTCTGTATGACATGCGATTACACATGCACCACATCCTGTACACGCATTCAAATCAATAGATAAATTGAAATGATGCCCTATAGAACGATCAAATTCATCCCATAAATCAACTGTAGTTGCTTCTACTTCTTGATGTTTTAGAGATACCATTGGAACTGGATTCCAAGTATGTTTTGGGTCTAATGAATGATCATTAAATGTTGTTAAAGTCGTTTCTTTAACTATATCTCCACGACCCATCATTGTGTTGTGCAATTGAGTACATGCAAATTTATGCTCGCCTTCAACTAATTTTACAGAAACTCCAGATTGAGTTGTATTAAAGTTTTTATAAAAATGATATGCATTCTTTCCTGTTTGCATTTCTTTTTTCATTCCTGCTTTACGACCATAACCTAAAGCAAGTCCTACTGAACCAACGGCTTGTCCTGGCTGAATTAACGCTGGAAGTGTAACATTCACTCCATTTGCAGTTAATTCTATCAAACTACCATTCAATCCTCCATTTGCTACATTCCAATTTTTAATTCCTAATCCTTCTGCATCTGCTTGAGAAATTGTTAAGTAGTTATCCCAAGTAGTTCTAGTGATTGGATCTGGCAATTCTTGTAACCAAGGGTTATTTGCTTGTTGACCGTCTCCTAAGCCAACCTTCGTATATAATTGTAATTCTAAACCATTCCCTTTTGCTGAAGAAACACTATTATAGGCTGCTGACATGTCAACATCGCTTGCCGTTACTTCTGTGTCTGATGAAGTTCCTTTAAAACGACCATCATGCAATGCTTGACTAAAAGATTTATCTGCTCCTAAAGTAGCAAAAGATGATTTAATGTAATCGTAAAATTTGTCTGAACTTCCATTCCATTTTAATAAACAATCTTCAAATTGACGTGTATCAAATAATGGTTGAATAGTTGGTTGCATTACACTAAACTGTCCTTTTTTCATTTCTACAGTTCCCCAAGATTCTAAATAATGAGGTGTTGCTAATGCATAATCAACTGCGTTTACAGTTTCATTATCTGCTGATGAAAAAGCAACAGATAGTTCTACCTTGCTTAATGCATAAATAAAATCTTCTGCGTTTGGCAAAGTATATATAGGATTTGAATTGTTGATGATTACAGCACCAATTTTTCCAAATTTCATATCTGTAATTAATTGAGCAACATCAGCATCATTTCCTTGACGTGTATTATTAGTTATTGAAGTATCCATCACTTCACTTCCAATAGCATTATTAATTGCCATTGCTAATAATTGTGCATTTTTATCTTGAATTCCAGTAATAACAACTGCGTTACTTCCAGCTTTCTTTAATTGTTTTACTGCATTTGCTACGTTTGCATCTTTTGCAGAAGCACCGTTTACAATTGCATTATATAAGTCTGCTAAAATTATGTTTTGTGCAGATGGTTTTACCATTACACGTTTATCAGCATTAGCACCTGTTAAAGTCATATTTGACTCAAACTGTATATGATGTGACATTTTACCATGATCCGGAACACGTCCTTTTGCATAACCACTCTCAAAGTTTCCTCCTTGCCAATCTCCTAAGAAATCTGCACCTACAGAAACAATTGTATTTGCTTTAGAAAAATCATACGAAGGCAATGCTCTTGTTCCGTACATTGCTTCATAAGCATCTAACGCTTCAGATTCAGAAACTGAATCATATATAACGTGCTGTACATTCCCGAAGTTCTCACCAAACCGTTTAATTAAACTTGCTGTTGTTGGACTTGCGTTTGTACTTGTTAAAAAAGCAATTGCTTTTCCAGACGCTTTAATATTTGCTAATTTTTCACCTATTTGAGTATCAACATCTGCCCAAGAAATAGAAGCTCCATCTTTGGTCTTCGGATTTTTTAAACGTAAACTATCGTATAAAGATAATACTGATGCTTGTACACGAGCATTTGTACTTCCGTTTGCATCTTTGTTTGGTTCAATCTTTATTGGACGTCCTTCTCTAACTTTTACCAAAATATTGGCAAAATCAAAACCATCAGCAATAGCAGTTGCATAATAATCTGCAACTCCAGGAATAATATTGTTTGGTTTTACTACATAAGGTATTGCTTTTCTTACAGGACCTTCACATGATGCCAATGTTGCAGCAGCAGTAGAAAAGCCTACATATTTTAAAAAGTCACGACGTGTTGTAGATGATTTCTCTAATGATTCTTTATCTCCTAAAAAATCATCTGTAGGAATTTCTTCTACAAACTCATTTTGTCTTAACGTATCAACAATAGAACTATTTTCGTTTAATTCTTCAACACTTTTCCAGTATTTTTTGTTTGATGCCATATTTTTATATTTTCTCTAAAAATCTTTTTATTAATAGTGGCATTTACCACATTCCATTCCGCCCATTTGCGCTTCGGTAACTTTTTCTACTCCGAATTTTTTCGCTAATTGCTCATGAATTTTCTTATAGTATCCATTTTTTGTCATATCAACTTCTGTTTCTCTATGACAAGAGATACACCAATCCATCGTTAAAGGAGCGAATTGATATACTTCATCCATTTCTTCAACAGGACCATGACATTTTTGACATTTAATTCCTGCAACAGTTACGTGCTGCGAATGATTATAATATGCAAAATCAGGTAAATTATGAACACGCACCCATTCTATAGGTTTTGTTTCTCCTGTATAAGCCAGTTTATCAGCATCCCAACCAACAGCTTTATATAGTTTTTGGATTTCTTTATCTAATACTTCTTTACCATGCAATCCTATTTTAGTGTCATCTGCAACTTCAGAAATATTCATATGACAGTTCATACATACATTTGCTGATGGTATCCCAGATGTTTTACTATGCTTAGCTGATGAGTGACAGTATTGGCAGTCTATCTTATTATCTCCTGCGTGTATCTTATGAGAGAATTCTATTGGTTGTATTGGTTGATATCCTTGATCTACACCAACTTGTGATAACCAGCCGAATGTTAAATATGCTCCCATTAATAAGAAGAAAATAACCATTAAGAAATGTAAAAATTTATTCCCCTTAAATGCTTCCCAAACTCCATTTGCTTGTTCAGATATTGATTTGCTTTTTGAAGCATCTCCTTTTAATTCATTTATGGTACGATATAAATTGAATATCATCAATGACATCACCAACATAATAGCACCTAAAATATATAGCAATGTATTGTCTTTTTTAACTACAATTGGTGACGGTGGTGGTGAATTATCATCTACTACAGTATCTACTACAGGTTTTGTATATTCTAAGATATCATCAATTTCTTGATCAGAAAATTGAGGAAATGCTGTCATCCCTGCAGGACTAAATTCTGCAGCTTCTTTTGCATCTGCATCTACTTTTTGTAATGCTACATTGTCTTTAATCCATGCTTTTAACCATGCATTTTCTCTTACTTCAGTTATTCCTCCTAAAGGTGGGCCAACTGACTTTCCATCTAATTTATGACACGCAGCACAGTTGCTATTGAATAGTTTTTTACCATTCTTAGCATCGCCTTGAGCCGATAAATTTAGGGTAAAAAAGAAAAGTAAAGCTAGACTACTGAGGGTCAATCTTGAAATTAGATTGTGTTGTTTCACACTTTTCATATTTATAAATAGTTGTTTCTTTCGAGTTTGGTACAATATTTTCATTCTTATCACGTATTGAATAAAAATGATTACAAAAGTACTATTTATTCGCAAGATTTTAAATCTAAAAATAATGTTAAATATAATTTATAATTATTCTAAATAAAGGAATTGAGTAACAAATTAAAAACAATAGTATAGATTTGCAAAATCAATTGATAATCATCAATGAATGATTGAAATTTAAACGTTAAAAATGATAACTAATAACATGAATATAAAATCAACAATAAAAATTATCACACTGATTTGTTTTGTGTTTTCAGTGAATTTAAACGCACAAGAAGAACAAAAAATTGATGCAGTACTTGCTCAAAAAATTGAATACAATAAGAATAATCGTAAAGGGAAAGGCTTCAAAATTCAATTATATAATGGTAATGAGTCAAAAGCGTATCGTATTAAAGGGAATTTTGAAGCAGCATACGGAATTGTAGCTGTACTAAGTTATGAATCTCCTGAATGGAAAGTACGTGTAGGAAATTATAAGACACGCCTTGAGGCCGACAGAGCCTTATTAAAATTTAAAGAAAAATTCAGTGGAGCGATTATCTTAGAAACTACTATTTGGTTATAACAGACAAGAATAATCATAAATAAAACACTGCAAACGAAAAATAGACAATTTACTCGCTTCTGTTAAAACTAGAATTGCATATAACGCATAAAAAAAACCGACACTATCCTAAAAAGTGTGTAAGTTTCAAACTTAGGGTTAAATTATTTATATTTTAATCCTGTTTTCAAATATAGTTAAAAATTGGTTTAGTATTACGCCCCAATTTCTAATCGGCATTGTCCATTTTTTAGTACTTTCTCTTAACGCTAAAAAAACAGATTTAATCACTGCATCATCAATTGGAAAAGAGAGTTTATTTTTGGTGTATTTTCTAATCTTCCGTTTAAGTTTTCTATTAAGTTTGTGGTGTATATAATGGTTCTTATTTCGATAGGAAAATCAAAGAATACGGTTAGTTCATCCCCGTTATTTTCCCAACTTCTAATAGCATAAGAGTATTTAGATTCCCATTTGGATTTAAAGTCTTTTAAACCTGAGTTCGACATAAGAAATCATTATTTTTTTAGGATAAAAAGTAGAAAAATAGTACATTTAAGTATTGAAAATCAAATATTTAACTAAATTTCTATTTATGATTTCTACAGATAAAATTACCAACTATTTTTGGCACCATTCCCTGAAAATATTGATGACAATGAGAGATAAGATTCTACTTAGGAAAAGGTCTGTAATAGAAACCATCAATGACCAACTTAAAAACATCTGTCAAGCAGAACATTCTAGACATAGAAGTTTTGGTAACTTTATCACCAATTTAGTAGCGAGTCTTATTGCTTATTCTTTTCAAGAAAAAAAGCCATCTATCAAGTTTGAAACTCAAAATACAAATCAACTAGCATTGTTTTGTTAAATCCTTAGGTCGAACTCAGGTTAATATCAATTAATTGAAAATCAGAATTTGACTTAAGACTTGTTAGTGTTAACAATAAACCCTCTTGATCTAATGATGATAATTTAGTGAAATAGGTCTTTATCATTGCTGTATCCATAATTACTAAGTTTTGAACAAAGATACAACAAATAAACGCTATTTTAAACTAAAGCCAATTTCATTTACAATTTTTTACGCAATCTCGCTACAGGAATATCAAGTTGTTCACGATATTTTGCAATAGTTCTTCGAGCAATTGGATATCCTTTTTCTTTTAAAAGTTCTGATAATTTATCATCAGTAAAAGGTTTTTTCTTGTCTTCTTTTTCAATTACAGTTTGTAAAATCTTCTTTATTTCTCGCGTAGAAACATCTTCTCCTTTGTCATTTTTCATCGATTCAGAGAAGAACTCTTTAATCAATTTTGTGCCATAAGGAGTAGAAACATATTTGCTGTTTGCAACACGAGATACAGTAGAGACATCCATAGCTATTTTATCAGCAATATCTTTTAAAATCATAGGTTTTAACTTACGCTCATCGCCTGTCAAAAAATATTCTGATTGACGTAGCATAATAGCATTCATAGTTAATAAAAGTGTCTGTTGACGTTGTTTTATAGCGTCTATAAACCATTTTGCAGCATCTAATTTTTGTTTGATAAATTGGACTGCGTCTTTTTGGGACTTTGTCTTTTTAGTAGTATCCTTATATCCTCTCAACATATTATTATATGTTGCTGAAACATGTAATTCAGGAGCATTACGAGCATTTAAAGTGAGGTCTAACTCTCCATCAACAATTCGGATTGTAAAATCTGGTACAATTTGTTCCGCAATTTTATTTGAACCAGCAAAAGAACCTCCAGGTTTTGGGTTTAACTTTTCTATCTCTAAGATTACATTACGTAATTCTATTTCAGAGATATTAAATTTTTGCAGCAATTTCTTGTAATGTTTTTTTGCGAATGCTTCAAAAGCATTTTCTAAGATATTCACAGCAATAGTTCTACTTGGCTTTTCTTTTTTACGATTTAGTTGTAATATCAAACATTCTTTTAAATTTCTTGCAGCGACTCCTGCAGGATCTAATTGTTGCACGATTTCAAGAAGTTTTAAAACTTCTTTATTGTCTGTAAATACATTTTGTGTAAATGCTAAATCATCAACAATATCTTCAACTTCTCTTCGGATGTATCCACTTTCATCAATACTTCCAATTAAAAATTCAGCAATAATTTTTTCTTGTTCGTTTAAATTATAGGTGTTTAATTGACTTTTTAGATGTTGATTAAATGTTGTCCCTCCTGCATAAGGAATGCTTTTGTCATCGTCATCAGCAGAATAATTGTTTACCTGTGTTTTGTATAAAGGAGTTTCATCATCACTTAAATATTCATCGATATTTATTTCTTGAGTGTCAATATTATCACTATCTAAAGAGTCATCGTATTCGTCTTGTTCAAATTCATCAAACTCATTTGATTCGTCTTTTCCATTTTCTAAAGCAGGATTTTCTTCAATTTCTTGCTTTAATTTTTGTTCAAATGCTTGTGTAGGCAACTGAATTAACTTCATCAGCTGAATCTGTTGAGGAGATAATTTTTGTGATAATTTAAAATTAAGATGTTGCTTTAGCATTTATTTTATAGACTTAAAAACCATTTAAATAAATGGTTTTTGGTGTGAAACTTGAGTATCAAAAATACAATAATTAATTGATTATTGTTATAGTGATTTATCTTATGTTTCATTTTTTGGTTATCGCCCTGCGATTAAAACTCTGCATTTTGAGGTGTTCTTGGAAACGGAATTACATCTCTTATATTTCCCATTCCTGTAACGAACTGCACAAGCCTCTCAAAACCAAGCCCAAAACCACTGTGAACTGCAGTTCCAAATTTACGAGTGTCTAAATACCACCATAATTCTTTTTCATCAATATCTAAGGCTTTTATTTTTTCTTTTAACACATCAAGTCGTTCTTCACGTTGAGCACCTCCAACAATTTCTCCAATTCCAGGGAAAAGTATATCCATGGCTCTTACAGTCTTCCCATCTTCATTTAGTCTCATATAAAAGGCTTTAATATCTGCTGGATAATCAAATAATATAACAGGACATTTAAAGTGTTTTTCTACTAAAAAACGTTCATGCTCACTTTGTAAATCGGCTCCCCATTTATTGATAGGAAATTGGAATTTCTTTTTCTTATTAGGTTTTGAATTACGCAAAATATCAATTGCTTCTGTATAACTTACACGTTTGAAATTATTTTCGGTTACAAACTTCAGTTTTTCAATCAACGGCATTTCACTGCGTTCGATAGCAGGTTTTGACTTTTCTTCCTGCAATAGACGTTGCTCTAAAAATTCAATATCATCTTTACAACTTACGAGAACATCTTGAATAACCTTTTTGATAAAGTCTTCACCTAAATCCATATTTCCATCTAAATCCATAAATGCAACTTCTGGTTCTACCATCCAAAATTCTGCAAGGTGACGTGTTGTATTTGAATTTTCGGCTCTAAAAGTTGGACCAAAAGTGTACACCTTTCCAAGTGCCATTGCATACGTTTCGGCTTCAAGTTGACCAGAAACAGTAAGATTTGTTTCTTTTCCAAAGAAATCTTGAGTATAATCTACATTCCCTTCTTCATTTTTAGGTGCATCGTTTGGTTCAAAAACAGATACTTTAAACATTTCTCCTGCACCTTCGGCATCACTTCCTGTAATAATTGGTGCGTGAAAATTATAAAATCCATTTGAAGTAAAATAGTTATGCACTGCAAATGAAAGTGCAGAACGTACACGCATAACTGCAGCAAAAGTGTTTGTTCTGATGCGAAGATGTGCATTTTCTCTAAGAAATTCTAAACTATGGTGCTTCGGCTGAATAGGATATTCTTCAGGATTAGAGTCTCCTAAAATTTCAATTTTTGTTACACTTATTTCAACTTTTTGCCCTTTTCCTTGACTTTCTATGAGCAATCCAGTTACTGCAACTGCGGCTCCTGTAGTAATTCTTTTTAAGAGCGTTTCGTCAGTGTTTTCAAAGTCTACAACACATTGTATATTATTTATTGTAGAACCATCATTTAGAGCAATAAAACGATTTGCTCTAAAAGTTCTTACCCAACCTTTTACATATACTTCTTGTGTTATTTTATCTGATTGTAATAATTCAGCAACAGTGATTTTTGACATCCCTTAAATTTTAAGGTGCAAAGATACTGAATGTTATGATTGATTAAAAGGTTGAAGGAAAAAAACAGTCTTATTTCTTATAAAAATTCATTTCATCAATATATTCCCAAACATTTTGTGGTAATAATGGTCTAATATTCTGTTTCTCTTTGACACCTTTTCTAATAACTGTCGAAGATATTTCAATAATTGGAGCGTCAACTTTATGAATCTTTGGATGTTTGTCAAATTGCGTTTCTACAGTTCCATTTGACACTCTCGGATACACATAAATATGATGATTTTCAAGGATGGTTTTATAGTTTTTCCATTTATGAAAACTGTTTAAATTATCTTCACCCATAATCAAACTAAAGATATCATTTGGATATTTTTCTGTAATATGAGCCAACGTATTTACAGTAAATGAAGGTTGTGGTAAATCGAATTCAACGTTAGAAGATTTTAATTTTGGATAGTCTTCTAGCGCAATATTTACAATTGATAACCTATGATTATCAGCTAATAAAGAATTTTTCTTTTTATGAGGATTGTGAGGCGTTACAACGAGCCAAATTTGATCTAAATTAGAGTGCTCAACCATATGATTGGCAATAATCAAATGACCAACATGAATAGGATTAAAACTTCCAAAATACAACCCTATTTTCATTCTTTTTTTTTATCGGATACAAATTTATCAACCAAATTATATGCTTCTTCCAATGCTTTGTCTAAGTCTTCATTTACTACAATTTTATCAAACAATGGCGATGCTGCTAATTCTGCAGATGCCTTTGCGACACGTATATTTATTTTATCATCATCTTCAGTTTTACGTTTTTTTAATCTGATTTTTAATTCATCAATACTTGGTGGTTTCACAAAAATAGCCAATGTTTTTTCAGAAAACTTGCGTTTTATTCGTAAGCCTCCAGAAACATCAATATCAAAAACAACGTGTTTTCCAAGTTTCCAAATACGGTCGATTTCAGTTTTTAAAGTACCGTAAAAATTATCACGATAGACTTCTTCCCATTCTAAGAACTCATTAGCTTTTATCTTATTTTTAAATTCTTTGGCAGATAAAAAGTAATAATCTTCACCATCAATTTCAGCACCTCTTTTCTCGCGAGAAGTTGCAGAAATTGAAAATTCTAAATCCAATTCTTTTTGCTTCAATAAGTGTCTAACTATCGTTGTTTTTCCAGAGCCTGAAGGTGCAGAGAATACAATAAGTTTTCCTTTTTTATTTGTCATTTACAGCACGTTTAGGTTTTGCTCTTTTATTTTTTCGAGTTCGTCTTTCATCTGAACAATAATTTGTTGCATTTCAGCAAAATTGGCTTTAGAACCAATTGTATTAATTTCTCTACCAATTTCTTGAGTTATAAATCCAAGTTTTTTCCCGTTAGATGTATCGGCATTTAATTCTTTCGAAAAATATGATAAGTGGTTTTTTAAACGAACTTTCTCTTCAGTAATATCTAACTTTTCTAAGTAATAAATCAACTCTTGCTCAAAACGATTTGCATCGACTTTTACTTCTAATTCTGTTATTGCTTTCTGCAATTTTTCTTTGATATTCTCAATACGTTGAGGATCTGACTTTACAACTTTTTCTAAATAATTTTCTATAAGTTCAATACGCTTTACAAAGTCTTGTTTTAAAACTTCACCTTCATCTGTACGATACAAAACAATTTTATCTAACGTACTGTTTATAACACTATCAATCAATTCCCACTCATCTTCATTTAATGATTCTCGTTTACTTTGAATAACTTCTGGTAATCCAATTGCCATTTGAAGAGATTCTGTTTCAGAGACATTTAAAATCTCTTTCAACTGATTCATATAAGATTTTATTACATCTTGATTGATTTGCGAAGTGGTATCTTCTCCTATAGTTTCTACATAAATAGAAAAATCCACTTTTCCTCTCACCAATCGATTTGCGATTTTTTTACGAATAGTCAACTCTTTCTCCTTGTAATAAGAAGGTATTCTGACATTCATATCTATATTCTTACTATTCAAAGATTTTACTTCTATAGTAACTTTTTTAGTTGGTAATTGTAGTTCGGTTTTACCATAACCTGTCATTGATAGTATCATCCACAAAAAAATTAGTACGCAAAGGTACGTTATTTGGTTTATTTAACTAAAAAAACGTCCCGATTCTCGGGACGTTTCATTCATTTTTATATTCTTAAATAAACTTAGTCTATTGCAGGAATACGCAATACTTGTCCTGGATAAATTTTATCAGGATGTGAAAGCATTGGTTTGTTTGCTTCAAAAATAACAGGATATTTCATTGCATTTCCATAATATGTTTTAGCAATTTTACCTAATGTATCTCCTGAAGCTACAGTATGAAACTGAGCAACAGCCTCTTCAACTTCTGTAACAGCAACTGTCATTCTATCATCTACAGAAGCAATACCTTCTGTATTTCCTACAACTAATACTATTTTTTCTCTTGTTGCTTGGTTAGCTGCTTCTCCCCAAACTGTTGCAACGTCATCGTCAACTTCAATATTTAAGTCTGCTACTTCAAAACCTAATGTCTCAACTGCATTTTTCAAATTTGTTGCTGCTTCTGCAGCTTCTTCTTCTGTTGTTTTACCTATGCCAAAAACTCTTGCTCCAGCATTTTTAATAAATGAAAATAATCCCATGTTTTTAATTTTTATGTTTAATGAGGGGACAATATACAATTTTTTTAAGAAAAAACCATAAAGAATAAAGTCAAAATGACTTAGGGAGATTCAACTAGCAAATGCAACTTTATCTCAATAAATTTTTAGAATTGATAAAACTTGACTTTCTTAATTATTTGAACTAACTTTACATATCGTATGATAAAGTTTATTAAAACGAAACTTTATCTTAACATTCTACGCAATTTGGCTACGTTACCAAGATTTGGTATATTTGAATAAATTATAGTTCAAATGGGAAAAAACACATCAATATCAATCGGAGATTATTTTGAAGATTTTATCAAAGATGAAGTGAAATCTGGCAGATATAGTTCTGTTAGTGAAGTTATTCGTTCAGCATTACGTTTATTAGAAAGAGAAGAAAAAAAAGAAAGAGAACTAATCAAAGCTCTAGAAATTGGAGAAAAAAGTGGATTTGTGGAAAATTTTAATCCAAAACAGAATCTGACAAAATTACATCGCAAACACTTATGAGTAAAAGCAAGTATCAAATAAGTGAACAAGCTATTAACGATTTAAATGATATTTGGGTTTATACTTTTCATAAATGGTCAAAAGAGCAAGCGGATAGATATTACGACTTGATTATCGGAGAAATTGAATTTATTGCAGATAATTATCTGATAGGAAAATCCGCAGAACAGACTAGAAAAAACTATCGGGTAACTAAAATCAAATCACATATAATTTTTTACAGAAAGAAGGAAAATGAAATTGTAGAAATTGTTAGAATTTTACATCAAAGAATGAATATTAAAAAACGATTGAAATAAAAAAACTGCGTAGAACAAAAGTAATCGTTGCACAAGAATATAAAATCAATCCAAAAAAGTTGACCTAAGCGATTTTTTTTAGAGAAACCCTATTTTAAAATTCATACAAATTCTAAATTTTTAACTGGTTTAAAGTTGCTTATTTGAAGTACTATTGCCTCTTTTATTTGATATAAGTAATATGACTATCGGATTACTTGCACAAATCGATAAAATCCGGTACCTTTCTATTACTAAAACAGTTATAAGCATAAAGATACAAGAATTTTCTAGAAGATGATAGTTGCAAAGCCCATTTTAAGAGAGAAAGAGACAAGCAATGTAATTTTAGAACCACTTTGCGAAGCGGCACATTATTGCATGGCACTCAATTGCCGTATCATTACTGGTATTTTGGGATGATGATGCTAACTAGTACAAAAAAGAGTTTTTCTGCCTTAGAAGTGCAAAGACAATTAGGACATCTCTATTATGAGCCTATCTGGTATATGCTCCATAAAATACGCTATGCAATGGGAAAAAGAGATGACAATTATACACTTTCCAATGAGATAGAGCTTGATGAAGGCTTTTTTGAAATTGTTCCTAACAAAGATAATCGGGATAGAATTGCAATAGAACTAAAAGAGAATGATGGTAAATACAAACCAGGTAAAGGCAGTCAAAAGCAAGCCATTGTTCTAGTAATGGCTGAATCAAAAATGGTAGCTCCTTCCAAAAAGTATAAATACAAGCCAAATAAAAAAGTAGGCTATATCAAAATGCAGCTATTAGATGACCTTAGGAAAGCAACTACCAATGAACAAGTAGATAAAGTAATTGGCAAACAAGCATCAGTCGTAACAGATGGTGCAAACAACTACAACGATCTCAACGACAAACTCGGTGACCACAAAGCAGTTATTGGTGAAGTGAAAAAGGAAGCCTCAAAAATTCTCCCTTGGGTTCATATTGCTATCAGTAACGCTAAAAGACTGTTTTTGGACATTCATCATTCCATTGGAAATGATTATTTGCAAAGCTATCTTGATGAATATTGCTATAAATTCAACAGAAGATATTCCGATTTGGTGTTTGACAGAGGCGTAATTGCTTCTGTTTAATGTAAATGGAAAAGAAATGTGTAATCAATCCGATAGTCATATAATATTAAGTACTTTTATCAAAAAAAATTATGAAAATTTCCTTTTACAGAATTTCTCTTTCATTCATTTTTTTGTTTGGGCTTCACACTATTTCCTATTCTCAAAATAATGAATTAAATTATATGGTAGAACTTAATTCTAATTTTTCTTCTGAAGAAACATTGCCTTTTTGGTTAACAACTAACAAATATGGTGCAGTTCCTAATAGTGACAATGTAATGTTGAGCGCTGGTCTTTTTCAAGATTTCAAGCCTCTTTTAGACACAAATAAAATTAATTTTTCTTTTGGTGCTCAATTAACTGGAGCTATCGCCAATGAAAACGAATTGATTGTCAATCAATTGTATAGCAGTATAAAATGGAAAAAATTACAGTTAGATGTTGGCGTAAAACATAAAGAGGTTTTATTTGAAGGATTATCATCTTCTAATGGTGATTTCTCTTTTTCTACCAATGCAAGATCAATTCCTGGAATAAATTTAAAGCTCATTGATTATGTTAAACTTCCTTTTGCAAAAAAATGGCTAACAGTTAAAGGCAACTTTGGAGAATATTTATTAAACGATAATCGTGTTGTTGATAATACACATGTGCATTATAAAAGTTTATATTTTAAATCTCAATTGAATGAGTCTATAGAATTAATAACAGGAATAAATCATTACGCTATGTGGGCTGGAAATTCTCAAGAACACGGCAAACAACCATCTAGTTTAAAAGATTACCTTAAAGTAATTACAGGACGTTCAGGTGGAGGAAACGCTACTGTAAATGATCAACTGAATGCCTTAGGAAATCATTTAGGAAATTATTTAATTCAATTAAACAAAAAAGGAGAGAAAACAGATTGGAGTTTTTATTGGTCACATCCTTTCGAAGATAGGTCTGGAAGGGAGTTTAGAAACTTACCTGATGGAATATATGGACTATATTTAAACTTTAAAAACACAAAACACAAAAACAGTCTTTTATTCGAATTTCATCACACAAAGGATCAAGGAGGTAAAGCGTCTGATTTTAATTTTATTGACAACTATTTTACCAATAGTATTTATGGCTCTGGCTGGACTTACCAAGGAAATACTATTGGGAATCCTTTTTTCCCTACTAAAATAACTGAAGAAGGATATGCTAATGTTGATAACCTTTTTAACAGATTCATTTCTTATCATATTGGATTTAATGGGACTATAAATTCTAATATTTCATATAAGACTTTAGTAAGTTACGTTTCATATTTTGGAGGTTTTAGGAATGAGTTTGAAAACAAACCTGAACTCTTTACTTCCCTTATTGAAGTAAGCTATATAAAAAAAACATTGCCATTCAAACTTTCAGCAGGGCTTTCTACTGATTTTGGAGATTTTAGAGATAAAAATAATTTTGGAGGTTTTATAAAAATTTCCAAAACTGGAAAGTTTTAAAATAATATGTTAGATTTTTTTAATAAAACAATACCATTAAACAACATATTTACTCTAGAATATATTGATATTCACTCACATATCCTCCCAAAAATTGATGATGGTTCTAAATCTGTTGAAATGTCAATCGAGTTATTGACAAAAATGAAGGAATATGGAATTGTTAATTTTGTATTCACACCACATATTCTTGAAAATGTATGGGAAAATACTCCTAGCACTATTAAAAAAGCGTTTGACGAACTTCAAAATGCTATTTCAAAATCTGAATTAAGTGATTTGTCTATGCGTTTTGCTGCAGAATATATGCTTGATAATAATTTTCAAAAAATCTTAAAGAATAAAGATATTCTTACAATAAAAGATTCATTTGTTTTGATTGAAATGTCTTATTTAAATCCGCCAATCAATTTATTTGAGTTATTATTTGACATTCAAATGACTGGATACAAACCGATTCTTGCACATCCTGAAAGATATAATTTCTTACATAAGAATTTTGATGGATATTACAAACTCAAAGAAGCTGGGTGCAAATTTCAAGTAAATCTTTTGTCTTTAACCAATTATTATGGAAAACATGTTAATGTGGCTGCTACTAAATTAATCAAAAATAATATGATTGATTTTGTGGGAAGTGACGCTCATCACTATGACCATCTAAACGCTTTACAAAAAATAGGTGATAAAAAAATATTGAAAAATTTAAGTCCTCTAATTAAAAATAATAATTTTCTTTTATAATTCTTTTATCTAAAAATATTCCACCATTTCTTTTTCTTTTCACTCTCACCATAACCTCCATAACCATAACCGTAGCCGTAACCATAACCTTTTTCAGAATCTGTATCATTTAATAGTATTGCCATATTTGGTAATCGCTTATCTTCATATAGCTTTTTTGGAATTTCTAACAAACGCTTGTCTAAATAACCTGCTCGAGTAACATAAATGAACAAATGAGCATGAGTACTCAATAAAAGTGTATCTGTTACTAAATTAATAGGCGATGTATCTACAATAATATAATCATAGTTAGCCTTACCATATTCAATAACATCTTTAAATCTCCCATTCATTAGTAATTCCGAAGGATTTGGAGCGATTATTCCTGAGTGCAACATATCAAAATTATATTCTTCTATTTTATCAATAACATCAGACACATTCAAACTGTTGTCCATTAAAAAATGAGTTAACCCTTTAGTTTCATTGTCCTTTATATTTAAATAATCTGTAATTTTAGGCTTTCTAATATCTGCACCAATTATTAAAACTTTTTTAGATGTTAAAGATAAAACTGAAGCTAAGTTTATAGAAATAAATGTTTTTCCTTCTCTACTCAAAGTTGAAGAAACATAAATTACTTTTGATTTTTCCTTAACTTTTGACAACATAAAATCAATATTTGTTCTAAGGAGTCTAAACGATTCTGCTGTAGCACCTCTATCTTGATCAGACACTACAACTTTTTTATCTGATTTAGATTTAGGAATGTCTCCTAAAATAGGTGTTTTCATTACCTTCTCAATATCTTTCCTTGTCTGCACTTTATTATCCAATAAAAACTTTAAGTATAAAAATGCAAATGGCAATAACAATCCTAACCCTAATCCTCCAAGGTAAATTATTTTTTTATCTGGAGCAATTGACGCTTTTTTCCCATAGGCTGGATCAATCACTTTAACTGTTGTTTCTGTTGCAGACAAAGCCAGCGCAGTTTCTTCCCTTTTTTGTAAAAGGTATACGTATAAACCTTCTTTTATTTGTTGTTGACGTTGAATATTTCTAAATATATTTTCAAATTTTGGTACAGAAGCTACTTTCCCACTAAATTTATTAAACTCCCTCTGTAATGATTTTTTTTTCAACTCTAAAGAAGAGTTCATATTTCCTAAAGAGCTAGTTATTGACTGTTTTAATTGATTAATTTGATTGTCAATAGTTATTATTGCAGGATGCTTTTCGGTAGATCCTTTCAACAACCTCTTTTTATTATGAATCAATTCATTATAGGCTACAACCAATTGAGATATATTTGAATCAGAAACACCAGTTACTTCAGGTAAAAAATCACTTTGGTTAGCGTTTAAATTTTCTTTAACCATCTTAAGCACACTCAACTCAGTTTCAATTCCTATTATACTCTTATCATAAACATCTGTGTTTTGTATAAACAATTCTGCATCTGAAGATAAGGTTAGTTAATCTGTTTTTTTGTTTAAAGTCTTCTACGTCTTTCTCTACATCACTCAACTCTTCTTTAATAATCCTTAACCTATCATCTATAAAGTTTTTGGTATATTCAAACGTTTGATTTTTGTCAATAATTGCATCATTATTATATACAGAAACCAATTCATTTAATGAACTCATTTAAACTTTTATTAGTTTTTTCTTTTTGAATTTTTTAAGCGCTATAACTATGAACGACAGATAATTAAATCCCAACCAACTAGCCACAGTAGTATCAAATCTGTTCAGAAGTGAACGAAAACTGTCCATCCACGCATTTGTACGTTCTATTGCATACCTTTCTTTGTAAAGTTTTTGGTCAAAATATTCATCTCTGTCAGTATTACCATTGCGTTTATTGAAGCATATATTGGCATTGATGTCCTTTTTACTGCAAGAAGTTCTAAATTTTTTTGCGTCAAACCCTGCATCAGCATTGAGAAATAAGCCTTCTACAGAAATATTGGCTTGTTCTAATGTTCCAGTAACGACTTCAAATTGCACTTCTATATCATAAAGGTCATTGTGATTTCCTGCTAGAGGTTCAGACATCGCAATAGGAAGTCCTTGTCTGTCTGTCAAATAAAGAGCATTGGTGGTTTTACATTTCTTTCTCCCTTGGTATTCTACTTGTTCTCCTCCTCTTATTGCAGGAGTATGGCTACCGTCTAAATCGACACTGGAAAGGTCCAATTTAGATTTGTGCTTTTCCAAAAAGAATATCCAACAGCTCTTCCAAACTCCATTGACACACCATTTACGGTAATGATAATAAACCGACTCCCAACACAATGGTTTTTCTTTAAAAAAGACTTCTGTTGGTAATTGATGCCATTGCACTCCTGTTTTTAACTTGTAAAGAATGGCATTAACAATCTCTACTAATGGAACTGTGGGTGGAAATCCTCGTTTTGGCAATGGTATATGTGGTATAATCTCCATTTCTATTGTATCTTTGTCTAGTACTGTGTACATAATGGGTTGTTTTTAAATATTTTACGTATGTTAACGCAAATATAAACAACCCTTTTTTAACCTTATAAAAAGTTTAAATCACTTCATCATTATTGATAAAATTAACAAATGCCTTAAAAACTTTCTTTTTTTCATTTTGCAAATATATAATATAATTATTATCTACGGTAGATTGCAACGAGCAAATATATCTTTCAGTTTTGAAATTTATAAAATTTTTTTTCAAGGTCTTGGATCTATTTGCATTGAGTTTTATTTATTTTCTGATCATCATAGTGTTTAAATAAGGTTTTAACGATAATAAAATTATACTAACACTCCAAATAATTGCATTTACTAATTGAACTTAATAATTCCTATTCTAAATTCACTACCTAGTTATTCCTTCTTGGCCCTCTGGCCTTCTATTCACATAAAGGTTCGCAGAACATTTATTACTCACAATTCTTAGCTATGACAGTCATTTAAACAACACCAAAACCGTTTTCAAAATTATCTTCATATCTCCAAAAATTGAACGATTGTAATAGTATTCTAAATTCATACGGACTTTATCAGGGAAAATAACAGTATCATTATATTGCAAAGGGTTTTTATGATTACTAAGTAATTCTTCTTCATTAATATATTTAATAGCTGCATTACTGGTAAAACCAGGTTTCAATTCTAATATTTTCCTTTCTTCACCTTGAAGTCTATCGTAATAACCTGGCGTATCAGGTCTTGGACCAACCAAACTCATTTCTCCTTTTATCACATTAAATAACTGTGGTAATTCATCAAGTTTCCATTTTCGTAAAAATGCACCTATAGCAGAAATTTTATTGGTTTTTACATGTATGGTCCGCAGTTTATAAATGGAAAAGGATTTACCATATTGTCCAATACGGGTTTGCAAAAACAACCCATTGTGAGCTGAATCAAAACTTGCTAGTACCCAACATACAAGAATTAATGGAAATACTATTACAATACAAATAATAGCAAAGAATAATTCGAAAAAATATTTTAACATAAGATATCCATTCAATAAACAAACATACAAATTTTACTTGTTTTTATAGCAACTATGTAATAGAAACGGGATTCTGAAGATGCAAGACTTAACCGAACTTACCTTGAGTTTTCCAAATATTGATGTAAGATTTAATGATAACATGTTTGCGTAATGTTATTTGATGTTTTTAAAACAGGTTGTTATTCTTGGGTTTCTATAAAGAGAGATTAATATTGGCAGATCAAATGCAAAAAGTAATGTATCTCTTTCCTAATAATTCTACACATTTTCTTTGATAACCTGCGATTGGAAAAATAAGTTGTAATGGTTCTTCAAATAGGATTACTTAGGTAATCTTAAAATTATGTGTTTGATAATTTTCGCTCCAATCTACTACTATGTTTGCTTATTATTACCTTCTCTTATAACATCATTTTTCAAATGAACTATATTCTTTGAAGTAAATAGTTTAATTGCTTTTGATGACATCCTGTTTATTAGAAATGCCAATAAAATTGATATAACAAAAGTTAAGGGGTAACTAAACACATTTCCATGTAAATATTCGTTTATTGAATTTATTACAAGATAGTGAATTAAATAAAGTTCGTAAGGAATAGAACTTAATTTAAATATAATAGGGGTTTTGGTTTCAACTAGAGTGCCAATTTTATAAAAAATAGGTATTAATGAAAGTGAAATTGGCATGGCTAATAATAGAGCAAAAATAGAATAAGAAGTATTAATCGAAAAATAAGAATATGCAATAAAACATATTAGAAAAGTAATTAATTTAACAAAACTGTAATTTTTAATACTTTTATTTCTCTGTTGCCAAAATATTGCGAATACAAATATTAAATAATGATATAGAAATCGTAATACCTTATATTCATTAACATTCCTATATATACTAGAAGCCTCTTCAGTTAATAAAGAATTATAACTGTACTGATAAAAATTAAGACAAAAAACGGTTTTTTTTCTATTAGTTTATAAGATGGTATAAATAATATATAGCAAACTAAAATTACAGAAACAAACCATAAATGGTTAGTACTAATTATTTCATTATTACTGAAGAAAAAACCAAAGCCAGAAAACCATTTTACATAATTAGTTAAAATTACTTCTTTTGACGTAATTAAACTATAAATCAATGTTATAAATAAAACAAAAAACAAAGGTGGATAAATCCTTTGCATTCTCTTTTTCATAAAAACAAAGAAATTTATATTTTTTGATTTCGAAAAGGAAAGAGATAGCAAATATCCACTTAAAAAAACAAAAATAGTATTAAGAATAAACCCACCTTTTGTAATTAATTTTAAATATGGAATATCTAACGCACTGGTATGATGATTTACAATTAGTAAAGAGCATATTATTTGTATAAAGAATATTGACTTATCTTTTTCTTTCATAACTATTTTCTTTTTTTATTTTTATAATACTCTAAACATAAATCAGGATATTTTCTATCCTGCATTTCATTTATAACCAGGTCAATATCATTTTTAAAGGATTTCAATTCAACTGTATTACTCTTTGTATCGTAAACGACATAGTCTGATACGTTAATATATTCTCTATTCTGACCTAAACTACCTGTATTAATTATATTGAAATTATTTATGGTTCTATCAAAAGCATAATGTGAATGACCAATAATATAATTATTTTCGATATTAAAACAACTCAAATTAGTATCAGGATATATATATTTATCGCTTAATGTGTGTCTAATAATAAAATTTCCAACCTTAAACTCTTCATTATACTTTTCGATTTTTAAAAATTCATTAAAATCTGAGAAACAAGCTTTAAAAAAAGTTTGAGCAACTTTATTTGACCCTGAATATACTTTTTTTAAATAATTATCTTCGTGATTCCCTTTTAGTAAAATAGCATTATTTAAATTATCTAATAATTGAACACATTCATTACTCCACGGGGCATAGTTTACAACATCCCCATGGCAAACAATTAAATCATAATTATTTTTTTCTAAAAGCAAAAGCTTCTCTAAAGCAGGCAAATTACCATGAAGATCTCCAAATACAACTATTTTCATAACATGCTTTTTAATCCATTTTTAAATTCAATAATTGGTCTCCAATTCAATAATTCAAAAGAACTTTCTCCATCAAATTCAAAAGAAGAACCTGTTTCTTCTCCTTCATATTTTACCAAACACCCAATTTCTTCATTTAAAATATTTGCTACCTCACAATTAGAAATAGATTTCCCTGATACTCCGAGTAAAATTTCATTTGAAGGTAATTTCGAACTCCTAATACAAAATTCTACTACATCATCAATATGGATATAATCTTGCTTTCTAGAGCCATCTCCGAAAATAGTTATTATCCCTTCTGTTTTTGCATTATTAATTAATCTAGGAATAAATGAATTATTAGATATTCCCAATCCATAAATATAAGTGAACCTTAAAATAATGAATTTTTTATGTGATGAGGCAACAAATTCACCAGCTAATTTTGAATGAGCATACAACCCTAGATTATTATATGGATAATCTAATTTTATGGTTTTATCATGAACTCCATAAACATTAGTGCTAGAAATATAAATTAATTTAGAATTAAGAAATTTTTTTGAAATTTCATATAAAAGATTGTTTATTTTAAGTAATTCTAAATGAGAACTAGAATAATTACCTGCTACAAAATATATACAAGTAGGCTCATAATTAGATTTTAAAAAATCTCTTTCGGACATTAATTTAGCTTGAGAAGCTATGTTTTCATTATTCTTATTATAAACGGCAATAACATTCTTATTTTCAAATAACAAAGCCTTAGTCAAATAACTACCTAGAAAACCGTTAGCTCCTATTACTGCAACACTAATTTTATGACTCATATTTGAAAGGATAATAAAGTGATTTTGGGGGATTAGACTCAACATTATACATATTAGAAATCTCGTCATTTTCAATAAAAATATCAGAAAAAGTTCTAAATACCATACCTTGTTTTAATTTAGGCTGAACTATTTCTTCATCTTTAAGTAAATAATCTAAATAAGATTTAACTTCGTTAAAACCATATATCATTCTTAAAGGAGTAGTACCGCTATATCTCCCATTTATTTCAAAAATCACAGGTTTTCCATTTTTAATTCGATATTGAAAATTACAAGGACCTTCCACATTTAACTTTTCTGCTACTGCTTTAATATAATCATCAAATTCACTTGTAGAAGAGTCTCTATAGGTTCTAAATGTATTCCCATCTCTTAGATCACGCCTTAAACTTACAATCGCTTTGCATTTTCCTTTTACAAACAATTACTCCAGTCGTAAATTCTCCGACTAAGCCAGGTAAAAATTCTTGAATAACAAGATTTTTTGGATCTTTCAAAACTAGCTGCAACTCGTTCTCATCATTAATTTTAATAAGTCCCATAGAGCGAGCACCATCTGCAGGTTTTGCGAAATATGGGAATTCATTTCTTTCTTGAAAGACCTCAACACTCTTCTTATCATAAGCCATAACTGAGTCTGGATAAAAGAAGTTATTTTCTTTTAAAAAATTTGCTGTTTTATATTTATCATTAGCAATTTCAATAACTTCTGAAGATGATACTATTACTTTTAAATGGTATTTTTCTTCCAAATATTTTTGATTCGCAGCAAAAAATGGTAATTCAACATCTGTTCCAACAAATATTACATCTAATTGAGTTTTTTGAATAATTTCTTCTAAAGCAGATTTATAATTTGTATCCCCAATAATAGGTAATACAAAAGGCTTGTCACCCAACCAATGTCCAGTAGAATACGGGCTTGGATCTGCAGTGTATATTTCATATTCGGGCCTGAAATTCTGTAAACACCTTAAAATTCCCTGCCCAAGTAATGCTCCTGCTCCAGTTACTAATATTTTTTTCATACTTTATCTATATTTTTTTTTAATTCATCAAATCTAGGCATAGTAGGATGACCTATTGCAGATATCCCATCTTTAAACACAACTTTTTTAACTGTTAACATAATTATTTTTAAATCAAAAAATAAACTTACATTATCAACATAGAATGTATCATATTTTAAACTTTTCTTCCCAACTAATTGAATTTCTCCCATTTATTTGAGCCCAACCAGTTATACCTGGAGAAACTAAATGCCTCCTTTTCTGATCATCATTATAGAACGGCAAATACTCTGGCAATAATGGTCTAGGGCCAATTAAACTCATATCTCCTTTAAAAACATTTATTAACTGTGGAATTTCATCTAATGATGTTTTTCTAATAAAATTACCAAGACTTGTTAAACGATCTTTATCTGGCAATAATTCTCCATTTTTACCTTTCTTATCGTTCATTGTTTTGAACTTAATAACTTTAAATATTTTTTCATTTTTACCTGGTCTCATCTGATAAAAGAATGGTTTACCATTGTTATTAATCATCAATAATAGTAAAACTATAATAAAAATTGGGCTTAAAATCAATAAGCCTATTATTGACAATAGTAAATCAAATACTCTTTTAAAAAAATATTTATACATTATTTTCTAATGATTTATACTCAGCTAATAGCGCATCCCAAACAACTTTTTGTTCGTATCGGTCAGTTATCATTTTTCTAGCGTTATTTTTCATATTATTATTTAATAGTATTTTTTTCATTGCTTTTTCTATAGCCTTTGTATTTTTCACAGGTATAATCCAACCATTTTTTCCTTCAATTATTATTTCGTTACAACCGTTAATATTCGTTACTATACTTGGCAATCCCATTGCTCCTGCTTGCATCACAACATTTGGGAAGCCTTCTCTATAACTTGGAAAAACTAATAGATTTGCATATGGCAAAATACGGTCGTAACATCATTTTGATAACCTACATGTATAATTGATTTGATTGTTTGTATTAATACTATCTACAATTGCAGTTCTTGATAATGGATCTAAATCTGACTTCAAAACGTCCTACCAACAACAATTTAACATTTTTACTGCGATTTATTTCAATTGACAACTTATCAAAAGCACGTAACTAATTCATTAATTCCTTTATCTGCAACTATATCTCCCTACAAAAATAAAGACAAAGTCGTTTTTTTTAATCCCGAACTCTAGTTTTTAAAATTTGACCTTATCGTACTTCCGTAATATAATTTAAGGTTGAAATATGTTTTGTATTTATGCCATTAGAACTTCCATTTGCAATTACTTTTAACTTACTCGCTTTACTAAACTTATTTTTTAAAATGATGTCTTTCAATCCGTTAGAATTCGGATAAACTTTAGTTGCACAACTATATGTTAGTTTTTCTACAAAATTCAAAATACTTCTTTTAACACTTTTTGCTTCTAACAAAGGTAAACCAGCAACTGTATGAAGTCTATTAGGAACTTTTGCAAAATATGAAGCTAACATACCAACAATACCAGCTTTTGGTGTGTGCGTGTGAACAATTAGTACTTTTTCTCTTCTTAGTCTTAGATACCTATAAAGCTTTATAACCGCTTGAATATCTTTTATAGGTGTGATTTTTCTTGTGAGTTCTATATAAAAAGTTGATACATCTTGATTCTCTCCAAACCTTTTCAATTCTTCTTCATCAGATG